>CAZCIB010000008.1:0-34862 GCA_964498755.1 uncultured Pseudobdellovibrionaceae bacterium | reverse complement strand
CCGCGGTTGACGGTCACATTCGGCCATTGCTCGGAATAGCGGCGGTTGAGCTCGAGCCAGTTTTCCGCGCCGTCTTCCGTATCCGGCAATATCGCCTCGATCGGGCATTCGGGCTCGCACACGCCGCAGTCGATGCATTCGTCCGGGTGGATGACGACCATGTTCTCGCCCTCGTAAAAGCAATCTACGGGGCAGACCTCGACGCAGTCGAGATACTTGCACTTGATACAGACTTCTGTGACGACGAAGGTCATTGCGGGATATTCCTTTTTGAAGACATAACCTAGTACTGCTCTGGCGCAGGAGCAACAAAAACCTTGAGCCTTCCGTGAACCGTGCTAAATACGGAGCATGAGCGAATTCATAAAAGCTGAAGAAGGCAAGAGCCACAAAACCGACGCCGTGATTATCGGCGCAGGCCCTGTGGGGTTGTTTGCGGTGTTCGAGCTTGGCCTGCTCGACGTCAAGGCGCATCTGATTGATATTCTCGACCGGCCCGGCGGGCAGTGCACGGAGCTGTATCCGGAAAAGCCGATCTACGATATTCCAGCTTACCCGGTAATTTCCGGGCAGGAACTGACCGACCGGCTGATGGACCAGATCATGCCGTTCGCGCCCGTGTTTCATCTCTCGCAAATGGCGGCATCTCTCGAGAAACTGGATAACGGCAACTGGTCCGTTGAAACGGATCAGGGCACAAAAATCAAAGCCAAAGTCATCATCATCGCAGCGGGCGGTGGCAGTTTTATGCCGAAAAAGCCGAACCTGCCGGATCTTGAGAAATACGAAGGCGAGTCGATATTTTACGCCGTGCGCAAAATCGAACAGTTTCGCGGCAAGCATATTGTCATCGCCGGCGGCGGCGACAGCGCGCTCGACTGGACGCTGAGCCTGCAGCCCGTCGCAAAAAGCCTCACGCTGATCCACCGCCGCAATGATTTTCGCGCCGCGCCGGATACGGTCGGCAAGATGCGCGCGCTGGCCGAAGCGGGAAAAATGAACCTGCGCATCGGCGATATCAAGGGTTTGAACGGACAGGGAGGCGCGCTCGAGAGCGTGACGTTTCAGCCGAAGGGCGGGTCCCCGGAAGATATTCCATGTAATGCGCTTCTGCCGTTCTATGGGCTTACGATGAAGCTCGGGCCGATTGCGGGTTTCGGCCTGAACCTGCATGAAAATCTGATCCCGGTCGACACGGAAAAATTCGAAACCTCTACGGAGCGGATTTTCGCGATCGGCGACATCAATCATTATCCCGGCAAGCTAAAACTGATCCTGTCCGGGTTTCATGAAGCGGCGCTGATGGCGCAAAAAGCGTTCCGCTACGTACATCCGGACAGAAAATACCGGTTCCAGTACACGACGTCTTCCAGCGAGCTACAGGAAAAGCTGGGCGTTGATGAATATGGCAATCCCCTGGCCGAATCGGAACAGCGGGCTGCTGAGTAGGCGCAGGCTGTCCATTAGGGCGTCATTATATACAATCCAAGGTTTTTCAGGCGTTTGTTGTGGATTGTTGAAAAAAATCTTGACTTTTTCGCAAGAAGAGCAGAAACATTAGAAAAGTTTCAAGTTCGTTTACGTAAAAATAGTGTGAAGCTAAAACAGGCAGGGGCTCCGCGTATGCGCGCCCGAAAAATCCAAACAACAAAAAAAGAGGGCGCAATGACAAAACGACTGAGTGGTCTGAAGGTAGCTATTCTTGTTTCAAATGGCTTTTGTGAAAACGATCTGACGGAAACGCAAAGGCACCTGCAACAAGAAGGCGCAAAATGCAACATCATCAGCCTCGATCACGGCGTGGTCAACGGCTGGCACGAAAACGGATGGGGCCATCATTTCATGGTCGACAACCCTTTGAGCTCGGCGCTGGCGGCCGATTATTCCATGCTGGTTCTGCCCGGCGGGCGCCGTTCGATAGACAAGCTGAAACTGACCGCGCATACGCGCCGCTTTATTGGCGGCTTCATGAGCGCCGGCAAGCCGGTTGCGGTATGTGGCCGAGCGCTGTGCCTGATGATTTTCTGCGATCAGGTCAGGGGAAAGACGGTTTCCGGTCCGGAAGACATTTTGCCTGACGCGGTGCGCGCCGGCGCAAACTGGAGCGATGACCCGGTTACCAACAATGAAAATCTCGTTTCCGGGCGGACTGACGAGGACCGCGCCGGGTTCATTCAGGAGATGATCGAGAATTTCAGCTCTTACGCTGCGGCTTTGCCTAAAGCGGCGTAGTTTTTTTCAAAAGCGAGTTACCAGAAACGAGAAGCGAGACAGTGTCGGTTTGCTCTCTCGCTTCTCGAAACTCGTTTCTCGCTTCCAGCCATGTTGCGCTTGCCTGTCTTGTTTGCTACAAGGCTTGCTAAACATTTGGGGAATCTTGATGAAAGCAGAAACACAGGCAGCCGTGGACGAAATCAAAGAGTCCATTTCGCTGCTGAGGAGGCATCTTTGACTGGGATCAGGCCCTCTCCCGCCTTGACGAGCTGAACGCGCTCGTCGAAGACCCGAACCTCTGGAACGATCCGGACAACGCCCAGAAACTTATGCGCGAGCGCACCCGTCTGGAGGACCAGACCGGGGCGGTCAAGGCGCTGGAGCAGCGTCTCTCGGACGCGGTCGATATGATCGAAATGGCCGAGGAGGAGGGCGACGAAGCGATCATTTCCGAAACCGAAAAAGATATTGCGAAACTTCAAGCCGAGGTCGAAAAGCGTCAGCTTGAAAGTCTCCTGTCCGGCGAGGCCGATGACAAAGACGCGTTCTTGAACGTCAATGCGGGCGCGGGCGGCACGGAGGCGCAGGACTGGGGCCAGATGCTTTTGCGCATGTATCACCGCTGGGCTGAACAGCACGGATATAAAGTGACGACCGTGGAAGTCAGCGCGGGCGAGGAGGCGGGCATTAAATCAGGCACGCTCGAAATCAGGGGCGAGAACGCCTATGGCTGGCTCAAGACCGAAACGGGCGTACACCGCCTTGTGCGCATTTCGCCGTTTGACTCGAACGCCAAGCGTCACACGAGCTTCGCCTCCGTCGCCGTCGCCCCCATCGTCGATGACAGCATCGAGATTGAAGTCAGCGAGGCCGATCTGAAAATCGACACCTACCGCTCAAGCGGGGCGGGCGGTCAGCACGTCAACACCACGGACAGCGCCGTGCGCATCACCCACCAGCCCACGGGCATTGTCGTCGCCTGCCAGTCCGAACGTTCGCAGCACCAGAACAAGGCGCGCGCGATGGATATGCTGAAAGCGCGTCTGTACGAGGCCGAGCTGCGGCGGCGCGAGGAGGCGGCCAGCGCCGAGCACAGCGAGAAATCCGATATCGGCTGGGGCCATCAGATCCGCTCTTACGTGCTTCAGCCCTACCAGATGATCAAGGATCTGCGCACGAACTACGAAAGCTCGAACACGCAGGCCGTGCTCGATGGCGATCTCGACGGTTTTCTGGAGGCGAGCCTCGCCCACAAGCTGGAGAAGAAGACGGAGTAAAAACGCCTGTTTTACCCGTCCCGACCGTGCGGCTTTGCGGCGCTTTGAATAACTTTCCAAAATTATGTTGCGCCTGTGGCCCCGGGCTTTTAATGTCTGTAGTATCTGCAAAAAAGAGTTACGGGGATTGATTCATGCGCGTATTTCGTTTCGACCGAAAAGCAATACTGTCTGCGGGCGCCGGGGCTTTCGCCGCGCTTTCGTTTACAGCAGGCGGGGCAGAGGCGCAGCAGCAGGCGTTTTTCCAGCCTGTTTCCGCATGGAACGTCACCGAATCCGTCGCGTCCGCCGCCGGGACCAATCCGCAGTCCTGCGTCATGATGACCGAGTATGACAACGGCTATACTGTGCGCATTTCCGGCGGGGGCGGCCAGATTATCGCGATGTCCGTTGATTTCATGCAGGGCGTTTTTGAAAAGGGCAAGAGCTACCCTGTGACGCTGGCTTTTGCGTCCGGGTTTCAGCAGCAAATGGCTGCGCAGGCTTATAACAGTTCCACGCTCGTTTTTGATCTGCGCCAGCTTGACGTCGCGCGCGCAAAATTTTCCAGTAATGAAAACATGAGCCTGACGCTGGGACCGGTGCAGGCGGTGTTCTCGCTCGCGGGAGCCGCCGGCGGGATGCGAAACCTTGACCAGTGCACGGGCGTTGCGCCTTCCGCCGCGCCGTTATCAGAGCCGCCGCAAGTCGCATCTGCGCAGCCTGTCATGCCCGAACCCGCCGCCGTAGCTGAGGAAGTGATGATCCGCCGCCCGCAGGAGAACAGTTCAGACCAAACCGGTCAAGTCGCGCGGAATGAAGCCATGGAATGGCAGCAGCCGCGACGTCAGAAGCCTGATGTTTCCGGGCAGACGTCTCAAATGCCGCAAGACTCCGGCATGCCGGGGATGAAAACGCCCGAGCCGCCGCGTGCGCGCGCGCCGCAAATTGCCGCGGATGAGGTGTTGTCTGCGCCTGTTGCGCCTATGGTTCCGGCGCCGGCTTCGCCTGTGCAGGCCGGGCCGTCGAGAGATCTCGCTTCGGCGTTCGGACGCGAAGGCGCAATCTCGCGGGCGCCGGAATTTCCGGAACCGGTATCGGCGCCGATGGAGCGGCTGCCCGGCAGGGATGATAGCGCGCATCAAGATCCGGCAACGCCGCAGCCGCTCTCCGCCCCGCCTGAGACGCAAATGAATCCTGCCGCCGTAACGGCGCCGAGCGCGCAGATGGCGATGACCTGGCAAGCGCGTGAAGGCGAGGATATTCGCACGGTGCTTAAGCAGTGGGCGCAGATCGCCGGTTACGATTTCGTCTGGCAGGCCGACCGCAGCGGTACGGTCAGGGATAACGTTCAATATGAAGGCTCATTTGAAAACGCCGTGGCCCAGCTGTTGAGTGAGTCCGGTAAAGCCTCGGGGATCCGCGGCGAAATTGACGACCCTGCAAAGGGGGATTTTGAATTCGCATCCGATAAGCGTCAGGCAATGGCGACGCCGATGCGTCCCAGCACATGGCATGCGATCCGCGGCACGGATATGCGCAATGTGCTGCAGTTGTGGTCAAGAGAGGCCGGGGTCAGGCTGCTCTGGGACAGCTCCGTAGATTTTCCTATCAAAAAAACCGTCAGCATGAAGGGCGACTTTCAAACGGCGCTCGAATCGCTCCTTGCCCAGTATAACGGCGAATCGATTCGCCCGGTTGGCCGGTTACATCAGGCCGCGCGCGGCGCGGAACCCGTTTTGGTGATAGAAATGCAAAGAGCCTCGTGATCCGCGGGGTTTAAGAGGCGCGCGCGATAATAAGACGTCTGTCCGGAGCGCCGGATAAAGGTTTTGTAAAATCGCTCTTTTATTTCTGCCATAAGAACGTTATCCTTGTAGCAAGGATTCGTTACGTCCTGTATACGGTTATCCACAGCTTAAAAAATAGTCTTTCAACGATTCGGAGACGGAATCATGAAAATGCGGCCCTTGATTTTATCGACGCTACTAGGCGGCAGCATGCTCGCTTGCGCGGCGACAGCGACGCAGGCGCACGCCAGATCGGGAGAGATCAGGCTCGTTCCGCAAACGTCCTGGGCAATCTCCAAGATTAAAAGCGAGCAGGTCGGCGGCGACTACTGCACCATGGCGCGCCGGTTTTCGAATAACCTGGTTCTGACGGTTGCGCGTAACGCGAATGCCGAAACGTCGCTGGCGGTGGACTTCCAGAGAGATATGCTCAAGACGACGCGCGCCTATACGGTCATTTTAACATCTGGCGGCGTCAGTAAAGCTTTCGACGTAACGCCCGTCTCGACAAAAGCGTTTGTAATCCGGACCGGAACGCAGGATGAGCTGTTGAAGGCCGTTGAGCGTTCAGGCGTTCTGGATGTGAATTTCCGCGGCAAGTTGTTCCGTTTTGTCATCTCCGACATGCAAAATGGCGATACGCAGCTTGGCGCTTGCGTAAATTCCCTGATCGAGCCGGCGGGGGGCGCGACGCAGGTTGCCGATACTTCGCCTGTCGCCGCTAGGACTACTATTCATGCGCCTTACCGCCATGCGTCCGCCGGGACGGGCGATGATCAGGAGTACGTCTCCATTGAAGAAGGCTCCGCAGAGGTTGCGGTTGACGAGGTCGAGCTTGAAAATATGCGCCGTCAGGTTAACAGGCTGAATGCAGAGAATGAAAGGTTGTCCTCGGCGTTGTCATTGGCGCGTCAGGAATACGAAGAGCGCATGCAGGACTCGGGAGACGGCGCGGTTGTGAATGAGTTGCGCGAGCGTCTGGATTTACTGGAGCGGGAAAACAAGGCGCTGCGTAAAAGCACGGGCGATGATCCGGAGCTTGTGGCTGAGCTGGAAAAAAAGGAACAGTTGATCGCGGCGCTGGAAGAGCAAATTCAGGGGCTGGAACAGTCGAACAAGGCTATGCAGGCTTCACTGGAACAGGCGCGCCAGTCCAGCGGAGCTAATACTGCAAGCATCGAGGCCGCGCTTGCGGAGACCCGAAGCGAGCTTGGTTCTCTGAAGGAGGAGAAGGCAAAGCTGCAGGCGCAGAACAGCGAGCTTCAGGCAAAGCTCGTTTCCGGCAGGGCGCAGGAGTCTGAAAGCAAGAGGCTTGAAAGTGAGATTTCAGCGTTGCAGGAGGAGAATAATGTTCTGCAGGCGTCGCTTGACAAGACAAGGGAGCAACTGACGCAGGCGCGCGCGAATCTTCTGGAGAGTTCTGGCGATAAGGAGCTTGTCAGGCTTCTGGAGGGCCGTCTGGCTGAGATGACAGCGCAAAAAAGCGAGATGGAGAGCCGGATTCTCTCTCTTGAGAGGGAGGTCGCCAGCGCAGCTGAGTTAAAGGCGAATGTCGCGGAGTCGAAAGCGGGCGCGCAAGAGCTTAAGTCCGCCCTTCAAGAGGCGCAGAAAGATAATGCGCGCCTTAAGGAAGAGCTGGCAAATCTGGAAACGGCGAACTCCGGTGAAGTTCAGGCCCTGAAGCGCGTTCATGAAGTTGAGCTTGCGAAATTAAAAGAACGCATATTGGAGCTTGAAGAAGAAAATAAATCGCTTTACGCCTCGTTCGAGGAAACGCGCGGCGCCGCCAAGGTTAACGCAGCTGATAAGGAGCGTTTGTCCCATCTGGAAGATCAGGTCGATTTCCTTGAAACACAACTGGGCCAGCAGAAGCAGGCGAATGCGAAACTGCGGGAGGAGCTTGAACTTGCGCGCCAGAAGATAGCTTCCGCAGGTCAGGATAATGTGACGAATGCGGCTCTTGTCGAGGAATTGCGCAGTGAGGTGACGGCCTTGAGGACAGAGAACGCGGACTTAAAGGCGCGGCTCGCGAAAGGGGTGAGCGCGGAGAATGACCGTCTGGCTGAAAAACTTCTGCGCCATGAGTCTACAATCACCGAATTGCGCGGCATTATTTCTGATCTGAGAGCCAAAAACCTGGCGTTGCAAAACACAGTCGACGACCTGCAGCGCAAGTATAATAACAGAATAAACGTAAGCGCGGCTGACGCCTTGCTTGAAATGGAAATGAAAGAGCTTGAAACCAAGCTTGAGGCCGCGGAAAGAGCAAACAGGCGTCTGAATCAGGAGTTGCAGACCGCACTGAGTATGGAGACGGAACAGGCCAGCGTAGCCGGTAAGAACTGGGATATTGAAAAAGCAACGCGGCGTTATAACGAAGCGGAATCTGAAATACGCCGTCTTGGCGCGTTGCTTGAAAAAGAAAAAACGCAATGTTCCGCGGAAGTGCATGCGCTTGAAAACAAATTGTTCGATCCTGCCGTGGCGCGTAAAGCGCAAGCGGAAAAGCTGCGCGCGCTTCAGGAAAATGTTGCCAGGGCCAAAGAGTCTAAAGAGATGTGCGAAAGCAGAATAGCCAGCTTTGAAGACCGCCTCGATAAAGGGACGGAACGTATGCAGTCCCTCGAATCCCTGCAGAATTCGCTTCGCGCCAGAGAAGCGGAGATTGCGTCTTTAAGTCAGGAAAACGACGAGCTGCACTCTGCTCTGGCTGAAGCGAAAGCAGCCAGGGAAAATTACGAACAAAAGCTGGCGAGCCTTGAAAGCGGAAATACGCAAGGAGCTTCCGCCAGCCAGGTCGCGCCCATGCAGGATATTGAGCCAACTTCAGGCCATATTCAGGCGCGCTCCGCAAACGGCGTATCATCAGGCAGCAGTGTTCGCCGTCCGGGCACGGTGATTGAGAAGGAGCCGCGGCCTACTCAAAATATGCGCGCCGCCCGGAATGTCGCGGAGCCGCAAGAGCAAGGCGGAGAGGTGATCGCTATGCCGCTTGCCAGCATCCAAAGCGAAACGCGCGCAGCGACCCCAGGCCCGGATTACATGAGCTCCGCCCAGATGCGTCAACTTCTGCAACTCGCGGGACTTCAGGAGAGCGCAGATACGCTTCAAAAGCTCGATTCCGCGCCGGGCGGTAAAATGATGGCGTTTACATGGGATGCGGAGGGCGGAATTTATGGCACCGCCGAGCAAAAATCCCTTGGGGGTCCGGCGCAGTTTGAAACCATGGTTTCCGAGTATCTGGACATGGCCGACTCTCGGTGCGCCGGAGATTTCGCGGCAATTCCGGCGAACGATAAATCATCCGTAAACGGGTATAATATATCCTCGTACGAAATTGCATGCGTCTCCGATGATATTGATTCATCCGCTTCAATTCTCTTCTTTGCGAAAGATGGGATCTTCTCGACGATAGCCCATGAAACCGGTACGGATAACATGGCAAAAGCCATGGATATCAGGGACAGGTTTATCAAGACGCTGGCCGGCTCCAGAACGGCGATGGACTTTAACGCCTCTTCAGCGGCGCAAAGATAAATTCACAAAAAGAACCCTGCGCGATGAGTTCAAAGGACAAAACGATTTACGAGCGGCGTGTTTATCCTGCGGGCAAAATGATCGTGAGGGAGGGAGAAGAGGGCGCGGCTGCGTACCTGTTGCAGTCCGGCTCGGTGCGCGTATTTTCCTGCGATGAAAACGGTCATGAGGTTGAATTCGCAAAACTGGGCTCCGGGCAGATCTTTGGTGAAATGGCGCTCGTTTATGACACGCCGCGCACGGCGAGCGTACAATCGGTCGAGGATTGCAGCGTTATTGTCATTACCCGAACGACGTTCCAGGAAAAACTGACTCGTACCGACCCCACCATTCGGGCGATCGTGGAAATGCTGGCGCGGCGCATCATAGATACGAATAACGCCATGACCACGCGTAAGGAAACGCTTGAGGATTTGATGGAAGCCGCACGCGCCATGTACGAAAATGCGCTGGTAGCGTTGCCGCGCACGCAACAGAGAATGTTTCAGAACGCCGTCTTGCCGAAGCTGGAAGAGTATCTTGAGGCGCTGCGACTTTTTCAAGCCCGGTATGAAGAAGAAAACAAAGCTTAACTTGGTTTTTGCCCTTTTTTTGACAGTCAAAACTCTTATATAAGAGACCGTAAAGAAGTGGTCTTTTTTTGGTCATATCAACCTGGAGTCTGACTGTGAAGAAATTCGCCGCCCTGATTATTGTTCTTATCGTCGTGGCTGTTGCCGGGTTGCTAGTCGCGCCCGGGTTTGTTGACTGGAGTCAGTACAAAGGGCAAATCAAAGAAAGCGTGCGGGAATTTACCGGCCACGAACTTGATATCGGGGGGGAAATCCGCTTTGCCATTCTGCCGGCTCCCAGTCTTTACGTAGAAGATTTATCCCTTGTTTCGGAAGGCTTCGAAAAGCCGGTCATCTCTATCGCGCGGACGAATATCAATATTTCGCTAAGCCGGCTGTTAAGCGGTGAGCTTGCCGTTGACAGGGTGCGCCTCGTCGAGCCTGTCGTGAATTTAACGGTTGCGGCGGACGGTCGCCGTAACTGGATGTCGCCAAAGATTGAGGCGATGCTGGAAGGCAATGCGGGAAAGCTTCAGGACGGTTCAGGAAGCGTTCCGGATAACAGCGCGGACCAGAACGGAATCATGCGGAATATTTCCCTCGATTCAATAAGAATTGAAAAGGGTTACGTTGAATACGGCAACCTTCCCGAAGGGGTTGGGTATTCGGTCAGTGACCTTGATCTGAACCTGCGCGCGGAAACGCTGAGCGGTCCCTTTAAAGGCGAGGGAAGTCTTGTTTATGACGGCTTGGAGCTCTTGTTTTCGGCATCAACGGGGCGTCTTGATAATCTCGAGTCGGTGGCGATTCAGACAGATCTCGAATTGCCGGAAAAGAAAACGCGCTTGCGCTTTTCAGGCGTTTTGGCCGCGCAGGACGAGCCAGAGGTTCAGGGTGAATTATCCGTAGAATCCGGGAAGCTTTCCGCTGTTTTGCCGGATGTTGCCGTCTTGAGTGATAGCGCGCTTGGCGAAAGCGTATCTTTAAAAGGATTGCTGACGGCGTCTCAAACAAACGCTTCCTTGAAGAACGGCTTGCTTACAATTGCCGGCGCGCCGGTCGCTGCAAGCCTCGATCTGGCCTCGATTGACGCGCCGCCCTACAAGATTGCGGCAAAGCTCGACTGGAGAAATCCGCTAGACGTAAACAAGTTTATTCGGCCCGGAAACGGCAAAGAGAAAGCGGAGAGCGGCGGCTTTTTGCCGGACACGTTGTCCCTGCCTGTTCCCGTAATTCTGGATTTGGAAGCGACGGCGCCGGCGGTCAATTACAGCGGCCGGCAATTTGAAACGGTCTCGGCGAGGGCAAGCTGGGACGGGCAGGCGCTGACATCGGCCTTCAACTACGGCAAGGGGCCTGGCAGCTCCGCGCTGGATGCGAAGACAACGCTTGCCTACGCCTCGAAATCGGAAAGCAAGGATGGAGGGGTCATCGTCTCCGATCCCGAACTTGATGCGGAAATACGTTTTCTGACGGAAAACATATCGAGCGTGGCCGGGATTTTCCTGCCCGAAGCGTTAAGCAGCGTCGCGATGCTTCGTCTTTACGATTCTATCGACGCGAATATTAACGTGAACGCGACGCCGGACGTTTTAACGCTTCGGGAGAGCGTCATTGAACTTGATCAGAGCAATGTCTCATTAAGCGGCCAGTTCAGGTCCGGGAATGCTGGCGACAGCGCCCGGCCTTCGCTGTCCGTTGAGGCGGTCGTTAGTAACGTTGACCTTGACAGGATACTGGCGCGTTTGTCACAAAGCGGCGCGGAGGCGACCGCGAATAATCAGGGCGGCGCATTCGATCCCGTCGAGTCTTTGCGGGCATTGTCTCTTCCCATTGACCTGTCAGTGAATGTCAGTGTTCAGAATGTAAACTGGAGCGCGATGTCAATGAAGGTCGGCGGGGTGCGTCTGGATGCTGATTTGACCGAAAACTCTCTGGCGCTGGAGCAAGCCCTGATTGAGGACTTTTTCAGCGGACGTTTCAGCGCCAATGGCAAGATCGCAAATCTTGAGACGCTGGACGGCATTGATTTTACCGTTGCCGGTGAAGCCAAGGACGTTGAAGCGATACTTGACGCTCTGAAAGTTGACGTGAGCGTCTTGCCGCGTCCGTTTGGCGCGCTGTCTTTCCAGACCGACGTCAATGGAAGCGCGGAAGAGCTTGGTTTTCGCGCGAATGTTAAAGCTCTTAAAGGAACATTTGACGCAAGCGGGCAGCTGACAGGGCTGCCTGCCACGCCGAAGGTCAATAACCTGACCGCATCGGTGCAACACCCCAATTTTGTAGAGGCGGTCCGTATCGTTAACCCGGAGTTCAAAGCCGCGCCAGGACTTGAAAAGCCTCTGGAATTTTATGCGAGCGTGGCGCGTGACGCAGAGCTTTACACGCTGTCCGATCTGAAAGCCAATATCGGTCCTATGCCTGTTCAGGGAAAAGTGCGGATCGATATGGGTGGCTCTGTGCCTGATATTCAAGGCAGTCTTGATTTCGGAACGATACCGCTGAGCGATTTTCTGGCAACTACTAAAAGCTCTGGAAACAGTGGAGGCGGCGCGGCGGCGCAGGGACAAAACGTGCGCTGGTCGCGCAACGCCGTGCCAACGGACTGGATGCACGCGCTCAATCTCGATCTAACGCTCAAGGCTCTGGCTTTGAATTACAACAGGTGGTCGTTTACCAATCCCGGCGCTTCCGTCAGTCTTGAAGACGGGCGTCTGGCGCTTGAAAATCTGGAGGCGGGTTTGTTTGGCGGCGATGTAAAGGGGGCGCTGACGGCGGAATCCGTTAAAGGCGAACGTTCTCCGCTTAAGCTGTCGGCCAATCTGGATGTGGATCAAGTCGCTATCGAATCCTTCGTTACGGCGCTGACAGGCGCGCGGCTTGTCGAAGCGCAGGGCAGAGCCTCGCTCATGGCAAATCTGAACGCCAGCGGGATCAGCCCGGCGGCTTTGATCGCCGATCTCTCAGGCAAGGGGACGATGAACGGGACGGATTTCATCCTGAAGGGCGTTGATTTCGGGCGTCTTGCCGAAGCGCTGTCTGGTGAGACGAAGCCCGGCGATACGGTCACCGGCATCTGGAAGAGCGCGACGCGCGGCGGGCAGACGCAGTTCGATACCATTGACGGCGAATTCAATATTCAAAACGGGATCGTCAATATCAACCCGCTCACCCTTGACGGACCGGAAGCGCGCGTTGTTTCTACGGGGCCCGTAAATCTGCCGCAATGGACGATTGCGCTTGAAAATACGATCTCGCTTAAAGGGCGTGAAGATATTCCCGAATTTACGGTGAGCGTTTCGGGACCGCTCGACAATCCCGGGCAGACATTTGGTCAAGGCCTTTTGCAGGATTACCTGCAGCGCAAGATCCAGCGCAAGGCGCAGGACCTTATAAAGGACAAAGTCGGCGGGCAGTTCGGCGACGTTTTGAACAAGGCGCTTGGCGGCAACGCGCCCGCGCAGCAGCCCAAACAACAACCGCAACCCGCGCCCGAACAATCGCAAGAGTCTCCCGCCAACGACAATCAGCCCGAAGCCCAGCAGGAGGAGCAACAGCAACCGCCCGCGCAGCAGGAAGAGCAACTCCCGCCTGAAGTAGAATTGTTCAAGGGCATTTTGAACGAGATTACGCGTTAGCGGCTTTATACCATTCCAGAACATAAACCCGGATCGCGCTGGAGAGGTTGCCTTCGCTGTTTTCATCGATTTGTGTGATGAGCGCGTTGAGCGACAGGCCGCGCGCATTGGCGATGTCTTTCAGCGCCGCCCAGAATTCTTCTTCGAGCGTGACGCTTGTGGCATGGCCTGCAATATTGACGGATCGTTTTTTCATGGGATCAGGCCTCTTCGCATATATTCCTTTATAGTCATTCAAAAAAATAATGATCCATTTTCTGCGCCTGATTATCACCAGTAAATTTAAACTACAGAGATCGCAGAGGGCGCAGAGTTTTTTAAAGAGCTTTACTCTCTGCGTTCTCTGCGCGCTCTGTAGTTTTAAAAATGCGCTTCGCGCAGCGGCATAAAAGCCGGAGCGAGTGGCGCGTTAATTTTTCAAGTAACTATAAATCCCTTATTGCAGAGCTTACACGGGGCCGGTTTTTGTGGTAGAATAAATTCCTAAGCTCCGGACTGCATCTTGTGCAAAAAACGCGAAAAAACCGGACTTAGTCCGTTTAACGGGCCCGTTACCTTTTCCAGTTAGATTATCTTAAAGCTAGACAGGGTGCGCTCTCATTCTTGTGTATTCGCGGTTAAAAATTAAGCCCCCGGCCTTGTCATTTCTTCCGGTTTGATCCAGTCGTCGAACTGCTCTTCCGTGAGGAGGCCTAAATCAACGCCCGCCTGTTTGAGCGTGAGGTTCTCGGCATAAGCCTTCTTGGCGATTTTGGCCGCGTTGTCATAGCCGATATGCGGGTTTAACGCCGTGACCAGCATCAGGCTCTCATGCAAAAGCTTTTCAATACGCGTCTCGTCGGCCTCGATCCCGGCGGCGCAGCGCTCGTTAAAGCTGTTCATCCCGTCCGAGAGCAGGCGGATCGATTGCAGGACGTTGTAAATGATAACCGGCTTGAACACGTTCAGCTCGAAATGCCCGTTGCTCCCGGCGATCGTAACGGCCGTATGATTGCCCATGACCTGCGCGCAGACCATCGTTAATGCTTCGCACTGCGTCGGGTTGACCTTGCCGGGCATGATCGAGGAGCCGGGCTCGTTCGCGGGCAAAATAAGCTCGCCGATGCCGCAGCGCGGGCCAGATCCTAATAGCCGGATATCGTTCGCGATCTTCATCAGCGAGCAAGCCAGCACGTTCAGCGCGCCGGACAATTCGACCATCGCGTCATGCGCGGCCAGCGCTTCGAACTTGTTGGGCGCGGTGATAAACTGCAGGTCCGTAAGATCCGCCACATGCCGCGCGAAGCCTTCCGCGAAACCTGCCTTTGAATTAATGCCCGTGCCGACGGCCGTGCCGCCCTGCGCAAGCATATAAAGGCGCGGCAGGCAAGCTTTGACTCGCTCAATGCCGAACGCGATTTGCGCGGCGTAGCCGGAAAATTCCTGACCTAATGTGAGCGGCGTTGCGTCCTGCAGATGCGTGCGGCCAATTTTGACGATCTTGTCGAAGGTTTCGGATTTGGCGCGCAGCGTGTCGTGCAGGCTCTCGAGCGCGGGGATGAGGCTGTGATGCGCCTCTTCAGCGGCGGCGATATGCATGACGGTCGGAAACGTATCGTTCGAGGACTGGCCCATATTAACATGATCGTTCGGATGAACAGGCGATTTACCGCCGCGCGTTCCGTTCAGGATTTCATTTGCGCGGCCCGCGATAACCTCGTTCGCATTCATGTTCGTCTGCGTGCCGGATCCCGTCTGCCAGACGACGAGCGGAAATTCCTGATCCAGATCGCCGTACAGAATTTCGTCGGCGGCCTGAATAATCGCCGCCCCGATGTCTTTATCGAGAGCGCCAAGGTCCATATTGGTCTTCGCCGCCGCTTTTTTTTGCAAGCCAAGCGCGCGGATCAGCGGGGCGGGCATTGTCTCGCCGCCGATGGGGAAATTCTCAATCGAGCGCTGCGTCTGCGCGCCCCAGTAACGATCGGCGGGCACGTCAATCTCGCCGATGGAATCTGTTTCGGTACGGGTTTCGGTCATAGGTGAAAATCCTCTTTTTGTTTTATTTAACGCAAACCACGCGGCGCGGCAAAGCAAATGCGTGAAGGGCGATAAAATGGGGCTTCAATCATTGAACCACGGCGCGCACTGCGATCATAGCGGCGTTTGCGCAGGCTTCGCTGTGTGCGCTGTGATCGCTGTGGTTTAAAAGAATAGCGTTAAGAAGGATACAGACTGACCTTCGTTTTTTTAATGCAAAGCACGCCAAGAGTCTTGGCGCGCATGGCGCGCTAGGCGTTTAAAATTTAGCTCTTCGCCAATAACGCCCGGATCGCGGTTTCAAATGTTTCCGGGACCGCGTCGATGGTTTTGAGAAGGGTCACGTGACCCATTTTGCGGCCCGCCTTTATCGCGTCCTTGCCGTAGACATGAACGCAGGCGTTTTTGATTTCCATGAACCTGGCGGCCTGTTTGATCTCGCGCCCGATAAGGTTCACCATCACTGCGTCCGAATGACGCGCCGGGTAGCCGACATTAAGCCCGCACACAGTGCGAACATGGTTTTCGAATTGCGAAACTGCGCAGGCGTCGATGGTCCAGTGCCCGGAATTATGCGTGCGCGGCGCGATTTCGTTGGCAAGAAGGCGCCCGTCTTTTGTCACGAATAATTCAAGCCCCATGACGCCGACGAGGTCCACCGCGTCCGCGAGCAGCTCCGCCGCCTTGCGCGCGTTTTCGGCGATATTGTTCGGTACCGGCGCGGGGACGGTCGAGCGGAAGAGGATATGGTTTTTGTGCTCGTTCATCACCGGTTCATAAGTCGCGGTCTGCCCGAGCTTGTCGCGCGCGATGATGACCGAGAGCTCGCACTCGAAGTCTATGATTTCTTCGGCAATGGCTTCTTTCGTGTTGAGCTTCGCCCAGGCCTCGTAAATATCGTCGCCGAGCGTGAACCTTAACTGACCCTTGCCGTCATAGCCGAAGCGCGTGGTTTTGAGGATGCATGAACTTGCGCCCCAGTCCTGCAAAATACCATGGATATCATCGGCTTTTTTGACCGCCGCCCAGCGCGCGGTTTCAATGCCGATATCATTGAGGAAGGATTTTTCCCTGATCCGGTCCTGCGCGATTTCGAGCAGATTTTCATCCGGGAACACGTCGACGTGCTTTTGTAGGTATGAAACCGTTTCAACGGGGATATTTTCGAATTCATATGAGACGACGTCGACGCCAGACGCGAATTGCTTGAGGGCTTTTTTGTCCTCATAGGGCGCAACGATTGTTTTATCTGCGACCTGGCTTGCGGGGCTGTTTTCTTCGGGCGTGTATATATGCGTTTTAATGCCGAGGCGCGCGGCGGCCAGCGCGCTCATTCGTCCCAGTTGTCCGCCGCCGAGTATGCCGAGGGTTTTATTAGTCATTCCTCCGGCTCTTCCGCGACGCTCTCTGTCTGGCGCAGGCGGTACATATCAAGGCGCGCAGCCAGATCTTCATCCTGAAGCGCGAGGATGGACGCCGCCATAAGGCCCGCGTTTTTGGCGCCGGCCGAGCCGATGGCGAATGTTCCGACCGGGATTCCACCGGGCATTTGCACGATGGAAAGCAGGCTGTCCTCGCCATTCAGGGCCTTTGATTCAATCGGGACGCCGAGCACAGGCAAGGCCGTTAGCGAGGCCGTCATGCCGGGCAGGTGCGCCGCGCCGCCTGCGCCCGCGATAATGATCTTCAATCCGCGTTCCCTGGCCTTGCGCGCGTAATGGAACATGCGGTCCGGCGTACGGTGCGCCGAGACGATTTTGACTTCATTCGGGATGTCCAGTTCGTCCAGGACGGCGACGGCGTGGCTCATGGTTGACCAGTCCGATTGACTGCCCATGATGACTCCGACGAGTGGGGATGGCGTTGCGTTATTCATTGTTTAAGTTACGAGTTCGAGTTGCAAGTTACGAGAAAAGCCGAATGCAATTCAATTTCTTCTTTCGTAACTCGTACCTCGTAACTGAATCAAGCAATAATGTCGGGAAGCAGCTCGCTTTTAATTTTTTCAATCGCGTCTTTAAGTTGCAGCTTCCGTTTCTTCAGGCGTTGCATCTGAAGGAAGTCAACCGGCTGCCCGCTCTCCATAAGCCGTTCAATTGTCTGGTCCAGATCACGATGTTCGAGTTCCAGCTCGGAGACTCTTTCGCGCAGTTGTTCTTCGTCGTCCATGTAGCGTTCGCGGTGGCAGTTTAAATTAAGAACTATAATTTTATAATTCTAACAGATTCTTGAGGAAAAATAGACTTAAAAATAACGGGTTTTTCGGGGCGTTTATTTTATTCCTTTTGCTATAGACATGGCATACGTCAAAGAGTAAGAATCCCAAACAGGCGTAGTCAGGGTCAAATCCCTGAAACCTTTCTGAAACAGCGCAAAACTATCGGAGTGATCATGAGTAAAAAAATTGGCGTTTTAACCAGCGGCGGCGACTGCGCCGGACTGAATGCGGCTATTCGGGCCGTTGTACATGCTGCGGACACGCGCGGCTGGGAAGCGATCGGCCTTCTGGATGGAACAGCCTGCCTGTTTGACGATCCTCCGCGCGTGCGCGTCCTGAAACCTGCGGATTTTGACGGTACGGTCATGCGCGCAGGCGGAACTATTCTCGGCACGACGAACAAGGGCAATCCCTTTGAATACCCGATGCCGGACGGCACGAAGAAGGACCGTTCTGATGAAATCGCCGCCGGTTTTCACAAGCTCGGCCTTGATGCGGTTGTCGTGATCGGCGGCGACGGCAGTTTTGCGATTGTCGGGGCTCTGGCGCGCAAGGCCGGGATCAAAATGATCGGCATTCCCAAAACCATCGATAACGATCTCGGAATTACCGAGACGTCGATCGGTCATGATACGGCCGTGATGGTGGCCACGGAAGCGCTTGACCGTCTGCAGCCGACTGCGGCCAGCCATGACCGCATCATGGTCGTTGAAATGATGGGCCGTGACGCCGGACACATCGCCCTGTCCGCCGGTATCGCTGGTGGCGCCGATGTGATTCTGATTCCTGAAATACCCTATAAGATCGAGAATATCGCCAAGAAAATCAACGCCGTGCAGGCGTCCGGGCGCAACTTTGCGCTTGTGGCCGTGTCCGAAGCCGTCAAGACGGAAGACGGCGCCAAGTTCGAAATGGTTTATCACGGCGGCGAAAAGCGTTACGGCGGGATCGGGCATTATATAGGCTCCAAAATCGCTGAGGCTTGCGAATCCGAAACGCGCGTGACCGTGCTCGGCCATGTTCAGCGCGGCGGGCAGCCCACCTATTCGGACCGTTTGCTGGCTTCTGCGCTCGGCACAAAAGCAGTAGACCTGATCGCGGAAGAAAAGTACGATAGAATGGTTGCCTGGCAGCATCGCCAGGTGATTGACGTGCCGATCGAGGACGCGATCAAGACGTACCAGCAGGTTGAAACCGACGGCGCTCTGGTGCGGACAGCGCGTGCTCTGGGCATCTGCCTTGGAGACGAATAGCGTATGCTCTACATACAGCAATCATTAGGCCCTGAAGAGGAGCTGGTTCATATCGGGCATTTCCACTGGATTTACACAGTGAGCGCTTTTATGAACATTCTCTGGGGCCTGATTTTTTGCATCGTTATTCTGGGAGCCTCAGTTTACATTACAACCAGCTTTCCCATCCCTTTTCTTGAAATGAAAGACTTGCCGCCGGATGCGAGTTGGCTCACGCAGGTGCGCTCCCTGCATCCGGCCGTTAAAATTTTCGCGTTTTTCATGTTCATCATGGGCTTGCTCCGTTTTGCCTCCATGATGATTATCAAGGTGACGACCGAGATCGCCGTGACGAACTCGCGTCTGGTTTATAAGCGCGGTCTTGTTGCGCGCTATGTCGGCGAGATCAGCATTGACCGGATTGAGGGCGTCAATGTGCTCCAGGGTATTTTGGGGCGCCTTTTGAATTATGGCCGCGTGATGGTTCGCGGCATGGGCGTGGGAGAAGTCGTATTGCCGCCGCTTGAAGATCCCGTATCCTTTCGCAAGGCGTTAGAGAAAGCCAAATCGATATGAAGGAACGGCGGCGGGCTGACAGACGCGGAGCGCCAGGCAGCCGGTTACAGCCCGGCCATGCTGACCTTCAACAGGTCCTGCTTCCCGATGAAAAAATTATTACGTCCGCCGTCATCCACTGGGGGATATACTGGAAAGCGGCTGCGATTGCCGTAGCCGGGATTTTGCTGATGTTTACGGCGGCCTTTAATCTGGGCGTTTTTCTAACCGGATGCGCGCTTTTATTTTTTATCGTTGCATGGCTAACCAAATACTACCTTGCGCTTGTTATAAGCGATCGAAGGGTACTTGTGCGTTACGGCATCATTAATCTCGATTTTGTCGATATGCGTTTCAGCCAGATCGAGAGCGTCGAGATCGCCCGTACGATTATGGCCCGGCTTCTGGGCTACGGCAGCGTTATGGTCGCCGGGACCGGGCAACGCGCCGTCATTGTTCCTTTCGTCGCCAACCACCAGCAAATCCGCCGCATGATTAACGAGGCGCTTCTGCACCGAGAGAGACGGGAAGAGTAAATCTTAAGCAGTTATTGACCTCTCATGCGCATTGGTGTTTTCTCTGAATGAAAACAAGGAGAAACGCCCTCATGTCTTATAAGCCTTACAATCCCGACAAAGCCCACCCGAACGCCCCGGAACGCTGGGACAAGGATAAACTCCTCAGCCGTCACGTGACGGTCGGTCCCGGGGCCGCGCCGCGCCGCGCGATGCTGCGGGCGATGGGACTTGGGGACGAGGACATGGCAAGGCCTCTGGTCGGCGTGGCGACATGCTGGAACGAGGCCGCGCCCTGTAACATCGCTTTATCCAGACAGGCGCAATCCGTGAAGAAGGGCGTAAGCGAAGCATACGGAACGCCGCGCGAATTCACGACGATTACTGTGACGGACGGCATCGCCATGGGGCATGAGGGCATGCGCTCCTCTCTGCCTTCGCGAGACTGGATCGCCGATACGGTCGAGCTTACCATGCGTGGTCATTGTTATGACGCGATAGTTGGACTCGCGGGCTGTGACAAGTCCCTGCCGGGGATGATGATGGCGATTATCCGCCTCAACGTGCCGGGGATTTTCATGTATGGCGGAACCATCCTGCCCGGCAAATTCCGCGGCGAGGACGTAACGATCATCGACGTGTTCGAGGGCGTCGGCAAGCACGCCTCAGGCGATTTCAGCGATGAGGACCTCAAGGAAATGGAATGCGTCGCCTGTCAGGGGGCAGGGGCCTGCGGCGGACAGTTTACCGCGAATACGATGGCCTGCGTGTCCGAGGCGATTGGCCTTGCTTTGCCGGGGTCGGCCGGCGCGCCTGCGCCTTATGAAACGCGCGATGAATATGCTTACTACTCCGGGCAGGCGGTGATGGAGCTGATTAAAAACGGCGGGCCGCGCCCGCGCGATATTGTGTCGCGTAAAGCTTTCGAAAATGCCGCGGCGATTGTCGCGGCGACAGGGGGCTCAACCAACGCCGCGCTGCACTTGCCCGCCATGGCGCATGAGGCGGGGATCGAGTTTACGCTGCATGACGTTGCGGAAATATTCAAGCGCACGCCCTATATCGCCGACATGAAGCCAGGCGGTAAATACGTCGCGAAAGATCTGTTCGACATCGGCGGCGTCAGCGTCGTTTTGAAAGAGCTTTTGAAAGGCGGCCATATCCACGGCGATTGCGTCACGGTAACGGGCAAGACGATTGCAGAGAACCTTGAAGACGTGAAATTTCCCGAAGATCAGGACGTCGTCTACCCGATCACAAAACCGATCCGACCGACGGGCGGCGTTGTCGGCCTTAAGGGTACGCTCGCGCCGGAAGGAGCGATCGTTAAAATTGCGGGCCTTAAATCGCTGGTCTTCGAAGGCCCGGCAAGATGTTTTGATTCGGAGGAAGAATGCTTCGCCGCCGTGCAGGCGCGTGACTACAAGGACGGTGACGTGCTCGTGATCCGCTATGAAGGGCCCAAAGGCGGACCCGGCATGCGTGAAATGCTCTCGACCACCGGCGCGCTGTACGGGCAGGGCGCGGGCGAGAAAGTCGCGCTGATTACCGACGGACGTTTTTCCGGCGGCACGCGGGGTTTTTGCATCGGCCATATAGGACCGGAAGCCGCCGTGGGCGGACCAATCGCCTTGTTACAGGACGGCGATATCATCCGCATTGACGCCGAAGCCGGGACCATCGACGTGCAGCTCTCCGAAGTTGAGCTCGCCGCGCGGCATGCGAAATGGAAGCCGAAAGAACATCAATACCGGAGCGGCGTCTTGTGGAAGTTTACGCAGACCGTCGGCCCGGCCTCGCACGGCGCAGTGACCCATCCCGGCGGGTCATCCGAGACGCATGAATATGTGGATTTGTAGATCAGGCGGGCTTAACTCGCCGCGAAATCCATGACTGGCAATGGCTTTGCTTCACGAACGCGTTTGAGCGTAACCACGTTATCGCACACGGGCTCGCGCTTTATCTCGCCCTTTAAACAGGCGATATCGTCCAGAACGTTTCGCAGGTGCGCCTTATCATCCGGCGTACAGTACGTCATGGCTTCGCGAATGACTGCGCGCGCCTCATCAAGGGGCAGCTTGCTTTGCGCGGCGTCGAAGTTATCAAATGCGGCTGCGTATGCGGGCGATTCTTTTTCCGCGCTCATAAGCGTTTCAAGACATTCGTAGGCTCCGGGGCGTTCCTGATTCTGCCCTGCCTGAAGCGTTTCTCTTAAAATATTCGACCAGAAATCCGGATTTTTAATGGCGCCGGGTTTGAAAGAAACGCGAAGATGTTTTGACTTTTTCATGCATGCCTCTCTGATCGTTGCGTCAGTAAGGCATTGTAAACAGTTTACGCGTTACTGGCGGGTTGTTATGTAATAAAAATCCTACGTCATTTTCAGACAGTCCCGTTAGAAAAATCGCCATACATAAAAAGCCTGAAAGCTATGCGGAAATCGCAGATCAGGCTCACAGGGGCTCAAGACGCATCATCCGCAATTTTCAAACTTTTACCACGTTTGCGCGTTGGGCAAGAGCGCGACGCTTGAAAACAACAGAGAAAAGCCCACTTTATTAAACATAAAACAAGGCGTTGCTAAATTTTCTTTAATGTATTCCTGCCACAATCAGGAATAGAAAAGGACTCTTCCCATGCCGGAACAGGCGCGCAAAAAGCTTTTTGATGCCATTTACATCGTTGTTGTAATGGCTCTTGCGTTTGCGCTAGCGATTGCCCCGTCCCTGGCGCAACAAGCTCCCGTAACGCAATCCTCAGGCTATTACGGTGGTCAGGTTATGCATGCGAGCTTCGGCCGCACTTTGGACGCAGGGCGCATTGACGGGCGTTCTTTCGCCGATCCGGCGGCGTTGCAGGATTTTTACGAAAGCCGCCAGAAGACAAGTTTCTGGTTTGGAAACTCGGGCTTGAACAGCAATGCGCACGCCCTGATTGCCGCGCTGGAAGACTCGTGGACGCACGGGCTTAATCCGGCGCATTATCACCTTTCTAAAATCGAACAATATCTGGGGCGCAATGGCGCGCGCGATCAGGCGAAGCTTGAATTATACCTGACGGACGCCCTTGTGAGGTACGCCAAAGACCTGAGCGGCATGCGCATTAATCCGGAAAGCATTAAGCAGCGCGCCGAATTCTGGGTGCAGCCGCTGACGGGCGAGTCCGTGCTTCGCATCATGTCAGGAGCGCGGGACTTCGAAGAGGGGCTTGCGTCGCTGGCGCCCCGGGACCGGTTCTATGATGCATTGAGAAAAGAGCTTGTCGAGCTGGCCGCGTCGCCCGAGCGGGAATTCTCTCATGTGCTTCCGCTGAATTTCGGCAAGAAATATTTCTTCCCCGGCGAAGCCAGCAGCGACGTTCCGAATTTGCGCATTCGCCTTGGGCTGCCGCATTCGGACAGCCGCACGTATGACGCCGAACTGGAAGAGGCGATTATCGCTTTTCAGGCGGCGAATGATTTAACGCCAGACGGAATTATCGGCCCGAAAACGCTGGACCTGCTCAACCAGTCGAACGAACAGAAGATGCGCCAGATCGTCGCCAATCTCGAGCGGCTGCGCTGGCTGGACCGGGAATTGCCGCAGCGTTATATCGTCGTCAATACGGCGAACCAGATGCTCTGGGCCGTCGAAAATGGCCGCGTCAAACACGAGATGAAAGTCGTCGTCGGCAAGACGTGGCGGCGCACGAAGGAATTCAAGGCGGAAATTACGGGCGTGCGCCTGAACCCCGACTGGACGATCCCGCCGGGCATAAAGCGCTATGACACGTGGCCGAAGCTGAAAGAAAAGGGCAGCTCATATCTTGAGGAATACGATATCAAGCTCGTGAAAGGGTATTTTGATCAGGCCGTTGTGCTCAATCCGGACGAGATCGACTGGCATAACATCTCTTTGCGCGAGCTCCATGATATCCGCTTCATCGGGCAGCCGGGCGATGACAATCCGCTGGGACGCATTCGTATCCTGATGCCGAACCGCTATAACATGTATCTTCACGACACGAACCATCCGGAGCTGTTTGAAAAACCTGAGAGAACATACAGCTCAGGCTGTATACGCGTGGAAGACCCGCATTCGGTCGCGGACTTCGTCATGAAGCATAACCGCGACTGGAACGCGCGCATGAAACAGGAAATACTCGACAGCTATAAAAAAACCGACATAGAGGCGGAAGTTACGCTGCCCATCTATATTTTACACCAGACGATATGGATGAATGACAAGGGAGAGCTCGTGTTCGGACCGGATATTTACAAGCGCGACAAGGACCTGCTGGCTGTGCTTGAGGCGATGAACGGTTTCGCCATTCCGGACGAACCCGGTCAGGTTTTTGCCTCAAATAGCCATAAAAAACTTGCATCACGCGGACTTCTCCCCTAGTCTTTTCCTTAAGAAAACAATTCCGTTTGACACATTCAGGTAATCCCGTTAACACTTCTTAACATGGCAATTCTGCAATTAGGTCTCATTTAAATCACCGGATCGGGGGAAATCATGATGGCGTCCAGTCAGGACACGCAAGATGTCAATACGTGCGGGGACAAATCCAGACGCGAGCTTTTGAAAAACGGCATGTTGTTTGCCGCCGGGGCTGCGGCCGTGCCCGCTTTTATGAAGCCGGCCATCGCATACGGTAAAGGTTACGGAGCTTACAAGGTCGCTTTCCGCAATGCTCATACCGCCGAAAGCTTTTCCGGCGTTTACCGCGTTGGCGACAAGTATATGCCCGAGGCGTTTGAGCGCATTAATTACGTGCTGCGCGATTTCCGCACGAACGAAGTCAAAATGATGGACCCGCGCCTGATTGACCTGCTGTTCGTGCTGCATTACGAAAGCGGATCCAGCAAGCCGTTTGAGATTATCTCCGGCTACCGCAGTCCGAAAACAAACGCGATGCTGCGCCGTGCGAGCACGGGCGTTGCCCGGCGCTCCATGCATATGGAGGGCAAGGCCGTTGATTTGCGTCTGGCTGATACGCGGCTCTCTTACCTGCGCAAGGTCGCTGTAGACCTGCAGATTGGCGGCGTTGGCTATTACCCGCGCAGCAACTTCATCCATATCGACACCGGCCGCGTGCGGCAGTGGTAATTGGCGAAAGTTGCAATCAAGGTTGCTAAGATAATAAAGTAAAAATCCCGGCGTTTGCCGGGATGTTTTTTTTAGGAGCTTGTGACATGATCCTTCTTGGAATTGGCGGTAATCTGCCGGGCAAGTACGGCTCGCCCGAGCAGGCGATTGAAGCGGCGAAAGGCTATCTGGAATGCGCCGGCATTAAAATTGTCGCCGCCTCGCGCATATGGGTCACGGAGCCCGTACCGAAATCCGATCAGCCATGGTACAGGAACGCCGTCTTTCAGGTAGAAACCGCGCTTTCGCCAGAAGACATCCTTGCAGAGATTGCCGCGATTGAAAAAGCCTTCGGGCGGGAACGCAACGAGCGCGACGCCGCGCGTATCATTGATATAGATTTGCTTGCCTATCATGATCAGGTTATGAGCGCGCCGGACTTGCATATCCCGCATCCGCGCATGCATCAGCGCGGCTTCGTTCTTTACCCTTTGCGCGATATTACCAGGGACTGGGCGCATCCTGTTTTGCAAAAAAACGTGTGCGAGTTGATCGCCATGCTGCCGGATGACTATGTCGCCAGCCCGTCCCGGGAAACGGAAAATGCCGCCTGATTTCCTGCAAAAACCATTCACACTGATGGGCGTGGTGAACGTCACGCCGGACAGCTTCTCTGATGGTGGGCAATTCACAGACGTAAACAGGGCTATCAACCATGCATTGCAATTGTCTGAAGAAGGCGCCGATATTATCGACATCGGCGGCGAGTCGACGCGGCCCGGCTCAGAGCCCGTCAGTATTCCCGAAGAGATCCACAGGGTTATCCCCGTCATTGAGGGGATAAAAAACCGCGTTAAATGTGTCTCTGTCGACTCTTGCAAGCCCGAAGTGATGCAGGCGGCGATAGAGGCAGGGGCCGGGATGATCAATGATGTGCGCGCTTTACGTGAAAATGGGTCTTTGGAGGTTGCGGCCAGGTCGGGCGTTCCGGTATGCCTGATGCATATGCGGGGAAGCCCGCAAGACATGCAGAAAAACCCTTCTTATAACAACGTTGTCGAAGACGTGTTTGAATTTTTGAAAGAGCGCGTAGAGTCTTGCGCCGCCGCAGGAATAGATAAATCGCATATTATAATAGATCCCGGCATTGGCTTTGGGAAAACGCCTGAGCATAATCTGTTATTGCTCGGAAATATAAGACATTTTCGTAATTTGAATGTTCCTGTTCTGCTCGGCGCGTCACGTAAATCGTTTATCCAGAAAATCAGCCCGGACGCCGCGGTGGAAAAGCGTTTGCCGGGATCTTTGGCCGCAGTTCTGCACGCCTACGCGCAAGGCGTGAAGATTTTCCGTGTCCACGACGTCGCGAAGACGCGTCAGGCGCTGGAAGTTTTTAGCGCTATTGACGCAAAAGGGACGTAACAAGGCGGCGAAGCGCCCTCGTGTCCTTTATCCCCTCACCCGGATCGCTTGCAGCAATCCGATTTCTTCCCGGGGAGAGGGAGGGGCCCGTCGGTGCGCAGAGAAGACGGGAGGGTGAGGAGGCGCTACATGGCGACCTTGTTTTCTCTCAATTCCTGATGATAAACCTCCGACATGACCCGGCTGAACGCGCCGGAGGCTTCACAAATATCATGCTGCCAGACTTTCCACGGAAAATGATTGTTGGCCGCGTCGGGCTCGAATTCATGCAAATGGCAATTCTTAAAGCGCAACTCGCGCAGGCCGTAGAGTTCGCCTACAGCCCGCATCACGCCGCCGTGACAGACGAACAGGATCGGCCCGTCATAATTGCCGCAGTAATGCGCGATGCCGCGCCCGACGCGCGCCCTGAAGCCGCTATGCGTCTCGCCACCCGGCGGGTCTTCACCGGACTGATACAGTACGTCGACTTCGCTCCATGGCCGGCCTTCCCATTGTCCAACATTGATTTCCGCGATGTCTTCGCTTTCCATCATGGGAAGCTGCAAGCCGTGATTGATAATGGAGGCCGTATCGCGGGCGCGGCTCAGGTGGCTGTGCACGATCAAGCGCGGCATGACGGGCAGGGACTCGATCAGGGGCCGCGCCGTGTGCGCCTGCGCGACGCCTTTTGCCGTGAGCTGCGCGTCCGTATGCCCGGCCATGACCTGTGCGGCGTTGGCTTCGGTTTCGCCGTGGCGGATGATGTAGAACGGGCAGGGTGGGAGCATGGCGTTTTCCTTTTAATGCAAAGCTGATTAACTGATTAGCTTATTAGCTTATTAGCTTATTAGCTTATTAGCTTATTGGCGGTTGAATTTCAAATCAGCCAATCAGCCAATCAGCCAATCAGCCAATCAGCCAATCAGCTAAATCACCGCCACACGCTCCGTCATCATCTTGAGCGTCGCGATAATGCTTTGCGCTGCGAGAATGCTGCTTTTCGGGTTGGCCGGATCGGGCAGGTTTTCGACTTTCGCCGTGATGACGCTGTAATCGCTTTTGACCTCGATTTCGTGGGCGTTGCCTTTGGCGTCCGGATCGGCGCGGATTTCAACGCGCGTTGCTTCCGGCCCTATGCCGCCGAGCGAGAGCGTCGCGGCGACGTTGACGTTTGCGGGAAAGCCGCGCGCGGCCTCCAGCGCATTGCCTTCGAAAATGATCGTTGGCTTGTCGATCGCGCTCAGGTCAATGTTGTTTTCAACAACGTAAGGCGCGCCCGCGAACCCGCGCGGCGGTTTGGTCGAGCTGATGCGCGCGCTTGTAATGCCGAGATGCGAGAGGGCCCGCACGGCGTCGAGCGCGGCCAGCGCGCCGGAAGGAATGATGATCCGCCCGCCGCCTTCTTCCGCCCAGTCCCTGATTTCCGGACGCATCAGCATTGCGCTGCTCGTGATCAGGACCAGTTCCTTGCCGCGGCTTAAAACCTCTTTCGCCAGAATCGGCGCGATGGATGGCGGCAGGCATTCAACAACGATGTCGCAGTTTTCGGCGAGCTCCGCGAATCCCATATTCGGGCGCGGCAGGGATTTGCCCGGATCGCTCTCGGAGACGGCAACGAAATCATAGCCTTCGATGCCCGATTCCAGCGCCTTTGAAACCGCGCCGCCGATGGCGCCCAGCCCTGCGATGCCTATTTTTTTCATGCCGTTTTCCCGCTTATTCGCTGTTGCGCCGTTGCGCTGTTTCGCTGTTTCGCTGATGCGGTTAAAATATTCTTCGAAAAAGCGAATCAGCGCAACAGCGAACTAGCGCAATATGGAACAATGGGAAGATCAAGGGATAGTTCTGGCGCTGCGTCCGCACGGCGAAAACGCGGCGATTGTCAGCGTTCTAACGGAAACTTATGGCCGCGCCTGCGGATACGTCCACGGCGCGCGCGGGGCGAAGCTGCGCGGTGCGCTGCAACAGGGCAATCTTGTGAATGTTCAGTGGAGCGCGCGGACGAGCGAAAATCTTGGCGCGTTTAAGGTGGAAGAGATCAGAAGTTCCGGCGCGCTGCTCGCGCACGATTCGTTGAAACTCGCCGCGCTGCTCTCGGCCTGCTCTCTGTGCGACGCCGCTCTGCCGGAACGCGAGGCGCATCCGGGATTGTTTGAAGGCCTTAAGGCTCTTTTAAATTTGATGAACGAGAGCGATATCTGGCCGGCCGCGTATATTTACTGGGAAATCGCGTTGTTGCGCGAGCTGGGGTTCAGTCTCGATTTTACGCGTTGCGCGGGCGGCGGGCCGTCTGACGATCTCGTCTATGTCAGCCCCAAAAGCGGCTGCGCGGTGAGCGCGGAAAAAGGCGCGCCGTACAAGGATAAACTTCTATTTCTGCCGGGGTTTTTGCGTCCCCCTCGCCCTGACCCTCTCCCCGTGGGGGAGAGGCAAGAAGCGCGGCGCGCTTCGGGCGAGGGGGGAGAAAACGAAGACATCCGCCTCGGCCTTGAAATGACGCTCTATTTCCTGGAACACTGGGCCTTCGCGCACCATACGAAGGGCACGCCGGAAGCGCGGCTCAGGTTGCAGGAGAAATATATGAAAAAAAATCAGTAGAGAGGGGGGAGCCCGAATTGCTGTCCGGCGGGAGGCATTAGCGGATCGGGCCGGGCCGCTTTTTCTGGCGCTGTATCCTGCGCGTCTTCAGGCATATAAATCTCCACGCCAACCTCATTAAACCCATAGTGATGCCTTCTTATCTGAAACGGCGGGTCGTTATTGTCCATGACGTAAACAGAGCCATCCGGCATGCGCGCATGCAACTGGGCGTGCTGGCCGTAGCCATCGACTTCGCCTATAATTATCCGCATATCGTGAGGGCTGACGCCCAGCTCTTTTAATATTTTATACTTTAATATGGCATAATCTTCGCAGTCTCCATCTCCCCGCCTGAGGGTTTGATCCGCCGTGCTCCAAGAATCCCTCAAGAATCCGTATTCATTTCTATCGGGTTCGTAGGCAATAGTATCGTTAACGGCTTCGTCCACAACCTCGTAGAGGGAACGCTCTCCAGGCTTCAGGACGCCGCCGCGAATATCTTGTTTCCAGTTCCGGATTTTCGCAAGCGTCTCCAGATCTGAAATATCCGTCTCAAAAGCGCTGGCAATATCATGTCTGTCTATGCGATTGCCTTTACTCAGGCTTTCTACGTATTCTCTCAGTGGACGGGAGCCACGGATTTGACTTCCTGACCCTGCAAACGTGGTGAAATGTTCCTTAAGTTCCATGACATCATTTTTGCATATTTTAGTTAACAAAAGCTAATTTCCCTGAAAGGGCGCTTTTGGCGATACGATGGCTGGCTGTTTTTACGCCTGTTCGCGTTGAAACCGCGCCGCAAGAACGCTCAGGCCCGCTAGAGTAAACAGCAGCCCGAGCCACCAGCCCTGCCACATGCCGTAGCCGGTTGAGGCGACCAGAAGCGAGGCGAAAAACGCGCCGATAATGAGGCGCCGCGCAAACAGGTCTTCGGTTGCGCTGATCAATTTCAGGACAAACGCAAGGAAAGCCGCGCCAGCCGCCGCGCCAATTACGCCAAATTCCATCCAGAGCTGAAGCGCGAAATTATGCGGGTGCAGGACGCTGTCGCGTTCCTGGTAAATCTGCGCAAAGTCAAAATCCGTAATGTTTCGCGTGGCCTCGATTCCAAATCCGTAAAGCGGGTTCTGCAGCGCATAAAGGCTGACCGCGTTCCAGATGCTGAGCCGTCCCCCGCCGTATGCGCCGCCTTCGCCAAGATAGGGGTGGGCGTGGATTGCGGGGGCGAAATTGTTGAACGTCCAGACGCTGATGAACGGCGCTGCGAACATCAGAACGGCGAGCAGCCCCGCAATGACTTTCCAGCCATGTTTCCATCGCGCAGGGTAAAGAAAACAGGCCAGCAGGCCGACGATCAGGCCGAGCTGCGCGGACTGGCTTTCGGTGGAAATCATCACAAGCGCTGCGCAGATGGCGGACAGGGTCGCAGCCTGCCAGGGCTTTATATACCGCGTCAGGATCAGGACGGTAGGAAACAGCAGGAGCGCAATGCTGACCGCGGCGCGGTTATAGGCGGCTTCGGAGACGCGCGCGCCGAATTCTTCCCCGCGCGCCAGCAGATGCAGAGGATAGCCGGTATTAAGCTCAATAAAAAAGAGGACGCAGGCCAGAAACAGCGACGCAGAAACAAGCCAGAGATATTTCTTAATGGCGGCGATGGGGATGCTGTGCGCGACGCTAACGAACAGCGCGCCGCCAAGAGACGTCAGGGCGAGTTTTACGGAGCGGGAGACGGAATCGCCCAGGTCAACCGACCATAAAGCGCTGAGAAAGGCTAGGGCCGCCACGCCCGCAAGGACAAGCGCAAGCGGTTTGAGCAGAGCTGCTTTTTCGCCAAAGGCGAAGCGGTGCGCAATGAATAAAAGCAGGCCGCTGACCGGCGCCAGATAGGCCAGCGCGCGCGGCGCCGCAATTGCGAGCAAGGGGCCTGCGGCGATGCTGAGAATCAGGACAAGATAAAAAACGGCTTGTTTGTTTTTGATGTGCGCGCGCATATTCGTTCCGGTCTTGCGTTTGTTATGCTATCTCTGGTTTTACCGCCCGGACGCTCTCTCGCCAAGCATTTATAGACTTGGCCTCGCGGCGCCGAGAGGATATATTCGCGTGAACATAAATGTTTTATATTCCCGATCATTGGCATGACAGAAAATCTCCCGCATATCTTTGTTATCAATCTGAAAGAGAGCGCGGACCGGCGCAAGCAGATGCAAAAGCGTCTCGACGACGTTGGCCTGCCGTTCGCGTTTTTCGAGGCCGTGGACGGGCGCGGCTTTGATATGCGCGAAGTTCCGCATTATAACGGAGCGAAGCGCCGCCGCTATTTCGGGCGCGATATGATGCCTGCTGAGATGGGATGCCTGCTTTCGCACCGCGGCGTTTATGAACGGATGGACCGCGAGAATATCGCCTATGCGCTGATTCTTGAAGACGATGTGACGTTTGCGCCGGATGTGCGCGGCGTTCTGGCCGCCTTGCTCGAAACGCCGGTGAAATGGGACGTCATCCGCTTTCTCGGCAGCCCGAAGATTTACAAGCGCGGCCACCGCAAGATTTGCCCGCTTACAGGCGATTACTGGCTGGCGCGGCTCAGGACGGCGCCGGGCGGCGCGCATGCCTACCTGATACGGCTTGATGCTGCGCGCGCGATGCTCAAGTGTACGGAACATAACTGGGTTCCGATCGATACGCTGCAAGGGCGCACATGGGAAACGGGTCTTGAAACGCTGACCGTGTATCCTACGCCCATTCATACGGATCAGGACGCCGGAACGACCATAGGCGACGCGCGTTTCGACAAGACCGTTCAGCTTGAAGGGTTTGAAAGGCTAATGTTTCCGCTCAACCGCGCATGGTTCAAGCTGTGCGAGGGGCTGGGCAAGAGATGGGAATACTGGTCCGCATGGCGGCGGGACGGGGCGTGTAAGCAATCTTCATAGCACGACAATGTGCACATTTTCTCTTCAAGCCTTTATCGCCCTTGTTTTCCGCGCGTCTTTCCGATAACAAGAAATCATGTCACAAGAGTCCGTTCCGTCTGAATCGCTTGTCATTGACCAGCCGTTAAGTGAAATATTATCGGATAAGTATTTAAGCTACGCGCTCTCCACGATCATGAGCCGTTCGCTCCCCGACGTACGCGACGGGCTAAAGCCCGTGCACAGGCGCCTGCTTTACGCGATGGATCAGCTACGCCTCAGCCCGCAGACCGCGCCGAAAAAGAGCGCGCGCGTGGTCGGCGACGTCATCGGTAAATATCACCCGCACGGCGATAGCGCGGTTTACGACGCGATGGTCCGCCTTGCGCAGGATTTCGCCGTGCGTTATCCGCTCGTCGACGGGCAGGGGAATTTCGGCAACATAGACGGCGATAACGCCGCCGCGATGCGTTATACCGAGGCGCGCCTGACGGACGTGGCTTTACTGCTACTTGACGGCATTGACGAGAACGCCGTCGATTTCCGCGAGACCTATGACGGCAGCGAGCGCGAGCCGGTCGTCTTGCCGGGCGGCTTTCCGAATTTGCTCGCGAACGGGGCAAGCGGCATCGCCGTCGGCATGGCCACGAGCATCCCGCCGCATAACGTCGCCGAGCTCTGCGCGGCGATGGAGGCGATGCTGGACGGCGATCCTTCTCTTCAAGAGCTTGCGGATATCGTTCAGGGACCGGACTTCCCGACTGGCGGCATATTGGTCGAGGGGCGGGATTCCATCCGCGAAGCGTATCGCACGGGCAAGGGCGGTTTCCGCGTTCGCGCGCGCTGGATCAAGGAAGAGCTCAAGCAGGGCCAGTACCAGATCGTCGTCACGGAGATCCCGTATCAGGTGCAAAAGGCGCGGCTGATCGAGAAAATCGCCGAGCTGATCAACGCGCGTAAGCTGCCGATGCTGGACGATGTGAACGACGAGAGCGCAGAGGATGTGCGCATAGTCCTGACTCCCAAAAGCCGCAATGTCGAGCCGGAACTCCTGATGGAGGCGTTGTACCGCAATACCGATCTCGAGTCGCGCTTCTCGCTCAATATGAACGTGCTTGATAACGGGCTCGTGCCGCGCGTGATGGATCTGAAAGAGGTCTTGCGCTGCTGGCTTGATCACAGGCAGGAAGTGCTCGTCCGCCGCTCGCATTTCCGCCTTGAGAAAATCCTGCACCGCCTCGAAGTGCTGGAAGGTTACCTGATCGTCTACCTCAATATCGACGAGGTGATCCGCATCATCCGCGAGGAGGATGAACCGAAAACGGAACTTATGAACCGGTTCGGACTTACCGACGTTCAGGCCGAGGCCGTGCTGAATATGCGCCTGCGCTCTCTTCGGAAACTCGAGGAAATCGAAATCCGCAAGGAGCATGACAAGCTCACGGCGGAGCGCGATTCTTTGCAAAAGCTGATCGGATCGGAAGCGCGGCAGTGGAGCGCAATAAAGAGAGAAATCGGCAAGCTTAAAGAAATGTTCGGCCCGGAAACGGAGCTTGGCAAGCGCCGCACGACCATCGGCAGCGCGCCATCGCTGATCAACACCGACGTGCTCGAAGAAGCCATGATCGAGAAAGAGCCGGTGACGGTGGTCTGTTCCTCCAAGGGCTGGATCAAGGCGATGAAGGGCCACGGGATCAACGCGTCCGAGATCAAGTACAAGGATGGCGACGCGGGCCGGTTTATTATCGAGGCGCAGACGACGGACAAGCTGCTGGTGTTCGGCACGAACGGGCGGTTTTACACGCTGGGCTGCGACAAGCTGCCGCCGGGCCGGGGCTTTGGCGAGCCGCTGCGGTTAATGATTGAGCTCCCCAACGACGCTGATATTACCTCTCTCCAGGTCTATAGGCCCGGAATTAAAATGCTTGTGGCCTCGGATGACGGGCGCGGCTTTATCGTCAAGGCGGATGACGTCGTTGCGCAAACGCGGCAGGGCAAGCAGGTCCTGAATGTTTCGGGCAACGCCGAAGCCAAAATCTGCGCGCCTGTACAAGAGAGCGACGATTACGCCGCCGTGATCGGCCAGAACCGCAAGCTGCTCGTCTTTGCGCTGGAAGAATTGCCGGAAATGACGCGCGGGCGCGGCGTGATCCTGCAGAAATACAAGGACGGCGGCCTGTCGGACGCGAAAACGTTCAAAATGGAAAGTGGCCTGACTTATCGCTATGGCGCGGGCGAGACTACTGTTACGGATCTCGCGGCGTGGCTCGGTAAGCGCGCCTCAGCCGGGCGTCTTCCGCCGAACGGTTTTCCGAAGAATAACAGGTTTGGTTGATGGAAGGTTTTTGGGAGTTCGTTTTTCGCATTGGCTGGGCTGGTTATGTTGTTATCCCGCTTTTGTTAATTGTTCTGGTTTTCGCTTTACGTCTGCTTAAATGCTTTTTGCTTCCCAGAGGATGGCTTAAAGAAGATTACAAAACCGGCAGGCGGACCCGCGATAAAAATGACAGAGCAATACTAAAAATGTTCGACTGGTTTTAGTTTGATATTTGGAAAAGATTTAAATGGAAAAGCACGGTTCTTCTGATTATTGGAGCGGCGGATGGCTTTTAAAAGTTGATTTCGTAGCTTCCGCTGGCGGAGGCGAGCATGGCACTGCTTTCTTTCGATCACTTAAGCCCGATAATCCAGACTACTTCCGCATTCATAGAAGGGGGCTGTTCTACAAGCTGGGTTTAAGGGAAGTTGTATGCAATACGGAAGAAGATTACAGGGACAGGCCAGCGCCACTCGCAAGCTTGTTTCAAGCGCTGGGATTGAGTGATGGTGTAGCTTTATCTTTGCCAGCAGATGAAAATCAAATGATGCTTGGGCCCGTGACCAAAGGGATTTTTCTTAAACTGATTGGTATCTACAGAGCGCATACTCTCAGTTGTGAGGATGATTATAACAACTTGATTAAGAGTTTGAAAAGCGATTTGAGGATATCCGAAGCTTCCCCTAAAGTTACTAGAGCTAAACATCTTATCATTATTAAATAGGAATATATTTCTTGTGGAGCGCATTATCGCAAACAAGAATATTCTTGCGCATCATGATCAGCGCCCTTACTTTTAAGCGTGTGTGAACAGTGGGGTTTGAAAAATGAGTGGTCAGCTTGATGGCGACTTCGATCTGGAGTCGCGATTTACCGTTGCCAGTCTGAATTTTCGCGATCTTGGAAATGACTTGGCTTGCGCTTTTATCGGTTTTAGGCCCGAAGAAGGAGGTGAGGCGGATTATTTTGTCGTCTCGCGCAAGGGCAATGATTACTGGATCCAGGGGAATCGCGTGAGCTTATGTTAAGCGGAGAGTATTTTACGCATCATG
>CAZCIB010000007.1:0-70151 GCA_964498755.1 uncultured Pseudobdellovibrionaceae bacterium | reverse complement strand
ACCTTGCCCTGTACCTTTTTCAGATACTCTTCCAGGTAGGTTCTATGCGAGGACTCGTCTCCGGCAGCGCCTTGGCCGTGAAAATTCAGTGCCTTGGGCTGCGCGTTGCCGCCTTCGAATTGCAGGCTTTTTTCAAAATCGAATTGTTTAAGGTAATTGTCAAAGCTGCAAGCATCCTCTGGCAGGGCATGGATATCCGGTTCGGTTTGAAAGAAATTGCCGGAAACAAGCGTTGTGCCTTCTTCCTGCAGTAAAAGCAGATGAACGGTTTCGCCGTTTTGCATATGCGGGATCAGCGGGCGCAGGTAAAAACGCTTGTCGACGATGACGTTTGTTTTAAAGGGAACAGGAAGACGGTAAAATTCACAAATATCCTTGCTTCTGCAAACCAGAAGGCCTTCCTCCTGTGTTTCCCAGTAAGGGCTATCCAGATGTTTTTCTTTCAGCGGCGCAAGAAACGATTCGATCTCATCGCCGCGCATCCCGATCTTCTCCAGCTTTTCCTTTGCTTCCTGTATCGCGTTTTCGAAGCGTATCGGGTTTTGCCGCGCTTCCGCGCCTTCATTGACGACCATAGGCAACGTCAAGGTCAGACATAGATCGCTTTCATGACTGGCAAGTTCTTTCAGATGCGCTTCGGTCAGATTGTCTGTATGATGATGCATAGCTTCTCCCTTCTTTTTTTCTTCTCGCAAATCCGGTTCAGGCCGCTTTCTGGTTGCGCAGGACCCGCTCGTGCAGTTTTTCGCCAAGCTGTTGCGCCGAAGCCGGGTTTTGCCCGGTAACAAACGGACCGTCCTCAACGCAGATCGCGCCCCATTTCTCAGTGGACTGGAAATCGGCGCCGCACTCTCTTAGGCGGGTTTCCAGCAGAAATGGCACAATGCTATCCTTGCCGACGGCCTTTTCTTCTTCGTCGGTAAAGCTGTTGATCTTGTAGCCCTGAACGAGCGGCCGACCGTCTTTCTCCAGATTGACGAAAGCCGCCGGGCCGTGGCAGATCGCCGCGATTGCCTTGCCGCCTTCATAGGCGTCTGTAATAAGCTCTTGCAGAGCGGGATTGTCCGGGAAATCCCACATCGTCCCGTGCCCGCCGGGCATGTAGACGCCGCTGAAATCGTTCATGTCGTATTCGTCGACGGGCCGCGCGTTTTCAAGCTTGTAAACCGATTCCGTGTCATTGATAAAACGCCGGACGCTGTCCGGGTTTTTGCTGTTGTCCTCGCTGTCGACGGAAGACGGGTCCGGGTGCGGGCTCATGCCCTTGATCGACCCAATTTCAACGTTAATGCCCGCGTCCTGCAAAATGTAATAGGGCGTGGCCACTTCCTCGAAATGAAAGCCCGTCGGTTCGCCCGTCTCGCCGAGCGTATTGTGGGATGTCAGTATGAATAAAAACGGCTTCGTCGTCATGGCTCTTTCCTTTTTCTATTGGAAGTAACCAACTAGAGCGACGCCCCGATGTTCCTGCCTGTAGCATTTTTTTACAGCTGCCTGAGTGGATTTAATCTTGTGAGGCTTTTCTAACAATGGTTTAACTGTGACTGATTATTATTTCCAATCACATGGATAAGGAGAAAAAATAATGAAGTTATTTGCTTTAAGCGTTTTTGCGCTTGTCTTTGCTTTGGGCATACAGCCCCTCAGGGCCGATGATTTCGGAGACGCGCCGGACGGCGGGCCTACCGGTTACCCGGGGCTTTATGCCCAGACCGGAAATTTTCCCACTCTGGCCGCAAGTAACGGGGCGCGGGCGGCCGATTTGACGCTGGCGACGCTCGGACCGTCCGCAAGCGACGAGACGGACGCGCGCTTTCCTGATGACGATGACGGAGTTTCCGACTTTGTCGTGCAGTTGACGTCCATACCGCCTGTGGCCCGTATGACGGTGAATGTGAATGGCCCGGCGGGAAGCGCTGGCGGGACGTTCTGGATCAACGTTCTGATCGACATGGATATGGACGGCGAATGGGATGCCGATCCCCTTGCCCCGGGCGTGACGGAATGGGCCGTGCGAAATTTCCCGGTTGTGGTGACGCCGGGATCTTCGCAGGACATCGTGCTGCCAGGTTTTGCCTATGCGAACGGCAACCGCCTGCCGGACGGGGCATGGATGCGCGTACTGTTGACGCCGAATATGATCAACGCGCCGGACTTTAACGGCGCGGGTTCCTTCGCCGCCGGTGAAGTCGAAGACCACGTCCTTGATCTGCCCGCGCTGGGCTCACCGCCCAAGCGGTTTATCCCGATTATGCAGTGCAACCGGATCGAGCGTTTTCCCGCCGGGGCCGGCATGATCCCGTTTTCCTGCATGATTTATAACTTCGGACGTGACCCGGGGACGGCGCGGTATATCCTGACCCGCGTCAATGGCGGAGTGAATGTCGCGCCGGTGAACCTCCCGCCTGCGGACTGCGCGCCCGCAGGCCCTGCAGCCCTGAACTGTGCGCCGACGCCCGTCATCGCGCCTGCCCCGCTCGGTCTGTTTGCGCCGGGGCTAACGCCCGGGTTCCGGGCTGATTTCACGGCCACGCGCGGCGCTCTGCCTTCCCGCTGGACTTACCGTGGCATGGGCGAGGATCCACCCGCCAAAATCACGCCGGAAGGCGTAATCATCGGTTATGGCGACAGTACCGGCGACATCGATTTTGTCAGCGAAGCCCCGCAAAAACAGATCGAGCAAAAGCCGGAAACGGAAGATCAAATGAAAAAATAGAGCGGAGCCATGATGTTTACCGCTGCCTAAAAACTTCCGTCAAACTCTACAAAACCCTCTCCTTGCACAAGGAGAGGGTTTTGTAGCCACTAAAATAAATAATGATCCTTTTTTGCATCCTGATTTTCGTCAGAAAATTTAAAACTACAGAGATCACAGAGGGCGCAGAGTTTTTTTTAAGAGCTGTGTTCTCTGCGTTCTCTGCGCGCTCTGTAGTTTTTAAAATGCGCTGCGCGCAGCTTCATAAAAACCGGAGCGGATGGCGCATTAATTATTCAATCCGCTGTAAATAGCTATAGCGCGCAAGCGCTCCGGTATTTGCGGCAGAATAAAAAGCTGTCACAAATGGCTTTTGCGATTGCTCCGATAAAAAGGCGTTGAAACTTCCCACGCATTTCGTGCGAATATAGAAATCAGGAACAAAAAGGCTAATTTAATAATATGCAAAAAAATCCTGCCCTTTACGCTATTCTATTCCTGATTTTTCTTTTCGCGCCACTCGCCGCCGCTTTCGCGCAGCCGCCGGTGACGCCGGAGGACGAGCGCAAGGTCGAGCTTCGCTTTATTCCGGAGCAGGACAGCGTTGCGCCGGGAGAAACGCTCTGGATCGCCATTGAACAGACAATCGCGCCGCGCTGGCACACCTACTGGAAAAACCCGGGGGATTCCGGGCAGGCGCCGCGATTTTCATGGGACTTGCCGGAAGGCTTCGAGGCGGGCGAGCTGCTTTATCCCGTCCCCGATAAAATCCCGTTCGGGCCACTTATGAACTACGGCTATGAGGACCGCGCCGTTTTGCTGCAGGAAATTATCGCGGGCGAAAATATCGGCGCTGGCCCGCATAAATTTAATGTCCGCTCGGAAATTCTTGTCTGCGCCGACATATGTATTCCAGAATTCGGCGCACACAGTTTTACGCTTGATACGCCTTATGAAGGCGATAAAAGCCTTTTGTTCGAACAGGCGCGCATCGCGCTGCCCAAAACCCTGAATGGCGCAGCCTCTTACCGCGCCGAAAACGGCGATCTGGTCTTAAGCCTTTCTCCAGAGGATGCGGACCTTGCGCACAGCCTTGCGGCGGAAAGCGTTCAGCTCCTGCCGCTCGACTGGAGCGTCGTTGCGAATGAAGCGGAAACGCGGTTCAGCGTAGAAGACGGCGCGATTATTTTACGCCAGACGCTTGGGGACCGGAACCTTTCCGCGCTTGAGACCATCAGCGGCATATTAAAGGCCGAAACGGACTATGGCGGCGCGGTCGGCCTGCGCTTTTCCGCGGCGCGCGAGGAGGCCCCCGCCGTGGCCGTCGCAGAGAACGCGGCCCCGGAGCCGGAACCTCTCCCGGCTGAAAACCGGAATAATCGGTTTTTGCTCGCCAAAGCTTTGTTCTTCGCGCTTCTGGGCGGATTGATATTAAACCTGATGCCCTGCGTGTTTCCAATTCTCTCGATGAAAGCCATGAGCGCGGTAAAACTTGCGGGCGAGCATCCGAAACTCGCCGCCGCGCACGGGTTCGCCTACACGGCTGGCATACTGCTTTGCTTCGCCATTATCGCCGGGGCTTTAATCGCGCTCAAAGGCGCGGGCGCGTCCATCGGCTGGGGGTTCCAGCTGCAAAACCCCGTCGTCGTCGCGATCCTCGCATGGCTTCTGTTCGTAATCGGCCTTAATCTTTCGGGCATGTTCGACATATCCGCCGGGCGGCTTGCCGGGCTGGGCGGAAACCTCTCGGCGAAAGGCGGCGTGAGAGGATCGTTTTTTACAGGCATTCTCGCCACGCTCGTCGCCACGCCCTGCACCGCCCCGTTCATGGGCACGGCCATGGGTTTCGCGTTGACTCAGCCCGCGCATGTCTCAATGACGGTTTTCCTCGCGCTGGGATTTGGACTTGCGCTGCCGTTCCTGCTGCTCTCGCTCATACCCGGCTTGCAAAAAGCCTTGCCGCGCCCGGGGCCGTGGATGGACGCCTTCAAGCAATTCCTCGCCTTCCCGATGTTCGCTTCCAGCGTCTGGCTCGTCTGGGTTCTAAGCCAGCAGGCCGGGTCATTCGGCGTTCTTGCCGCGCTCGCTGGCATGGTCGCGCTGGCCTTTTTCATCTGGCTGATGAAATTCCGGCCTGAAGGAACAGTTGACCGTATTCTCCTGCGCGCTCTGGCTGCGCTTGTTCTGATCGGCGCGTTTTTGCCGTTGTTTATTCTGAAAACCGATATCGCCCTGACCCGTGAGCAGGGAGAGGTCGCCACGGACGCCGGGGAATGGAAGCAGGTCTGGAGCCCAGAAAAGCTGGAAAAGCTTGTCGCAGGAAACGAGCCCGTATTCGTTGAAATGACGGCGGCCTGGTGCATTACCTGCAAAGTGAATCAAAAAACCTCGCTCGACGTTGCGTCAACAAAACGCTTTTTTTCCGAAAACGATATCTACTATCTTGTTGGCGACTGGACAAACTATGATGACAGAATCACGCAATATCTCGAGACATATGGACGCAGCGGCGTTCCGATCTATGTTTTTTACGGCAGGCGCAACCCGGAAACCGGCGAAAGGCCGGAGCCAGTGGTTCTGCCGCAAATACTAACTCCGGCGATTGTCACCGGAACATTATCCAAGGGGATTTAACAGGAGGAAAAAAACCTATGATCAGACAAACACTTGCAACGCTCACGGCGGTACTGGTTCTCGGCGCGGGCTCGGCTTTAGCGGCGGCGACCGTCGGAGAGACGGCGCCGGATTTTACGGCTACCGACATTAAAGGCAACGAAGTCACGCTCTCTGACCACAAGGGCAAACTCGTCGTGCTTGAGTGGACAAACCACCAATGCCCGTTCGTTGTAAAGCACTACGACTCCGGCAACATGCAGGAGGCGCAAAAGAAAGCCGCGGAAATGGGCGCCGAATGGATTACCATCGTTTCATCCGCGCCTGAAAAGCAAGGCCACGTAAGCGCAGAAGAAGCCGCGAAAATCGCGGAAGAAGCCGGCGCGACCGTAACCGCCAAAATCCTTGACGAGAGCGGCGAAATCGGCCAGCTCTACGGCGCGAAAACCACGCCGCACATGTACGTAATCGACGCGGAAGGCAAGCTTGCCTATGCGGGCGCGATCGACAGCGTCCCCAGCGCCAACCCTGCTGACGTCGAAGACGCCGAGAACTACGTTCTGGCGGCTTTGAACAGCCTCGTGGAAGGCGACCCGGTAGAAACGGCGGAGACCAAGCCTTACGGCTGCTCCGTAAAGTATTAATTCTGATATCATGTTAAAAAACCCTCCTCTTGAACAAGAGGAGGGTTTTTGTTTTCTGTGCCTAAATTTAATGCGGGACTGGCAAAATACAAGTCTTTATATTATGTTTATTGTCAGGAGAATTTTATGATGGGCGCTGAAAATACGGCACTGGACAACGCAATCAGAGACCTTGTCGGCGCGGAAACCAATGCGCTGCGGGTCGCAATCGAAGAAAACGGCATGATCGCCTATGCCAGCGCCTCGCTCTGCCGCATCGTGGGCATGACGGCGAAATCTGCGCGCGGCAAGCCGCTGGCCGAGATTCTGGATACCAGTGATGCGGAAATATTTATGAAAGATACGGGCAGCGCGCTTTTCTCTGTAAACAGCGATCAGGAAGCCGCCTGCACCTTGCCGGAGACCGGACATCAGAAAGTGACAATCAAGGGAGAAGACAAGGTCCGGGACTTTCATTTCGAATGGATCAAGATTCCGGGCGGGAAGCGTTACCTGATCGGCTCTACGGACTCCGCAGGAAAACGCAAAAAAGAGCGCGTACTTAATCTTGTTGAACCCGAAACCGGGGGACGCGGCAAGACCAAAACATCCGCAACGCGGGAGGAATCCCCCTTTATCGCACTCTCGCACGAGGCGATGACTTCACTGACCCCGGAAGGCTTTTTCCAGAGCGCCAACCCTGTTTTTACGGAGATGCTGGGCTATAGCGTGGAGCAGCTCAGGAAGTGGTCTTTTACGGATCTGGTCGTACCGGACGACAGGCATATGGTGCGCAATTCCCTGATGGGTATTTCAAGGACCCTGTCCGGGCGTTCAAATTACATGACGATTGATTTCGAAGCGCGGATGCTGGGCTGCGAAGGCGAGGTACACTGCATTGACTGGCGTTTTCAGCGCAACGGCAAGTTTCTCTACGGCGTCGGGCGGGACCTCACGAACGTCAAAAACAATGAAGCCAAGCTTCTGCGCCGCGAAAGCCAGTTGAAAGAAGCCGAGAAAATCGGCCGTATGGGTCACTGGCACTGGATTATCGGCGAGGACCGGATCGGATTTTCGGATGCCGTCTACAGTATTTTCGGCCTCGACCGGGACAAATTCACGCCGACAATCGATAATCTCGGTGAATTAGTGCACAAGCGGGATATGAGCCGCCTGATCCAGGTGTTCCAGCGCAGTATTCTTGAAGGCAACGACTACGACCTCGAATTCCGCGTCATCCGCCCGAACGGGGAGACGCGCTATGTCCGCTGCCAGGGCCGCTGCGAACTGGACGATAACGATGAGGTTATCGGCCTGTTCGGCATTATGCAGGATATCACCGAACGCACGATTTACGAGATCAACCTGCGCGAGGCCAAGGAAAAGGCCGAACGCGCCTATGCCGCCAAATCCCAGTTTCTCGCCAATATGAGCCATGAGCTGCGTACGCCGCTCAACGCCATTATCGGTTTTTCAGAGATGATCCAACAGCAATTGCTTGGCCCTGTCGGCAATGAAAAATATCTTGAATATATCGGCGGCATCCGCGAAAGCGGCGAGCATCTGCTCGACCTGATCAGCGATATTCTGAACATGTCGAAAATCGAGGCCGGAAAATATGAGCTCGACCTCGAAAAGCAAAATCTGACGGAGCTGATTGAACTGGCCGTTAACATGATCAACGGCAAGGCCTACGACGCCGGGCTAAAAATTACGAAGGTCCTGCCCGACGAAAAAATCATTATTACGGCTGACCGCCGCGCCGTGATGCAGATACTACTCAACCTCTTGTCAAACGCCGTCAAGTTCACCGATGCGGGAGGGGAAGTGCGGATTGAATGCGCGGAGCGCCAGGAATACGTCTCGCTCAAGGTGATTGATAACGGCATCGGCATCCCGCCAAACAAGCTAAAGGCGATAACAAGGCCCTTTGAACAGGCCGCATCCAGCATGACGCGCAATCACGAAGGCTCCGGCCTTGGCCTTGCGATTACCAAGGAGCTTGCCGAAATGCATGGCGGGGCTATTCACATTGATTCCGTGCTGGACGAAGGTACGGCCGTCACTGTCCGCCTGCCTTATAACGCGGAAATGTATTACGGGAAGAAAGATCAGGACTGAGCCCGGCGCGCCTTCTCTTCATGCCCGCCTGTGCCGAAACGGCCCTCAAGGACCTCGTAAACCTCTTCGGGCGTGACGTCCATATGCGCCCAGAGAACCATCAGGTGAAACAGAAGGTCGGCGGATTCCTGCTTTAATTTTTCCCTGTCGCCGCGCGCAGCTTCAAAGATCGTCTCCGCCGTTTCCTCGGCAAGTTTGCCGCAGATCTTTTCAGTTCCCTTGGCGTAGAGAGAGGCGACATAGGATTCGGACGCGTCTGCGTTTTTGCGCTCCTGAAGCGTGGCGTTGAGTTTATCAAGCGTGTTCATTCCCCGTTAAAACTCCTACCGTTCCTTCATCGAATTTTGAAGCGTTTTGATAAACGGCTTGAGAATATAATCCATCACGGTCTTTTCGCCTGTCAGAATATCCACGCTCGTCACCATGCCGGGAATAATCGGTAAAACCTCGCCCTTGCGCTTCAGGCTTGTTTCCTCGGTCCTGAGACGTACGCGATAGAAGCTTTCGCCTTCCTCGTTCGTGATCGTATCGGCGGAAATATCCACGACCTCACCGTCGAGCGCGCCGTAGATTGAAAAGTCATAGGCCGTGATTTTGATCAGCGCTTCCTGCCCCGGGTAGATGAACGCGATATCGGCCGGCCTGATCCGCGCCTCGACAAGAAGCTGATCATCCATCGGCACGATCTCGATAATATTTTCGCCCGGCTTGACGACTCCGCCGACCGTATTGACCTTGAGATCCTTGATGATCCCGTCCACGGGAGAACGAATTTCCGTTCTTGTCTTCCGGTCCCGCAAGCCGGACAGCGTCTCCTCAATCGCGCGCATTTCGGTGAGCTTGTTGGAGAGCTCCGCCTGAGCTTCAGCGCGCGCGGTGGACGTCGCATCCGCTATGCGCGCGTCAGCCTCCTCGACCGCGGATCTGGCGCGCGGCAAGGAGCTTAGTACGCCATTCAGTTCGGATTCGGTTTGCTTGATGGAGCGCTCAAGCTGCAGCAGTTCAAGCCGGGGGGCGGATCCCCGCCGCACGAGCGGCTCCAGCATGTCGTATTCTTCACGCGACAGGGCAATGACCTGCCGCAGGTCGGACGCGCGCGTATTCAGTTCCTCGACCTCCTGAAGGCGCTGATTTTTCTGCTGGCGCAGGATCTGGAGCTGGCCTTCAAGCTGTTGCCTGTTTGCGCGGAACGCCTTCATTTCCTCCTCGACGCTTTGCGGCGCGCCTTCTATGACTTCCTCCGGAAAATCAACAGTTTCCCGGCCCTCGGCCTCGGCCTGCAGCCGCGTCACCGAAGCCAGCAAGCCAAGATAACGCGCGCGGTTCGCGCCGAGATCGGACTGCGCTTCGATATCACGCAGACGCAGCAGGATTTGCCCGGCCTCTACTGTTTCGCCCTCGCGGACCAGAAACTCATCGACGATCCCGCCCTCAAGACTTTGCAGCGCCTGGATTTCGCTGGACGGAATAATCTTCCCGTCGCCGCGCGTAACCTCATCCAGAGGAGCCCAGCTGGCCCACAGGAAAAACAGGAAGAAAAACCCGACGATCGCCAGCAGCAAAACATGCCTGGACAGCGGCAATTCCTCATCCGTCATAAAGAAGCGGTCCGCATGCGCGCGCGCGCTTTGCATACGCTCGCTCGCCCAGTCCTTGCGGATGTTTTTCCAGTTTTGCGGGTCGTTGATCGTGTCTTTGTTAGTCTGCTTTTCTTTCTTGTCTTTTTTTGCCATTTCAAGCCTCCGTGTTTTCGGCCTGAGAACCGTACTGACGCGCCTGAAGCTTGCTGATCACTTGGTCTTTCGGGCCGTAGGCGATGATCTTGCCACGGTCCAGGAGAATAAGTTTGTTTACCAGCGTCAGCATCGCCCCCTTATGCGTAATCAGAATTGTCGTCTTGCCTTCGCAAAGCTTGTGCAAACGCTGGCGCAAACGGTTTTCCGAGGCCGGGTCCATTGAGGCCGTCGGCTCGTCCAAAATCAGAACCGGCGGATCATAGAGCAGCGAGCGCGCCACCGCCACGGCCTGCCTCTGGCCGCCGGACAGCGCCTCGCCTCGCTCGCCCACGGGCGTATCGAGCCCGGCCTGACTTTCGCGCAGGAATTCCATGACGCCCGCAAGTTCAGACGCCCTGATGACAGCGCGTTCAGGCGCTGTTTCATGTCCTAAAGTAATATTATCGCGGACGCTGCCGTAGAACAGCTGCGGGCTTTGCTGCACCGCGCCGACGCTGCGGCGCAGGTCGCCGGGATCGATCTGACGCACATCTGTGCCGTCAAGAAGAACGGCCCCGCTATCGGGCTGATACAGGTTGATCAAAAGCCGTTCAATAGTGGTCTTGCCTGAACCGACCGCGCCGATGATGCCGACATGATCGCCCGCCTCAATCGTGAAGCTGAGATTTTTCAGCGCCGGCGTCGTCTGCCCCGGATAATGAAAAACCACATCGCGGAATTCAACGCGGCCTTGAAATTCCGGCTTGGAGATAAAATGTTTTCCGGCGGGACGCTCTACGTCCTTTTTCATCAGCTCGTCCAGCTGTAGCAAGGCCTGCTTCGACTGGCTGAAGCGGGTCAGGAGACCGGCGACCTGCGCGAGCGGGGCCATGGCCCGGCCTGTCAGGATCACACAGGCGATCAGCGCGCCAACAGATAAAAGACCTTCCGTGATCAGAAAAACCCCCACGATCACAACGCCGACCGAGGCCATTTGCTGGATCATCACAGCCCAGTTCAGCGCAAACGCGGAGAGCCGGCGCGCTTTCACGGAAGTCCGCGACGCCTTGTCCGTCAGCTCTTCCCAGTTCCGCTGCGTATGGCCTTCGGCGGCCTGCATTTTGATGGTTTCAAGGCCCGTTATCGTTTCGAACAAGAGCGCGTTTTTGAGCGCGCTCTCGTTCATGGACTCTTTGATGACTTTATTAAGAGGCTTTTGCAGGAGCAAACCGACGACGAGCACAATCGGAACAGCCAGAAGCGGCACGAACGCAATCGGTCCGCCAATAATCCCGATCAGCAAGATAAAGAAAAAGACGAAGGGCAGATCGATAATCGCGGCCATGGTGGCCGAGGTAAAGAAATCGCGCAGCGTCTCGAATTCCTTCATATTACTGGCGAGAACGCCGGCGCTCGCGGGCCGCGCCGACATCGTCATGCCCATGATCTGCTCGAACAGCATCGCGGAGATTTTGACGTCTGACTTGCGTCCGGCAAAGTCGAGGAAATGCGCCCGCAAATTCTTGAGGATGAAGTCGAAAATAAAGACCGTTAACACGCCGACCGTTAAAACCCAGAGCGTATCCATTGCCTTGATCGGAATGACGCGGTCATAGACGTTCATAATGTATAGGGGGCTCGCCAGCGCAAAGATATTGATCATCACGGCAGCCAGCACGACCTCGCCATAAATGGAGCGGTTTTCCCAGAGCGTCGCCCAGAACCAGTTCCTCGCCGTATCGATTTCAGCGGGGCCCGCGCGTTCGTCAGACCGGGCGATGGGACGAGCAAAAAACGCGTGGCCCGTGTAAATCTTGTTAAGGTCTTCAAGACTTAGGGTCTGACGCTCGTCTTCCGTCTCCGGAAACTGCACGATAAAGCGCGTCTGCGGATCGACGTCTTCGGGTTTTTCGGTTTTTGCGTCGGCGCGCTTTTTCTTCGGCCTTTGAATATCCCACAGAATGCACGCCTGTCTCTGGTCCAGCACAAGGATGCAGGGAAGGTTCGGCGCAATCGCCAGCGACTCGAGACTGCGTTCGGTCAGGCGCGCGCTTAAATCAGCCCGTTCCGCAGAACGGACAAAGAGCGCAGGCGAAATCCCGCCTGACGGTACGGGCAGGCCGGCGGTCAGAGAAGCCGAACTTGTTCTGCGCCCGTAGTGACCCGCAATGATCCGCAGCGCTTCAACCAGTGGATCGCTCAGGGAGACGCGGTCCGCCGCCAGCGGCCACGAACTGTCGTCTTCTTCCTGCAATGGCTTGTTGTCCGGGGAAGCCCCGGCGGCTTTTTCCCGCCGCGCCCCGGTTTTGTTATCAGGGTCCATCACGTCGGGATCCGGGTCCGCCATGGCCTTGTAGTCGGCCTGACGCTCTTCTTCACCCTGCTCTGTCGACTGAGTTTGGGAATGGTCTTCTGAATCCTTGGCCACGCCTGCTTGCCCCCAAGATGTTTATTCACAGGACAGAATACTACACCAATCGGGGCGTAGTAAAAATCTCTTTAGCTGAAAGCGGAAGGATCGCGGCTTATCTGACCATTTCCTGTGCGCTTTCCTGCGGGTACTCCAGACCAAGCGTCGGTATCAAAGCGCCCTTCAGGCCAAGCAGGCGGAACACGGACAGCATTTCGATGAACTCGGCATTCACAAGATTCGTCCGAGAGACGAAAAGCTCGTTCTGCGCATCCAGAACGTCAAGCAGCGTCCGGCGGTCAAGCAGGAACTGGTCCTTGTAGGCTTTGACGACTTCCACGTTGGCGGCGGCCTGCGCTGCAAACTGGCGAGCGCGCTCACCCGAAGCTTCCATTAAAGCCCATGCCTGACGCACGTCATTTTCAAGCGCGCGGGCGTTTTCATCACGGCGCTCCTTGGCTTCCTGATGACGGTGGATAAACTCGCGCGCCCTGGCGACGTCGGCGCCGCCGCGATAAAGGTTCCAGTTCATGACAAGAAGAGCCGTTGCGCTTGTATCACGCCCTTCAACGCCGCCAAGATCCTCGCCGCTGCGCGCATTCAGCTGCAGGTCAAGTTGCGGATACATGGTTGACTGCGTTCCGTGAAACTCGGCCTCAGCGACCTCAATGTCAGCTTCGAAAATATCGACCGTCGGCGAATAGCTGATCGCCATTTTAACTTCTTCCTCGATATTCGCTTCCAGCGCGTCTACGGGCACAGCCGGCATAATCAGGTCCTTTGGCTGCTCGCCAACCTCACGGATATAAACCGCTTCCGCGCGGCGAAGCGCTTCGCGCACGTCTGTCTCCGTCGCGCGCGCCTGAGCAAGTCGCGCCCGGGCCTGTTCAAGATCGGCCTGCGTTCCTCGACCGGCGCTGACGGCGTCCTCAATCTGATCCATGATGGAAATGTGCTCGGCGACGTTCTGGCGCGCAATTTCCAGAATTTCACGCTGGCGCATCACTTCAATATAGGCCTCGACAATCGCAAGACCGACGAGCTCCGCCGTTTCACGCACACGGTGCGCGGAAGACAGAACGCGGTTTTCCTGGCGCTCAACCTCGTATTTCGTTTCCCAGCCGTCAAACAGCATCTGGGTCAATGTAATAGAGGCGTCATAGCGATACATGTTCTCTTCATCGTCATCGTCGAGCCCGCCGCGCGTTGCCGGATCGTCGCTATGTTCGAAGCCCGTATCGCCACGGAAATCGATTGACGGGTAGTACAGCGCGCGCGCCTGCGCTAGTTCTTCGTCCGTTGCGCGCCGACTGCTTGCCACAATTCCGTATTCAGGATTGGTTAGCATTCCTGCGCCCACCGCATCGCGCAGCGTCACCTCTCGGGGATTGTCTTGAGAAACCGCAGGATATGCGACCGTCATTATTGCAATTGCCGACGCTGCCAGCGTCATTTTTCTGAACATTTTCATCGAATTCACCAAGCCTCTTTTTTTGACTGATCCGCTTGCTTTAAAACTTCCTACATATATGAACCGTTTCAGTCCGGGACGCAAGCCTTACGTTTTATGTCTCAGCTACTTAGCTAAGTTTTCCCGGATTTTTCAAGTTGTTTTCACCATATTCCGCAAAATTCACAGTCTTGACTTCGCTTGCGGGCTTATAAAAAGAAGCCGGTACACGGGAAATGTACCGGCTTCCGTAAATTGCACACCCGTTAGGAACGTTCGGGAAGGGAGTGCAAACCTGTTCCAGTTAAACGCTTGCCGATGCGCCGACTATATCCTCCGCGCTTACGCCGGTGACGCCCTCAAGTACGGCAAGATCGCTCGCCGCGCCTGCGTTGCCGGAGCCGTTCACGTCAACGGATACGATGGTGTTACCGCTTTCCTCGCGCGTGAAAACGAAGTCTTCAATCGCTTCCGTCGTTGGATCGTACTGCGTCAGCAACGCATCAAGGCCAAACGTATCGCCTTCGCTTTCGTCAAAGTCTTTGATCGTATCGACGCCGTCCACGATGCTTTCGAACAGGAAGATATCCGCGCCCGTGCCGCCGAAGAGTACGTCATTGCCTTCGCCGCCGGAAATCAGATCATCGCCTTCCTGGCCGAAGATCATGTCATCGCCCGTGCCGCCGAAGAGCTCGTCATGCCCGCCGTCACGCGCATTGTTTGAGCCGACGACGGATTCTGCGGCAAGCTCTTCCGCGTTGCTGCGGATGTATGCGAGCGTATCGGCGCGATCCCAGCCGGAACCTGATTCGAGCTGCGCGAAGACGTCCCAGCCGGTTCCTTTTTCGGCTGCAATGCCTTGCGCAGCTGCAAGCGCATCGGTATTGACGGCGTCGCCGAAGATAATGTCATTGCCTTCGCCGCCCTTAATGACGTCGTCGCCTGCGGCTTCAAGATCCTTCAGCGGGCTGAGCGCATCGAGCGTCGCGTCCAGATCGTTCGGATCGGTCACGTTTATGGCGTCTCCGTCACTGTCGATCAGGTCGATGCGCGCGATATCCGAGCCAATATTGATGCCGACGCCGAAGACTTCGTCGCTGAGCGATTTCAGCGTGCCGGCCTCGTTCGTACCATCCGCCGTTCCGGTGTACTGCGCTACGGAAGCCGCCGTATCGTCGCTGTTTTTAACAACGTGCCCACTATCGTTCAGATAATAGTTCGGACGACCATCCGACACAAAGTAGCTCAGCGTCGTTGCGCCGCTGATCGGCTCGGAGCCGGACAGCCAGTGATTGGCGGCCTGAAGCGCGGCTTCATAGTTCGTAAAGCCGTTCGCGTCCAGATCGTTCACGAAATGCGTGGCGGCGTTAAAATCGCCGTCATTGGTCACGGTAAACGTGCCCGGCGTTTTGGCATTGTTGGCGAACGGTATGACATGAACCTTTATTTCGCCGTTGTTGTAGTCATTGAACTCGCCAAGCAGATTGTTCACCGCGTGCTGCAGCAGATCAATCCGGTTGTTATTGTTCATGCTGCCGCTGACGTCGAGGATCAGAACGACGTTGAAGTCCTGATCCGCAACCTTCGCCCCGCCGACGTCGCCGATCAGAATATCGGACGCCTTGCCGCCGATGATCTCGCCTTCGCCCTCGCCGACGCGGTATTCGGTCGTCGAATTGCCCTGGTCGTCCACGTTCTCGCCGACGATCAGCTCCGGCACGATGCCTTTAAGCTTGAGCTTGGCCGTATCGAAATCGCCGTCGCCGTCAACAAGCGTGTACTCGAAGCAGTCCTCAACGCATTCCGGCGGTTGCTCGCCCGGCGTCGTGTAAGACACGTTGTTCAGCGTAAAGGACGCCGCGCCGTATTGATCACCGCTCAGATTTTCCGAGGAAATCTCGATCGCCTTGATCGGCTGGCCGTAGTCCGCCGAGTTTACGTTAAAGCTAAACAGACCGCCATTAACCTGTCCGGGAACGATTTGCTGTTCGCCGCTCACTGTCGTGCCGTCCTTGAGCGTGACGATGAAGTCGATGCCTTTATCGCCGTTATCGTTGTTATCGCCGATATCCGCGACCGTGATTTCGATCGTGTCCGCATCCTGCGCAAAGCCGATATTGAACGACTCGCCCGAAGGCCAGACTTTCTTGCTGTCATTGTTGTGGTTGGTTTTGTCGATGCCAAGCCCCGCGCCTTCACCTTTATTCACCCAGGAAATATCGTAGACATGGCTCGGGTTCGTCGTCGTGACATCGCCGATTTCAACGCGGATGCCGTTGCGCTCGACAAAGTCCTGTAGGCCGCTGGCGTCGGCCTGAGTCGGGTCGAGCGAGAAGGTTTCGCCGCCCGTGCCGCTAACCTTCGCCGGATCGACCGTGTATTCATACGTTCCGTCCGAGAAGATTTTCAGAACGCCGTTGTCGCCGTCGATCTCGGCGAAGCCGCCTTCGGGAACGTCCTTGACCGTGCCGCCGAATTTGATCTTCGTCACAAGATTTTCCAGATCATTGGACAGGTCGTCATTGGCCAGAACGTCGCCGCTCGCGCCGCCGAGACCGGCGTCGTACGTCACCGTGTCATTGACCGCGTCGACGCCGTCATCCTGAACGGTGATCGTGATATCGCCGTCTTTTGTGTCGCCGTCATCGTCCGTCGCGGTAAAGCCAAAGGTCAGCTCGATCCTGTCGTCGTCGTGATCGGCGTTGCGCGTCGCGCTGTCCGTATCAACGCTGTCCGTGTGGTCGAGCGTTACGAACTGGTTGTAGTCGTAGCTGCCGTCAGACTCGAGCAAAAGCTCGAACGCTTTCAGGCCGGCCGCCGTTTCGCCGACATATCCGTTGGCGGTTTCGGAGATCGTAATCGCCGCGCCATTGGTGAACAGCGCCGTGCTGGAGCTGGCCGGACCGCTGACCGTAACTTCGCCCGGTCCGTCCGCACCGTAGTCAGGGTTAACGTTGCCGCTTGCCGTCAGGCTCGCCAGACCGTCGGTCTCGTCAAGCGTAACGCTCGGCGAATCGACTTTCGGCTGGTCATCTATGACTTCAAGATCCAGCGTCAGGTCGGCCGTATCCGAATCGCCATCAAAGTCGGTCAGCGTATAGGTAAAGCTCTCGCTCACGTCCGGCGGGTTCGACGCCGTAATCGTGTACGTGTAATCGCCGTTCGAGAAGATTTTCAGCGTCCCGTAATCACCGTCGATTTCCGCGAAGCCGCCCGCCGGAACGTCTTTTTCCGTCCCGCCGAATTCAATCTTCGTAACTGAGTTCGGCGTATCCTGAGACTCGGTATCGTTCGCGATAATCACGTTGCCGCTCGCGCTGCCTGCGCTTTCGGAAACGGTCGCCGTATCGTCTACAGCCAGCGGCGCGTCGTCGGCGACTTTGATGACAATCGTCTCGCCATCCACGTCCCCGTCATTGTCCGTTACGAAAACCGGGAAGTTCAGGTTAATAACGTCATTCGGATCGCTGTCATCCGCGTGATCCAGGGGCGAAAACAGCTTGAACGTATATGAGCCGTCCGCTTCAACCACCATCGTGAATACGGTGTCCGTACCCGCAGCGCCCGTATAGGTGTTCGTCGTATCGTCAAAGCTGACGTCAACGTCTACGCCGTTGGAAAGCAGCTTGCCGACGACGCCCTCTTTCGGCACGGAACCGCCGAAGGAGAAATTGCCGTTCGAGTCGACAACCGCCGGAACGTCGGCGCCGCTGTCAACCGTCAACTTGCCGCTGACTTCAAGCGGATTCGTCGCGGCAAGGGCCGTTTCATCCAGCTCTTCCAGACCTTTGCCTACGGTCGGCGTGGCGATTTTCGGAATATCGTCATCGATTTTAATCGCGACGGTCGCGGTGTCCGTGTCGCCGTCGAAGTCGGTGATTTTCACGCCGAATTCGATATTCGTTTCGTCGCTGCCCGGCGCGTTGTCAAACGGCTTGAACAGTTTGAACGTGTAATCGCCGTTGTTCTCGAAGCTCAGTTCAAAGACGGTCTCGCCGCCCGCCGTGCCGATATATTTATTGCCGACGGTAGTATAGAGAACCGGATCGCCGCCGGAGGTCAGGGCGCCGCTGGCCGGGACGATCGAAGCGTTGCCTTCGGCCAGAATATTGCCCGGTCCGTCTTCGCCATAATCATGCGCAAGGCTGCCGGAGACTTCCGCCGGATTTGTCGCCGTAATCGCGTCTTCGTCAACCTCGATCGCCGGGGCCGACGTAATGCTCGGAACGTCGTCTTTAACGGTGACGGTAATCACGTTCGCGCCCGTATCGCCGTCGGCGTCCGTGGCCGTCACGCCGAACTCAAGCTCGATGGCCTGATCCTGCGGCGTGCCTTCCGGGTGGTCGATCACGTCCTTAAGCGTAAAGGCGTAAGAGCCGTTGTTCTGAACGGTGAGCGTGAAAATCTCGCGCCCGTCCGCCGATTCGCCGACATAAGAGCCGCTCGTATGCGTGACGGTGATCGTCTCGCCGTTCGAGGTCAGGCTAGGCACGTTCTCGCTAAACGCACCGTCCGTGCCGTAAACGCCCGGGCCTTCGCCGAAGAAATCAGCGACCAGCGTTCCGGTTTCAACTTCCGGTCCCGGCGTCAGGTCGGATTCTTTCGCCGTTTCGTCAGCCGCCGAAAGAACCGGCGTCGTATCCGTCAGGTCCTTGGCTTTCAGCGTCAAGGTCGCCGTTTCGGTATCGCCCTCGCCGTCGGTCAAAGTGTAGACAAATTCATCCTCGAGGCAATCCACGCCCGCGTAATGCACCTCAACGCCGTGCAGCAGGAACGAAGCCGGATCGGTCACGGAGGAGATTTCAACCGAAGTAATCGGATCGTCCGTCCCGAAGTCAAATGCGTTCAGCGTCACGTCGACCTTGCCGCCAACCGGCGTCGTCGCGCCGAGATCGAAGACGTAATCGACAACCGCTCCGCTCTCGAGCGTCACTTTAAAGTCAATCGAATCGTCCAGATTGTTCGTGCCGATATCGGCAAGCGTGAACGTGACCTGATCGGCCGGGTCGAAGCTGACTTCGACGCTCTCGCCCGATGGCCAGACTTTCTCGCTGCCGCCCTTGACGCCGAAACCGCCGCCGTCGGACGACACGTAGGTCAGGTTGTCGCTGCCGGTAATCGTGATGCCGTTGACGGTAATGTCGTTGTCGCCTTCCAGATCAGCCGGGTCCGCGGTGTAGCTTGCGCTGCCGCCGCCGAGGCTGCCTGTGAAGTTATATGTGTAATTGCCGTCCATATCGATGGTCAGCGTTCCGTTGACGCCAGCGATATCAACCGTGCTGCCGTCCTGCGGCACGGCGACGCCGTCCACTTCGGTAACGCGGTTCGGCACGTCGACGCTGAGGTCGTCTTTCGCCGTAGCCGGATCGTCCGCGCCGCTGCCGGAGACGACGTTGCCGCTTGCGCTGCCAACCGTCGCGTCAAAGGTGTTGACGTCGTCATTGGCGATGACGCTGTCGTCGGTGACGTCGATATTGATAAAGCCCTCTGTCGTATCGCCCTGATCGTCCGTGGCGTTCACGCCGAAGCTCAGCTGAATCACGTCGCCCTCATCCGGCGCCGTATTGTCATTGAGGTTCGGATCGTTGTGGTCGAGCTCTTCAAACAGCTTGAACGTATAGTCGCCGTCATTCTCTACAACGAGTTCAAAGACAGGCGTCGTACCGGCGGCGCCCGTATAGGTGTTCGTGGCCGGGTCAAAGCTGACGGTCACTTCCACGCCGTTGCTGCGGAGCGTTCCGGTCTGAATGGAGCCGCTCGCGCCGTAATTTCCGGAGCCTGTGAACGAGCCCGGCGTATCGTCGCCGAAATCGGCGTTGACCGTGCCGGTGAGCTCAAGCGCGCTTAAGGCCTCAAGAACGCCTTCTTCGCCCGCATTCGCCGCGCCGACGTTCTCAGGGACGTTGTCCGGGTCAACCGTGATTGTGATCGTCTTCGTCGTGTCCGCCTCGTTATCCGAGAAATCGACTTCTTCGTTTGCCGGATCGTTCGGAACAACGGTTTCCTGCGAGAAGGACGTGACTTTAATGTCGAAATCGCCCGTCACGCCGTGCGGCACTTTGATGCCGAGACCGGTCAGATCGGACGGGGCAAGCGTCCAGATATCCCCGTTCTGCGTTCCCGCCGTCAGCGTTACGCCCGCCGGAAAGTCGCTGAGGTCAACCTCGATGCGGTCGATGATTTCCGAAGAGTCGGTGTCCGTGACAGCCGTCGTGATATCAAGATCGATCGTGCTGTCTTCTTCGCCGCCCGGAGAAGAAGCGGAAAGCGTCGGATCGTCGGCGACGGCGTCCGTAATCACGTTAAAGCCGTCGCTTGTGCTCGCAGTCTTATCGAGATCGGGATCGTAGACGCTGGCCGTGACGTTCAGCCCGGTCATGTCGAGATCGCTATCCGCCGGAGGCTCAAACGTAAACTTGCCGTCATATTCGACGCCCGCGGGAAGCGTGATCGCGAACTCGCCCGGATTGCCGGTTGGCGTCCAGACGGAGCCAGCTTCGCCTTCGAGCGTCGCGGTCCAGCTCGGGTCAATGCCGGACACGGTCAGCGTCATCACTTCATTGCCCGCAATCGCGCCGGCCGTGCCGTCGAATTCCGCCGTAACCGGCACGTCAACGCTGCCGTCTTCTTTAACGACCGCATCGTCAATATTGTTGTTAACGGTCAGTTTCGGCGGGTTCAGATCCGGGAACCACGTCAACGTAAACGTGTCATCGGCCTGATTGTTGTCATTCGTGTCGTCAAACTCCCTGTCGCTCACCGGAATTTCAGTGTTGAAGATCGTGACTTCCATCGGCACGTCGCCGACAAAGTCCAGAGGCGGCGTCACTTCAAGGCCGGTTAGCTCAGCCGGCGTGAATTCCCATACGCCGCCGCCGAGGTCCGTGCCCTGATTGAACGTGAAATCGTCTACGGAATATCCTGCTCCCGGCTGAATCGCGATTTCATACTTCAAAATCGATTCCGAGCCGTCGAAATCATCCGCCCCAAGGCTTCCCGTTATGTTGACGGCAAGCGGCGTATCTTCAAGGCCGCTGTTATCGTCGCCGTCAACGTCCGGCTCGTCCGCCACGGCGTCGACGATCGTATCAAAGCTGTCATTCACGGACGCAACCTGTTCCGTTGCGGGGCTGGTGGCCGTCGCGGTCACACTAATCGCGCTCAGATCAATATCGCTTTGCGGCGGAGGCGTCAGCGTAATGCCGCCGTCGTAATTATCTCCCGGCGGAAGAACCAGCTCGTACTCGCCCGGGTTGCCGGTCGGCGTGAAATCCGGACCGCTGAATACGGACGGGTCAACGCCGGTCAGCGTCAGCGTCAGGAAAGTGCCGGACGGATTGGACGGATCCAGGGCCGCGACGATCGGCACGAACACGCTGCCGTCTTCATACACTTCAGCGCTATCAAGGCCGCCATTCACCAGAAGCGTCGGCGGCGCGAGAGGATCAATTTCAACGAATTCCTCAGGGAAAACCTGCGCGTTCTGGAAGCTGACGCCGTATTGCAGAGCCGTCGGACCGAGCGGGCCAATGGCGTTAATCGGACCAACGGCAACCGGAGTGACATCCGACTGGAATCCAAAACCGCCGCGATCACCGCCACCGGCCTGATCACCTGCGGCAGGTTCGATTTGCGCCAGCTGCTGCGCGACCTGCGCCAGCTCTTCACCGCCGGCGGGCTCGGTCTGCGCGAGCTCCTGCGCAATTTCATTCACATCTTCGGCGTCGTTCATATCGCGCGCCGTAATCTCTTCATTTATTTGCGCCTCCAGCAAATTTTGCGTAGGCGTATCTTCCGTCGTGGCCGCGACCTCGGTTATGTCCATGACCTGCTGCTGCTCGCGGCCAGCGGTTTGCGGCTCTTCAATATCCTCAAGCAGCTCGTCTTCCGGCATCGTTTTTGCGAGACGAACTGTGGTGATCAGCTCTTCGCCGGAAATAACGGAGCCGTCAGCCAGAGTCAGTTCGGGAGGAAGCGCGCCGGATTGGGTCTGCGCAAAATCGTTTAATATAAGGAGTCCGCCGTCTTCGAACGCGATTTCTAGCGCGGTCCCGTTTTCGGTGACGGTTTCAGGAGCAAAAAGATCAAAATCAAAGCTGTAGGTCTGACCGGATTCGAGCGTAACCTCCTCTGTAGAACCGGCGGCGGGCCGGGAAATAATCACAACGTCGGCGCTGCCAACATCGCCAACATTGCCCGTGGCTACGTCTCCGGCCCCGGCGGTTTCCGTCCCGGCGAGCGTACTGTAAAGCGCCGCTGTTTCAACAACAGTGCCATCAGACAGCGGAATATTAATGCCGTTACCTGCGAGCTCTTCAAAGTTCTCGACAATAACCTTGCCGCCGCTGTTCAGAAAAATTTCAAGGGAGCCGTCATTTGTAACGACCATATTGCTGATATCAGACACCTCAAAACCAAAAGCGGTTTCGCTGCCCTGATCTATTGAAACTACTGTAGTCGCGTCCATACCAGGATCAACGATGACGGCGTTGCTCGAATCCATTTTATGCTCCTTTTTCCCGATCGAAGCCTTGATCTGGCTCCGGTAAATAATTAACAAGTTCCTAACAGATGAAAATGGTTTAACCTTTGTTTTACCACTTGTCAACAGATTATGTCAAAATTTTTTGCCATAATGCGCCATTTTTAACATCCTAACTAACTGTATTTACAGGCTTATCAAGTTTACAAATTTTGTCCTTTTTTCAAGAAAAAATTAGAGCCCGTGCGCTTTAAATCGGCAAGCCCCTTGCAATGCTCTTACAGCCCTGTTAATAAACACTTTTCCAGAGCGAATCGATTTGAAAATTGCGTTTCTGGATCGTAAATCAGGCTGAGTTTTTTTACGAAACGCCAACTTTAAGTCTCAGTTTTCGTCTTCCCGGGTAAAAATTTTCAAAAAAAAGAGCTGTGGATAAGCTGTGCATTATAGTGTTGGAAATTTAACGCAACGCTTGAGCCCCGCAGTTTTTTGATTGAAACAATATTTCCACAGGGCAACAAATTATAAAATTTTTGTTCAAAAACCAAAAAAAATGACTCGACATGATCAAGGCTTCGAGTCATGTTGAAACTGTCTTCAGCGGGCAAGTTCTTTTAAGAAAGTTCTTTAAACTGAAGATGTTGGGAGATGTTTTGGTTGATATCTTCCGAATTTGACGATGTGTCAGACCTTTCACGTAAAGGCGGCCCAAGTCAGATTAAGAAAGTATGTGAGCGTATTTATAGTTCCGTCTTTGCTGACCCGTGGTTCGCCACGTTAAAAACAAAAGCGGGGTGGATTTAATTGATACGCGTTGATCATGCTTTCAGCAGTGATTGCCTTCATACAATCTCTGCGATGTGGTTGATCGCCACTTGAAATATAGCGGATGGGGGTCATCCGCGGAATGAAGGAGTAGCAACTTGCGTTGTGAAGCTTTATTTCCGATCAAGGCAAGTCTGAGAGGTTACCGACGTATGTGGCATATTCGTATGTTGATCGTCCGTAAGTTTTTCAGACATACGCTTCCCAAAAGAAACTCCGGGCTCTGGTCTCGGTGCGTCGGGTCCTTGCGGGCCAGATGCATTGGGCTGGGTCCGGAGTTTTCTATTTGACCTGCCAAAACTATCTTAAGTACAGGTTGTCTTGCTTTCTACGCCGTGTTTTCCATGTCGTGCGTATTGTGTTTGCGATTAGTCCCTGCATCCGGATAAAGTAAAGTATGCCCTTTGATTTTGAAAAGCTCAGCGTGCTTGTCGTTGAGGATACGCTTCCCATGTTACGGCTGGTTGAGGCAGTCCTCGAAACGCTTGGCGTCGGCAAGATTTATTGCGCTACGGGCGGCGAAGAGGGTTTTCGTATCTTCCAGAGCGAGGCGCCGGATATTGTCCTGGTCGACTGGCATATGGAACCCATGCATGGGCCCGATCTTGTCCGTGAAATCAGGCTCAACCCATCGTCCCGCAACAGAATGGTCCCGATTATTATGCTTACGGGCTATAATGCCCAGCCTCGCATTACGTTGGCCCGGGATATTGGCGTCACGGAATATCTTGCAAAGCCTTTTTCTGCGGAAGATCTGGCGCGGCGCGTAGCCTACGTCATTAACAGACCCCGGGACTTCATAGATAACTCGCCGGATTTCTTTGGCCCGGACAGGCGAAGAATAAAGCATGCCGCATATAAAGGGCCCAAAAAAAGAAAGGCGGACAAGCTTATGTCAGCTTAGGAAAATATTAAACAGTACCGCTTTAGTCTTGTATTGTAAGCTTTGGTACATATCCATAAAAAAATTGCAATTTACCGGAGTCACTATAACCAGAGTTACTATAAACGTTCCGCGTACCTGTAAAGAAGGAGATTACGCCTATGTTACAGCAACAAAATCGTGAGCCGCGAATTTACAAAGCTGACCGCATGCTCCAGATGAAAGTGGGCTCCGGGCCTCTTGATGAAGCCGTCATCCGCCAGTGTCAGGAAGTCATGAACAATAATGACTTTGACTTTGCGCCAATGGGGGCCGAATTACTGGAAGATCTTTCACGCGAGCTGGAGAAAGCCCGACTTGCTCGCTTTTCAGAAAGCTACACGCTCAACATAATGACGGACCTTGCCATGCAGATAAAGGGCAACGCCGCGCTTTTCCATTATCCCTTCGTGAGCAAGCTTGCCGAGATAATGCTGTTCTTCCTTGAGAACATTCAAGAAATCGATGGAGACGCGGTTGAAGTCATTGACGCGCACCATCGCGCCATTTCAACCCTCTTAGATCAGGGCATTCAGGAAGATGACGGCAATCTGACCCAGGATTTCGAAAAAGAGCTGAAAAGTCTGTGCGGGCGTTACTTCGCCAAAAAGAAGATCCGGCCTGAGGACGCTTATTTCGTAGACGTTTGATATTACCTTCGCCCGACATTAACTCTTGCGCCCGCAAAAACCGGGCGCTCTTTTATTCCTGTACGATAATGCCATAAGCTGTGGCGATCGCCCCGAGTCCGCCTTTGAAAGTTTCCACCGTCGCATTCATGTTCCAGTAAGGCCCGTCTCTGATAATTTCGCATATGACGAGGCCGGTTGACTTTAAATCGTCAATCTGGCCGTCAAGCTCTATACGGCAAAGCTCGTAGTCCGTATCAACATTCGCAATGCGCATAAACAAGTCCCTTACCTGCGAAAAGTCATGCGCAAGCTCTTTGCCCCGGTATATGGAGACGACAACGCTGATCTTATCAACCTCATAGGGCAGCCCGTTTAAATCGACGAATATCGTTTCATCGTCGCCATCCCCGGCTCCTGTTCTGCTGTCACCGGAATGGCGCACTGCGCCATCGCATCCCGTTCTGTTATTGTAGAAAATAAAATCGCTGTCGACGCGGGTTTTGCCGTCCCTGCCCAGCACAAAGACGCTTGCGTCCATATCAACGCGCTCGCCCTCGAAATTTCTGACTTCCCAGCCCAGGCCAATCATAAATTCCCTTAAAGTGGGATCGGCTTTTTTTATCTCGAAGATCTCGCCTTTCTTGACCCGGGTCAGTCCATCCTGTTCCTGATAGAAAGCCTCTTCGTCAAAAGAGAACTCTTCCTCCTCTTCGTTTTCATCATCCTTCACGTTGGGATTAAAGCTGAATGAATCGTCAGACATGGACACTGGCTCCGGCAGATGGAAAATTGAATACCTGTTACAATGTTACTCGCACGGAGACTATTGCGCAAAACTCAATCTCCGGAATTTAGAGTTTTTCGCCATCTTCCCAGCTTAAGCCGAACCCGAAAGCCCGATCCATTTCAGCGTGACCGGGATAGTATTCAGTGTGATTTGTCAGACGCAAACCACCGCGCACGTTCTCAATCATGGCCAGGGCGCAAAGAGAGAGTTCCGAGCGCGTCGTGTGTAAAGTCACAATCATCGGCGATTCTCCGGGGATGCGCACATGCGCCTGCGGCTTGAGCATGCCCCAGTTCGGTACGCCGCCATATATATAAACATACATCAGAACGCGTTTGATATCAGGCCATTTCTGCCCGTTAATCAGAATGTATTCATCATCGCCTTCCTCGTCGCCTTCTCTTTCATCCCCGGAAAGTTGAATAAAAGGCGGCTGCTTCAAACTGCCGTAGTGATCGCCGAAGGGCTGCAAAACGCCGCGCGTTCCATCTTGAAGCTCGTAGAAACAGCCGAGATCGAGATCAACGTCAATGACCTTGTTCAGCGTCACAAGGCCAAAGAGCTTTTTTTCCTTGCGGACCATCTGATCCCAGGCAAGGCCGATACTGATGTTTTCAAAACCGCCCGCCTGGGGATTTATGGACAGGCTTTGCCCCTCTTCATCCAGAAAATCGCAGTCAATTGAAGCTGAACCAGGCTCCTGGTAACCTGCCGCGCCTTTCGATCCGCCATGGCCGGAAAAACTGGCCCGGCTTCTGGTCGCCTCTGCCATCGAGTCGGCGGAAGTTGTCTGTTGTCTGGGCATGATCCATCCTTTTTAGAGTATATCTTTGTTATATAGATGCTAGACCCAAATGGCACAAGAGGCTTATCCGGCTTTCGTTTGCGTCGCATATGCTTTAATATCACCGTATCTTAACCAGAAAGTGGCTTTGAGCGGTCTTGATAAGCTGGATCAAAAAAATTGCGGGAACGGAAGCGCTTGAGGAAGAAAAATCACGCCTTGAAGCTTTTTTGTCGGCTGTACCGGGAGAGTATTGCGGCTTTTCCAAAGAAGGCGCGCCGGTGTTCAGTCGCGGCTTCGTTGAGCTGCTTCAACTTCGCAAGCTGGAAAATACCGCAGATATCAGCAATGCCCTGAAAGCTGATAGCGCCGCGGCTTTTGAAAGCATGGTCGACCGCATGAACCGCAACGGCCACGCATTTACGGTTCGTGTTGAACGCAAGGACGGAGAAAAAGTTTTTGCGCTGACGGGAACTGTGGGTCAGGACCTAAAATTTTCCGATCATTACCGTGTTTTCTGGCTCACCGACGAAACGCAGCATGTTCTGAAAAGCCGTGAACTGGAAGAGCAGGCGGAATTCCATGAACAGGCGGCGGAAAAACTGAACAGCGCCCTGGATCAGGTCCGGATTCCCATGTGGATCAGAAACGCCGGGGCCGAGCTGGAATGGAGCAATAAAACCTATGCCGACATGCTCGGCTCCACGCCCGCGGACATTATCGCCGAGCAAAAAGAGCTGCCGCTCACCGCGCTGCAAAAAACGAAAAAATCTATCAGCAACAATCCGTTAAAAAAACTGGCAAAGGAAGCGCTTGCCGAAAACGACGTCAAAACCGTCGACATGCACAGTATTCTCTCGGGCAACCGCAGATTGCTGCGCATTTCCGAAGCGCCCGTACGAGAGCATAGCGTTACGATCGGACACAGCGTTGACCTGACGCGGGAAGAAGACCTTGAAAGCGAGCTCAAGCGCTATCTCTCCGCAAACCGCGAGCTTCTGGAGCAACTGCGTTCCGCAATTTCCATTTTTACGGCCGATCAAAAACTCGAATTTTATAACTCTGCCTTTTCCCAGCTCTGGCATCTGAATGACCAGTGGCTGAACACGCATCCAAGTTTGGGCGAAATAATGGAAAAACTGCGCGAATCGCGCAGGCTTCCCGAGCAGGCTGATTTTCGCAAATACAAGCAAAGCTGGCTGTCCATGTTCACGGATCTTATAGATCCCGCCGAGGACATGCTTTACCTGCCCGATGGCTCGGCCCTGCGCATGTTGGTGATCCCGCACCCGATGGGCGGCCTGATGATGACGTTTGAAGACGTGACAAGCCGTCTCGAGCTTGAATCATCGTACAATACGCTCATCGCCGTGCAGAAAGAAACGCTGGATAATCTCGCGGAAGGCGTTGTGGTGTTTGGCTCGGACGGGCGAGTCAAACTCTGGAACCCCACTTACGCAAAAATGTGGGGCCTGAACCCGGAAGACCTTGACGGCGAGCCGCATATCACGCGCGTAACCGAACGCCGCAAGGAGTACTTCAGCCATGGCGGCTGGGAGCAACAAAAAGAGGAAATGATCAAGCTGGGTCTGGAAAGGCGCCAGAAGGAAGGACGGCTTGTCCGCAAAGACGGTTGCGTTCTGGACTACACGACCGTCCCGTTACCGGATGGCGGGGTCCTGATTTCATGGTCGGATGTCAGCGATTCGGTGCAGGTTGAAAACGCCCTCCGCGAAAAAAACGCCGCGCTGGAAGCTGCGGAGCGGCTGAAACTGGACTTTCTCGCCAACGTCTCCTATCAGCTGCGCACGCCGCTCAACGCGATTATGGGATTTAATGAAATACTTGAGAACGAGTATTTTGGCCAACTGAACGACCGCCAGAAGGAATACACGCGCAGCATGCATGATGCGGGCGAGAGACTTCTCAATCTCATCAACGACATTCTTGATCTGTCGACGATCGAGGCTGGGTATCTCACGCTTGAGCGCGGCGATGTCAAACTTTACAAGCTTCTTTCCGATATGCGTGACCTGATGGGCGAGTGGGCGCGGAAAGAGAAAATAGACGTGGAAGTGAACTGCCCGCGCAATATCGGAACCATCCACGCCGACGAACGCAGGCTCAAACAGGTGCTTTTGAACCTGATCCGCAACGCCATAACCTTTACCCCGCAAGGCGGTAAAATCTCTCTCTCGGCTTCCCGCACCGGCGGCGAAGTGCGTATTATCGTGAGCGATACGGGCAGTGGAATTTCAAAAGAAGACCAGCAAAGGATCTTCCAGCCTTTCGAACGCGTGCAAAACACCGTGCGTCAGGACGGCGTTTCAGCGCGCGGGGGCGCGGGCCTTGGTTTGTCGCTCGTCAAAAACATTATCGAGCTGCATGGCGGTCGCATTTCGCTGGAAAGCGAAACAGGCGAAGGCACATCGGTAATCCTGCGCCTGCCGCGGAATGCGCGCGAGGAAGAGGAAGCTGCCGCGGAATAGTTAAAAACACTTCAGCTTCGTCACCGTCGGGCCGTCCCCTTCGGTTTCATAGATAATTCTGATGTCGCCCATGTCGATCCGGGTCATGCATCTGTCGAGCGGCACAAGCGAGCGTAAAATAATCTCCAGCCGCCAGCCTTCAAAGAAAGGGCCTGTCGAACAGACTTGCTGAAACGCGTTCGGCTCCAGACGGAAATTCGAGCGGTGACGCGCTTTTGCGCCGTCCTCGTGTTCATAGTAATCCGTCGCCACCGAACCGCGCACGGCGTAGGGCGCTTCATTAACGATATTAAAACAGTAGGGCTCGTCCAGAACCAGTTTCCGTTCCTGCTGCGCCAGGGCCGAAGCGCAACAGGCCAGAAGGATCAGGGTCAAAACAAGAAAACGCCTCATCATTTCATTTTACACGAGACGCGCTTTCCTGAACACCCGGGACGCCTTTCGTCGTTGAATATTCGAAATGCAGCTCCTGCCCTTCATGCAGAATTTTCCAGGCGCTGTGCGCGGCCTGCGCAGCTTCGGCGAAGCCCGTTAAAATCAGCTTCAGCTTGTTGTTGTAATCGGCGATGTCGCCAATGGCGAAAATACCCGGCGCGCTTGTCTCGCCCGTCGAAGGGTCTGTCACGATCCGGTTTTTGTCGATATTGAGGCCCCACTGGCTGATCGGACCCAGCTCGCTCGCCAGCCCGAAGAACGGCAGCAGAATATCCGCCTCAAGCGTCTTTTCCTCGCCCTCCATGGAAATCAGCCGTACGGCGCGTAAATAGCCGTTTTGCCCCTCAACGCTTTTCAGCTGGAACGGCGTGACGATCTCGACATGGCCGTCCCCGGCCTTTTGATAGAGCTGCGAAACGGTCTCCGGCGCCGCCCGGAATCTGGCCCGCCGATGAACCACGTAAATCTTTTCCGCGACGTCAGAAAGGCTCAAAGCCCAGTCGACGGCGCTGTCGCCGCCCCCGGCGATGACGATTTTCCTGCCCCGGAAATCCTCCCGCCGCCGCACCATGTAAAAGACGGATTTGCCCTCATAGGACTGGATATCCTCGACGGGCGGGCGGTTCGGCCCGAACGCGCCCGCCCCCGCGGCTATGATCACGGCGCGGGCCTGAATGCGCGCGCCGGCCGTTGTCGCAAGAACCCAGTCCTGACCGCGCTTTTCCAGCGTTACAACCTGCTGGCCCAGATGATAGACCGGGTCAAACGGCGCAGCCTGACGCTCCAGCTCCTCAATCAGATGTCCGGCGGAAATTTCCGGATAGCCCGGAATATCATAGATCGGCTTTTCGGGATACAGCGCCGCGCACTGCCCGCCGGTCTCGCCCAGCGCGTCAATGACATGCGCGCGCATCCCCAGCATGCCGCATTGAAATACGGCGAAAAGCCCGACGGGCCCCGCGCCGATAATTGCAATATCTGTCTTGTGTAGCTCGCTCATCCTCTATTTATTAATCATATGAAACGCGAATCGCATAGCGAAAATGAAACTGCCGATCTCGCCGCCAGCTTTGCCGGGCGTTTGTCCGGGGGAGAAATTATATGTCTCTCCGGCCCGCTCGGCGCAGGCAAAAGCGTATTTGCGCGCGCGCTGATCCGCGCTTTGTGCGGCGACGATACGCTGGAAGTTCCAAGTCCGACCTATACCCTGCTGCAAACCTATGACAGTTCTTACGGGCCAATCTGGCATTTCGATCTGTACAGAATCGAAGACCCGGAGGAAATCTATGAAATAGGCTGGGAAGAGGCCCTTTCCGGCGGGATCGTTCTCATCGAGTGGCCGGAGCGCCTCGGGACTCTGCTTCCGGAGAAAAGAGTTGATATAGATTTTCGGAGCAAAGAAGATGAAGCGCGATTCATTCAAATTTATAACAGGAATCATGACGATCAACATCCCCGATGAAGCCTTTATCCTCGCCGCCGGGAAGGGAACGCGCCTTCGCCCCTATACCGACTCGCACCCGAAGCCGATGGTGGAGGTATGGGGAAAACCGATCATAGACCACGCCATCGACAAGCTGGTTCATGCGGGCGTCAAACGGGTCATTGTGAACCTTTATCATCTCGGCGGCGTTTTAAGATCGCATCTCGAAACGCGCCGGGATATCGAGATCATCTTCTCCGAAGAGACTGAACTGCTCGACACCGGCGGCGGCGTCAAAAACGCGCTGCGCATGCTCTCGGGCGCGCCGTTTTACCTGATCAACGGCGACGCCTTCTGGATCGAAGGCCCGGATAAACCTGCTTTCGAGAGGCTTGCCGCGCATTTTGACGCCGAAAAAATGGACATGCTTTTACTGATGCAGCGCGTCGAGGACATGGCCCTGACGGCGGGCGTGGGCGATTACGCCATGACGCCGGCCGGGCGGGCGGTCCGCCAAAAAGACAAGAACGGCGATTTGATGTTCGCAGGCGTCCGCATCGTTCACCCGCGCGTTTTTGAAAACGCGAAAGAGGGCGCATTTTCGTTTCTTGAACTCATGGACCGGAGCGAGACAGGAGGAAGGCTCTACGGCCTGATCCATGAAGGCGACTGGCATCACATCAGTACGCCCGAAGATCTGGAGCGGGTCAATAAGGCGAAGCCGGGATGAGGGGAGATTTTGACACGTTTCTTTTTTTGGATATGAGTAAAAGCAAAAGATATGACGGCTACAATGAATATCTATACGATCCCGCCGGGAGAGCCCTTCGTTGACACGCTCGCCGCCGGGCTTGTGAAGCAGGCGGAAGGGCATAATGAAGATCTGGCCGCGATGCGCGTGCTGCTTCCGACGCGGCGCGCCTGCCGTGCGCTGAGAGAGGCGTTTTTGCGCCGAAGCGGGGGAAAGCCGCTTCTCCTGCCGCGCATGCAGCCGATTGGCGACGCCGACGAAGACGAATTGCAAATCACGGCGCAGGCGCGCGACATCGCCGCCCTGCCCCGCGAAATTACGCCAATGGAGCGCCGCGCCCTGCTGGCGGAGCTGATCCGCGCGCGCGGCGACTGGACGGGCACGACGGCGCAATCCTTCAAACTTGTTGAATCGCTCGGGCATTTGCTCGACCAGATCATTATCGAGGGTCTGTCTTTTGACGCGCTGGAAAAACTCGTCCCGGAAAAATTTTCCGAACACTGGCAGATTACGACGCAATTCCTCAAAATCATCGGCGAAAACTGGACGGGGATTTTAAAGGAGCGCGGCGCGATCGATCAGGCCGACCGGCGCAACCGCCTCATCAGGTTGCAGGCGCAGGAATGGCGCAATCACCCGCCGCGCCAGAAAATCATCGCGGCGGGTTCAACCGGCTCTTTCCCGGCGGTGCGGGAACTCCTGCATGTTATTGCAAGCATGCCGCAGGGCTGCGTCGTCCTGCCCGGACTCGACCGGGACATGGACGCGGAAAGCTGGCAAAAGCTTGATGAGACGCATCCGCAATACATGCTGCGCCAGTTACTGACGCATTGCGGCGCCGACCGGCGCGAGGTTGCAATCTGGCCGGAGACGGCGCATGCGTCCGCGCGCGAAGCGCTTGCCCGCGAGATCATGCGGCCCGCGCAAACCACGCAAAGCTGGCAAAATCTGAAGATCCCCGAAGAGCCGCTGCAAAACCTGCGCCGCTATGACTGTAAAAACCCGCATGAGGAAGCGCTTGTGATCGCCTGCGCGCTTCGGGAAACGCTGGAGAAAGATGAACATGCGACAGCCGCGCTGATCACCCCGGATCGTCAGCTTGCCCGGCGCGTCGCCGGTCTTTGCAGGAGATGGAACATTGCGCTGGACGACTCCGGCGGGCAGGCTCTGGACGAAACGGAAAAGGGAACGTTCCTGCGGCTGGCGCTAAACGCCGTTCTTTCGGATTTTGCGCCCGTACCACTGCTTTCCGCGTTAAAGCATGGCTGCGCTTCCCGGGCCGGACACGGCGCCCTGCCGCAGGAGCTCGACGCATGTTTACGCGGTCTGAAACCGGTACGCGGCTTTCAGGGTCTGCATCACAAGCTTTTGAAAGAAAAAGAAAGAAATAAAGAAACGGATCATTTAAGCGCCTTCCTGACCCGTCTTGAAGCGGCATTTGAACCGCTTGCGACGCTTGCGAAGAACGGTCCGCAGCCTTTGTCGAAATGGCTGGATGCGCATATCAAAACAGCGGAATCTCTGGCCGCGGGCGATAATGAAAAGGCCGCAGCCCGCCTTTGGACGGGAGACGACGGCGAACAGGCCGCGCTGTTTTTGTCGGAGCTTCGCGGCGAAGCCCGGCATTTCCCGGACATGAACGCGGAGGAATACGCGGAAATCCTTGAACAGCTTATGCGCGACAAAACCGTCCGTCCGTCTTACGGAACCCATCCGCGCCTGCACATACTGGGCGCGCTCGAAGCGCGGCTGGTACAGGCGGACCGGGTTATTCTGGGCGGGCTTAATGAAAAAAGCTGGCCGCCGGATACGGGAAACGATCCGTGGATGTCGCGTCCGATGCGCAAGGATTTCGGCCTTGGCGCGCTCGAGCGGCGCACGGGACAGTCCGCGCATGATTTCGTTCAGGCCTTTTGCGCGCAGGACGTTATCCTGACCCGCTCCGAACAGGTCGACGGCGCGCCGTCCGTGCCCTCGCGCTGGCTGCAGCGGCTGGATACGGTATTAAAAGCCGCCGGCATTGATGAAAACGCATACCGCGCCGGGCCGTATTTGCGATGGGCCCGCGCGCTGGACAAAGAGGATGATTACAGTCCCGTCAAACGCCCGGCCCCAAAACCGCCGCCAGAGGCGCGCCCGCGCGCGCTTTCCGTCACGGCCATAGAAGAATGGATGAAAGATCCTTACGGCGTCTACGCAAAGCATATTTTGCGCCTGCGGAAAATGGACGACCTCGAAAAGGAAATAGACGCCGCCGAGCGCGGCACGATCATCCACGCCATCATGGAACGGTTCAGCAAGGCGTTTGATCCCGTCATGCCGGATAGCGCGGCCAGCGACCTCTTCCTCTCCATAGCCGCGCAAACGCTTGAGGAGACGCAAATCGACGAGGGAACGACGCGGCTCTGGCAGCCCAGACTGCGAAATCTGGCCGTCTGGTCGGTCAGTTACGAGAAAAGCTGGCGGGAGAAAACCCGGCTTTTGCAATGCGAGGCCGAAGGCGCGATTACGATCCGGACCTCCGGAAATGATTTCACATTAAAGGCCCGCGCCGACCGCATTGATCTCTATCACGCAGGCGGCGCGGCGATTACGGATTTCAAGTCCGGCGGCTCTTACCCGATTTCCAAGCTTAAATCCGCCGCGCTGCCGCAGCTCCCGCTCGAAGGGCTGATCCTCCGGAACGGCGGATTTGAAAATCTTCCGGCGCACGAGGTGAAAGGTCTGTCCTATTGCGTCCTGACCGGCGGGAAAACCCCGGGAAACGTGACGCTGCTGGAAAATGACGACCTGACCGGCGCGATTGAAACGGCCTCGGACGGGCTCAAAACGCTCATCGAAACATTTGATCTGCCGGAAACGCCTTACCTCAGCGCGCCAGACCCGAAAAACGCCCCGCGTTTTAGTGATTATACCCATCTTGCCCGCGTGAAGGAGTGGTCCGTGATGGGAGATCAGGAGGAGGCCGCATGACGATGACCGGGATCACAGCGGCGCAGAATGAACCGGATTCGGTTCGTCCTATTGACCCCAACGTCTTGCAGCGCAAGGCTTCCGACCCCGGCGCGTCCGTCTGGGTCAGCGCGTCAGCCGGCACGGGAAAGACCAAGGTCCTGACCGACCGCGTGTTAAGGCTCTTATTGCCGCGCGCGGATGGAACCCCGGGGACGCCGCCGCATAAAATTCTCTGCCTCACTTTCACGAAAGCCGCCGCGAGCGAGATGGCCCTGCGCCTCAGCCGGAAACTGTCCGAATGGGCCGTGGCGCCGGAAGCCGATTTACAAAAAGAGCTCTCCGAAAAGATTCTCGGCCGCGCCGCGACGCCAGAGGAATGCGCGGCCGCGCGCCAGTTATTCGCGGGCGTTCTCGATGTTCCCGGCGGTCTGAAGATTATGACGATCCACGCCTTTTGCCAGTCGATACTCGGCCGTTTTCCGCTGGAGGCGGGCGTATCGCCCCATTTTGAGGCGCTCGAAGAGAGCGAATCCCGGCAATTGCTTGATACGGCGCTGTTAAAGGTTATGCGCCGCGCGGAAGAGAGCCCCGGCTCTCCCCTGAGCCTTGCCGCGCAAGAGCTTCTGGTTGAACAAAACGAAGAACAGCTGCGCAAACTGCTTCTCGGAATAACGTCCGAACGCGGCCAGCTTGAAACCCTGATGACCCGTTTCTGGAACGCCGACGGCCTGCGCGCGGCGCTGTTTAATCATTTCGGTCTTTCCCCGAATGAAACGGAAGAACAGGCGCTCGAAGACGTCTGTGACTTAAAGCCGCATCGCGAAGCGGCTCTGCGCCATGCCTGCGCCGTCCTGTCCGGATCAAAGGGCAAAACCGATATCGCTACGGCCGATCATCTGCATCTCTGGCTCAACACGGAGCGGCGGAGAAGCGATTTAATCGAAGCGCATATGCGCGTTTTTCTCAAAAGCGACGGCGAGATACGCGAGACGCATTTCCCGACAAAGCGGATTGTTCAGAACAACCCGGAAGTCGTCGACTTTTTACGCGCGGAATCCCGGCGTCTTTACAATTACAGGGAAAAAGTCAAGGCCCTGCGCTGTATTAATCTCACCTGCGGGCTGTTCCTTCTGGGCCACGAGATTACGCAAGCCTACCAGGAACAAAAGACGCGCCTGGCAAGGCTCGATTACGACGACATGATCCTGAAAACGCTGGCCCTGCTGGAAAGTGAGACCATGCCGTCATGGGTTCTCTATAAACTCGATCAGGGCGTTGATCACATCCTCGTCGACGAGGCGCAGGACACGAACCCGGAGCAATGGCGCATCATCGAGGCTCTATGCAGCGAATTTTTCTCGGGCGCGGGCGCGCGCGAAGCCGACAGGTCTTTGTTCGTCGTCGGCGACGCCAAGCAGTCCATATACAGCTTCCAGCGCGCCGCGCCGCAGGAATTCGCCCGCATGCGCCGCGATCTCGAACAAAAAGCGCGCGGGTGCGGAAAGCTCTGGGACAATGTGCCGCTCAATATCTCCTTCCGCACGACGGCGCCTGTGCTGGAACTCGTCGACGCCGTTTTCAGGGGAGAAGCGGCGCGCCGGGGATTCGATGAAGACAGTCCGCACATTTCCTACAGGCTGGGGCAGGCCGGACACGCCGAACTCTGGCCGTTATTTGTGAATGAGAAACCGGAAGAGCGCGATCCCTGGCGCCCCCCGACGGAAGTGCGCGAGCATCAAAGCGGCCGGAGCAAACTCGCCCGCTATATCGCGGAAGAGATCAGGGGCTGGCTGGACTGCGGCGAACGGCTGGAATCGCGCGACCGGCCCGTCCGCGCCGGCGACATCATGATCCTCGTGCGCTCCAGAAACGCGCTGGTCAGCGAGCTCATGCTGGCCCTTAAAAACATGAATATCCCGGTAAGCGGCGCCGACCGGATGCGCCTCGCCGATCAGATCGCCGTCGAGGACCTGCTTGCGCTGGCGAAATTCGCGCTGCTTCCCGAAGATGATCTGACCCTCGCCTGCGCTCTCAAATCCCCGCTGGCCGGTTTCAGCGAAGACGCGCTTTTTGACATCGCCTGCAACCGCAAGGGAAGTTTGTGGCATGCGCTGCGGCAATCCGGGGCGCATCAGGAGACCGTGCGGTGGCTCGAAAATGTTATCGCGCAAGGCCGGCGTCATGCGCCCTTCGCGTTTTTTGCCGAAATTCTGCAGCGCCCTTGCCCCGCTGACCGGGACGGAACTGCGTTGAGAGCGCTGAAGCGCAGACTTGGCAACGATTGCGCCGATCCGGTAGAGGAGCTTTTAAACGCGGCCCTTCAACACGAAAAATCGCAGCCGCCCGCGCTCCAGCAATTTGTCAGGGACATCGAATCAAGCGATCAGGAAATCAAAAGAGAGATGGAAGAGGGCGACGGTCAGGTCCGGATCATGACGGTTCACGGCTCAAAGGGCCTGCAGGCCCCGATCGTCATTCTTCCCGATACGGTCAAGTCCGGCAGTTCGGCAAAACTGCCGCGTATTCTGTGGCCGGACAAAACCGGACTTGAACTGCCCTTGTGGTGCGCGCGCAAGGAGGACGAGCCGGAAACATACCGGCAGGCGAAAGAGACGCTCGCGGGCAAGGCCGACGACGAATACCGAAGGCTGCTTTATGTCGCCATGACCCGCGCCGAGGACAGGCTCTATGTCTCAGGCTGCGCCCAAAGCGAGAATATTGACGAGGCGAGCTGGTACGCGCTTGTGCGGCAAGGCTTTTCAAACTGCGCGGAAAGCCGGAATTACAGCCCGCCGGAAACCGGGGACGACGGCAGTCCGGCGCGTTTGCGCAAGATCTCGTCCCTGCAGACGCGCGAAGCGGACAGGGCTGATAAATCTGCGACGGACAAAACCGAAGACGTTGATTTGCCCGGCTGGATTCATAAAGCCGCGCCGGAAGAGCCCGATCCGCCAAGACCGCTGACGCCCTCGCGCCCCTCAGCTCCGGACCCGGTCTCGTCTCCGCTTGATGAAGAGGGGCAGTTCCGCTTCCTGCGCGGCAATGTCACGCATAGTTTACTGCAATTCTTGCCAGACCTGCCGCAGGAAGCGCGCGAAGACGCGGCGCGCCTTTACGTTGAGAAATCGGGGGCCGGTCTGCCTGAACGCATCCAGGCCAATATCGTCACGGAAACGCTCTCTATTCTGGACGATCCGAGGTTTTCAGACCTGTTCGGTCCCGGCTCGCGCGCGGAAGTTCCGGTCACGGGCCTGCTGTCCGGCAATAAAATCGTCAGCGGCCAGATCGACCGGCTTGTCGTCAGGGAGGATGAGGTTCTGATCGTCGATTACAAAACCAACCGCCCCGCGCCGATGGAGGCGAACGCCATACCTGAAATGTATATGGACCAGATGCGGTCCTACCGAGACATATTGTTACAGGTTTACCCGCGTAAAAACGTCCGCTGCTTCTTGCTCTGGACGGAGAGCGCATTGATGATGGAAGTTCCGGGATGAAAAGCGCGGCCCCCTTGACCCGCGCCGCAAAAACGACAATATAGTCAATTAATGCAAGTCATATAATTAATAAGGGGGAAACATGTCCGCGCAAGCTGTTAACGACGATAATTTCGAGAACGAGGTTCTAAAGGCGGAAGGTCCGGTCGTCGTCGATTTCTGGGCGGAATGGTGCGGCCCCTGTAAGGCCCTGTCGCCTGTGATTGATGAAATCGCGCAGGAACTGGACGGCAAGATCAAGATCGTCAAGGTGAACATCGACGAAAGCCCGAACACGCCGACGCAATACGGCGTTCGCGGCATTCCCACGCTCATGGTATTCAAGGGCGGTCAGGTCGTCGACACGCGCGTCGGCGGCATGGCCAAAGGCCAGCTCACCGACTGGATCGATTCGGTGGCTTGACTCTAAGCCTTCTCCGGCACAAGGATCATGATCATCTGGCGGCCCTCGAGCTTTGGGCCCATTTCCGGCTTGCCGGTATCTTCGAGATCGCTTTTGAAACGCTCGAGAACCTCCATGCCGATTTCCTGGTGCGACATCTCGCGTCCGCGGAAACGCATGGATACCTTTACCTTGTCGCCTGATTCGAGGAAGCGCCGCGCGTTTTTGAGCTTTACGCCGTAATCGTGCTCCTCGATCGAGGGGCGAATTTTGACTTCCTTGACGTCGACGGTTTTCTGCTTTTTACGGGCTTCGTTGGCTTTTTTCTGCTGCTCGTATTTGTATTTGCCGTAGTCGAGTATTTTACACACGGGCGGCGCCGCATTCGGCGAGATCTCCACGAGGTCAAGTCCGGCTTCTTCGGCCTTTCTAAGAGCTTCGTCCAGACTGACAACGCCAATCATTTCACCTTCGGAGTCAACAAGACGCACCTCTTCGGCGCGGATGTCATCGTTTATGCGCGGTCCTTCCTGACGCGGCGCGCGGTTTGGCGGGGCTGGCTTCCTAATCGTGGTTCTCCTGACTGTTGTTCATATCTCCAAATTTGAATCAATACGGCTGTTTTCCGCATTTTTCAAGCGTACATACGCTTGAGGATCAAAATTTACTCCGGAGATGGTTAAAAAAATCAGAAAGGCGCGGCGCATTGCGCTTTCAATTCCGCGACCGCCTCGGCAAGCGGCTTTACCGGCTGATCTTTCTCGCCAAGCCTGCGGATGGCGACGGTTGCTTCCTCCGCCTCGCGCTTGCCGACGACGAGCAGGACCGGGACTTTGGCCACCGAATGCTCGCGGATCTTGTAATTGATCTTTTCATTCCGCAAATCCAGCTCGGCGCGCAAGCCCAGATCCGTCAGATCCTTATGGACTTTTTGCGCGTATTCATCGGCCTCGCTCGTAATCGTCGCAATCACGCATTGAACAGGCGCAAGCCACAAGGGCAGCTTGCCCGCATAGCTCTCGATCATCACGCCGATGAACCGCTCCAGCGAGCCAAGAATCGCGCGGTGAAGCATGACGGGCCGGTGACGGTTGCCGTCCTCGCCGATATAGCTCGCGTCCAGACGTTCCGGCAAATTAAAGTCAAGCTGGAGCGTGCCGCACTGCCACGTCCGGCCAATCGCGTCGCGCACCTGGTAATCGATTTTGGGGCCGTAGAAGGCGCCGTCGCCCGGCTCTTCCCGGAACTCAAGGCCCGTGCGGTTGAGGGCCTCGCGCAGACCGTTCTCCGCCTTGTCCCAGAGCTCATCCGCGCCGACGCGCATTTCAGGCCGCAAGGACAGCGCCACGGCGACGTCGTTAAAGCCGAGATCGGAATAGACGGCCTTGAGCAAGTTGCAAAACGCAACGGCCTCGTCCGTGATCTGGTCTTCGGTGCAGAAAATATGGGCGTCATCCTGCGTAAACTGGCGTACGCGCATCAGACCGTGCAGCGCGCCATGCGCCTCGTTCCTGTGGCAACAGCCGAATTCCGCGAGCCTTAAGGGCAAATCGCGGTAGGATTTGATCCCCTGCTTGAAAACCTGCACGTGCGCGGGGCAGTTCATGGGCTTGAGCGCCATCAGCTTTTCAAACGCCTTGTCGCTGACGATCGGGCCTTCATCGGACGTATTGGGAACCTCGTCCGGCACGACGAACATATTCTCGCGGTACTTGCCCCAGTGCCCCGAAGCTTCCCAGAGCTTGTTGTCGATCAGTTGCGGCGTCTTGATTTCCTTGTAGCCGGAAGCGCGCAGACGGCGGCGGATATAGCCTTCCATCTCGTTGTAAATAATAAAGCCCTTAGGGTGCCAGAAGCACGAGCCGTGCGCTTCTTCCTGAAAATGGAACAAATCCATTTCCTTGCCGAGGCGGCGGTGATCTCGCTTTTCGGCTTCCTCGAGCATTGTCAGGTAATCCTGAAGCTCCTTGTCGTTGCGCCATGCGGTGCCGTAAATACGGGTCAGCATCGCCTTCGACGAGTCCCCGCGCCAGTACGCGCCGGCAACTTTGGTTAACTTAAATGCATGGCCGATATGCTTGACGCTCGGCATATGGGGCCCTCGGCACAAATCCAGCCAATCGCCTTGCCTGTACATTTTGACCTCTTCGTCTTCGGGCAGGTCGGCGATAATCTCGGCCTTGTAGTTTTCGCCCTTTTCGCGGAAGAACCTGATGGCCTCGTCCCGGTCCCAGACCTCGCGCGTAAAGGCCGCGCCGCGGTCGATGATCTCGCGCATTTTCTTTTCGATTTTCTCCAGGTCTTCGGACGAGAACGGCTCGTTCTTGGCGAAGTCATAGTAAAAGCCGTTTTCTATCGTCGGGCCTATGGTGACCTGCGTGCCCGGGAAAAGCTCCTGCACGGCCTCGGCCATCACATGCGCGGCGTCATGCCGGATAAATTCCAGCGACTCATCGTCGTCGCGGCGGATAATGCGGATTTTCCCGCCCTCGTACAAAGGCGTAGACAGGTCCAGCGCCTTGCCGTCCAGTTCAAAGACTGCGGCCGATTTGGCCAGCGAATTCGAGATCGAGGCCGCAATTTCCATGCCCGTAGTCCCGGCGGGGTAAGGTTTGACCGAGCCGTCGGGAAAAGTGAAATTGATCATGTCCTGCGTTTGTTCTGCCTGCATGCCTGCGTCCTGTTATTTTATTATGCCCTCTAAAAAAGACGATTTTCCACGGCTTTGCAAGTATTGCGCATGCATGCTTTTAAAAAAGCATGGAACAGAGACAGAGTTCTATTGTTAACTAGTAAAGACGGTATTGCGCCTTAAGTTATTGTGAACATTGCATTAGAAAAAGAGGATATGATGACGAGCCCGGATAAATACAATATGGTTATGCCTGAATCGGATGAAAACGTTCTTTGCATTAAAGTGCATAAGCCCATTTCAAAAGAGGGATATTCCGAGAGTTTTCTGCCACGCATTGAGACAATGGTTGAGCAAAAAGGCGGCATAAAACTTCTCGTTTATTACGAAGATTACAAGGGTTGGGAAGAAGACGCCTCGAAAATGGATATGGAAGCGTCCCTGAAATACCGCGACAAACTTGTGCGCTTTGCGCTTGTTAACCCACCAGAAAAAGAGATCTTTCAAAAGAAGCTGAAAGCCATGTTTATGTCAGGGGAAACGCGCTTTTTTTCCAAGGAAGATTTTGACGCGGCGCTCGAATGGGTGCGGGGTTGATAATTATACCGGCCTGACAGCTACGCCCGCTTCCGCCATCGCTTCCTTGGCATCTTTGATCGTGTAAGTTCCAAAATGGAAGATGGACGCCGCAAGCACGGCGGACGCACCGCCATCGCGTACGCCTTCAACCATATGATCCAGCGCGCCGACGCCGCCAGACGCGATCACCGGGATGGACACGCGGTCCGTAACCGCTTTCGTCAGTTCAATATCAAATCCTTTTTTCGTGCCGTCGCGGTCCATGGACGTCAGCAGGATTTCACCCGCGCCGTATTCGGCCATGCGCTGCGCCCATTCCAGCGCGTCGATGCCCGTGGGCTTGCGTCCGCCATGGGTATAGACTTCCCAGCCGCCCTTACCGTCGGCTTTCGCGTCGATTGCCACGACGATGCATTGATTGCCGCAGGCGTTCGTGGCCTCGCGCACAAATTCCGGGTTTTTGACGGCGGCGGAATTGACCGAGATTTTATCGGCTCCGCATTCCAGAAGCGTACGTACATCCTTGAGCGTACGCACCCCGCCGCCGACCGTCAGCGGCATAAAGACTTCTTCCGCCGTACGCCGGACAACGTCGTAGATCGTCTCGCGGTCTTCGTGGGTAGCCGTAATATCCAGAAAACACAGCTCGTCCGCGCCCTGCGCGTCATAGACTTTCGCCTGTTCAACCGGGTCCCCCGCATCGATCAGGTCCACGAAATTGACGCCCTTGACCACGCGGCCATTCTGTACGTCAAGGCAGGGTATGATACGGGTTTTAAGCATGAGCCGACCCAAGCGGCGCGCTATCCGCAAAAAAAGCAAGCGCATCTTTCTTGTCCAGCCGTCCGTCATAAAAGGCCTTGCCGACAATGACGCCCTCGACGCCGCTGCTCTCGATTTCCTTTAATTTGCGCAAATCGTCCATGCCGCCGACGCCGCCCGAGGCGATCACGGGAACGGATATGTTTTCGGCGAGTTTTTGCGTGGTTTCGATATTCAGGCCCAGCCCCGTGCCGTCGCGCTCGATATCCGTATAGATAATCGCCGCCGCGCCCGCGTCCGCGTATTTTTGCGCAAGATCAAAGACGGACATGTCCGAGCCTTCAACCCAGCCCTCGGTGGAAACGTTTTCCCCGACCGCATCGAGACCGACCGCAATTTGGCCCGGAAAGGCGAGGCAGGCTTCCACGGCCATGTTCGGATTTTTGACGGCCAGCGTGCCGAGGATCACGCGGCTCACGCCCGCCTCGATCCAGACTTTGATCTGCTCCATGGAACGAATGCCGCCGCCGAGCTGGACCGGGATGTCGACGGACTCGATAATCGCGCGTACGGCGTCCGCGTTAACAGGCCTTCCCTCAACTGCGCCATTCAGGTCCACAACGTGAATCCAGGAAAATCCCTCGCGCGCAAATTCATGTGCCTGCGCCGCCGGGTCCGCGTTATAGACGGTCGCGCTGTCCATCTCGCCCTTGACGAGGCGTACGCACTGTCCGTCTTTCAAATCTATCGCCGGGTAAATGATCATGCGGGGGAGAATAGTCAAAAGGACAAGTGAACGCAATAACGCATCCCCTCACCCTCCCGTCTTCGCCCTTCGGGCTTCGCCGTGCCCCTCCCTCTCCCCCGGGAGAGGGAAGAGACGCCGAAGGCGTCGAAGGTTGCGGGGAAAGAGTTAGACTTTAACCATTTTGTTCAAAAGCAACGTCCCGCCCACAACGACATACGCGACGCTCACCGGAATGAGCGCATAGATAAACCCTTGCGTTCCCCATCCCGTAATCTGCATGGCCAAAAACACTGCGAATCCAATGATGATCGAGGCCGTAAAGCCGATATCGATCAGTCTCGATTTTTTGAATCTCAGGTAAAACATCGCCATAAACACCGGCGCGCCGATGACGTACATGCCAAGTATGCCCATCAGAACATCCATGATTCCTTCAAAGCTGAGGGCCATTACAGTTACGGCTGCGAGCATCGCCGCTATGCCGATACGGGTATAAAGAATGTATTTCGCGCGGTTTGTTTCCGGGTTAATCCGGAAGAAATCACGGATGACGGTCGAGGAGAACAAAAACGCCTGCGTATCCACGGTCGACATCCCGAGCGCGATCAGGATAACGGGCAGAGCGATCACGACAATGGCGGGAATAACGTCCGGATTAAAGAACATGCCGAGCAGTTCCTCAGGATTTTCGCCGGGATAAAGCGATCGGGCGGCAAGGCCCAGCAGCAATCCTCCTGTAGTTAACAGCATGACGAAAAGCCCGCCCATCGGAAAGCCGTATTTAAGAGCCCTCTCGTCGCGCGCGGAAAAGATTTTCTGCCAAACCTCGCCGATGGCGAAAACTCCGATGAACGAAAGAATCGCAATCGCTGTGAAATCGACCGGATCAAAGGTAAAAAACGAGCCGAAGTCGTAAAGATCTTCCGCCGGAATCGTGATAAAGAACGGCAGGCTCAGGAAGCATAAAATGATAACGGTCTGAAGAATGTCCGTGCGGATCACGTTCATAAACCCGCCAAAGCAAAGATAAACGAATATTGTGCCTGTTATCAGCGGCAGCAGGATATAGTTCTCCAAAGCCAGCGTGGAGCTCAGAATCTGGCCCATCACGTATATCTGCGCCGCGGACCAGAATACGCCGTACGCCACAATGAATGCTGACATCGCAATCCGCGTCATGCGCCCGACATCTGCCTCAATCCACTGTCCGGCCGTAACGAAGTTTTCTTTCCTGGCGCGTTCACGCAGTCCGTTTGCGAAAAAGCCGATGGCGATCACCGAAGCAATAGTAACCGGGAAAAGCCAGAGATAGCCGTAACCTTGCGTATACCCCATGATGACCCAGAATGTGATAAACGCAAGGTCACGCGCGGAACTGCCCAGCGACATGGCCATCGGGATCATGCCGACATTGCGGTTGCCAATCACAAAGCCCGCGTGATCTTCCTTGCGCGCGCCGTAAACGCCGAGCCCGATCATCATTAAAACGTACGCGCCAATCGCGCCGAGCGTTAACAATTGTATATCCATCATTAATCTCCTTTTTAAACCCTTCGCCCGCCCTCTCCCCTTCGGAGAGGGTGATTTCGAGCCAATAGCGAGAAATCGGGTGAGGGGACGCTAAACGCCGCGCCGCGCCATGGCAAGGCGTTTTACGCATATGAAACTGTTCACTTCTTCTCTCATTTGCGGTAACTTATGGCCAAACTAAACAGAGACGGAGTTAATGATGTATGCTGAGAGCGTACTCGCTTTAGCCGTGTTTAATTATATGGTGACGAAGGACGGCGCGCCGCTGAACCGCGACGCCCCGATAGAAGGCCAGCTTTCCCCCGCCTTCATCGCGTGCGTGGAGAACGAAGGCATTGACGTTAAAGATATCGTCCGCCGCATTGAAGACGTCGAAACACCCAGACTGACTCTCGCGCATATAGATCTTGAAGACAAAGAGAGAGTTTTACAACACTGCACGGAAGCGTTTAGAACGATTGCGCCCATTCACGGCCTGAGCGACGAGGGGGAGATGTATGCCGCCCTGAACCGGGAAAGTCCCGGACACGGGTTCGATTTTGATGAGTTTCAGTATTGCATTAAGGAGAATGAGCATTTATCCGGCGAATCGGAAATGTCGGTCGCTTTCGCCGAGGCGATGGTCGCGTGTGAGAGAAACCATTTGAGTAAAAACGAATCGAATGCTAATCTCATAACTCTGGCTTCGATTTTACTTTTCGGGGCCGCGTGGAGCGGCCATGCCATCTGGCACGGCTTGAACCGTGAAAGAGGTTAAATGCCCCCGCCTCTCCTCCTTTCCGTGAAAGACGCGACCGTGCGTTACCGCGACTTTTAATTTTCAATTTCGATTGACACTAGCAGCAAGTCCATTTATTGATATGAAAATTTCATAGAAGGAGGAAGTGATGAATAGAATGCAGATGGCTGCAGCAGCAGCCTCTCTTGGTCTGGCGTTAAATGTAGCTGGCGGTGATGAAGCGGAGGCCCGCTTTAGCGCGCCGATGCCAGCGACAAGTACGGCAACGACAAATATGATCAATTTGCAGACACAGATGATGTTGATGACGACTCTCATTATTGCCATGGACGACGCGCAGGCAGGCATTAGCGTAGCGGACGCATTGCGCGGACCCATGTCTCATTTCAGGGCGTGTGCATTTGACGAAGGCCTTGATGCAGAACAAATGATGAAGAATGCACACGATTCTGATGTGAACGAAGCGACAGATCTGGACAACGAAGATTTGGGGATTTCTCCGTCTGAGGCAAAGGCGCTCAGCGCTTGTGTCAAAAAAGCAAGAGAGACCGCAGCGCAACACGGCGCGTTCGCGCTTGGTATGAGTAAACCTACGCTTGAGCAACAGTACAATACGATTAAGGGTGACCATGATTTTTCGTTTCAGTTTGAAGATTACGAATATTGTCATGGCCAGCTTGCAGGTTTGTTCAACAACGGTGTTTCGCAAGAGGATGTGCATGCCTTTTTGAATTGTACAGATGAGTTTTTGAATGCGGATGAGACTGCTGCCAGACGCAATGGACAATTTTTGTTGGCAGGGGGTGCAGGTATTTTCCTTCTGGGCGCCGTAGCATTGGGGTACGCATTAAGAAATGAATTATAACGGGTAAATGCCAGCCCCTCTCCTCCTTTCCGTGAAAGACGCGACCGTGCGTTACCGCGCCGAGCCGGTGTTCGAGGGGCTGTCGTTCAACCTGCACCAGGGCGCGCGCATTGCGCTCGTCGGCAAGAACGGCGCGGGCAAATCGACCCTGATGAAAATCATCACCGGCGCGCTGGAGCTGGATGACGGGACGCGGGAGCTCCAGCCCGGCGCGACGATCGGCTATCTGCATCAGGATACTGTGGCCGAAGCGGGGCAATCTGTTTTTGACTACGTGTTCACCGAGATCAAGGCAGAGGAGCGCGAGCTCCATGAATACAAGGTCGATATCGTGTGCGAAGCGCTTCAGCTCGACAAAACCGCCGCGATGACGACGCTTTCGGGCGGGCAGCTCCGCCGCGCCGCGCTAGCGCGCGCTTTGGTGGAGGAGCCGGATATCCTGCTGCTCGACGAGCCGACGAACCATCTCGATCTCGACGTCATCGAATGGCTGGAAGGGTATCTGAACAGTTACAGGGGAACAGTTCTGTGCGTCTCTCACGACCGCGCGTTTCTTGCGAACGTAACGACGCAGGTGTTCTGGCTCGACCGCGGCGCCATCAAGGTCAGTCCGACCGGCTTTAAAGACTTCGACGACTGGGCGGCGATGCTGCTGGAACAGGAGGAGCGCGAACTCCGCAACAGGAAAGCCGTCGTCGCGCAGGAAATGGAATGGGCCTCGCGCGGCGTCAAGGCGCGGGTCAAGCGCAATCAGAGGCGTCTCGCGCTGGCAAAGGAAATGCGCGACCAGTTGAAAGCGGATGAGTCCTCTTTCCGCCGCGCCACCGCGACCATCAGCCTGCCCGAACAAAAAGAACTGGAGCACGGATCGCGGATCGTCGCGGAGTTTTACAATGTGTGTAAGAGTTTTGCCAGAGAAGCGTCATCCCCGGCAAGCGAGACTGAACTTGCTTCAGTCGAAGCGCTGGACGGGGATCCGGCAAATAACGTGTCCGGACCCCCGCAGTCCAGGCGCGCTGGCGCGCGCCGCGGGGGTGACGATGGAACACAAGTGGGAGGGAATGAGGAGAAGGAAAATCAAGTCGTCATCCTCGACAAATTCTCCTGCCGGATTCAACGCGGAGAGCGGATCGGCGTTCTGGGCCGGAACGGCTCGGGCAAGACGACGTTTCTCAAGCTGCTGATCAAGCAGATCGAACCCGACGCGGGCCGGGTCAAAGTCCGCAAGGACATGGAGTTCTCATACTTCGACCAGAAGCGCAGCGACCTGAACCCGGACGATACGCTCCGGAAAGTCCTCTCGCCGCTGGGCAACGATTATATCGACGTGATGGGCAAGCAGCGTCATGTCTGCGGCTACTTAAAAGACTTCATGTTCGACCCCTCGCGCGCGGGCGACAAGGTTTCGACGTTGTCCGGCGGACAGAAAAACCGCCTGATGCTGGCGAAGGTTCTGGCGAACCCGAAAAACTTCCTCATTCTGGACGAGCCGACCAACGATCTCGACATGGATACGCTTGATATGCTCGAGGAAATTCTCTCGAACTATAAAGGCACGCTGATCGTCGTGTCCCACGACCGCGATTTCCTCGACCAGACCGTCACGAAAATCATGGCCTTTGAAGGCGATGGCAAAGTTGAAACCTGCATCGGCGGGTATTCGGATTACCTGGAATGGAAGCGGGGCGGCGAGGCGTTGTCACTCCCGCGAAGGCGGGAGCCCAAAAGTCATCAGTCATTGGATCCCCGCCTGCGCGGGGATGACAGCAAAGAAAATACGGAAAAACCGAAATCAAAACCCGCCAAACTTTCCTATAAAGACGCGCGCGAACTTGCGATGCTCCCGGAGCAGATCAAGGAAAAGGAGAAAACGCTGGCGGGCCTAAACCAAAAGCTCGCCGACCCGGAATTTTACAGCCGCGATCCAGAGGGTTTTCATGAAACCACGAAAGAGCTGGCGAAAGCGGAAAACAAGCTCGAACGGCTGGAAAACAGATGGCTGGAACTGGAGGAGATGAAAGAGGCGATTTCATAAGGATTATCAGTGATAAATATCTGTATTCACTTTGAAAAGCGATCCTTATTCGTTTTTTAATTTCCCTTTCCGTATAATTGTGTAAAGAATTAAAAAACTAGACATAATAAAAAGGTGTCAATTATGGCTCTGGGCAACGCGCCGACAACCCCTCTTACCGCAACTGAACTCAGCGATGCGTATCGCCAGCGCGAGCGCTTTTACGAAGGCGCGTCTGACGCGGCGGGCAACCCGCTCAGCGTTCTAGACCGCATCAAAAAAGCGAGAAAAGAGCATGAGCAAGCCTTGGAAAAGGCAAAACGCGAGCATGCGATTCAAAGTCAGAGCGTTTCCGTCGAAAATGAGAGGTGTGATTTTTTCCTTCGCCGGACAAACCAGCTGACAAATCTGGATAACGAGCTCGACAAGGCGCGAGACAAATACAGGTCTTCGGGACAACCGAGAACTTTGCCGGCGTTTAAACTAGGCCAGACGCCGGACTGGCTGACCGCACGCGCAAAAAAAGCCGAATCTTTGGTTGCTAAAGGTAAATACGGTGAAGCGCGGAATGTGCTGACTGCGGGGATAGGAGATATGCTGTGGCGCTCCGGCGCAGAACTTAAAGAATTCAATAAATTACGGGACAAAATAGATGCCCGCAAGGAAGAGCAGCGTATCGTCGACAGTGATAACAGGGAGAAAGAGCGCGCGCCCAGAAGAGTTTGTGAGAAAATGGCCTCGCATATATTTAAGGTCGTACGCGAGCCCGATTTTCGCGAGTTCATGAACAGGCCTGAAGTCCAGGCAAAAGCACAGAACGATCCCACGTATCGTTTTTTGCGGGAGTGCATGGATAATAATCTCAGTCGCAGACAAATCGAAAACCGGCTCATGAAACAGGCGGTCAAGGGCAGTTTTAACCCGGATTTTTCCAAGCTGAACCAGATCGCAAGCGACATTAAGGCTGAAGCCAATAAGGACGTTAAGGCCGCAAAAGAAGGACTGGAAAAGGCGCAAAAACGCATCAAGGCGGTTAAGGAGCTTGAAGAGGGGGTAACGGCCCTCAGGGATTACGAAGTCAAGGAAGGCAAGAAAAGCAAGGCGGACTTGGTCTCCGGAGAGACAAATGAGGGCGTTCTGAGGCGCAGACGCTACCATGTTACGCGCTGGACAGACGGGGACAAGATTATGGAGGCCGCTAAAAAAGTCCAGAATGCCGATTTTAATCCTGAAAGTCTCGATATGGGGCAAATCCGCGACTGGAAAAACTCGAATGAGCTACGCTTTGCTGATGCCGGTATTCACCGCGCCTTTTCCGCAGCGGGGCGTGAGCCTCCTCGCGCCCGTGGCGTGGTGGATGATTTCAAGAATTTTATGCGCAATGACTTCGTCAGGACAGCCTCCGCAAGTCCGGGAACAGGAGGAGGCGGACCCGGCGGACCCGCTGGGGGTTCTCCCGGCGCCGCGCCAGCAGGCCCTTAAAATCGAATAGCCATTTTCCCGCCATGATTTCGGGCTAGTTCATTTCGTATGAGATATCTTTCCCTCTGCGCACTGCTAATCCTGACCATGGCCGTATCTGTTACCGCAACGGCTGAAACGCCCGTGTACAAGCCGCCCGGCCATGCCGGAAAACAGGAAATCGTGGCGCGCGCCGAATCTTACCTAAGAAACCTCGATACGCTCCGGGCCCGCTTTATTCAGGTCGGCAATGACGGCTCGCGTCTTGAAGGCGCGTTTTACCTCGACAGGCCCGGACGTCTGCGCTTTGAGTATGACGCGCTGGAGGACTTTATCGTCGCGGACGGGACGTTTATCTATTTTTATGACGCGCAGCTCGGCGAGCAGTCCAACGCGCCGATCGGCCAGACGCTTGCGGACTTTCTACTGCGCGAGGATTTGCGCCTTTCCGGCGACGTGCAGGTTAAAGGCGTCCAGGAAGCCGAAAACATAGCGCATATCACGCTCGTTCAGTCGGGCGATCCGGCGGCGGGAAGCCTGCGTCTCAGCTTTCATAAAGAGCCCTTTCAGCTTCACATGTGGCGCGTCGTCGACGGGCAGGGATTTATTACGGAAGTCTATCTGAAAGACATCGAGCGCGGCGTCTCTCTGGCGCGCAGTCTCTTTGTCTACCGCGACCCGGACCGGGGCGTAAGGCGCCTGAACCCGTAACTTGCAAAAAAATACCATAATAGTTCATTTTTTTCCTTGCATCACGCGGCGTGAATTGGTTATTCAGGGCGCAAGCGTAACCTTATAAGCCTTAAAGGGAGGGTGAATTATGAGTGAAGAGCGGAGTAAAGAAGTTGCAGGCAAGTTCGAACAGAGCGCGTCGGGAAATGATAACGCAGGGAAGAACGAGCCTGCCCTGTATTGCGGAAATAAAACCGGTATCGCGCCAAGATGGGTTAATCATCAAGTTCATCAACCGAAATAATTCATTAAGCCCGCCGGAATAGGCGGGCTTTTTCTTGTGCGGCGTGGCATTTTTCCGCGAGCGGTGTTATAAATTTTTTCTGGGAATCCAGTGTTAAACTAACGCTGTCATGCCCGCCCCGGATCGGGTCCGGGATAAACTGCGGCGGGCATCTAATTTCGGAAGAACTTTGGGCTCCCGCCTTCGCGGGAGTGACAGCGGGGTGTTCAGGGTTTTTTTAGAATAGGCAGATTTACATCGATCCATGCTCATGAAAACAAACTCGCCGCTTGATTCCCTGATCCGTTCGCTTTCGGCCTTGCCGGGGCTGGGGCCGCGTTCGGCGCGGCGTATGGCTCTCTATCTGCTTTCGAACAAGGAAAAGCTGATGCTGCCGCTGATCGAGTCCATGCGGCACGTCGCCGATACGGTCAAGACCTGCGAAACCTGCGGCAATCTGGATATTATCGATCCGTGCGCGATTTGCTGCGATCCGGCGCGGGAGAGCAACCTGATCTGCGTGGTCGCCCATGTCGCCGATCTCTGGGCGATCGAGCGTACGCACGCGTTCAAGGGAAAGTACCACGTTCTCGGCGGCGTTCTCTCGGCGCTGGACGGCGTCGGCCCAGAAAATCTGAGCTTTGAGGCGCTGGAACAACGCGTACGCGGACAGGCCTCCACGGAACTGATCCTGGCCCTGAGCGCCACCGTCGACGGGCAATCCACCGCGCATTACATCGCCGACATGTTCGCCGGAAGTAATACTGTTAAGATCACCCGCCTCGCGCATGGCGTCCCGGTTGGCGGCGAGCTTGATTATCTCGACGACGGCACGATTACCGCCGCCCTGAGATCCCGCTCGGGATTTTGATTATTCCTTCTCCGATACGTACAATGTACAGTCTGCGTCGACGCGCAGAGCCGCTACGTGGGTAAAATGCCCCGTCTTGCCGCCGCCGATGGCAACGTCATAATATACGCCCGCCGGGAAATAATGATCCGTATTGGTCGCCGTCACGGTCGATCCGCCAAAATTGAGGTAAACAGGCCCCGTCGCGTACAGGCTCACAACGCGCGTCGAACCGGCAAAGGAGGTAGCGTTACGGGCGGAGCTGCCGCTTACGCTGATGGCGTGCGCGCCGGATTCCTTCAGGCGCATGGCCGGAATGACGTTGTTTTCGTTATCTTTGGGTAAAAGCGTGGTCATCGTTTTTTCTCCATAAAAAAAGCCCGCGCAATCATGGCGGGCCGGATACACTTGTGCAGATTTGAAACCAGAATGTTCTATTTATGTTCTGATGTCAAGATAAAACTAGCTTTTACTGGCCATGAGCAACGCATGCCTTTTGCCGCTTGGCCAGATCTGCGCCCAGCCAGCGCCCAGCAGGGCCCAAACGGAAACCCAGAACGCTTCCATGCCCGGGTAATACGAAATATATAAATCCGCAAACGCCGTAACGCCCAGAACGCATAAAGATGCGACCAGGAAGATATGGTCGCGGCGGCGGTTCATGAGCGCGAAAAAATAGACCAGACAACATGCGGCGCCCGCAGCATATATGCACAGATTGGCGAAAGCCCCCAAATGCCTGTAACGCTCAAAAAAAGCCGTTTCAGGCAATGCGCCGTAAGCAAGCCATTCAAAATCCCAAAATGTCAGCGTTGTTTCCTTTGAAATTAAAATTGCCAAAAAAGCGCCTGCGCAGCACATGAAAAGGAAGGCGTACAGGAGGCGCATATCCTGCCGGTCTCCGGAATACCCCTGCGCGATCCAGAACACGATGCCGCACAATAGCACCGTTTTGAGGCTCGCGAGATCGTGCAGGGCAATGCCGGTATAGGGCGAGAGTATGTGTCCCAGCGACAACAAACAAAATATCATCCCCGGAAGAAAAACGCCGAGCAAAAGCGGATTCGACAACCTTGGCCATACGCTCTTGTCCACGCGTATCGTCTTTGTCCGGATAGACTGCAGCAAAACCCGCGGCAGATTATTATGTTTTTCGCCCGGATAATCCTTTTCCTCGCCCTTTTGGGAAGCGAAATGAAGCAAACGCAAAAGAAGGAAAAAGCCCCAGGCGACTAAAATCATGCCGGCGTAAACGCTGTTTTCGAAACCGGCGAGAAGAATATACTGGGTCGCAAAAATCATTCCGCCAAAAATAACCAGGCCTGACTTTTCCCGGTATTTATGAAATTTTTCCGTCATAGCTGATCTTTTTGAAGCAAGGCGATCCTTCGTTCTTCATCAATTTCCTCCGGACGCGCATCCATCGGCTGTTCTATCCCGGCGGAAGACACGCCGCTTAAAGAGACCGAATTCCGGTCAACGGCAAAAATAGTAACGATGCCTGCCAGTATACTGGCGTACGCTACCGCGATAAGGCTAAAGACCACGGCATTGCGGGCCAGATGTTCGATGGAAGAGCTTTTGCGTTTACGATAAATATACAATTCCGGGCTCCGGTTTTTGCCGGAAGCGTTGCTCCCGGTTTAATCTTTATAATATTCCCTGTATCTCGAATAGTAATACGCCGTATCGCCATAGCCATACTGAATATGCTTTCGAACGTTCACATTTGTGAGGACAAATCCAAGCCGGTCATACCCGAAGTCTGAAAACTGTTTGATTCCGGTCGCTACGACTTCACGAGGCGTGCTGTTCCAGTAGATTGCGTAAAGCGTAAAATCGGCGTACGTCGCCAGAATTTTCGAATCCGCAACGGCCAGACATGCAGGCGAATCAATAACCACCAGATCGTACCGGCTCCGCAATGTTTCGATAAGCTCCTGCATTTTCGAAGTGTTGAGAAGATCAAGTGCGCTGCCGGGTATGCTGCGTCCGAAAACAGCGTCCACCCCGCTCTGTGGATCTTTGTATATCACCTCTTCAATTTCGTTTTGTCCGGTCAGGTATTCGACCAGCGAAAGCTTGTTTTCTTTGGCAAACGTGTAGTGCAGTCTGGGACGGCGCAGATCACAATCAATAACGATAACCTTGTCTCCCGATTTCGCGGCGCTTTTTGCGATCCATGACGCAAGCGTTGTTTTCCCCTCGCCGGGAAAGGACGAGGTCACGGTAATGACTTTGGGTTTACGCTTTCCTGTACGCAGCTTGATCGCCATAAGCGCCCCGCGCAAGGCCTCCGCCAGACTGGAGGTTGGTTTCTCTAAAATATAATCGCTTATATCTTTTTCATTTCTTCCGTCGACCTCGGGAATCAGGCCGTAACAAGGAAATCCCGTCGCTTTTTCCAGATGCAAGGCCGACCGGAAAGCGTTATCAAGCTTCTCAAGCAGCAGGCTTATAACGACGCCGAGCATAAGAGAAACAATCACTGTCATGACAAGTATTAACGACTTGTTCGGGTATGAGGGAAAAACAGGGATGGACGCATAGGAAACCACTTTTGCCTCCGCCTCCTGAAGCTGTTCCTTTTCATCGGACCGTTTATAGGTCTCAAGAAAAGCATTCAGTATTTCGCGCGAAGACTCGGCCTCTCGCTCCAGCGCCCGCAAACGGATCATCGCCCTGTTTTCCATGCCCTGACGCTCTTCAAGCTCGTCAATACTTGCTTCAAGCGCATTGACTCTTGCCTGGGCAACAGCCATTTCGGCTTCAATCCCGCGCCCGATGCGCTGCAGTTCCGATTTTATTTTTTCGCCTACATCCTCCATCTGCGCTTCGAGCGCGATGCGCGTCGGATGCTTTTCGCCGTATCGCCCGCTCTGTTCCGCGATTTCGCGCGCCAGATCGGCTTCAAGCATACGCAGTTCCCTGATGATCTGGGAGTTCAGGGACTCAGGAGCGGCCTCAATTTTGCTTGGATTCTTTTGCCAGCCCTTGATATTCGCCATCCTTGCCTGCGCCTCCGCCAACCGGGATTTGGCCAGTATCAGCTGAGAGCTCAGCTCCGTAATCTGTTGAACCGTTAGCTCGGCCCTTACCCCTTTTAAAAGCCCGTACCTGGACCTGTACTCTTCAACGGCCGCCTCGGAAAGCTGGACCTGTTCACGCAGCGTATCAAGGCGCATATCGAGCCAGCGGGTTACTTTTTGCGAGGTTTCGTTTTTTTCAATGAGACTCTGCGCTATATACAAATCCGCAACAGTGTTGGTAATCAGGGCCGCTTTACGGCGATCATGTGACTCAAAAAATATCTGTATAACGTATGATCCTGTAACTGGCTTGACTGTAAGACGTCTCAAAAAATTGTCGACAGTGGCGCTCATAGAGAGATCCGTTACCTCGATCGGCATTTCGTTGAATTGCTCGATGCTAAAAGTTTTGAATTTGGTGGTTTGCCTGGCCGGTTCGGCCACATCCGGCGTATTTTTTTTCACCGCCGCCGTAAAGGGATTAAATTCAGGATCTTCCGTAAGGTTAAGACGTTCAATGACCTTGCGGGCCATAATCCGTGACTTTATGATTTCGACCTCGCTCAGTACAAGACTTGTATCGATCGACGCATTTTGCAACAACGCTTCCAGCTCCGGCTGACTGAAAGAAATACTTTCTATCAGGATCAATGCCTTGGCTTGATATCGCGCCTCGACCTGGGAAAGATAGATCACGGCAAGGCTGATCATGATCAGGAAAATGCCAAAAATCAGAGCTTTTCTGCGCCAGAATACGGCGATAATTTTTCGAAAATCAATTGCCGCCTCATCGTTTTCATTGCCGTAACCGGGCTCGCGGGGAGACAAACGTCCAGCTGGAGCGACGTCATTCTCCTCGGGAGCCTGTGCATTTTTGTTGTGCTCGTCCACTAAAACAATCTCTCGCTAACGTATATCGTATCGCCCGGAAAAACGGGCGCGTGAATGTCGGCGGGAATGACTTCTGACTCGTCCTTGCCTTTTCTCACAATTTTGAACGTCCGGTTTTCCGCCCTGTAAGTAAAACCGCCCGCCAGAGCAGCGGCCTTCAAGACAGTGATCCCGCTTTCATATGCGTATGCTCCGGGCGCGCCAACCTCGCCAAGAATATAGAAGGGCCGGAAAGATTCTACGCCGAGCGACACGTCGGGATCGATCAGATATCCCTCCTGCAGGATATTTTCCAGCCTGTCTTTTGCCTCTTTCACCGTCAGGCCCGTCAATTTGATATTGCCCGCAAGCGGCAGGTCAATTTCCCCTTCGGTATCTATTTTATATTCCCCCGAAATTTGTTCCTCATTAAACACAGTCACTGTAACCGTATCGCCCGGACCAAGACGGTATGTTTGCTCAAATGCGGGTTTCTGCTGGGGCTGCGGCGCAAGAAACGGCTCGCCCGACTGGCATGCCGTCAGGAATAAAACGCCTAACAAAGAGAAAAGAACGAGTCCCGTTCTTGTGAAATAAGGATGTAGAGAGCGCATGGAATGCAGAAAAGTTGGAGCCTGAGCGAATATATTCTCATATTATATTACAGGCGAACAGCTGGAATAACAAATGCTTAATGTTTGTTCTATAATGAAAAGCTCTCGCCAAGATAGACGCGCCTGACATCCTCATGCGCAACGATTTCTTCCGGCGTGCCTTCCATAAGCACGTTGCCGTCATGCAGGATATAAGCCCTGTCGACGATATCGAGGCAATCGCGGACATTATGATCGGTGATGAGAACGCCGATATCCCTGTCTTTAAGATGCGCAATCAGGGTTCTGATATCATTGACCGCAATCGGATCAATTCCGGCAAGCGGCTCGTCGAGCAGCATAAATTCAGGCCGGCTCCCCAGCGCGCGCGCAATCTCGACGCGCCGTCTTTCACCGCCGGACAAGGCCAGGGCCGGCGTTCTGCGCAAATGGCTGATCGAGAATTCGGCAAGAAGATCCTCGAGAAGCAATTCCTGATCTTCAGAAGCGATATTTTGCGCCTGCAAAACGGCGCGGATATTGTCCTCAACGGACAAACCCCTGAAAATGGAGGATTCCTGCGGAAGATATCCAAGCCCGAGACGCGCCCGGCGGTACATCGGCAGGTTCGTAATATCCTGCCCGTCCAGCATGATATAACCGTTATCGGCCGGAATCAGGCCCGTAACAATATAAAAGCTTGTCGTTTTGCCAGCGCCGTTCGGCCCCAGCAAAGCGACGGCCTCGCCGCGCTGTACGGAAAAACTTACGTTTCTTAAGACAGGGCGCCTTTTATAATTTTTGGAAATGTGGCGGACGGAGAGTCCCTTCGGAACGGTTTTTAAACGTGGCTTCTTCATCACTTGCAATCTTTACATTTTTTTCAGAATAACGCAAAGGGCTCGGCGCGGCCTACTCGTCTTCCTGCAGGGCATCGGGATAAAAAGTCCCGCGTACGCGCCTGTTTTCCCCTGTTCCGTCCTCACCGCCGCCTAGTATTCTGCTGACATTGGTTGTCAGGTTAACCTGCGCGCGCGCGCCTTCCAGAACGTTCGGGCCTCTTTCTATACGCACGTTCCCGTACAAATCCGCCGTATTCGTTTTGGACTGATATATGCCCTTGTCGCCATAAACCGTCTCGGTTGGCGTAGTAATGACAATGTTATCCTCCGCTTCAATCGTTTGAAGCGTACGTTCGCCGTCCCGCTCTTCAAAGGTCGCCGAGAGGATATCGGCGTTCAAAACATTATCCTCGCTGGTGGCTTTGGCATTACCGCGCGCGAACAGCTTTCCTTCCGCGACATGATATTCAAAGACGTCCCGCGCTGTCACGACATAATCTTCGGAAACCATTCTGAGGTTTTGTCCTGTCATCACAGCGACGCCGCCCGCAATATCATATTCCGCTTTTTCGCCATAAGCCGCGGCTTCTGGCGTACGGACCACAACGCTCTCGCTGGCAATGATTTCCTTAAGATCGAAATTCCTGTCCTGTCCATCGATATACAACGCCTTGAGGGATTGCGCTTCCATGCGCATCTCACCCTGAACAGCCTCCGCATTGCCCCGCGCCAGAAAATAGTTATCGCCTCTATGCCATTCCAGCGCGTCATCCGCCGTAATGACCAGCTTTTCCCCGCCGGGAACAGAGGGTAACTCCCCGCCCGGATTTTCCTGCGTGAGCCCGAACTGTGGCTGCGCCAATAGCGCCAGACAGGTCAGCATGATTTGAAACGCAATTTTCTTCATAACCCTACAGCTCTTCAAAACCTTGGTTGAGTATCAGTTTCGCGGGACCAGAGAAGATCAGCACGTCCTTGCCGAGATCCGCATGAAGCTTGCGCGCATGAATGCGTCCTTTCGGTCCGGTCGTCATGACTTCGGCCTCGGACCATATAATCCGGCTGCCGATATCCATATGCATACGTCTCGACGTTAAAATGTAAAGATCGTTATAGACAAGAGTGACCCCGTCCAGAAGCTCGAGATGTCGGCTTTCCTGATTGTACTCTCCTGCCGAGGCGCGTACGGAGAGAGTTTCGCCCGTTTCAAGCCGTATGCTCGCCACGGGTTTATCCAGCAGCGCCAGATTTCCCGCGCCTTCATTCTGGATCGCCCGTTCCGCGCTGATCGTATATGGCTGGCCTTTTTCATCCTGGCCCTCGTAACGCGGATTGAGGAGTTCGTTCTTGATGTTTTCCGGGACCGGCGCTTCTGATAAACGCACGCGCGCGGACGTTTTTTCTTCAAATTCCGGCCATGCGATTAAAATTCCCAGAATGCAAATAACGACAAGCGGCAACATCACGCGCAAAAACCTGACCAGCTTGCTGTAAAAAACGTTATGCGCCCTGTCTCCTCCCTGGCGCGCCGCTATGCGCTCTATGGCTGAGCGGCTTTGATCCGGTTTATCTTCTGTCATAAAATCATTCCAAACAAATCATCCAATGCCGGCTTGCAGGCAATCCTGAAGGCGTATCATTCCGCACAGTTCACCGTTTTCCATTACGACCAGACTCGTAAGATATTGTCCCGGCGTACGCGTCATGACGTTCACGGCCTCAACGGCAAGCGCCCCAGCCTCTATGGTTTTCGGCCCAGTACTCATGATATCGCGTACGGGCTTTTGCAAGAGTTCGGGACACATATGGCGCTTCAGATCGCCATCCGTGATAATCCCTTCCACGTTCCGTTCCGCGTCGACGACAAGGACGGCGCCCAGGTTTTTTTCGGCCAGAACCAGAATGGCTTTATCCATTGTCGCATCCGGCGCAATCATCGGCAGATTCTCGACCCCGTGCATAAGTTCGCGCACGGCGCGCAATTTCTGTCCCAGTTTTCCACCGGGGTGAAAGACGCTGAACTGTTCCGGGGTCAGCCCCATCCTCTCGAGAAGCGCAACGGCCAGCGCATCTCCCAGAGCCATCATCATCGTCGTTGACGTCGTCGGCGCCAGTCCGTTCGGGCAAGCTTCCGAAACTTTCGGCGTCAACAAAACAATATCGGCGTGCTTTGCCAGCGTGCCCTGGGGATTGCTTGTCATGGCGATCAGGGGAATATCATGCCTTCGCGTATAGTGTATCAGGTCGGACAGCTCCGAATTCTCGCCGGAATTGGATAGCATCAAAACCACGTCCGCATCGGAAACCATGCCGAGGTCGCCATGGCTTGCCTCGCCGGGATGCACGAAGAATGACGGCGTGCCTGTAGAAGAGAGCGTGGCCGCAATCTTACGCGCGACATGGCCGCTCTTGCCGATCCCCGCTACGATCAGACGACCCGGGCGGCCGTCCCGGTTCTTCATCGAATCGATCGTCTCCACCGAGTTGATAAAAGACTCGTCAAGCGCCGCGCTTAAAGCTTTCAGGCCGTTCATTTCATCCGTGAGAACCCGGATTCCCGTTTTCAGGGCGTCAGAAACTTGCGTTTGTTTTTCTTGAGCGACCATGGCCTGCCATTATGAATGTTCAAAAATATCGGCGTCCTGCCAGCCGAGCAGATCGAGCTCTGCGCGCGCAGGCAGAAAATCAAAGCATTTTTGCGCGATTTGCGCCCGCCCTTCGCGCTCCAGCATCACGTCAAGCTTTTCCTTGAGCGCATGCAGGTGCAAAACGTCGCTCGCGGCGTAAGAGAGTTGTTCCTGCGAGAGTTCGTCCTGACCCCAGTCGGACGATTGCTGCTGCTTGTTGACGTCTATGCCGAGCAGTTCCTTGCAGTTCTCGCGCAGGGAATGCTTATCGCTATATGTCCGGGAAAGACGCGACGCGGTCCTGGTGCAATAAACAGGCTGGCAGGAAACGCCCAGATAAAGCCGCAACGCCGCAATGTCGAACCGGGCGAAGTGAAACAGCTTTAAAACGCCGGCGTCCGCAAGCAACGCCTTTAAATGCGGCGCATCGTATTTGCCCCGGGACAGCTGGACAAGATGCGCATCGCCATCCCCGGAAGAAAGCTGGACAAGACACAAACGGTCGCGGCCCGGGCGCAGGCCCATGGTTTCCGTGTCCACGGCGACAACGTCGCCAAGATCCAGATCAGAGGGCAGGTCGTCGCGGTAAAGATGAATTGTCATGTGAAGCCCTTTGCGTAATTAACAGCTACGAAGCATGGCGTAACCCCCGAAGCTTCGGAGCGCACGCCTTCTTGTAACAACCGCTTCGCGCCTGAACTGCGAAGGGTGGTGCCCAGGAGAGGACTCGAACCTCCACGGCCTTGCGGCCACAAATACCTGAAACTTGCGCGTCTACCAATTCCGCCACCTGGGCAAGGCTGGCCTGCTATCACTAAGCTGTTTTATGTATCCCAGCTTGCGCTGGCTGTCAATTCTTCCGTTTGCTCGCTTTTTTACTCTTCAAAAAATTATCCTTAATGGTATGAAATTGATTTGTACCGTATTATTCTACTTTGGTGATTCTAATTTTCCGGGTTAAGAAGAATGAAAACACTTGTCATTGACCGCGACCGTCTTTCAACGCAGATTATTAATACGAAATTGACTGCCGCCGGCCACGAAGTCGTTGAAGAAACAGTCAAAAACGAAGCCCTCGAAAGACTGGCGAAGGAAAGTTATGACGCTGTCTTCATAGATCCCGCGCCTTTGACGAACCCGCGCCCGATCATTCTGGGCATCCGCCGCTCGATCACGAATTATCCATATATCGTCCTGATGTCGCATGAAACGTCGCGTGAAGAAGCCATCAAGGCAGGCACGAATGACGTCATTACCAAGCCGATCAACACGGACGATCTTGAGAAAAGTATTGAAAACGCGCGGCGTCTAACGCAGCTTGTGGCCAAAATAGGCGACGAATCCGAGGACTACCCCAGCGCGGGGGGCGTTATCGCAAAGTCCGCCTTTAACCAGCTTTTCCTGTCCGCAATCGACCGCGCGGATCGTTACGGCGAACGCACCTTCCTGCTCTTCATTTCGATCGGCAATTATGAAGAGGTTCTGGAAACGGACGGCCCTTACGCCGCTGATTTCGCCGCAGCCAAACTCTCGCAAAATCTTGTGCGCCTGCGCCGCCAGAGCGATATCATCGGCCAGACCGGCAAGGCGGAATACGCGCTGCTTCTCCAGCGGCCGCAGTATGAGACCGAGCCGATCGAAGCCGCGAACCGTTTTTTCGAGGCCCTAAACAAGGTTGATGATATTCTCTCAAGCGGCACAGGCAATATCCGGATCCAGATCGACCTCATCGACCTCCCCGTCGGCGCGCTGCATATCCGGCATGTGATTGGGGGCGGTGGGGAGTAAACCTACAAATTAGTTGCAACTTATAAAGAACCGAATTAAATCTGTTTTAAAGATATAAGAAAACTTAAACAGGGATATTAGATATGCGTGACCAGAATGCGTCCGAAGCATTAACGCCGCTGTTCGTTCACACTGCCGTACATTTCGCGAGGTTCCCGGCCAAGCTAACTGAAAGCAGCCTTCTGAGCGTTACGCCATCCCAATCTGCTAGAATACCTACATTAACGAGAGAGTGGTCGCTACGCGACAGGGTTATTGAAGATTCGCAAATAGAGCTGAATGTACTTGAAGATTGCCATAGAGCTCAGAAGGAAGACGCTCTCGCTGAGAAAAATGAACAACGGCGGCGCTCTTTCATGGAGAGTGAGAGTTACGCGCTTCATAGAATGATGGGAATCACTCCAGATACGCCTTCATCGGGATCGCCTTTAGACAGTCTTGCCTGGATGGAACGTTTCAAGGAGCAAAAAAGCACAGCGCTCTTAAGGTCCTCGAAAGCCTTGTCGCCTGAGGAGAAAAGAAGACTCCTCGTCGTTAACAGAGAAGCGATGCAGGCTCATTTTACTAAAGCAATGCAAGCCGGGATGCCAAAAGTAGCCACTATATCTTTACAAGATCTGGGCGATCCGGAGGAACTAAGAGCAATGCTTCCCCTAGAGCGCTTGCCTGAAGAGCTGATAGATTGCATTAGGGCTATAGAAGATGGCGGAGAAGGGGGAGTCGTGACCGAGGTAAGGCTTGTAACCTATCCTGTGCACGAACGCCCGCAGATCATTTCAGCTGTTAGCTTGCCAAGGGCTGCCCCCTAACAGCTCTTTCACAGCCTTTCGGCATGGAAAGAAAGCAGGATGGACAAGATTGTGTGTAATGATTTACTCAGACGACTGTAGAATTCGCACAGAACGACCAGTGAAAAAAGAGGCGCGAGCCGGGCTGGCTGGCGCCTCTTAAAAGACAGTAAAATAAAGCTACGCCGCTTTCTTCGCAGTCGTCTTCTTTGCCGGTTTCTTTTCCTGCTCTTCGTTGTCCTGAATGGTCTGGACGGTGCGCGTCGGGAACGGAATGGTGATGCCGTTATTATCAAGCGTTTCCTTGATCGCCTTGGTCATATCCCATTGCAGCTGCCAGTAATCCGATCCCAGCGACCAGACGCGCACGATCAGGTCAACCGAGAAGTCGCCGAGGTTTGAGACCATAACCTGCGGTTCCTTGCCTTCGGTGCGGATCAGGCGGTCCTCTTTATCCGTCAACTCCTGCAGGACTTTCATGGTTTTATCCATGTCGTCGCTGTAGCTGATGGATACGACAAAATCCTGACGGCGGTGAAGGTTACGCGAATAATTAACGATATCCGAGTTCCAGATCGCGCTGTTCGGCGCGAAGACGTAAACGTTATCCGGCGTGGTCAGCTCCGTGCCGAAAAGGCCGAGCGAGTTGACCGTGCCGCCGATATTTCCGGCGACGATGTAGTCGCCTACGTTAAACGGACGCAAAATCAGCATCATCATGCCAGCGGCCACGTTGCTGAGCGTCCCCTGTAACGCCAGACCAATCGCAAGGCCGGCGGCGCCGAGCACCGCGATGAGCGAGGCTGTCTGCACGCCGAACTGCGCGAGAACCGTCACGACGGCCACGGATAAAACAGCGTATTTCGCCAGTCCGCTCAGGAAAACGCACAGCGTGCCGTCGAGTTTTTTAACGCTTTTGATGCGCTTGCTGATCCAGTTGCCGATAATCCATCCGGCGATCAGGATCAAAATCGCGCTTAAAACCCGCATGCCCCAGAGCGTCAGCAGAGCAATGCCTTCATCTAGAGTAAAATCCATGTTTTCTTCTCCTCATAAGATTTTATTGAATGACCTATACATAGGGATTTTTACTCGTCCGGACAAGTAGGCGCAGCGGAACGCCGTCAATTTCAAACGTCGCCCTGATCCCGTTTATCAAAAATCGTTTATACATATCCGGTATATCGTCGGGCCGGGAAACCCAGACCGCGAAGGTCGGCGGACGCGATTTGATCTGCGTAACGTATCTGATTTTGTTCGGCTTGCCTTGGGTCAGAGGCGGCGGATTGGCCTGAACTGCGGCCGAAATCCAGCGGTTCAGGCGGCCTGTGGAAATGCGCTTGTTCCATTTCGCGTATGTTTCAAGAACGGTTTCCATCAGCAGAGGTATTTGCGTGCCCTTCAGCGCGGAAAGCGGAACTTTGGGAATATTCCGGACCTGCGCCAGCGAGCGTTCCAGCCGGTAATCAATGTCTTCCAGGATTTGCTTTTTGTCTTTGACCAGATCCCATTTATTGATCGCAAGGACGAGCGCGCGCCCTTCATCGGTAATGCGCCGCGCGATGGCCAGATCCTGTTTATCGACCGAAACCGCGCCGTCAATAACGAGAATAACCACCTGCGCCAGCCTGATCGCGCGCATGGTATCGTCCACGGCCATGCGCTCGATTTTCTCTTCGACGCGCGCCTTGCGCCGCAGACCCGCCGTATCGACGAGCTTGATCTTGCGCCCTTCATACGCCCAGTCGACGGCGATGGCGTCGCGCGTAACGCCCGCCTCCGGACCGGTCATGACGCGTTCGTCCTCCAAGATCGCGTTCACAAGCGTGGACTTGCCGACATTGGGCCGCCCGCAGATGGCGATTTTGATGGGCTTCGTATCCTCTTCCGGCTCCGGCTCCGCGTCGGCTTCCACGCCTTCAAGGGCGTCGATGTCGTCTTCTGAAAAAAAGCTCCCACCGGCTTCGCTGCCCTCCCCCGCAGGCGGGGGAGGGTTGGGTGGGGGGTCTTGATTTGTTTCGGTAAAGTATGGCGCAAACGCCTGATAAAGATCGGCCAGACCAAGCCCGTGCTCGGCGGACATCGCAAGCGGCTCGCCAAGTCCGAGCGACCACGCCTCCGCAAGCGCGTTATCGGCGACCGCTTCGCTTTCGCATTTATTGACGGCGAGAACCACGGGCTTGCCCAGTTTACGGACCCAGTTCGCGAAATGCTCGTCCGTCGGGGTGATCCCGCTGCGCCCGTCAACGACAAAGAGCACGGCGTCCGCGTGCTCCAGCGCGCCCTCGGTCTGCCTGCGCATCCGGCCCTGTATGGAATCGTCGAAAGCTTCCTCCAGCCCCGCCGTATCGATCAGGCGCACGGGCTCGCCCGCTATAGAACCCTCGGACTCGCGCCAGTCACGCGTCACGCCCGGCGTATCGTCGACAATCGCGAGTTTCTTTCGGGACAGGCGGTTGAATAGCGTCGATTTGCCGACATTGGGCCGGCCTATGATGGCGATGGTGAGCATCTCAGTTGGCGGTTGGTAGTTAACAGTTGGCAGTTAGATAACTGAATTACCGCCAACTGTCCACTGCCAACTCATTACCGGTACGCCGCCAGCGTTCCGTTATCGATCAGAACATAGAGCGTTCCGCCCGCGACAATTGGCGAAAGAGTGACGGGGCCGCCGACCGACCATTCGCGGAGAAGCTCACCCGTATCGGGCGCGTATTCAGCGGCGCGGCCTTTCCCGTTCATCACAATCAGACGTCCGCCCGCAAGGACCGGCCCGGTCCAGAGGGAATCGTCTTTTTCACCCCTGTTGAGATCCGTGACCCAGCGAATGGCGCCGTTATCCCGGCCAAGCGCGACGAGCTTGTTGTCGGAGGACGTAATAAAGATATGATTTCCGGCGACCCAGGGCGTGTGCGCGCTGCTGACTTCGCGCTGCCAGGCGCGGCTCCCGGTGCGCTCGTCAATGGCGACAAGGCGGCCGCTGAAGCTCACGGCGAAGATCAGCCCTTTATCCAGAACCGGCAGGCCGGTGATGTCGGACAGGCTCGACAAGCCCCCATAGCTGCGGACTGCGGACAGATTATCCGACCATGCTACGGAGCCGTTTTCTATCCGCAGGGCGAAAATTTCACCCGAAGAGAACACGGGTACGACGATATCGTGGTTCGCCGCCGGACTTGCGGCCCCGATCAGGCCGGCGTTCTCCGCCAGCGCCGCGTGTTCCCACATGGTGGTTCCGGTTTCGTTATCAATCGCCAGAACGCGGTTATCGAGCGTTGTAACGAAGACGCGCCCGTTCATAATCGTCGGCGCGGCGCGCGCGGGCGCTGGCAGGGGACGACGCCATTTGACGGTCCCGTCCTCCGGCGACATCGCCAGAACCTCGTCATAGCCGTTCGTGACGTAAAGGACGCCGGCGGAATAGGATACGCCGCCGCCAATAACGGCGTCGTCTTCGTTTTCCGGGCGGACGCTGGCGCTCCAGATCCGCTCTCCGTTCGCGATGTCAAAGGCGGTAACGGTCGAATCCGTATCCAGCGTGAAGGCCCTGCCGTCTACAATGATCGGCTGTGCGGTCAGGGGCAAGGCGTCGCTGCCGCCCTGTCCAATGTCGGCGCGCCAGACGCGCTTCAGTTCGTCGCTGGACAGCGCGAGGTTCTGCATCGAATGGTTGGGGTAGCCCCCGGCCTGCGGCCAGAACTCGTTTTTCCACGGACTCGGCGCGATGAACCCCATTGCGTCAAGCGCGATATCATCAGGCTCGAGTTCTTTTTGCAATTCGAGGACGGAAATACGCTCGCCTTCCAGCGGTTTTTCGTCCGAGGAAAAAAGATCGCCAACGGTCGTGCAACCGGAGATTACAAATACGGCTGGCAGGACAAGAAAAAACTTATTCATTTTTTTCACCGTTCGTACTTTCGGTCTGGTTTTGCAGGCGCTGCGCATAGATATGCGCCAGCGCGTCCGCGCGGTTTTTCAAGGAGGGCTCGACATTTTCAACCGCTGCGGCGTTTTGCGCGGCCTCCACAGCGCGCTCATAGTTATCTTCAAGGTGCGCGGCGACGAGCGCGGTCTGAAGATGCGCATGCGCCTGCCAGGGACTTTTGCTTTTATCCGTAACGGGCGAGAGAAGCGCGTAAAACGCCTCCGGGTCGGCATGGGCCTCGCTATCAAGCATCAGGGACGTCAACTTGATCGCGGCGAAATCCCTAATGAGGTCCGGAACGGACGTGTCCATCGCAAGCTTTTGATAAAGCTCTTCGGCCTTGTCCATGTCGTCAGCGTCAAGCGCCTCATTGGCGGCCGTCAAAAGCGCAACGCCGCGCTGACCGGGGCGCAGGTCCGCCGAGGCTTTTTCAAGCGCGTCAACAGGATTTTGGCTTTCCGCCGCCTGTAGCAGCAAGGCCGTATTTTGCTGGTTCTGGCTCGTATTCCAAGCGCGGTAGCCGTTGACGCCGGCGGTCAGGACAATCGTCAAAATCGCCGCGCCGATGATAAAGGGCCCGTTTTCCTTCCAGAACTTCGCCATTCGCTCCTGCTTGAGCGCTTCATCCACGTCCTGAAAAATATCCGCCATAAGTCTTCCTCTTTCCGGTTTGCATGCTGCACATATTAACGCTTTTTACGCGCAAGGCCAGAGGAGAATTCATGCATTTTTTGATCCGTTATGGTATCCTTTTATCTATGCCTTTTCATGTGATTAACAATCCGAACGCGCAGCGGATCAGCGGTTTTACGCAAGCCGAATTCCGCAGGCTCGACGAAATCTACAGCCGCGCCGTCGCCGATAAAAAGCTGATGCACCGGGCGGTGGACTGCGATTTCGATGCGGGGCTCGCGACATTCTCCTACTGCAAGACGCCGGATCATGCGCCTTATCTTGCTTTCGTGATCCGCCGCGTCGGCCCCCAGACCGTGATGTACGAGCTTTACAAGGAAAAATCCGGGCGCATCGCCAAAAGCGGCCTGTTCAATCGCGTTCTTGAACGCTTGCGGGAAGAAGTTGAGACGATTGAGAGTTAATAACAAATTGCTCTCCAGCTTCTTATAGCTGTTGCATTTGTCGCGCTTTTTGTTTACATATAAAAAATGTCAGTATCAGATCAGGAAACATCGTTCAGGCTGAAAATGGCTTGCGCAACTATGGCTACAGCCGCATTAAGTCTTGTTGCTTCGCCACTTGTCTTTTGCGTTGGCGCTGCAGCCAGCGCGTGTTTCCTGTTTGGAATTGACCGGACACTCGCAAACAGCTTGCTCACCAACGCTGAAAATGATCCTGATTTCGCTGACCTGCCATACGAGGATCTCGATATGGAAGATCCCAACTCAAGTCAGCTGGCAAAAATTGCCGAGAAACTCTACGAAAAAGCTGGTATTCCTTATGAAGAGCGTCCCGTTCTCAAAAATGACTTAAACGAAAAAGCAAAAATAGACGCTTCTATTGTCGTACGCACAGTGAACGGTAAAAAAGCTTTTTTTCTTGCAACAACGCCCAAATTGCGCGCTTGCTTGAATGCCGCGCAGCTGGAACACACTCTGGCGCATGAGATCGGCCACTACATAAATGGAGATCTGACATCCAAACGAAACAACCCCCGAAATGTTGCGGGTTTAGGCGCGTGCTTCGCTTTTGCTGAAGAGTTTATTGGCGGTGTCGTAAACGCCGTAATGGGCGCGCCTGCTTCTTTTCCTACGGAAGATATATGTCTTGCGGTCGCTTGCATGATCGCTTTATGCGCGTGCACCGCGCAAAGCCGCCACAGTGAAATTCAGGCAGATACTTATGCCTGCGGGCTAGGAGATCCTCTTGCAGGCATTTCAGGACTCGCGGCCATGTCGAAGAAAGGCGAAAGCCGCTCCTACTTTAATGAGCAAGCCCAGAAAAGATGGCCAAACATTTTCTTTGCAACGCATCCGACATTGCGGACCTCTGTTATTCATATGGCAGCTGTAGCGCGCGAGCAGGGTATGGCAGATGACAAAGTCAAAAAAGCCTTGCTTGATGCGCTGAATTATGATGCGGCCTGACCGTTAATTCAACGACGCTTCCTTATCCGGTCTTGTCGCGATAACGACCGGGTAGCCGCGGCGCTCGCGGATGGCGCGGCGGATTTCCGGCCAGTCAAGTTCTTCCGTGTAGGGTCCCGCCGCTTCTAGAATGCGGTGCATTTCCTCCTCGCTCAGGCGGAAATTCGTCGGCTCGCCCTCGACTTCGACCTGATCGGCCTGCTGGGTTGAGGGGTGGGCCTCGAGATAAAGCGCGTCCTCTTTCCAGCCAACCTTGATCGGCTGGTCAACGACCGTAACCTTGTCGCCGACTTCGACCTTATCATAAAGCTCGATAATGCCTTCCGGATACAGGCGAATACAGCCGCTGCTGACGCGCCGTCCAATGCCATAGGGACGATGCGTGCCGTGGATCAGGTAAGCCGGCCAGCCGAGATAAATGGCGTGCGTGCCGAGCGGATTTTCCGGGCCGGGCGGAACGGACTCCGGCAATTCCGGGTCTTCTTCGCGCATGCGCTGCGTCGGGCGCCATGTTGGCCCGACCTTTTTACGGGTAACTTTTGTCGCGCCAAGCGGCGTATCAAGTCCCTCGCGGCCGATGCCTATGGAATAGACTTCCGGGACGCCGCCGTTTTCCGGGAAATAATATAGCCGCATCTCCGGCAGATTTATTACGATGCCCTCGCGCGGAGCTTCGGGCAAAAGATGCATGTCCGGGATCAGGATTTCCGTTCCCGCGCCGGGCAGCCAGGGGTCAATGCCGGGATTGGCCGCGCGCATTTCGACATAGCCGAGGCCGTGTTTGCGCGCGAGATCGGCGAAAACGTCCTCATGCGCGGCTTTATGGACGCTCATCTCGCCAACGTAATCCTTGTCATAGGCGGCGTGGGCCGCAAAGGGCGCGGCGAGCAAAAAAGTCAGTATGAGAAGCAGTTTTTTCATAGCGTGATTGTACATTGATTTAGTAGTTAAAGCTATAAAGGATCAATTCAAGCTTTGCTGCCAACAAAAAAACGTCATGCTCGCCCGCTTTCGCGCTTGCGCGCGCCGCCTGCCCTGCGGAGGCCGGGGGCGCGTTAAAACTTCAGCGGGTCAGGCGGCGCGCGGGTGACTTAAAGGATGTTCAGGCCGCTAGCTTTTGCTCTTTCAGGCGTTTTTCAACGGCGTCCATGTATTCTTCCGTGGTCAGCCATTTCTGATCGCCGCCGACGAGCAGGGCCAAGTCTTTGGTCATCGCTCCGGATTCAACCGTGTCGATACAGGCGCGCTCCAGCATGTCCGCAAAATCCTGCAGGTCCTCGTTATCATCGAACTGGCCGCGGTATTTAAGCCCGCGCGTCCACGCGAAGATCGAGGCGATCGGGTTGGTCGAGGTTTTCTCACCTTTTTGCCACTGGCGGAAATGGCGCGTGACCGTGCCATGCGCGGCTTCGGCCTCGACGCATTTACCGTCCGGCGTCAGCAGAACGGACGTCATCAGGCCGAGCGAGCCGAAGCCCTGCGCGACGATATCGGACTGCACGTCGCCGTCATAGTTCTTGCAGGCCCAGACAAAACCGCCTTTGGACTTGATCGCCTGCGCGACCATGTCATCAATAAGCCGGTGCTCGTACCACAGTTCTTTCCGGTCGAATTCCTGCTTGAATTCGTTTTCAAAGACTTCCTGAAAGATTTCAATGAACCGCCCGTCATAGGCTTTCAAAATCGTATTCTTTGTCGACATGTAAAGCGGATAGCCGCGTTGCAGCGCGTAATTGAAACAGGCGCGCGCGAAGCCGTAAATCGACTCGTCCAGATTATACATGCCGAGCGCAACGCCCTTGTTCGGGAAGTTAAAGACTTCGTATTCCTGGGCCTGGCCGCCGTCCTGCGGCTCGTATTTGAGCGTCAGGCGGCCGGGGCCGGGAATTTTAATGTCGGTGGCCTTGTACTGATCGCCAAAGGCGTGCCGCCCGATGATAATCGGCTGCTCCCAGCCCTGCACGTAGCGGGGAATGTTCGAGCAGGTAATCGGCTCACGGAAGACCGTGCCGCCCAGTATATTGCGGATCGTGCCGTTCGGCGAGCGCCACATTTTCTTGAGGCCGAATTCCTCGACGCGGGCCTCGTCCGGCGTAATCGTCGCGCATTTGACGCCCACGCCGTGTGATTTTATCGCTTCGGCGGCGTCTATTGTGACCTGATCGTCGGTCGCGTCGCGGTTTTCAATCGACAGATCGTAATATTCAAGGTCAATATCCAGATAGGGAAAGATGAACCTGTCCTTGATGACCTGCCAGATTACGCGGGTCATTTCGTCGCCGTCGATTTCAACAACCGGATTGTCTACCTTGATTTTGGTCATGCCTGCTTCGTCCCTCTTTAAGTCTGTTCCATTGCCTAGAACTATGACGTGATTGCTCAAGAAATCAAGATGCTCGCAAAATGCGCCGCATGTACGCGTAATCCTGCGGCGTCATCCCCGGCAAGCGAACGACTGTGA
>CAZCIB010000006.1:0-71804 GCA_964498755.1 uncultured Pseudobdellovibrionaceae bacterium | reverse complement strand
GCCGAAAAGCAGAAAAATCCGAAAGCGGAAAAGAAAATGCCTTTTAATGCCTGAGGGTTTGAAATTTGCATGAAAGACTGTATAAGCAAGCGGTAAAGCGATGTACACACTTATCTCCATTTTATCGGTTGCCGCAGGCGGCGCGCTGGGTGCGAGCCTCAGATACGGCGTTAACGTTGGCGTGACGCACTGGCTCGGGCACGGCTTTCCATGGGCGACGCTGAGCGTCAATGTGCTGGGGTCTCTGTTGATGGGTGTTCTCGTCGCTGTGTTCGCCCATTTCTGGGACGTTTCACACGCGATAAAAGTTTTTCTTGTTACAGGTTTCCTAGGCGCGTTCACGACTTTCTCCGCCTTCTCTCTGGATGTCTCGGTTTTGTATGAGAATGATAAATACATTGAAATGGCTGCGTATATTCTTGCCTCCGTTATCCTCTCAATCGCCGCGCTGTTCGCCGGCATGCTGATCGTCAGGCAATTCGCATGAGCGGGGTCAGGCACATCACCGTTGAGGCGGACGACGACGGCCAGCGTCTTGACCGCTGGTTCAAGAAACATCTGCCGCAGGCGCCCTATACCATGCTGCAAAAGCTGCTCCGTAAAGGGCAGATCCGCGTCGACGGCAAGCGCGCCGGGCCTTCGGATCGAATTCAGACGGGACAGGTCATCCGCATTCCGCCTCTTTCCGCCGGACGCAAGGACGATGAATGGTTCCGGCCTATGCCGGATGACGCCGAATATATCAGGTCTCTGGTCATATATGACGACGGCGACATCGTCGCGATTAACAAGCCGCACGGCATCGCTTCGCAGGGAGGAATGAAAATCGCCCGGCACGTCGACGGGCTGCTCGTACATTTAGAAGATAACGAGGGGCGAAGGCCCAAACTCATTCACCGCCTCGACCGCGATACGTCGGGCGTTCTGCTGATGGCGCGCAGCCGCGATATGGCCAGCCGTCTGGGCAAGCTGTTTACAAGCCGCGACGCGGGAAAAACCTATCTCGCGATTACCGCCCCCGCGCCGCCGCGTGACGAGGGCGTGATCAAAATCCCTTTGTCCAAAGGCGCAGGCGCGCACAAAGACATGATGATCGCCGACGAACAAGAGGGCAAAACGTCGATCACCGAATACAAAGTTCTGGATCGCGCGGGCAAAGCCGCGGCCAGCGTCGTTTTTACGCCTAAAACAGGCCGCACGCACCAGATTCGCGTCCATGCCGCTTTGTCCGGGTTCCCGCTGCTCGGGGATGAAAAATACGGGCGGCTGGACGAGGAGGCGCCGGAACTGGCCGATACGGCCAGAAGGCTTCACCTTCATGCCTTTTCGCTTTCCCTGCCTTATCCCGGGCAAAAAAAGACGCTTGATCTATCCGCGCCTTTACCGGAAGAGCTCAGGCAAAGCTGGACAGCGCTTGGTTTTTCTGTGAATCTTAAAATTTGAATTTCTCTTAAGGTGGCGACTAACACGTGCTCGACGAATTCGATCATCTTCAGGAACCGGAAGATCTGCCGGAAAGCAAAGTCCGCAGACCTGTAATGTCCGGCGTGTCGTCGCTTGTTCTCGCGTCTTTCGGATTGTTTTTTCTGTTGAAAGACGGCCAGTATTATGAGCCAGGGCACTATTATTACTACATAGCGTTTGGCGTTCTTCTGGGCGTTTTTTTCTGGGGAATGTATCGCGCGCGCGCGGTTACTTCTATCCTTGTTTTATTTCTCGCAATAGCGGTTGTATCGTTTGCGCAGATGAAATACGACTGGCGGCAAAGTCACCTGGAGCGGCAGGAAAGGGAAGTTGTATTTCAGATTGAATATCACATAGATCGTTACCCTTTTTATGAGGAATATCTTTTCGCGGATTGGCTGGAAAAGCCAGACTGGATCAGGTTTAACAGGGAATGTCTTCAGCCGGCCATGCTTGATCAGGAGTATCATCGGGCTTGCGCGTCCCTGCAGCTGATCTCTGAACGCTATCACATAAACGTGCGCAAAGAGATTGAAGAATACAGGAACACAATGGCCAGAACGGCAACGCGTATAGAGCAAGGACTCGTCAAGGATAAAAGAACCTACATTTCTTGTATTCAGAATGGTCAGTGCGTTCCCGTCCCGTTACTGCCTCAGGGCGTTGATCCAGCCGCCGTCGACCCTGAGTCCGACGAATATCTGGATATAAGAAGAGCTTTCTGGTCATTAATAGATAGTCGTGAAATAACCTCTGAAATTTGCGATCACATAGATTTGTGCAGGGTGATGAAAAAAACGGGGGCTGTACGTTACTGATACTATGTAATGTTTCGTCCACTTCAAGGAGCTGTTAAGTCATGATTTGTCAGACTGGGAGGCGCGCAAGGAGCTTAAGGCGCCTGTACGGAGCTTGCGTATTGAGGAGTATGCAATGTCTGAAAGTAAAAAAAAGTTGACGCTGGGCGGCGTCGTAAAAGGCCTGCTTTGGTTTTTATGCGCTGCCGGAGCGTTGCTTTTTATTGGTCTGTGGATCTTGTCATCCATCGGAGGCAATAGCGAGCCGCTGAAAGAGGGGCTGGAGCAATTTCTTTCGGATGCAACAGGCGCCCGCGCTGAAATTGGCAAACTCAACAGCGTTACGATTTTTCCTCTGGCGGAAATAAATATAGAAAATCTAGTAATTAAGGAAAGGGAAGAGGCCCGGCCCGTCATAACTGCGGGCAAGGCGAAGGTCAGTATGCTTTTCTGGGATATTCTGTTTTCCCGGAAATACATAGTAGACGCGCATATTGAAAATCTGGAGTTGGCCGGTGAAGTGACGGGTGCGGCTCCTCTTTCCCTTGATAGGATAAAAATAGAAAAAGAGGAGACGGACGGCTCTGAACCCGCCATGACGCTCTCAGGACAATATAATGCCCTGCCTCTCAACGCGCGTATTGATCTGGAATCGACTTCATCAGGAGCTTACGGCAACAAATACCGGGTCGGGACAGGTGGAGATGTCCGCTTTTCACTCGGCGATATCTATCTTCAGGGAACCGATGAGCGTCCCTCTGGCAGGAAGGGTGGGCACAGAATTACAAATCTGTCCGCCGGCGTAGGAGAAGAAGAGCTGGTATCGGGAACGCTCGACTTTTTCCCCGGCGTAGATCAGGCCTATATCGGCGGAAATCTCAAGAGCGGGGATCTGGTTGTTATGCCGGATTTGCGTTTTAAGTTCGCAGACAAAACGACGCAAATCAGAGGCGATATTGTTTTTGAAGCTCTTTCCCTTGATGATTTCGGTGGCGAAAGCGGCATGTTGCGGTTTATAGCCGCGCTTTCAGACGCGCTGTTTCCGGAAGGGGACAAGGAAAGCGAAACAATTGCCGGCGCCTTTGCGGGCGTGGACGCCGAAGCGCAAATCGATGTCAGTTCCTTTCTGGTTGAGGGAAAGAATATCGGAAATATCAAGACGAGTTTGCGCATAAAGGATAAGCGTCTGACGCTGGAGCCTGTTGCGGGAACAATCAGCGACGGAAAACTTTCAGGCTTTATCCGGATGGGGCCGCATGGAGAAGAACAGGTTATGCGGCTGGACGGCAGTATTGATCTGGCTGATTTTGATCTCGGAAAGTTTCAGCAATTGACTGCCGGGGTAGAAGCCGTGAGCGGTCAGGCGAATATAAAAAACGCGTTCTCGGCTGGATTTGACAGGTGGGATGAACTCGCTCCGAATCTGAGCGGGGAATTCGCGCTGATCGCAAGAGAGGGAAGGCTGGCAAGCGGTATTCTGGATTTCTGGGGCGGCGGCGTCATCAACAAAATGCTGCCGGATTTTGGCGCGGAAGACAGGCTGGTTATGAACTGCGCGATTGCCGATTTCATCATCGAAAACGGCGTCGCGGAATCGCAAGCGCTGTTTCTGGACGCCGAGCGCATCATTGTTCAGGGCGGCGGGACGATTGATCTTGTCAACGAGCGCATTGATCTGAAGCTTTCGCCTGAATCAAAAGGCATAGAGATCGGGACGCTGACCTCTGTTCCGGTCGTTATTTCAGGCCCGCTGAGCAATGCGTCAGTCAGCGCGTCTACGCTCGGGATCGGAAAAAAACTCGGGGGGCTTTTACTTGGAACCATAAATCCGGCTTTTCTCGCTTTTAGCCTGACGGATCTCGGCCTGACGGAAGATCATCCCTGTTACGCCTACATAGGCGATTCGAAGGAGGAGCTGAACAGGAGAGTCGATCCGGCGGAGATAGGAGCGGAAAAAGAAACGGAAGATGACGAACCCGAAGCGCAAAATTCGCCCGCAAATGAAAAGGATCAGGCTGAAAACACGGGGGCTCCAGACGCCTCGAACAAAACCGAACAAGACGAAAAGTTGTCTGAAGCGCAGGAAAATGCAGGCCCTGAACCCTCCGATTCGGCCGGAGCCGGGGAGACGGAGAGCCTTGTCCCTGACAGCCGCATAGCGGGCGAAGGGATCGAAGGCGGCGATGAAAAGGAAAATGACCCGGCGGCGGATCAGGGCGAACAAGCCGGAGAAGGCATTGACGCCGCGCCATGAAACGCTTTTATAACAACGTGGAAACGCGCCCGGATGAACAGGGATCGCTGCTGATTTTTCTCGACGCCCGCCCGGTCAGGACGTCAGCCGGACAGAATTTGCTGGCGAACAGCGTTTCCCTTGCGGAGGCCATCCGGCAGGAATGGGAGGCGCAGGGTGAGACGATTGATCTCGAAACCATGCCGCTCAACCGTTTTCAAAGCGTTTGCATTGATCGCATCGCGCCGGACCGGGGCAGAGCCGCGGAAAAAATCATGAGCTATCTTGATACGGATCTGTTGTGCTACCGCACCGGCATGCCCGGCGCGTTCGCGGAGTTTCAGCGCGCGCTGTGGGATACGGCGCTGCAGTGGTTTGAAGATCGTTGCGGCGTAAGGCTGGAAGTCACAACCGCCTTAAAAGCGCTCCGCCAGCCGGATGAGGCGCGTAACGCCGTACGGGATATCCTTGAAAAGGCCGCTGACGAACAGCTTACCGTCATACACGAAATCACGATTGCGACCGGCTCGCTCGTGCTGGGGCTCGGCTTGACGGAAAACGCGATGACGCCGGAGGACGTCTTTAACGCCGCGCTCGCCGAGGAAAATTACAAGGCGCAGGTCTATAACGAAGACGTGCATGGCCGCGCCCCGCATCAGGAACAAAAGGAATCGGCCCTGAAACGCGATCTTGAGGCGGCGCGTCGGTATCTGGATCTGGCTGCGCAATAAAGTAAGCAAATACCGCTTCTGCTTTTCTAATATACAAAGCTCGTCACCCTTAATATGGAATTTTATTGCTTTTCGCCTTTCGGGGCTTGGCAAATATGTCATAGCTGTGGCATTTTTAAACGCAGGTAAAAACCACAAGGAAGCGGACCATGACAAATTATGTGTTCAAAGGGAATTCTCCCGCGACGCTTCCGGGCATGGGCGAACATTGACATTCGCGCCAGGACCCGGAAAGGCGAAGCTTTGCCGGGTCTGTATGTGGACGACCGCTTTTCTTCTCAGAAAAACCAAACTCCCAAAATGACCGATTCGGCCTTAAGCTGAAGTCTGTTCGTCTGTCGTCTCCGGCCCGGACTTTGCGCAGGCAAGGCGGAGCGGAGAGATCTGCGCAGACGGAATATTTGACCTGTCCCCGGGCCCGACGCCGACGCGCCGTGTTCGGGACGACATTAAAGGAACAGTAAAATGTTAAAGGAAGTACAATATAAAGACGTATTCAGATATTGCTGGCATTACTGGCGGCGGCAGCCTTATACGGGCGCGGCCATTATCGCGCTGATGATCGCCTCCGTCATAATGGACGCGTTCATTCCGGTGTATACGGGCAAGATCATCGACGTCCTGTCGGGGGCGGAAGGCGCGCCGGAAAACCGTCTGGAAACCGCGCTGGTTTATCTCGCTGTGTTCGGCGGGCTCGCGCTGGCGTTTCATACGCTGCGCTTTTTCTCGTTCACGCTCTGGGTGCGTTTCGCCGTCAACAAGCTTTACGACATCGTGACGGAAGCCACGCACAAGGTCATGCGCTTTTCCGCAGACTGGCATGCGAACAGCTTCGCGGGCGGTACGGTGCGGAAAATCACGCGCGGCATGTGGGCGTTCGACGTGCTGGAGGACACGATCCTGATCGGCATTCTCCCGGCGCTTCTGATCATGATCGGCATGACGGCGATACTTGTGGTTCATATCCCTGTTGTTGGTATTTTTGCGGGCGTCATGGCCGTCATTTTTACGGCGTTCAGCGTCTGGACAAGCGTCAAGATCGCCGCGCCCGGCTACAAGGAATCAGCCGACTGCGATACGAAAGTCGGCGCGACGCTCGCCGATATCATGACGGGCATTCCCACCGTCAAGGCCTTCGGCTCGGAAGGGCGGGAAGACGCGCTGTTCCAGTCCGTCGCCGATCTCTGGCGGACGAAAAGCGCCCGCGCCTGGCAGATCGGAGAATGGCTGAACCTTGCGCGCAACCTGATCCGGATCGTGATGATGGTCGGCATGATCGGCCTCACCATCTGGCTCTGGCAGAACGGACGCGCGACGCCCGGCGATATAGCTTTGGCGCTGACGAGCTTTTTCGTCATCAGCGGCTATATGCGCGATATCGGCATGCATATCGCCAACCTGCAGAAATCCATCAGCGAGATGGAGGACGTGGTGGCGTTCTGGCTGCGCGAGGATGAAATTCTCGACGCGCCGGACGCGCAGCCGTTCAGGCCCGAGAACGGGGAAATCGTTTTCGATAATGTGTCTTTTATCTACAAAGGACAGCAAAAACCCCTGTTCGAGGATTTGAGCCTGCGCATCGCGCCGGGTGAGAAAATCGCGCTGGTCGGCCATTCCGGTTCGGGCAAGTCGACATTCGTCAAGCTGTTGCAGCGGCTTTACGACGTGAGCGGCGGCGAGATCCGCATCGACGGGCAGAATATCGCCCATGTGCGGCAGGATACGCTGCGCCATGCGATTGCGCTCGTGCCGCAGGAGCCGATCCTCTTCCACCGTTCGCTGGCGGACAACATCGCCTATGGCTGTCCGGATGCGAATATGGAGGAGATTATCGAGGCGGCGAAGAAGGCCTACGCGCACGAGTTCATCGCCGAGCTGCCGGACAACTACGCAACGCTCGTCGGCGAGCGCGGCGTCAAGCTCTCTGGCGGCGAGCGGCAGCGCGTGGCGATCGCGCGGGCGGTGTTGACCGACGCGCCGATCCTGGTGCTCGACGAGGCGACGAGCGCGCTGGACTCGATCTCCGAGTACTACATTCAGCAGGCGCTTGCCTACCTGATGAAGGGGCGGACGACGATCACGGTCGCGCACCGGCTTTCAACGATCCGCACGGCGGACCGGATTCTGGTCTTCGATAAGGGCCGGATCGTTGAAGAAGGCACGCACCGCGAGCTGATCACCCGCGCCGACTCGCATTACCGCGAGCTCTACGAAGTCCAGAGCGGCCAGATGGTCGCCGAATATACCGAACTGACAGGCGCGGCGTAACGGCCGCGCCTGTTTTTATAGTGAATTGAACAATTAATGCGCCATCCGCTTCGGCTTTTACGCAGTTGCGTGCAGCGCATTTTTTCAAACTACAGAGCGCGCAGAGAACGCAGAGAATCGAGATCTTTAAAAAAACTCTGCGCCCTCTGCGATCTCTGTAGTTTAATGTTTTTCAGGCAGAAAAAATCAGGCTGAAGGCGGACAATTATTTATGCAAGGAACTATATACGGTCCGTTGGACAGAACACCACGACTTTCTTGTTGCGCCGAAGCTGCAAAGCATCGTAGGGGGGAAGCCGCAGATGAATGAGCCCGACTCAAAGCTGTCATGCCCGCCTTGGGCGGGCATCCGGATCCCCGCGCGCGCTTCGCTTGGCGGGGATGACGGTTGAAAGTAGTTCATTTTTTCAAAGGGGCCTAAAACCACGCCTTCGGATTCTTGACGCGGTAGCCTTTGGTGGCGCGCAGGATGCCGTGCGAGAGGCGGAAGATCAGGTACAAGACGACCGGCCCGGCGGAAATCATGGTGGCGATCATCAGCGCGTTCCAGTTGGCCTGGATTAATGGCTCAATACAAGGCGCAAAAAGAGCATAAAGCTCCATCATTTGCACATTTTCGCCCTGCGCCATGACGTAATCCTGCATCGGTTGCGCGCAGGGCATGACCGCGCCCGTATCTACCTGCGTCCAGAGATAGGCGCCGCCTAGGAGCGTCACGATAAAAGCGAACAGAGCTGAAATCCAGATCGTGCGGATGACGTAGGTCATGTGATTCCATTGCAGCCCGTCCCCGTCCGCCTTGCCGCGCAGGATGTAGCCGGCGATCAGCACGCCCGTAAAAAACAGCAGTGAAACAACTGCAAAGCCCATCTGCGGCACAAACATCATCAGGACGCTCGCGACGAACGCGCCGTAAACGCGGATGACTGTTTTTTGTTCCGGGTCCTGACCGCTGGTGGGGACGGGGGCTGGCATGGCTTTACTTCCTTCCAAACAGTTTCTCAATCTCTGACAGGCTTAATGATATATAGGTCGGGCGGCCGTGATTGCACTGGCCGGACTTTTCCGTTTTTTCCATTTCGCGCAGAAGGTGGTTCATTTCCTCGTTTGTGAGCCTGCGTCCGGAGCGCACCGATCCGTGACAGGACATGCGCGATATGACGGCGTGAATGCGCTCTTCCAATCCGGAGGCTGTGCTGTATTCCTCCAGTTCGTCCGCCAGATCAATGACTAACTGGCGAATGTTGATTTTGTTTCCCAGTATCGCAGGCGTAGAGCGCACGGCGAGCGCGCCGCCTCCGAACGGCTCAATCTCGAGCCCAAGGCTCGAAAACACATCTTTGTGCGCTAAAAGCGCATTTACGCTATCGGCGCCGATCTCGATGATTTCCGGCGTGAGCAATCCCTGCGAAGCGATTGATCCGCCTGCGTATTGGCTTTTGAGTTTCTCGTAAGTCAGGCGTTCATGCGCGGCGTGCTGGTCGACGATCACCATGCCTTTTTCCGTCTGCGCGACGATATAGTTTTCATGGATTTGCGCGCGCGCCGCGCCGAGCGGATAAATCTCCTCTTCATCCTTTTGCGCCGGAGCCTCTTCGAACCGGGCCGAGGGCGCGACGTCAAATGACGGGTTGTAAAACGCATGCGCCTGTTCGGCGAGGTTTCCCGAGGATGCGGGCATTTGGCCGTAGCGGCGCGCAGGCCCGGTTAGCGACCTTGCTGCGGTGAAAGAATCCGCGCACGGCGCGTCACCGGCGCGTAATAAAAACATATTATTAGATGATTTTTGCCCACATTGACGTATGGCGCTTTGGATGGCGCTGACGATCAGGCTGCGCACAATCGCCGGGTCGCGGAAGCGCACTTCGGCCTTGGCCGGGTGGACGTTGACGTCGACTTCCTCGTATGGCAGATCAACGTAAAGCACGGCGAGCGGATGCCGGTCCCGCGCCATGACGTCCGCATAGGCCCCGCGCAAGGCGCCATACAAAAGCTTGTCGCGCACGGGCCTGCCATTGACGAAAAGATACTGGAACTGGGACGTGCCGCGATGCAGCGTCGGCAGGCCCGCATAGCCGCTCACGCGGATATGATCGCGCGTTTCCTCGATCAGCATCGCGTTGTCGCCGAAGTCTTTGCCGAGAAACGCGGAGAGCCGCTCCGCCGGATCGGCGCTCGCGGGGAGTTTGAAAATCGTGGTCCCGTTATGCGTGAATTTAAAGCCGATGCGCGGGAAGGCCATCGCCAGGCGGGTCATCACGTCCTTGACCGCGCCGTATTCCGCGCGCTCGCTCTTCAAAAACTTAAGCCGGGCGGGCGTGGCGTAAAAGAGGTCTTTGACCTCTATCTGTGTGCCTTTTGCATGCGCGCACGGCGCGGGCTCGGATTTTTTACCGGCGTCGACGGTGAGGAGCCAGCTCTGTCCCTCACCTTCCCGCACTCCCGCGCAGGCCCCTCCCTCTCCCTTAAGGGAGAGGGCAACGGAGCTCCTGATCGTCATCCGGCTGACTGCCCCGATCGAGGGCAGGGCTTCGCCGCGAAAACCGAGCGAGGCGATATTAAGGAGATCATCGCCGCTTAATTTTGACGTTGCGTGCCGGTCGAGGGCGGTCGTCAATTCCTCCCGGCTCATGCCGTGTCCGTCGTCGCTCACGACGATCAGGCTTTTGCCGCCTTCGCGAATATCAACGCAAATAGAAGCCGCGCCAGCGTCGATGGAATTTTCGACGAGCTCCTTGACGGCGGCGGCGGGCCGCTCGATGACTTCACCGGCGGCGATACGGTTAACAAGTGTTTCCGGTAAATGGCGGATACGCATACTGGTTATCGGCTTCGGGCGATAGGTTATCGGTAAGTTTATATGAGACTACAGGATGGCGCGTTCTGACAACTGGTAACCCGAAACTGACCACAGATAACTTAGAGCATTATTCGCTTGTATGTAATCGTATCCTGTCGCCTCCGCGAAGGCGGAGGCCCAAAGTCACGGAATTTTGGATCCCCGCCGCAGTTTACCCCCGGACTTGATCCGGGGCGGGGATGACATGACTCTGTTTTACCGTATAGCTCTCTAATCCTGGCGCGCGCCGGTCAGGTCGGCGTGATCGAACAGCGCGCCGCTGAGATCGGCCCGGCGCAGGTCCGCGCCGCTCAGGTCCGCGTTCGAGAAATCCGTGCCCATCAATATCGCGTCGCGCAGATCGGCCCCGCGCAAGTTCGTATAGCGCAGATCCGCGCCCGAAAGATTGACGCGCTGCAGTCTTTTTGTACCGTCAGGATTGCCGAACTGGAGCGGGGCAAAGTGAACGCCTTGCAAATTGCTGCGCGTAAAGCGGCAATATTTGAAAGACGAGCCGCGCAAATCCGCGCCCTGTATTTTGCAGTCCCGAAAATCGCTGCGGTCCAGCACGGCGCTTTGTATTTCGGCGCCGCGTAAATCCTGACTGACGAAGTTCGCGCCAATGGCCTTGCAGGCGGTGAGCGGGTAGCTTTTCAGATTGAGGATATAGCGCAGGTCAATCCCGCCGAGATCGAGTTGCTCGCCCTCGCGTCCGGCTGACGCTACCCAGCGCGTGTGATCTTCAAGCAGTTCCTCGAGCGTTTTTCCAAGGTCTTCGAGTTTTTTGCCCATAGCGTTTTCGCTTAGAGCCTTGCTTGTGCTTGCCCCGTCGAGTTCAACCGCATCGAGCAGCGCGCCCGAAATAATCGCGGCGTCCAGATTGACTTTGCTTAGATTCGCGCCTGTAAAGTCCGATTCGGTCAGGTTCGCGCCGTGAAAATTCGCGCCCGCGAATTCGCCCTTGGTCATGATGACGCCGGTCAGATCGGAATCGCTGAAATCGGCGTTCATGCCGTGCGCGTCGCTGAAGTTGGTCTCGCTCATGCGCGCGCCGCGGAACACGGCCCTTGCGTTCGGGTCACCCGAGCTTTGACGGTCAATGAGAACGCCGCCTTTGTCTTTTTTCATGATTTTGCCGGGCCTTAAATCCGCCCCTGTAAAATCGGCGCCGTGCAGGTTGGTCCCGGCGCAAAACGCGCCGCGCATGTCTGCGCGTCTGAAATCCGCATGCTCCAGGTTGGCGTTGCGTAAATCGCAGGCAAAGAAGCACGCGCCTGTAAAAACGCCGCGTGAAAGGTCTGCGGAAACCAGCTTTGAGCCTGTGAAATCAGCCTGCGACATATCACAGTCTTTCATCGTCAGCCCGGAGAGATTCGAGAATTTCAGGCTGGCGCGCGCGCCTCCTGACCTGCCTTTCAGATATTTCTGATGCAGGTCAATGATATGATCCAGTTCGGCCTGGTTTATGATCGGCAGATCGCCATGTTCGGGAACGGAAGTCATTCATCCCTTTATATGCTTCAGAAGTTCTCGCGTTGAACTGTCGAGTTGATCCGGGTTTTCTTCATCCCAGACGCTCAGGATATTCTTGGCGAGAACCTTGCCGAGTTCAACCCCCCACTGATCGTAACTATTAAGATTCCAGATGATCCCCTGCACGAACACCTTATGTTCGTAAAGCGCGATCAGCATGCCAAGGCAATACGGATCGACCTGATCGAGCAGGATCGTCGTCGAAGGCCTGTTCCCTTCAAAGGCTTTTTGCGGATCTCCGCCGGATTCCTCCAGACTGCGCCCCTGCATCAGAGCCTGCGGCTGCGCCAGCACGTTCGCCAGCAGCAATTGATGGTGATTGGCGATCTCGTTCTGGGTTTTGACGGGCGCGATGAAATCGCAGGGGATCAGCGCCGTGCCCTGATGGATCAGCTGGTAAAACGCGTGCTGGCCGTTGGTGCCGGGCTCGCCGAACAGGACCGGGCCGGTTTCATAGTCAACCGGCTGGCCGTCGCGCGTCACGCTCTTGCCGTTCGATTCCATGTCCATTTGCTGCAAATAGGCCGGAAAGCGGTGCAGATACTGGTCGTAGGGCAGGACGGCGTAGCTCTGCGCGTCCCAGAAATTGCGGTACCAGACGCCGAGCAGGGCCATGATGACCGGCATGTTTTGCTCGAGCGGCGCGTCCTGAAAGTGCCGGTCCATGGCGCAGGCGCCGTCGAGCAGTTTGCGGAAGTTGTCAAAGCCCACGGACAGGCAGACAGACAAGCCAATGGATGACCAGAGCGAATAACGCCCGCCGACCCAGTCCTTGAACGGGAACATGTTGTCTTCATCAATCCCGAACGCTTTCACGCCATCGGCGTTCGTGGAAACGGCGACGAAATGCCTGGCGACGGCTTCGACGGGCCCGGTTCTCTCGATCAGCCAGGCCTTGGCCGTGGACGCGTTGGTCATGGTTTCCTGCGTCGTAAACGTTTTCGAGGAAATAATGAACAGCGTCGTTTCCGCGTCCAGCTTGCGCAGCGTTTCAAACATGTGCGTGCCATCAACGTTGGAAACGAAATGCACGTTGATGGCGCGGTCGGCGTAAGGCTTAAGCGCCTCGCACACCATAAGCGGGCCGAGGTCGGAGCCGCCAATGCCGATATTGACGACGTCGGTGATTTTCTTGCCTGTAAATCCCGTCCATTCGCCGCTCCGGACTTTATCGCTGAAGGCCTGCATTTTCTCTAAGCATTCGCTTACATAGGGCATGACGCTCTCGCCGTCGACGATCAACTCGTCATCCAGCGGGCGGCGCAGGGCGGTGTGCAGAACGGCGCGGTCTTCGGTGACGTTGATATGCCCGCCGGAGAACATTTTCGCGCGAAACGATTCAATGTCGCAGGCGCGCGCGAGGTCGACGAGCTTTTGAACGGTTTCGCCTGTGATGCGGTGCTTGGAGTAATCGAACAGCATGCCGCCGGTTTTGAGATGAAATGTGTTGAAGCGCTCCGGGTCCTGCGCGAACAGATCGCGCATATGAACGCCCTCCATCTCGCGGCGGTGGCTTTCCAGCGCCTTCCATTCCGGCTTGTCCGTCAGGCTGTTGTTCGTTTCTTTCATCACGGCGACGCTCATGTGTTTACTCCCTCTATCATGCAATGCCCAATAAGGAATCCATTAAACGGAAATCCGGCGAAAAGCAAATGGAGTTCTGAGAAGATACAGATAAAGGAACGTCAGACATTGCGGGAAGGATCCAGCCCTGCGCTGACGCGCAAAGCCTCGTTGATGCGGGTTTGCCATCCGCGTCCATCCGCCTTGAAATGCGCGATGACGTCTTGATCAAGCCGCAAGTAAACCGGCTGTTTCGGATTATCCGACACAGGCCTGCCGGGTCCGCGCTTTAACGCCTCCGCCAGCTCCGGATAATCTTTCTTCAGCGAATTAAACTGGCTGGCGTCCGTGATTTCCGGATTGTCTTTGTCCGTTGCGTCAGGCATCGAATTTCTTCCTTTCTTTCTCTCTGGCGCGGCGAAAGCTTATAATCCTCAGCCTGTCGTTGCGGAGCGTAAAAACGACGACGAAGGGTTTGCCGTCTTCATCCCGTACAAAAGTTTGAAACCGTCTCTCTCCATAATCCTTGCGTCCGTCAACCTTATAAAGAGCGTTATTCCAGTCAAGCTTGTATACATCCTCAAAAGCCAGCCCGTGACAGGACTTGTTCGCTTCGTTTTTCTCCGGGTCGTATTCAATCTCAATCATGTTTATTGTATATACATTAATTCAGGATGTCAACGTAAAGTCATTCAAGCGCGGAATTTGTAAAACGGAAATTAGGGGAAAAGCAAATGGAGAACGCTTTCCGCGAAAAAAGCCCGGACCGGTGATTGGAGGAGGGGTCGGTCCGGGCTCTTTCGCGGGTTTGTCCGTCTTCGTTTGGGCTTACGGTCAGGGTGTGAGGCGAAGACGGACGGGGAAAAGGTTGTCGGTTGTCGGTTGTCGGTTGTCAGTTGTCAGTTGTCAGTTATCAGTTGTCGGTTGTCAGTTGTTACTTTACCGACAACTGACAACCGACCGCCTTTTACATCGCTTCCTCCATTTGTTCTTTCCGGCTTTCCTTGCTGGCGTAAAGCGCAGCGTCGGTATCGATGTAAATCTGTTCGGCCTGTTCGCCCTGGCCGAAGCTGCGCATGCCGACGCTTGAGCGGACGGTAATTGTTTCATCTTTCCATTGCAGGGTCTGACGGCTCAGCAGCCACGCCAGTTGCTGGGCGCGTTTGGTTGTCAGGTGTTTGTCCGCGCCGGAGAGAATCACCACGAACTCGTCGCCGCCCATGCGCGCGGCCGTATCGATGTAGCGGATACGCGAGCGCAGCGTCCGCGCGACCATCTGCAGCGCCGCGTCGCCCGCCGCATGGCCGTAAGTGTCGTTGATCATCTTGAAATTATCGATATCGATCAGCAGCAGAACGCCGCCTTTGGCGACGCCGCGCTCGACCTTGCCGAGCTCCTTGCTGAAGGCCTCGTCGAAGCCGCGGCGATTGGTCAGGCCGGTGAGTTCGTCCGTCGTGGCCAGCTTCTCAAGCTTTGCGATGCGGCGTTTCAGGTCGTTCATTTTCCTGTCCGCCGTTTCCAGTTGCGCCAGCATTGCGTCCGCCATGGCTTGATGAGCCGGTAAAAAACCTGGCAGCCCGGCGAATGCTCTCTGTTCCGTGTTGTTCATGCGTTCGACCCGTATTTTTTTGCCGTTGTTCTGCGGGTAAAGGTGCGAAAGGCGTGCCACATATGGCAAAAAAAATTTTTTCCTGTAATAACAGCGGGATAAAATTTCACACTTCGCGGCGACCCGGAAAATCCGGCCATTGAAACGTTGACCGGGGCATTTTCTTCCGGTTCAGTCGCGGCAGAGTTTTCCTCAGCGGGACGGATCATTTGAAAGACTGGCCTGAATTCTCTTTTTTACCAGACGTTAATCTCCTATCATGACAATGCAAAAGATGAACAGAAGACACATGGATCAGCTCAAAAAATACCAAAGACCTTTGCTACTTGTCGCCGCAGCCATCATCATCGGCGGACTCCTGTATATTATCCAGCAGCCTGCGGGCAAGGAGCCTGAAAGGTCGCTGGATACGGCCGTGGACGAACAGGCTGCACGGACGGAACAGCCCGAAGCTGCTGTTGAGAGCGATGCGCCGGAAGAGCGGACAAAAACAGCGAAGCCCGCAGCGGAAAGCCCGGCGGGCTTTGTGCCGCATAAAGCGCTATACGAGATCAATCTCGTTGCGACGCATGGCGGCGCGCAGATCGTCAATATCAGCGGGCAGATGTTTTTCAAATGGGAGCTGAGCTGCGAGGCCTGGATTACCGATCACCGTTTCAAGCTGCTTTACGAATACGCGGATACGCCGGCGATGCGCATTACGAGCGATTTTTCAACCTTCGAGCCCTTTGACGGCAAAAGCTTTGACTTTTCATCGCGGCGCAAAAGAGACGGGGAAATCTATGAGGAGTACCGCGGGCGCGCCGAAATCCGTGAAGATGGTGAGGGGCAGGTCGTTTATACGAAGCCGGAGGGCCTGGTTTATGACCTGCCCGCCGGGACGATGTTTCCAATGGCGCACACAAAAGCTGTCAAACGGGCAATCGAAGAGGGCGAAAGATTTTTCACCGCCACGGTTTTCGATGGCAGCGACGACGAGGGCCCTGTCATGATCAATGCTTTTATCGGTGACGAGGCGAATGCGATGGCGCATGTCGACGGATCCGGCGATCTCGATCTTTCATTGATCAACACGCCCGCGCGTCACGTGCGCCTCGCGTTTTTCCCGGTTTTTGAAGATAATGAATCTTCTGACTATGAGATGTCCCTGGTGTTTCATGATAATGGCGTTATCAGTCATATGCTTATTGAATATGACGACTTTACAATTTCCCAGGATCTGGTCGCTCTCGAGCCGCTCGACGCAACGGGCTGCAGTGAGGAAAACTGATTTTTTTAAATCTGCGGGGGGCGCAGAAAAAGCTATCCATGTTTGAAACGCTCGGGGAAAGTTGCGATAGTAGAGCAAGGTTAAAAACGGAGCGAAAGAGTACGGCATAAATGGGCAAGAAGGTCCTGATCGTTGAGGATAATGAACTGAATATGAAGCTCTTCCATGATCTTCTGGAGGCGCACGGCGTCGATACGGTTGAAGCGAGGTCAGGCGTCGGGGTTGTCGATCTGGCGCGAACTGAAAAGCCCGATCTAATCCTGATGGACATTCAGCTTCCGGAGGTTTCAGGTCTTGAGGTTACGCAATGGCTGAAAGATGACGAGGAGCTTAAGGATATCCCGGTAATCGCCGTTACGGCTTTCGCCATGAAGGGCGACGAGCAGAAAATCCGGGATGGCGGCTGCGAGGACTATATCTCAAAGCCGATATCCGTAAGCAGATTTATCGAGGTCATTCAAAAATACCTGCAATAATCCGACCCTAACTTGAAAGGCGCGTTTGCCAATGTCGGCAAGAATACTTGTGGTTGACGATATTTTGCCCAATGTGAAATTGCTCGAGGCCAAGTTGAGCAGCGAGTACTATGACGTTCTCACCGCGACCAGCGGTGAGGAGGCGCTTGAGAAAGTGGCGAGCGAGCAACCTGACATGGTCCTGCTTGACGTCATGATGCCGGGCATGGACGGTTTCGAGGTTTGCGAAAAAATCAAGGGCAATCCGGAATGCGCGCATATCCCGGTTGTCATGGTAACGGCGCTGACGGACCCGCATGACAGGGTGCGGGGACTGGAGGCGGGTGCGGATGATTTCCTGAGCAAGCCGGTCAACGATACGGCGCTGATGGCGCGCGTGCGCTCTCTGGTCAGATTAAAAATGACGGTGGATGAATGGCGGGTGCGTGAGAACACGGCTTCGCAGCTGGGCGTGGGTGGAGAGCAGGCCAATGTGATGGACGAGCCTGTTGAAAAGGCGGCGGTCCTGATTGTTGAGGATCAGGCTTTTGAGCAGGAAAAGATACGGGAAACGCTGAAAGTTGATGAGGATGAGATAACATGCGTTAACTCCGGCATGGAAGCGATTCAGGCCGTTGCGAAACAGGGGTTTGATCTGATGATTATCTCGCTCAATCTGCGCGAGGAAGACGGCCTGCGCCTGTGTTCGCATCTGCGCTCGAATGAACGCACGCGTTCAGTGCCGATCCTGATGATGGCCGAGGAAGTGGATCTTGAGCGCGTGGCGCACGGTCTTGAGATCGGCGCGCATGACTATATCATGCGGCCTGTCGACCGGAATGAATTACTGGCCCGTTGCCGGACGCAAGTTCGCCGCCGCCGCTTTCAGGAACGTCTGCGCTCGAATTACGAGATCAGCCTGTCGATGGCGCTGACCGATCCGCTGACCGGGCTTTATAACCGCCGTTATCTCGAGGTTCACCTGCAAAAGCTGCTCGTCAAAAACGAAACAAGCCGCAAGTCGCTTGGAATCTTGATGCTTGATATCGATCACTTTAAAAGCGTTAACGATACTTACGGCCATGACGTAGGCGACGAGATATTAAAGGAATTTGCGAAACGGCTGGTCGACAGCGTCAGGAGCTTTGACCTTGTCGCGCGCTGGGGCGGCGAGGAATTTATCGTCATTCTTCCCGACGTAACGGATGAGCGTTCGCGCTTTATTGCCGAACGTTTGCGCACGCTGATTGCAAGCGAGCCTTTTATCTGCAAAACGCCGGAAGGCAAGCTTGACGTGACGACGTCGATGGGCGTCGCCCTGATTGAGAGCGGCAGCCACGAGCCTGCGGACGTCGTGAAACGCGCGGACGAACAGCTTTACAACGCCAAGAATGGCGGGCGCAACTGCGTCTTTTTCGAAGGAATCGGGAAGCTGAACCCTGACGATTATGAGACTGAAACGCGCCAGATGATCGAGTAGGCGCGCTTAATTTTTCTTCGCGGGCGGAAGTTTCTTCTCTTCAAACCAGACATGCGCGCCGGTTTTGCCGGTCTCGGGGTTGACGGCGCGCGGGTCGTATTTGCGGAATTTCATTTTTTCCGTCATCGTTTTCGGGTTTTTCTTCACATAGTACGTGAATCCGGTCGGGGCGCCCTTGGCGTTTTTGCCCGTGCTCACCAGTCTGACCTTAACGACGTCGCCTTTTTTTGCCATCTCTCAACACTCGTTTTCTGAATTAGAAACGCGAAAATGCCGCCTTTTTACGGGAATGTCAAGGGTTATGTGGGCATAATTCCCGAGGCGGCGCCTCGGCTCTTTGAACACCTGCCTGAGCCAGAAGCTTATTGACTGTCTTATCGCTTTTAATATTCAGACTTTTAACCGCGCGCGTATCCGGATCGAGCGTTACGCTTACATACAGTCTCTCATTAACACTGAGAACCTTGCCGGACTTTTTGTCCTCGATTTTAAAGCGGTCCTGTATGACGGGCCCTGTCGCCTTATAAAAGTAGTCTTTAATTTTCATGCCCTTAATTTTCTCGCCCTCAAACTCAAGCCAGACGCCGTCTTTATGCACGCTCGCAATTCGCGCCCATACCCCTCTGTTTTCGTTTTTTCGCGATATATCCCTCGCGTTGGTCCTGAATTCCTGTGGCGGTTTTTGGGGCGGCTCTGTAATGCTCATGCGTCCGGATTCAAGGTCGATGTCCGGAATGATAGTCACTTCCGCGCCGATCTGATGCCTGTCCGGCAATCCGGTATGAATGAGCCTGCCTGATTTTGTGATCTTCTTTTCGCCCGGAAGCTGCCGCTCCAGATTAAATGCTACCGGACATATGCAGCCGCCTATTTGAAGGTAAAGATGATCATTGCCATCCGGGCCGCGCTTGACGTCCTTAATAACCGCTTTAACAGGCTTTCTGCCGGCCTCCCGCATGATGCTTCGTTTTGCCTGAAGGTCCATGTCGCGGGCCTGCATTTCGCGCCTTTGTCTGTAGGTATCCGTTGCGCGTTTGGCGAAATCGCGGTGATATTCTTCCTCGTAGGGCAGGCATTTTTCTCCGAGTTCAAGCGCGGCCAGAACCTGCCGCATATTTATCAAGCAGGTCCCGTTCCAGAGCGGCGAGGACACTTGCGCGAGCGGGAAATCCTGCCCGGCGCTGGCGTGCCGGAATTGCCCGCCATGCGCTAAACCGGGCAGCGGAACAAAAGCCGTGTAAAATCCGGGCGAGATGACCCCGGGAAGGAAGCAGTCAATAGCTGATTGAAGCCTCTCATCCGAGTTCGCTTTATCAAGAACCTCCATTATGTCCTGAGCGGACCAGTCACTGTTTTCAGGCAAGTCTTCAAACCCAAGCTTTTCAAGCCTTTGCCGGGTTTTTGGAAGGATCGTTTTAAGCTCGGACTGGGCACGGCCGACATAAAACAGCGTTTTGCCCTGTTCCCGCGCGTTTTCTATCGCCTCGGCGCTGTTCAGAATTTGCGAGCTGTGCGCGTTGGCCAGCGTCATAAGCGTTTCTATCATGCGCCGGGCGGTGGTCTTGCGCTTGTTAATGAAGCCGGTCAGCTCGCCCTGCTCGACAACCGGCGCATAAGAGTCCCTGTCGATCGTGATTTTATTGCGTTCGTCTAAAAGCGCGCTTTCGCGCGCCTGTTCCGCCGCGTCTAAAATATCGGACGCCCATTGCGCTTCGGCATCCGGTAACGCCGTTCTATTATCATAGAAATCATCCAGCCCTTTATACGTTGCGCGCAGCCTCGAGCGAATCCATGCCCGTGAGATTTCGGCGCGAGCAAAAGCAGGCGTTCTGTCATTTATAACAGAGCCTGTCCGGTCGACCATTTCTCCTGCGTCGTTAATGCGGAATGTATAGACAACCGCTTTTCTGTCCTGATTTTGCGCAAGCGAGAGGGCTTCAGTGATTTCCTCGGGAAAGAGGTTTTTTTGCTCTCCTGCCAGAAACGCGCTGAAAATCTGTTCGTCGGCCTGTCTGAACAAGGGGGAATGTTCAGGCAGCGCGCCAAGCGCGTCAGGAAAGGCGATATGAAGTTGTTTAACGCCCGGCAGATGCGGATCGTCCTCCATGCCGAGCGCATCGTCAAAAACGCTGGCGTTTTCATCGTCCACCGTGCCAAAGAAGACATGCCGCATATCCTTGCGCGGCAGATTTTCGCGCGCCGGGCTTTCAAGAGCTGCTCTGGCTTCCTGAGCAATCTCGTCCGGGTAATCCGGCTTTATGCCGTAACTGCGCATGACGTAGCGGCTGAGCGCGGATACGGTCTGCTCCGGGGAGATAACAAGCGAATCGATATGCCCGCAAACATTCGAGATGTCCGAGTCATAAGGAATAACAACCTGAACCCGGTCTCCGAACCTGAAATTGTCGAAGGCGCAGTTTCGTGTCAGTTCACCGGATAAGGGTAAAAAACGGGGGCGGTCTCCGCCGTCTACTTTCAGGACTCGCTCGCCATAAAGATCGTGAAGTTCCCCTTCAAGAATTATGCCCTCATCACGGTATTCCGCTTCCGCGAGAGCGAATTCAAACTCAGGGGTTCCGCCCGGACCTTGCCGCTGGCGGCGCTTTTTTAAAAGAACGCTTTGACCAGGTTCAAGCGGGTTCGTAAAGCCTTTTTTCTTTGCCGCGTTTGCCTCTCTTTTGGGGATATAAATCGAGAACGAATCAAAAGCCTTGTCCGCGTCCGCAAAATCGAACTGAGGCTCGTTATCCCTGTTTTTGCCTTTATAAACGCCGACGATATAATCGGGCAGGCTTGGCAGATAGCTCTCTATCCCGTCCATTGGCTCCCCCACGCGCGCGCGGGATTACTCATCCCGTTTACGTTTCCCATGTTTCCCTGTTCTTTTTTTGTGTTTTGGCAGCGTCTTTTTATTTCGTTTTTTTCTAATATGATCCTTGCCGGATTTCAAGCGTTTTTTCACATAATCTGGCAAATCCATCCCCGGAATATCCGCGCCCTTGTCGTCGGCGGGCTCCAGAATCGTGCTGCCGGTGAACGGGTCGCTTTCATGAAGACGCACCGACATCTGCGCGCCCATGCGGTAGACCTTGCCGGTATGCCGCCCGATCAGCATGTGATGCTCTTCATCATGCACGTAGTAATCGTCCGGCAGCATGCGCATCGGGATAAAGCCGTCCGCGCCGGTCTCATGCAGTTCAACGAACAGCCCGAAACGCGTTGCGCCCTTGATGCGTCCCTCGAACGTTGCGCCGACTTTGTCGGACAGGAAAGAGGCCGTAAAGCGGTCTATCGAATTCCTTTCGGCCTCCATGGAAATGCGCTCGGTCGTGGAGATATGATCGCAGATTTCCGCGAGCCGCGCTTCCTCGCCCTCATCCAGCCCGCCCTCGCCAAGCCCGCAGGCACGGATCAGAGAGCGGTGAACGATGAGATCGGCATAACGCCGGATCGGCGAGGTGAAATGCGCGTAACGTGTTAAAGCAAGCCCGTAATGGCCCTTGTTTTCCGGGCTGTAATTCGCCTGGCTTTGCGAGCGCAGGATCACTTCGTTAATGAGGTGTTTGTAGGGATGGTCCGCGGCCTTGCCGAGAATCTGGTTCAGATCGCCTGGTTTGACGGCCTGGCCCTTGGGCATGGACAGGCCGAACGTCTTGATGAAATCCCGCGCTGAATCGAGCTTTTCCAGCGCGGGCGGCTCATGTACGCGGTAAACGCACGGCGCCTTGCGCTTTTCCAGTTCGCTCGCGGCGGCGACGTTCGCCAGAACCATGAACTCCTCAATCAGCTTATGCGAGTCGAGCCGTACGCGCGGACTGACGCCGATCATATTGTTATTCTCGTCGAGATCGATTTTGCGCTCCGGCAGGTCCAGATCCAGCGCACCGCGTTTTTTTCGCGCCTTTTCAAGAACGGCATAGGCGGCGTAGAGGGGGAAGATAATATCCGGGAGCGCGTCTCCACACCCCTCTTTGTTTTCCCCCTTTGCAAGGGGGGAGAAATGTCCGTCATACGCCGCTTGCGCCTGCTCATAGGTCAGCCTTGCGGCGGAGCGCATAATGCCGCGCACGAATTTATGGCGCTTGAGATGGCCCGCCGCGTCGATCCACATATGCGCGGCGAGACAGGCGCGGTTTTCCTTTGGCCTTAAGGAACACAGATCGTTCGATAGAGCCTCGGGCAGCATCGGCACGACGCGGTCGGGGAAATATGTGGAGTTGCCGCGCCTGTAAGCCTCCACGTCCAGCGGCGTTTCCGGGCGCACGTAAAACGCGACGTCGGCGATGGCGACGATCAAGTGGAATCCGTCTTCGCTCTCTTCGGCGAAAACGGCGTCGTCAAAATCGCGCGCGTCCGCGCCGTCGATGGTCACGAGCGGAATGCCGGTCAGATCCTCGCGCTTGCCCTGTTTCGGCACGGTCATGGATTTGGTGGAATTGAGAACCTTGTCCGCGAAATCCGGCCTTATGCCGACCTCGTGCATGGAGAGCAAACTGATTGCCTTCGGATCGTCGCGGCGGCCGATCACCTCAAGGATACGGATTTTCTTGTTGCGTGCGCCGCGCGAAGGCTGAATCTCGCCCAGCGCCATATCGCCGTCCTTTGCGCCGTTCAGATCCTGCTGGTCGATATCGAAATCGTACTTGGCCTTTTTATCTGCGGGCTGCAGGACGGAGCCTTTTTTCCCGGTTTTAACAAGACCCAGAATGCGCCCCTGAGGCGTGTTCAGGCGGCGGATCACCCGCGCTTCATAGACGTTTTTTTCCACGCGGGAGAGGCGGGCGAGAACCCGGTCGCCTTTCGCGTAACTCGGGTGGCCGCGCTTGTCGGGCTTGACCTCGATGCGCGGCTGAGGACCCTGCAGGCTGTCATCCCAGTCCGGCGCCCGCGCAAACACGTCGCCGTCAATGTCAATGTCGCTAACCTCGACAATGCCGATGGAGGGCAGGCCTTCCGGCATCGCGTATTCCTGTCCCGGAAGCTTGACGATCAGGCCGTCGTTTTCGAGTTCTCGCAGTAAATCTTTAAACGGCGCGCGGGAGTCTCCTTTAATATCGAAAGCTTTCGCAAGCTCGCGCTTGGTCAGGGGCGTTTCGCTTTCGGAGACAAAGCGCAGAACCTGCTCTTTTTCTGGGATGCGGTCAGGCACAGTTATCCATGTTTCTCATGTCACTTTTTTCATCATTTACGCGGCGCGTACGCTAGGTCGGCTGTTGCTTGCTGTAATTCCAGATGTTTCGGTATTCAGAAACTCTCTAAATTCCCTGAAGGCGAGCGGCGGGAGAGCCTTGGCGATCTTTCCCTCTCTCAAAGAAATTTTGCCGGAGCGTTCTTCAACAAAGCCAGACTCTTTCAGTTTCTTCATAACTCTGGAAACGACATCTTTCTCCTTTTGGCTATCAGCTTGTACATGCTGCGCAATTTCTTCGAACGTCCTTCCTTTCGGCGTTGGTCTTCTGACCTCTTCAAGCGGTTTTTCCAGAAACGAGACGATTTGATGCGCCAGAGTCTGCAGCAGGTAATGGCGCGTTGCCGCTGAATTGCAATTAAACAGATTGCTAAGAGGCCCATCGCCCCTTTCCATTATTTTGAGCGTTTGCGCTTCTTCGCGCATCACCTCCAGGCACACTCCTGGGGAGGGATTTCTTCCCTTTCTCTCAAGCAGCCGCCAAGCGGCTCCAAAAACCGCATGGCCAGAAAACGCTTCGCTCTTCAGTTGCAATGCGCCATCCAGTATCGCCTCGCGACTGCTGTCACAGCCGACAACTTTAAAAACAGCATCAAGACAGAGTACCACGTTCCCACCTCACACACACATCTCTGTATACACCGATTTGCAGCAGCATTAAACCCATGCTTTATTTGCGTTATCGCATGCCGGAACAGGTTCCGCTTGCCCGCCGCCGCAAAATCCCGCACTGTTGATTTAGGAATCTCTTATAAACCTCGCGCGCCAAAAAAGAAATACATTTATGCAAATTGAGAGTCTTTTGCAGAAATACGATGCGAACGCGCCGCGGTACACGAGCTATCCGACCGCGAATCATTTCACGGACAAGTTCGGCGCCGGGCATGCGCAGGCGTGGCTGCCGCATATCTCAAAAGACGAGCCCGTTTCGATTTATCTGCACATTCCCTTTTGCAAACAGCTCTGCCGCTATTGCGGATGCCATACCAAAATCCCGCAAAGCTATGACCCTGTGAAAGAGTACGCGGACGCGCTGATGCGCGAGATTGAGACGGTTTCTCATTTGACCGGGCGGCTGAAAGTCTCGCACATTCACTGGGGCGGCGGGACGCCCACCTATCTCGCCGACGCCGATATGGAACAAATCTTCGAAACGCTGAGCCGGCATTTCGACGTGCTGGAAACAGCCGAACACGCGATCGAGATTGACCCGCGCACGCTTGATCAGGGCCGCGCGTTTTTCCTGAAAAGCCTTGGCGTGAACCGCGCTTCGCTCGGCGTGCAGGAATTCGACCCGGACGTTCAGGAAGCCATCGGCCGCGTTCAGCCCTTTGAGCAGGTGAAGGCGAGCGCCGAACATATACGCGCCGCCGGAATTACGGCGATCAATTTCGACATGATTACCGGCCTGCCTTTGCAGACGGAAGAGACGGTTAAAAAGTCAATGGAGCTGGCGGTTTCGCTGAATCCGGACAGGTTTTCCGTTTTCGCCTACGCCCATGTGCCGTGGTTCAAGCAGCATCAAAAATCGCTCGAAAGCTACGCACTGCCGGATACGCTGGCGCGCTACGACCTGACAAAGACGGCTTTTGATACGCTTAAGGAGGCCGGATATGTCGAGATCGGCATCGACCATTTCGCAAAGCCTGAAGATGAAATGGCGCGCGCCTGTAAAGACGGAAAACTGCGCCGCAACTTTCAGGGCTATACCACGGACGATTGCAAAACGCTGCTCGGCTTCGGCGCTTCGGCGATCAGCGCCCTGCCGAAAGGTTATCTTCAGAACTCGGCAAACATTAAAGCCTACCGGGAACAGGCCGGAAAGGGCCTGCTCGCGCACTGCCGCGGCGTGAAATTAAGCGGGGACGACCGGGAATGCGCCGAGGTCATCGAGCAGATCATGTGCAGCGGCAAGGCAAGCTTCTGCCATTTGCCGGTTCCCGTCGTCAGAGCCGCGCTTACGAAGCTCTCAGGGTTCGAGCAGGATGGAATTATTGAGATCGACGGCTGCGAGCTGACCGTCACGAAAAAAGGCCGGATTTTCACGCGCCTTGTCTGTACGGCGTTTGACGGCTATTGGCAGGAGAGCGAAACAAAACATGCGAAGGCGGTTTGAGCGAGCCTCGGCATCGCGGAAGTTATGCCGCTTTTGCAATCACCGGGACGCCCCCACTTTGGCCCTCCCCCGCAGGCGGGGGAGCGCTGCGAGGCCCGGCGTTTCCGGGGCGACGCGTACTTTGCTCTATGTCAGGGGACATCGATAAAGGCCCGTCAGGGCCTATCGTGTCCCCTTGAGGATATTCCGCCGCGTTATTTTCCTTGGGGGACACGATGCGGCCCTTCGGGCCGCTTATCATGTCCCCTTAACAGGGCAAGAGCTGTGTGTATGGCCTCTAATCCATCAGATCATATCCGCATATCAGCATAAATTTATCGAGCAAGGCATAAAGTGGTATACGCGGCAATGGAATGCCACCCTGTTCTACCTCTTCTCCTTCATTTTTGAAGTCTGGTCGCATGCTGTCGATCGCCATTTCATGCGCCGTCATTTCCTGCGCCAGATTTTCCTGGACGCTCGCCCGTATTTGTTCGAGATCAATCCCGTCCATCACCCAGGCGTGCAGCTTGTTCAGCAGGTCCTCTTCACTCGGATGCAGATTGCCGTCCTTGTAAGCCAGTATCCGGGCAAAGGTCACAAGCTGGCTGCGGTATTTCGGGTCGTTGATAAAGCGCAGAAAATCCGCAGGGTTTTGCGGCGATTCGATATCGGCTTTCAACTGCGCTTCCTGTTCGTCGTCGACGTAACCGCGCGTGCGCATGTTGGTGATGATCCGGTTCAGGTATACTCTCTCCTCGTCCTGCACCAGACCATCCGCATGCGCCATCGTAATAATCGCCCGCCACATGTTATAGCGGCTCGTGGACAGGTCGAGTTCTTTGGCCTGACGAAATTTTAGCATCGTAACTTTCTCCCCGTTGGCGGCGAATGAATCTATATATACGGGCGCAACTGGAAGGCGCGAATATAGCGTACTATGTTTATCGAAGGAGGCGAATATGAAGCGCCGTGATTTTCTACAGTTTTTAATGGCGGGCGGCGCGGTTTATCTGACGCCTGCGGGGAAGGCCTTTGCGATGTTCGGTGGCGGCAATAAAAAAGAGTTTCCTGTTCAAATGAGCGATGCGGAATGGCGTGAGAAACTGCCGCGCGAAGCATATGAGGTCCTTCGTAAGCACGATACGGAGCCGCCGTTTTCCTCGCCTTTAAATGAAGAAAAGCGGGAAGGCGAATATGTCTGCGCCGGGTGCGGCAATGTGGTGTTTCTCTCGGAGCATAAGTATGATTCCGGCACAGGTTGGCCGTCATTCTACAAACCTGCAAGCGAGGAAGCGATCGGAACGCAAACTGATTTCAAACTTATCCTGCCGCGCACGGAGGTGCATTGCGCCCGCTGCGGCGGCCATCTCGGCCATGTATTTGAGGACGGTCCGAAGCCGACGGGCCTCAGGTACTGCATGAATGGCGCGGCGATGTCCTTCCGGCCCGATTATAGTTCCTTGCGTAAATAATTGTCCGCCTTCAACCTGATTTTTCTGCCTGAAAAACATTAAACTACAGAGATCGCAGAGAGCGCAGAGTTTTTTAAAAGCTGGGCGCTCTGCGTTCTCTGCGCGCTCTGTAGTTTTAAAACTACTACGCTACGCGCAGCTTCATAAAAGCCAGAGCGGATGGCGCATTAATTATTCAATTCACTATAAACTCTTGTTTCAGGCGTTCTTTTTACTGATTTTTATCTCTTTTCGTGTAATATGGACGGATATTGCAATTATAGGCTATAGAAGCATATCCGCATGGTCGATTACAGCATCAATAATAATAACCCCATAAAGGTTTTAAAAATCGGCTACGTAGCCGCGCTTTTGATTATCGCCATTATGTCGGCGTGCATTCATTTTTTTCTCGATCAGGTCATTGCGGAGCAGGATAACACGACCCTCGTCGTCAGTTCGCGGCAGGCGAAGCTCTCGCAGCGCGTCGCCCTTTACGCCGGGCATTACGTCACGGAGCCCAACGCGATTCACCGGGCGCAGCTTTTGAATGCGGTGGAGTTGATGCGGGATTCTCACGAGCGCCTCACGACGGGCGATCTTGGCGGCGGGAAGTTGCCAGAGCACATAAGGGTGATTTATTACAAGCTGCCCTATAGGCTGGACGAGTATATGCGGGCCTATATCGCCGAAGCCGAGGCGTTGCTGGATGATCCGGAAAGACAGCTTTCCGCTAGGAACGCCCATTACGCCTATATTGTCGAGGCGTCCAAGGGGCCTTTGCTGACGGCGCTGGACGCCGTTGTTGAAGCGTATGAACAGGAGAGCGCGCTTAAAATCGCGCAGCTCCACAGTTATCAGCGCATCGCGCTGTTCATTATCATGGCGACGCTTGTCGCAGAGGCGCTGTTGATATTTATGCCGCTGATCAGGCGGGTCGAACGCTATGCCAACAAGCTTGAGGGGCTGGCTGCAACCGATCCTCTGACCGGCGTTAACAATTACCGCTCTTTCATGGCGAAGGGGGCCAAGGAAATCAAGCGTAGTATCCGTCTGTCCAAGCCGCTTTCCGTGTGCGTCATGGATCTGGACCATTTCAAGGCCGTCAACGATAAGTACGGCCACAACGCCGGCGACATTGTCCTGAAGGAATTCGCTGAAATCGTATTGAAATGTCTGCGTCTGGAAGATGACTTTGGCCGGATCGGCGGCGAGGAATTTGCGTTGCTTCTGCCGCACACGAAACTGAGCGACGCCCATACGGTCGCCGAGCGCATCCGCCGGGTCGTCGAAATCTCGCCTGTCCGCATTGAAAGCGGCCAGGAAATTTACATCACGACAAGCATCGGCGTGGCTGAAGCCAATCCCCAGGCTCTGACGATCAACCCGGTCATGACCGCGGCCGATGACGCGCTCTATGAAGCTAAAAAACAGGGCCGTAACCGCGTGGTCCTGAGCGAGCACTATTCTTCCGAGACTAACGTAGTCTCTCTGGATGACAAGCGCAAATAGCCTTATTTTGGCCATATTTTTGTTTCTTATATATTCATAATTATTAATGAGAGTAAGGACTGCCGCATGAGCAGCGGCGCCTGAAATGATTGTAATGAGTGAAACGCAAGAACGCCTGTCCGATAGCGACCATACCGGGACTACGAAAGACGCGGTCGTCGCGAAGTTCAACCAGACTGTCTGGATCTCCGGAAGAGGGGGCCTTGACGCGCCAACGGCGAATGACAACGGTCTTCTCGTTGATGATACGCGCTATGTCAGCAAGCTTCAAATCAGCGTAAACGATCAGATATTGCGACTGGACGGCGCGGAAATTTTCGGCGACGGCGCGCGAATTCATCATGCGCATGCCGCAGATAACGGCCTGAAAATCAGACGTGAAATTCTGTTAAACAACGGCGCGGTCCATGAGCGGCTGAGTTTTGAGAACGTGACGGATGAGCCTGTTCAGATTGAGGTTGGAATTGAGCACGACTCTGATTTTGCTTCAATTTTTGAAATGCGTGGCGACAGGCGCGAAACGAGCGGCGCGATCGAACATCGCCGCTCTTCCAAAAATCAAACGGAAATCGGTTATTGCGGTTTGGACGAGGTTTTCCGCAAGTCCGTATTCTCTTTTTCCGAGGAAGCGGACAATAACGGACATACGGCGTCTTTCGGACTTACCGTTGCCCCGAATTCGTCGCATGCCGTTTATCTCAGCTATGGCGAGGCTGCGGGCGTTTCTCTTCCGGCTTCCGAAGCTTCCCATCTGCGGGCCGCGGGGAAAATACGCGAATGGGGAGACCGGCTTGACGACGGGGCGGCTCAAATACCCGGCCGCTGGGAACAAAAATCCTGGGACGATCTTAAGCTTCTCATGATGGAAACGCAGCACGGGCTTTATCCGGCTGCAGGCATTCCCTGGTACGCGACTCAGTTTGGCCGCGACGGCATTATTACGGCGCTGGAGACGATTCACGTTAATCCATCCATAGCCAGGGGCGTTCTTGGCTTTCTGGCTGCGCATCAGTCGACGGTTAACAATCCGGGAGCCTCGGCGGAGCCCGGAAAAATCATGCACGAAATGCGCCGCGATGAAATGAGCATGACCGGGGAAAAGCCGTTTAGATGCTATTATGGCGGCGCGGACCAGACGATGCTGTTCGTAACGCTGGCTGGCGCCTATTTGAAAGAAACAAACGACGTTGCGTTCATTTCCGGGATAAAGCCCAGTATTGACGCCGCCCTGAACTGGGTGGAGGAAAACCGTCAGAAGCGTCCCGACGGTTTCGTGTCCTACAGCTACGGGGCCGGCCTTCTCAGCCAGACATGGAAAGATTCGGACGACGCGATCTGCCATCTTGACACGGACTGGGCGGAGCGTGATTTGTCTGCGGCTTTTTTTGACGGGCGTGATCTTGATGACACAGGCGTTCTGATTGAGGACCTCAACCGGGAAATCGAGCAGACGCACGGCTTTATAACGCACAAGATCACAAGAGAGCATTTCACGCAGCGCGGCGCTGAAAATGACGGCGTGTGGCGTTCTATGGACGAAAGCCGGAAGAAGGAGGTTATTCTCTCCGCTTACCGCGCCAAGCTGATGGTCAAGGATCCTGTGGCCGCCGCCACGCTTCAAGGCTACGCCTTTGCGGCAATGAACGCCGCCGCCGATATCGCCGAGGCTCTTGAGGAGGCCGGGGCCGATGAATGGCGACAAAAGGCCGAAGATTTTCAAAAGCGCTTTGATGAGAAATTCTGGATTGAAGAAGGCGGTTTTTACGCCATGGCTCTGGACGGCGAGGGGCGGCAGTGTCGGGCTATGGGCTCCGATAACGGGCATCTGCTGTATAGCGGCATTGCGCCGGAAGAAAAAGCCCGGCGGGTCGTCAGCCGCCTGATGGATGAAGACTCCTTTTCAGGTCACGGAATTCGCACGCTGGCGCAGGGTCAAAACATTTCCCGTCACGGCGACCTGACCTATCATCTCGGCTCCGTCTGGCCGCATGATACGGCGATATGCGCCGCCGGAATGGCGCGTTATGGTTATAAGCGGGAAGCAACAACGGTTATGAAGGCGCTAGAGGAACTCGCCTCTCTCTTCAACTGGCAGCTTCCGGAAGTTGTCAGCGGCGCGGCGCGCGTCGAAGGCGTAGCGCCAATAGAATACCACGCCGCCTGCAAGCCTCAGGCCTGGTCCGCAGGCGCTGTTTTTCTAATGCGATCCGCGCTGGATTAAAAACGCCCTTTTGATTTGCAGCGTTCCTTTGCTGTGATATGGTCTTGATCGGAATTCTGGCCGTATAAGAGGATGCCATGGTCGCAAAAACAAAAAATCAAAACCGCCCGCTCTCGCCGTTTTTGCAACTGGCCGCGAAGACTCCAATGACCTCGGGCCTCTCGATCATGCACCGGATTACCGGTTTTGCGCTTACAATCGGGCTTTTGTATTTGCTGTGGTGGATTATCGCGACGGCGGTCGGGCCGCAAGCTTATGCCGTATTCGCGGAATTTTCCGGCTCGCCTTTGGGGCTGTTCATGATTTTCGGCTGGACGTTCTGCGTTTACTATCATCTCGCCAACGGGATCCGGCATCTGTTCTGGGATACCGGCGCGCTGTTTAACCTGAAATACGCCTATATGGCGGGAATTTTCGTGGTCGTTTTTGCGCTGATGATGACGGGGGCGACGTGGTTTTTTACAGGGATTTAACCGTCGGAGAAGCAGTATGACGGCAAAATGGGAAGATAACGGATTTAAAACGCCTCTGGCCCGCGTACGCGGGCTGGGCGCAGCGCGTTCGGCGGTAGAAGGCTGGATGACGTTGCGCATCACCGCAATCGCCAATATCCCGCTGATTGCGTGGTTCGTCTGGTTCGTCATCCAGAGCGTCGGTCTGAGCCACGAACAATTCACCGCCTTTCTCGCGCAGCCCGTCAACGCCGTGCTGATGATCCTGTTTATCGTTTCGGCGTTCTGGCACGGTTATCTCGGCAGCAAGGAAATCGTCGAGGATTACGTGCATCTCGAATGGTTCAAGATGATGAAACTGATCGGGATGAAGCTGTTCATGTTCGCGGGCGCGGTCATCGGGATTTTCTGCGTGCTCAAAATTGCGTTTGGGGGATAGGTTTCTTAACCACTAAGTCACAAAGTCACAAAGGGCACAAAGAGTACGAGAAGATAGCCGCGCGCAGCGCAAAACAATTTAAACGTATCGGTTTGTTGCGACCATTGTTATTTTGAGCGCGCTTCGCACGAATAATAAGAACTCTGTGTCCTTTGCGCCTTTGTGACTTTGTGGTTAAAAAAATATTCGCGTAAATTCGCGTTCATTCGCGGTTAAAAAACAGAAAGCAAACCATGACTGAAACCTATCCAATCACTGACCATTACTATGACGTCATCGTTGTTGGCGGGGGCGGGGCGGGCCTGCGCGCGACATTCGGGATGGCGGAAAAAGGTCTTAAGACCGCTTGCCTCACCAAGATATTCCCGACGCGATCCCACACCGTGGCGGCGCAGGGCGGGATCAGCGCGGCTCTGGGGAATATGGGCGAGGACGACTGGCGCTTTCATATGTACGACACGATCAAGGGCTCCGACTGGCTCGGGGATCAGGACGCGATCGAATATATGTGCCGCGAGGCGATCCCGGCCGTTATCGAGCTTGAGCATTATGGCGTGCCGTTCTCCCGCACGGCGGAGGGCAAGATTTACCAGCGCGCCTTCGGCGGCATGACGACTCATTACGGCAAGGGGACGGCCCAGCGCACCTGCGCCGCCGCCGACCGCACGGGCCATGCGATTTTGCACACGCTCTATCAGCAGGCTTTAAAACACAGGGCCGAGTTTTTCATTGAGTATTTCGCGCTCGACCTGATCATGAGCGACGACGGCGCCTGCGTCGGCGTGATGGCGCTCAATCTCGAAGACGGCAGCATTCACCGCTTCCGCGGGCATCAGACAGTGCTGGCCACGGGCGGATACGGCCGGGCGTATTTCTCCTGCACGAGCGCCCATACCTGCACGGGCGACGGCAACGCGATGGTATTGCGGGCGGGAATTCCGCTTCAGGATATGGAGTTCGTCCAGTTTCACCCGACCGGGATTTACGGCGCGGGCTGTTTGATCACCGAGGGAGTCCGGGGCGAGGGCGGGTATCTCACCAACTCCGAGGGCGAGCGGTTCATGGAGCGCTATGCGCCCAGCGCCAAAGACCTCGCGAGCCGCGACGTGGTCAGCCGCTCCATGACGATTGAAATCCGCGAGGGGCGCGGCGTCGGCGAAGAATCTGATCATATCCATCTGCATCTCGAACATCTCGACCCGGATATCATTCACCAGCGCTTGCCCGGCATCGCCGAGACGGCGCGGATTTTCTCGAACGTCGACGTGACGCGCGAGCCGATCCCCGTCCTGCCGACCGTGCATTACAATATGGGCGGCATCCCGACCAATTACCGCACCGAGGTCCTGAACCCGACGGAGCGCGACCCGAACCGCGTCGTGCCGGGGCTGATGGCGATCGGCGAGGCGGCCTGCGTGTCCGTGCACGGCGCAAACCGGCTTGGCTCGAATTCCCTTCTTGATCTCGTCGTGTTCGGGCGGGCGGCGGCGCTGACCGCGTCTGAAACCGTCAAGCCGGGCATGCCGCACCGCGCGCTGGGCGCGGATAAGGGCGAACGCGCTTTGGAGAGATTAGACTGGCTGCGGCACAGCGCCGGCGGGACGAGCCCGGCGAACCTGCGATCGCGCATGCAGAAGACCATGCAGAACCACGCCGCCGTGTTCCGCACGGGCGAAACGCTGGACGAGGGCGTGGAGCTTATTGACGCCTGTTTCGCGGACCGCGCCGATCTCGGCGTCAAGGACCGCTCGCTGATTTTCAATACCGATCTGATCGAGGCGATCGAGCTGGATAACTTATTGTATCAGGCCGTGGCCACCATGCATTCCGCCGCGAACCGCAAAGAGTCACGCGGCGCGCATGCGAGAGAAGACTTCACCGAACGTGATGATGCGAACTGGCTGAAGCACACGGCCATATGGGTCGAGGGCGACGGCAAAACGACAATAGGGTACCGTCCCGTCATTTTGACGACTCTCACCGACGAAGTCGAACCTATCCCGCCGAAGGAGAGGGTTTATTAAATATAATCGGCGAAGGACCGGTCGCCCTTCGTGTCTCAATTTAACCGGAACTTTTTACATTCTTTTCTGTTGGAGGTCTTGAGAGAAAACAAGAGGAGGGCTTTTCCCATGACCCCGCAACAGCCGGCTCCCCCGCCTGACACGATTCCAACGCCAAATCCGGACAGGATTGATCCCGTCGCGCCGCCGCAGTGGCGGTTCTGCTCGCTTTTTAAGCCACTTCCGCAATATTATGCTGCGTTCTCGTGAAAGGCCCAGTTTGCGCCGGATATAGATTTTCCTTTTTAATATATTCTAACAGCTCTCTTGGCAGAATTTCCGCCGAAGGAGCGCCGCCGCTCTCCAGCTCTTTGCGTATAGCGCTGGAAGAGGGTTCTCCCTGTTCGCGCGGCAGGGTGCAAGCTCTTACTCGAAGCGCAAGAGGAAAGTATGAATTCATTTCGGTAGCCATGGACAAGCCAAGGCCGTTTCCGATTTGGCTTGCAAAACGAAAACTTGCAAGGGCAAGAGATGTCAGATGCGAGAGAATTTCCAGCTTTTTTCTTGTATCTTCTCCACCGACAAACAAAATTTCTGCTCCGGGAGACGCGGCGGAGATTTCACAGGCAGTTGACATGGCCGCTGTTATGTAAGACGCGTAGGTTCCGCACGCGCTTCTAAAGCTGTCGGATACGCTCAGCCAGTCTCCAGGGCTGCTGCGCGCCAATATTTCGCACATTTCCAGTTTTTGCGGGAATGACGCTTGTTTTTGCCCTCTTTTTTCCGGAGAAAGTGGAGAAGGCACAAGAAAAACCTTATCTGCGCCGAATTTGTCCCGCGCCATTTCGGCTTTTTTTAAGTGCAAGACGTGCGGCGGATTAAAAGAGCCTAAGAGAGCCGCTACGCGCGGCGCCGCTTCATTGCTTCTTTGTTTCGTCATAGTCATTTCCGCATAATATAGACAGATAAAAAGTTATGTCAATAAAATTTTATCGTTGTCTGATGCTATGGAACTAACCGTTTCGCCGTACGTTGGTGTGTGTGGAGCCAAGTCAGGAGAGTGACCATGACCCCGCAACAACCCCCGCTTCAGCCAGACACGGTTCCGACGCCGGGCCCGCACAGGATTGACCCGGTTGCGCCGCCTGATCTGCCGCCTGCGCATCCCCCGGACGTTGATCCTGGTACGCCGAATGAGACCCCGCCACCCCCGGACCGGCCAAATGAAATTCCGCGAAGGTGAATGTTTTTGTGGCTTTCGAATGATGAGCTTTATGAAAACATATTGACTTCCGCTTTCCAATCCAATAGCATCCGCATATGCCAATGTCGCCCGTACCCACTGGCCGCGCGCCGAAGCCGGAAAACCCGAAATCTTCTATGGAGAATTTGCGGGAAGCCGTATTCGGGCTGCCGATCCGTTTTACGCTGGAGCAACAAAGACGCATAGACGAGGAACCCGGTCCTCGCGAGCTTCTTTCCCACAAACTTCAGCATCGCTTGCGCGGCGACCGCGCGCGGTATCTCAAACAGGATCTTGAAAATCTCAAGCGAGGCGACTGGCTCGCGGCCGGACTTTTCTGGGCGTTCCGCTTCGCCGATATGCAACGGATACGTAAAGATTACAAGGGTATAGAGCTTGACCTGAATTAACCTTCGAACTCCATCCTTCCCTCAACTGAACCGATCCCTTATACTCGCCGTAGAAAGAGGTTGAAATGGTTCAGTTTACGCTGCCGAAAAATTCGAAGATTCAAAAGGGCGAGACGTTTGACGCCGCGAACGGCGCGGAAAACGCGCGGACTTTTAAAATTTACCGCTGGGACCCGGACGGCTCGAGCAACCCGCGCCTCGACGAATATAAAATCGACCTGTCCAAATGCGGGCCGATGACGCTTGACGCGGTTATCTATATCAAGGACCAGGTGGATTCGTCCCTGACTTTCCGCCGCTCGTGCCGCGAGGGGATTTGCGGATCCTGCGCGATGAATATTGACGGGCGCAATACGCTCGCATGCACGCGCCCGATCGAAGAGTCCAAAGGCGATATCACGATCACGCCGTTGCCGCATATGCCTGTTGTCAAAGACCTCGTGCCGGATTTGACCCAGTTCTACGCCCAGCACGCCTCGATCGAGCCGTGGCTGAAAACCGAAAGTCCTCCGCCATCGCGCGAGAGATTACAAAGCCCGGAAGACGCCGATCTGCTCAATGGATCGGACGGGCATGGACCGGCTGCGTGTATCTTGTGCGCCTGCTGTTCGACGGCATGCCCGAGCTACTGGTGGAACGCCGACCGTTTTCTGGGACCGGCCGCGCTTTTGAACGCGTATCGCTGGATCGCCGATAGCCGGGACGAGGCGACGGGCGAGCGTCTCGATCAGCTGGAAGACCCGTTCAAGCTTTACCGCTGCCATACGATTATGAACTGCACGAGCGCCTGCCCGAAAGACCTCAACCCGGCGAAGTCCATCGCTGAGATCAAAAAGCTGATGGTCGCGCGGCGTTGATTTGTTTTCATCAATAAACCGCGTCATCCCGTTGGCGCACTTTAGTGCGCTTAAACAAACGGGATCCATGATGTGTCAAGCGAAGCTTGACTCTTTTTCTGGACCCCGGATGTTTGAACAAGCCTGACGGCTTGTCTCCGGGGTGACGATGTGGGGTTACAAACCCTCCAGAAAACCCATCGCCCGGGCTGCGAGCATCGGCATAGGCAAATCGTTGTGTCCAACGGCAGAAAAGATTTCGATCTCCTTGACGTCCGTGGTCGCCAGCTCATAGAGCTTGCGCCCATGCGTCGCCGGTATGAGGCTGTCTTGTTCCCCGTGCATAATTAACAACGGCGCAGTGACATCCGCAATTTTGTCCTTGCTGCGGTACTGGTCGAGCAGCATAAGATCAACCGGCAGGAAGAAGTAGCGTTTACGCGCGATCACGACAAAACTCAAATAGGGCGCCTGAAGGATCAGCGCATGGATGTCCTTGAATTCCGTGGCCATTTGCACGGCGACCCCGCTGCCAAGCGATTCGCCGTAGAGGACGATGTCGCCGATATCAACACCTGCGCCGGTCAGAGACGTAATCCACGCGCGCGCGTCCTTGTAGAGCCCTTTTTCCGTTGGCTTGCCCTCGTTGCCGCCAAAGCCCCTGTAACCGGCCAGAAGCAGCCCATAGCCTTTATGCGCGTACAGATAGGCGAGCGGGAAGCGCATGCCGTGATTACCGGCATTGCCGTGAAACCACAAAATCGTCGGCTTTCCTTTTTCCGCAGGCTTGTACCAGCCATTGATCGTCAAGCCGTCATCAGTCGTCACCTTGACCTCTTGCATGACGCCTTCACCCCTGTATTCGCTCAAAGACGGGGGCGTTTTCGTCGGGTAATACATCATGCTGCGCTGGATCAGGAACAATCCCAGCGCGACGGAAAAATAAACGATAAGCGCGTTAATCACGAATTTCTTGATGGCGGCCTTGGTGAACATGGAAGAAGTGTAGACAAATATCGAAATGTCACAAAGGCATTTCAAAAAGGCATCTGGAAATTTATGTCCGTCTCGCAGGTTGCGCTGTACATTTGTATAACGCCGTCTTCGAGCTTTAAAATCTGGTCGCAGGTGGATTTGCCTTCAACCGGGATTTTTTCTGCCTTTCCGCCTTCGCCGGGGACGGGCATGACGCCGCTCTCCTTGCTTTTTGTGACGACGGTGGCTTTCGTTTTGTCCTTTGAAATGCGGACCTTTTTGACGTCGACTTCGGAATAGTAATTTTCCAGCGCCTGCTGCCCGCTCAGGATGCTCTCGATAAATTGTTCCTTATCAAGGCTTAAGGTGTTTTCCTGGCTTGGGAAGCCGGGAACGATGTAGCGGATTTTACTTTTGAAGAAGCCTTTTTTGTGCAGATGCCTGTCGAGGTAATTCCTGATTTCATCGTTCGAGCGGTAAATCGCCTGACCGCTCGTGATTTTGGTGGTCTCGACGATAAAGGATTTGATATCGCTTTCCGAGAGTTTGTTAAGTTTTCCGGCCACAGCCAGCGTCGGCGTTAACAGCGCGATTAACGCAGCGCAGAAAAGCCCCGCCCTTATGGAATTTGTCAGCCGCATACCCCGGATTAAACCCTTTTTGCCCTGGCGAACTAAGATCATGTTCGCGTTTTTATATCCGCCGAACGGATGGATAACAACTATTAGTATAATTATTTCACGGAAAAGTTAAAAACTTTGAAAGCGCGATGGTATGTTTTGGTCCTGTTTTATTGCTTTGGCCAGAACCCCTCCGCATCGATTTTCTTATAAAGCGTTTCCACCAGCTCTTTTAAAGCCGGATCAAATGCGGCGGTCTTTTCGCAACGGGTCAGTATTTGCTCCTTGCGGATACCCATTTCGCGCCAGGACTTGCCTTTTGATGTCATCTCGACCGAAGCGACGAAGGCGCGAAGTGGAGAGATCTTTTCATTATCTGTCTTATAAAGATACCTCCGCTTCGTTCCGCCTTGCGGAACTCCGGTCGGGATGACAATTGTAACCTAAACCCCCACATCCAGCCCGATGTCGAGCGCGCGAACGCTGTGGGTCAGCGCGCCGACGGAAATCAGGTCAACGCCGGTTTCGGCGATCTCGCGCACGGACGACAGGTTTACGCCGCCCGACGCCTCTGTGAGGATTTTGCCATCAACCATCTCAACGGCTTCTCTCAATGTTTCCGGCGGCATGTTATCGAGCAGAACAATATCCGCGCCGCCGTGCTTGAGAACCTCCCTCAACTGATCGAGCGTATCAACCTCGATTTCGATTTTGACCATATGTCCGGCGCGTTTTTTCGCCTGATCGAGCGCCTGATTCACGCCGCCGCACAGCGCAATATGGTTGTCCTTGATCAAGACGCCGTCATCTAGACCGAAGCGGTGGTTTTTGCCGCCGCCCATCTGCACCGCGTATTTTTGCGCCATGCGCAAACCAGGCAGGGTTTTGCGCGTACAGATCACGGACGCTTTCGTGCGCGAGACAACGTCAACATACTTGCGCGTTTCGCTGGCGATTCCGCAGAGATGCGTTATAAAATTCAACGCCGTGCGTTCCGCGCTCAATATGCTTTTGACAGGGCCTTCGGCGGTCAGGATCGCCTGTCCGGGGCCAATTGCCGAACCGTCCTCGGTATGCCGCGTCACCCAGATTTTCGGGTCCAGCAGCTTGAAAGTGGTCTCGGCGAAGAGCGCGCCCGCCAGTATGCCTTCCTCGCGCGCTTTCATGACAAGCGTGCCGTTTAAATCTTCCGGGATCAGGCTGTCCGCCGTGATGTCCCGGCCATGACCAAGATCTTCCAGCAATGTCCGGCGGACCATGTCTTCGATGATGAGGGGGGATAGAGTCATGATTTTTTTCCTTATCCATGTCATGCCCGTGAAGACGGGCATCCAAAATCAAATTTCTATGCAATTAGATACCCGCCGCAGTTTGCCCCGGACTTGATCCGGGGCGGGTATGACATTAGTGTTACTTAACCGCTCATCTCCAGCATTTTTTCAATCGGCCTGCGCGCCCGCGCCGCCACGTCCGGATCAACCCGGACCTCATGCATCATAGTTTGCAGGCTTTTCAGTATTTTGGGAAGCGTAATCCGTTTCATATGTGGGCAAAGCTGGCACGGGCGGACCATGTCGATGTCCGGGTGGTCAGCGGCGACATTGTCGCTCATAGAGCATTCGGTCACCAGCAGCACGCGCGCGGGCTTGTTTTTTTCCACGTAATGAATCATCTGCGCCGTCGACCCGGCGTAGTCGGCCTCATGCAGCACGTCCGGCGGGCATTCGGGATGGGCGAGGATCGTGACGCCCTCATGCTCTTGCCTGAATTTTTGCAAGTCGCGGGCCGTGAATTTTTCATGGACGATGCAGCTGCCTTTCCAGCTATGGATCGTCTTCGTGGTATTTTCAGCGACATATTTGGCCAGGTACATATCGGGCAGCATGACCACTTCGTCGGCGTCCAGCGCGTTGACGATTTTGATCGCGTTCGAGGACGTGCAGCACACGTCGACTTCCGCCTTGACTTCGGCGGACGTGTTGACATAGGCGACGACCGGCAGGCCGGGATATTGCGCGCGGAGCTTGCGCACGTCTTCCGCCGTGATCGCGTCCGCCAGAGAACAGCCTGCGTCCATATCTGGCTGGAGAATAATTTTATCCGGGCACAGGATTTTTGACGTTTCGGCCATAAACAGCACCGTGGCCTGACAGATAATGTCCGCATCCGTCTGCGCGGCTTTCTGCGCAAGGGCGAGACTGTCGCCCACGATGTCGGCGACGCCGTGAAAAATGTCCGGCGTCATGTAGTTATGCGCGAGGATCACAGCGTTTTTCTCGCGCTTCAGGCGGTTGATTTCATGGATATACGGCGCCAGCGCGCGCCAGTGCGTTTCCTGATACTGGCCCGACAGTTTTTCGTAAACGGGAGCCGTGGCTTTTTCTACCTCGGCCGTATATTCAAGGCGTTGAGTTTGCATCAGATCATTGCGCGTTTTAGCGCTTCCCTCTCAAAACTCTGTCATCTCGACCGAAGCGACCGAAGGAGCGCAGCGGAGAGATCTGACCCATTATCCGTTCTATACGGATCCCTCGGCGACGCGCCTCGCGGCACTTTGCTCGGAATGACAAAAACCGTATTGACGAGGCAAACTAACGACTTTTCTCTTTATGATGCAAGTAATATAAACGTTCGGTAAAGAGGGCGCTCACTCGCCAATCGCCAGCAGATCATCTTTCTTCTTTTTAAGAAGGACGCGGATATGCGGCTGGCCGTGCTCATCCTCATACTTCTCGTAATATTGCTGATGATACTCCTCGCCCGGCCAGAAGGTCTCCAGCGGCGCTATTTCCGTGACGATTTTGCCGCTAAAAACTTCCGCGTTCAGGCGCGTTTTATGGACCTCGGCTGTGCGTTTCTGCTCGTCGTCGTGATAAAAAATTGCGGAGCGGTACTGCGTGCCGACGTCGACGCCCTGCCGGTTCAGCTGGGTCGGGTCATGCGCGCGCGTAAAGAAAAAGTCCAGCAATTCCCCGTAACTGATCACTTCGGGGTTGTAATAGACCTGCACGGCCTCGGCGTGGCCGGTCTTGCCGGTCGTGATCTGCTTATAGCCCGGGTTTTGCGTGTCGCCGCCGGTATAGCCGACTTCCGTAAACAGGACGCCGTCAACGGCGCGCAATTCGCTTTCCAGGCACCAGAAACAGCCGCCCGCCAGCGTTGCGATCTCGTGATTTTCGCCTTCGGGTTTCTTGTCCATCAAATGCGCTCCCTTCTCAAGGCCGGCGTATGATCCGCCGATGCCGATATAAAATGCCGCCAAAAGCAGTCCCAATGCTATGATTAAAAACTTCATGCTAATAAACTTAAGGCGTTTAGGGAGGGTTTCCAGTTTTGAGACTTGAAGCTGATAAAGGCCTCGGTACTGTCATACCCGCCCGCCTTCGCGCTTGTGCGCTATGGCGCGTTAAACTCCGGCGGGTATCCGGACGATAAAAACGCGTGTAGCTTTGCTGCTCGCTTTATCCAGACCCCCGCAGTGCAAACATGCTGCGCATGTGCCGCGGGGGTTGACGGTGCATGGTGGCCCTGAAACTCAGGCTTAGAACGGCATGCTCGTGACCGTGTTGCAGTCCAGCCGAGTCATGAACACCTGCATGCGGGCCTTGGCCAGATACATCTTGCATTTGGAATTGGCGTGCATGACCGAGCTTGTCAGGTTCAGCGAGTTCGGCGCGTAGCGCGTGCTGTATTCTTTCAGGTCCACGTCGACCACGGCGGCGCTTGCGTCCGGGCGCATTTTGACGCCGGTAATGGTAAATTCAGGCGCATAGCCGACAATCAGGCGTTTTTTGTTTTCAAACGCGCTGATTTTGTCCCACTTGCGCATTTGCTGGAAGCTCGTGGTTTTGTGATAGGGATAGTAAGGATACGGATACCGGTAGGCGTATCCCTGATAGGTTTGACGGTACCAGACGTCCGCGTACATCGGATGACCCGGCGCATAGCTCTCGACCGAGTTTTCAAACATCGCGTTTTCCGCAACGTTGTGCTGGAGGAAATTCCGCCCGGCCATTATGTTAGGGTTATTCAGCGCGTCATTCGCCTGCGCGACGAAAGCGTGAACTTCGTTAACGGTGATACGGTTGCCCGCTGCGTGCGCCGTTCCGGCGGCGGTCAGGCAGAGCAGCGCAAGCGCAAGAAAACGTTTCATAAGTCTCTCCTCATAAGTAAGCTTCGTTAGCCATGGTAAACCGATGAATATTGACATATCATTAATTTTGTCAAAATCTTGAGTGCATTGTCAAAAATAGGGAAATGACTGTTGCAAAAAAGTAGCAATATAGAAAATAAATTCACATGGAGGCCGTCGCCGCATTTCAACGAACGGCACGGCGGCGCCCGGCCGACCCTGATCATCCTGCATGCGACGGAGTTGTCGCAAGCCATTGATGCGGAACGGATTTACCTCGATCCGGCGGGCGATAAAACAGCCGGTCCCATTAGCGCGCATTACATGATCGATTACGATGGCAGCGTCACGCAGTTCGTCGATGAGGAAAAACGCGCATGGCATGCCGGGAAATCATACTGGAAGGGCGAGACCGACATTAATTCCGTGTCCATCGGCATTGAATTGCAAAACAACGGGGAGGAAGAGTTTCCTCAAAAACAGATCGAGGTTCTGGCCGCATTGTGCAAAGATATCATGCGGCGCCATGATATCCCTTGTGAAAACATACTTGGCCACAGCGACATCGCCCCGGACCGCAAAAAAGACCCGGGTTTGCATTTTCCGTGGGAGGGGTTCATCGGAAAACTGAGAGCGTTTTCTGAATCCTGAGATGCGCTGACGTTGTTTTTTGCGCTTTATGGTGCGGGACTGTCGAAGCCAGCCGGTGGTTTGGGTACCTCGTTGGCCGGTTTACCTACAATGGCTTTGAATGCGTCGTATGCGTTCTTGAGTTTTTCAACTTCTACCCCCGGAACCATTTCTTTCGACCCCGGACACTCAGCCTGTATGCGCTCCCAGTTTTTTTCAACATCCCACCAGTCAGTATCATCGAGCAAGTCCTCCATAATGCGGAGAACCGTGTCGCACATCTCTCTGTGTTCCGGATGGTATTGTCTCGGAAGCTCACTGAGGTTTTGTTGTTGTTTGATCAGCCGTCCCAAAATGCCACCGTCCAGATCACAAAGTTCACCTGCGACGTCAATATCTTCCTCAGACCACCTTTTCTGGAGTTTTTTTTCTTCAAATTGCGTTTGCGTCGTCATAAAGTAAAGTTCGTCTACGGGCATAATAGTCTCCTTAAGCTGTCCCTCGAAAAACCATTATTCATAACAATGAGGGATGTCAATAAAAAATTGATAGACTTGCATTTATTGGAGGTCATTTATCGTACGGTTTGTCAGCGTTGAAATCCTCCTGTATTTTCTATATATAAATCGTATGCGGAAAACCGGGCAGCCGCCCTGCGTCGCCTTGGCGGAGCGGGGAGGAAAGTCCGGGCTTCACGGAAATGCGGCGCCGGGGAAATCCCGGGGGGCTTGAGAAGGCCTACGGAAAGTGCAGCAGAAAACAAACCGCTATCGTTTTCTTCAGGGTAAGGGCGTCAGCCCTGCGTAGCCCGGAGGGCGAAGCAAGGGTGAAAAGGTGCGGTAAGAGCGCACCGCGTCTCTGGCGACAGGGGCGGCAGTGTAAACCCCGCCGGAAGCAAGACCGAATAGGGACCGACATTGGAGTGTTTCCGCTCCCTCGCGGTCCGGGTTGGTCGCTTGAGGCGGTCGGCGACGACCGTCCCAGATGAATGGCTGCCGCGGCCTTTTGGCCGTACAGAACCCGGCTTACAGGTTTTCCGCATAAAAAACCCGCCCGGGAGAGAGACGGGCGGGTTTTTCGTTTTCGCCTTTGCGGCTTTTTATAAGGGACCCCACACATGGCCCTGTTTTTACGCGCCTTTTTTTATTTTGGTTTAATTATGCAAGGCGCATAAAAAATTCTGATAACTCTCATTTCAAAGAGATATGGCTTTGTCGGTTTCTGCCCGGAATGCGGAAAACAGTATCGTCCCCAGATACATGCCCCCGTTCACGGCCATCGCCAGTAATAGAAGCGTTATTAATATCATAGCTTTACCCCACACTTAGTTACGCGTTTCGTTACCCCTTATCGCGTCTGCGATGGATTACGGTTTACCATAAGCAGTATCCATAAATCAAGAGTTTTTGCTTTAAAAATTACAGATAAATGCTTGTTTTTTAACGACTTATACGAATCATAAGCCGAACTTAAGAAAAGGTTAAGCGGAGTTGGGTTGCGCGTTGCGCGTTGCGCGTTGCGAGTTGTGAGTCGTGAGTCGTGATTTGCGACGGCCCCTCACCCAATCTCGGCTAAATGCTTTTCTACGCGAAAAGCAAAGCCTCGCTACCCTCTCCCCGGGAGAGGGTTTTCCGGGGACGCTTATGTTTCCCTCTCCTTCGGGTGAGGGGGCCGGCGAAGCGCGACAGCGCGAAGACGGGAGGGTGAGGGTATCTCGCTTCTCGCTTCTCGCTTCTCGTAACTCAAACTCCTGTGTCTAACTTCCCGCACGCTGTGGTCAGGCGTTGCTATCCGGATTCACCCATGCTATCCCATAATTATCCATGAATTCCCATGGGCTGCGTTTTCGTCTATAATCAAAAAGAACAGTCTGGCGTTGGGGCCTTGCATACGTGACGTTGTTTTTATCGACGCATATCAACCGGATTGATAAGAAGGGGCGGGTATCCGTGCCTGCGGGTTTTCGCTCGGCTTTGTCGGAGCAGCCGTTTCAGGGCGTGGTGCTGATCCGCGCGCGCAACTGCCCCGCGCTCGAAGGCTTTGGCTGGAACATGATGGAGGAGCTCGTGAGCCGCCTCGATCAGTTTGATATCTTCTCGGATGAGCAGGACGATCTTGCTACGGCGATTTTCGGCGAGGCCGTGCAATTGCCCTTTGATGGCGACGGCCGCATTGTTTTGCCTCCAGCTCTCGCCGAATATGCGAATATCGAAGAGCAGGCGGCTTTCGTCGGCATGGGCCGGAAATTCCAGATCTGGGCGCCGGATGCGCTGGCCGGGCGGCGGGAAGCGGCGCGGGAAAAAGTCCGCGCGCAAGGCTTGACCCTGCCGAAGGGGGGCGCATGATGTCGGCGGCGCCGCATATTCCCGTCATGCTGGACGAGGCGCTGGAAGCGCTTGCGCCGCGCGGCGGTGAGATTTATGTCGACGGCACTCTTGGCGCGGCCGGTTATGCGAAGGCCATTATGAGCGCCGCACATGATGCGCGTGTTTACGGCATCGATCAGGACCCCTGGGCGATTGAAAACGCAAAAGGAATTCAGGGCCTGGAGACGCTGCACGGCAATTTCGCCGACATGGAGGCGTTGCTGGCGGGCGCGGGCGTGCGTAAAGTTCACGGAATAGTTCTCGATATCGGCGTTTCTTCCGTTCAGCTCGACAGGCCGGGGCGCGGTTTTTCTTTCCGCGAGGACGGCCCGCTTGACATGCGCATGAATACGAACGCCGCGCAAACGGCTGCGGATATCGTGAACGCGGAGAGCGAGGCGGAGCTTGCCGATATTTTCTATTATCTGGGCGAGGAGCGTCACGCCCGCAAAATCGCCCGCGCGATAATGGCCGCCCGCAAGGAGGGGCGAATTGATACGACGTTTCAGCTCGCCGAAATTGTCCGCCGCTCCGTGCCGCACAGCAGGAAAGATAAAAGCGATCCGGCGACGAAAACGTTTCTGGCCTTGCGCATCGCCGTGAACGACGAGCTCGGCGCCCTGAAAAAAGGTCTGGCGGCGGCGGAAAGGCTGCTCGCGCCCGAAGGCCGGCTTGTCGTCGTGACCTTTCATTCGCTTGAAGATCGTATCGTAAAGGACTTTTTTACCGAGCGTTCGGGCCGTGCTCCCAACGCCTCGCGGCATTTGCCTGCGGCAGGCTCCGGGCCGGGGCCGACGTTCCGGGTTTTGAAAAGAAAGGTCAGGCCGTCGGAAGCTGAAATCGCGCGCAATCCGCGCGCGCGCTCCGCGACTCTCAGGGCCGGTATCCGCACCCGGGAACCGGCGCGGGAGGTTGCGGCATGAGAAGCAGGTTTTTGCGCATTTCTTCCGTTCTATCACTTGTCCTGGCGGTTCTGGCGGGCGGATTGCTGTATTCCGTGTCGCAAAAGGTGCATCAGGCGGAAAGAGAGCTGCGGATCGTTGAGCAGAAACTTTCGCGCGAACGGGAATCGATCCGCATTCTGCAGGCTGAATGGGATTACCTTAACCATCCGGCGCGCCTTGAAGCGCTGGCGGCGCAATATTTTGACGCCGCAAATCCGCCGTCTGAAAACGTCGCCGCCGACGCCTCCGTTTTGCCGGACGTGTTTTTGCCGGTCTTGCCGGAAATCAAGCCACGGACCCCGTCAGGCGCTGCGCGGCCGAAGCCCGTGCCCGCGGCTTACAAGCCAAAGCCCACGCCGGTGAAAAAGCAAATGCCCGCGCCGCCTCAAAAAGTACAGGCGAAAGAGAACGCAGATCACTTTAATTCCTTGCTGGGGCGGCTCAGCGACGGAGGCGCGCAATGAGCGTTTTCTTTCCCCTGACGCGTAAATGCATGCGTCTGGACGGTGAAAAAAACGCCGCGCTGGAACAGGCGCGCGGGCGCATGGCGCTGATCGGGATTGTTTTCGCGTTTGCCTATTTCATGCTGGCTGTGCGGGTTTTTGATCTGACGATTATTGAGGGAGAGCTCTCGCTGAAACGATACGCCGACGTGAGTCAGGCGGCGCCGGCGCAAGAGGAAGAACTCCTGCGCGCCGATATTGTCGACCGCAACGGCGTTATTCTGGCGCGCACGCTGAACACGGCCTCGCTCTACGCTGATCCGAAAATCATGGTTGACCCTGAAGGCGCGGCGCGACGGCTCGCCGAGCTGTTTCCGCATCTTGATGCGCGGGATTTGAAGCGCAGGTTTCATTCCAAAAGGCGCTTTGTCTGGGTTGCGCGCAACCTGACTCCGCGCGAACAGTATCAGGTCCTGCAGATCGGGGAGCCGGGACTGAATTTTACCCACGAGCCCAAACGCATATATCCGCAAGGCAATCTGGCGACGCATGTCATCGGTTATACCGATATTGACGGCAACGGGCTTGCCGGGGTGGAGCGCGGTCTGAATGATTTGCTTGAAAGCGATCAAAAGCCTTGGAGAGTGACGCTGGACGTCCGGGTTCAGCACATTGTCCGGCGTGAAATACAGCGCGCGATCAGCGAATACGGCGCCAATGCCGGCGTCGGGATCGTCATGGACGTCTCAGGCGGCGAAGTGATCGCCGCCGTGTCCCTGCCGGATTTCGATCCTCATGATCCGGGCGCGGCCAGCGATGCGGAAAAATTCAACCGCCTGACCCTCGGCGTTTATGAGGCCGGATCGATCTTTAAAATTTTCTCGACGGCGGCCATTCTCGAATACGAAAACACGCCAATGAGCCGGCGCTATGACGCGCGCGAGCCGCTTGAATTCGGGCGGCATAAAATACGGGATTTCCATCCTCAGGAACGCCAGCTCTCCTTGCCGGAAGTGTTCGTTTTTTCATCAAACATCGGCTCGGCCATCATGGGGCAGGAGCTCGGCGCGGAGCGTCTGAAAAAATTCTACCGCGATCTTGGCCTTTTTGACGCGCCGGACATTGCCATTCCGGAAGTGGGCAGGCCGCTTATGCCCTCTCCCTGGCGCGATATAAACACGCTCACGGCGGCTTATGGCCACGGCGTCGCCGCCAGCCCGTTGCAGACGGCGGCGGCGGTGGCCAGCGCGATAGGAGACGGAACGCTTGTGCGCCCGCGTTTCGTCATGGGCGAGACCTCAAAAAATCCTGAAACGCGCATATTAAGGCCGCAAATCACGCACAGGATGCGTCAGTTGCTGAGGCTTGCCGTAACGCACGGCACGGGCAGCAAGGCCGATGTGCCGGGTTATGAAGTCGGCGGCAAGACGGGTACGGCCGAAAAAATTATCGGCGGGCAGTACAGCAAGAAAAACCTGCTCTCGTCCTTCGTCGGCGTCTTTCCCATGTCCGCGCCGCGTTATGTGGTTCTGGCGATGGTGGACGAACCCAAAGGCACGCGCGCCTCATTTGGCTACGCCACGGGCGGCTGGGTCGCCGCGCCTGCGGTGGCGAACATTATCGAGGCTTCCGGGCCTTTGCTTGGCGTTCCCGTCAAAAGCGAAACGGAAAGCGCGGCGTTTGCCGCGCCGCTGGAGCGGCATATCAGGATTGAAGAGAAGGAGAAGCGCCTTGTTACTTATTAGCAACGTCAATCGCCTCTCCCTTCAGGGAGAGGAACGAGGCTTGGCTTGCAAGGCAAGCCTTAGCCGCAGTGGTGAGGGATCAGTTCGGAGATATCCCTCACCCACTCAGCAGCCGCTTTCTCTTCAGGAAAAGCGCCGCTTCGTTGCCCTCTCCCTGAAGGGAGAGGGAAGAGGGAGTAAAAATGATGAACCCGCATGACATAACCCGCATCGCCTCCGCCATCACCGCCGTCACGCAGGACAGCCGTCTTGTTGAAAAGGGCGGTTTGTTCGCCGCATTGCCGGGCAGCAAGGACGACGGGCGCGCCTACATTAAGGACGCTATCCGCAACGGCGCGAAATACGTTCTGGCCGCCAATGACGCCGATCTGCCGGATAACGGCGCTGAAATTGAATGGATAAAAAGCGACAATCCCCGCCTTGCGCTCTCCCTTATCGCCGCCGCTTATTATAAAGCACAGCCGGAAACAGTCGCCGCCGTTACGGGCACCAGCGGCAAAACATCCGTCGCGCATTTCTTAAGACAGTTATGGGAGGCTCTTGATTACGCCTCGGCGAGCCTGGGCACGCTTGGCGTGCAATCACGCGTTTTCAGCCGTTACGGCTCTCTGACCACCCCTGATCCGGTCAAGCTGCACGCCGAGCTCGCAGACCTTTCGGCGGCGGGCGTGACGCATCTCGCGCTGGAGGCCTCGAGCCACGGCCTGCATCAATACCGTCTGGACGGCGTGAAGATCGGCGCGGCCGGCTTCACCAATCTTTCCCGTGATCATCTCGATTACCACGCCACGATGGAGGATTATTTCGCCGCCAAGGCGCGGCTGTTCACGGAAGTTCTGGCGCAGGACGGGACCGCCGTTATCAACGCCGACAACCCGGAAGGGCAAAAGCTGATCGGGATGACGAAAGCGCGCGGCGCGAAAGTCATCGATTACGGACAAAATGCGCAAGTTCTTAAAATCATCGAATTGCGCGCCGTCCCGGAAGGTTTCAGCGTGGACGTCGCTTATAACGGCGGAAATTACGCGCTGTCCGTGCCGTTTGCGGCGGAATTCCAGATCGAGAATATGCTTTGCGCGCTTGGCCTTGCGCTCGCCGGTGAGAGGGAAGAGAAAAACATAGCGCGGCTTTTTGACGCGGCGGGGACAATCGAGGGCGCGCCGGGCCGTCTTCAGTATATTCCCGGCCATCCGCAAGGCGCGGCCATTTACGTTGATTACGCGCACAAGCCGGACGCGCTCGAAAAAGCGCTGCAGACCCTTCGCCCGCACGTAAAAGGCAGGCTGTTCTGCGTCGTCGGCTGCGGCGGCGACCGCGATCCGGGTAAACGTCCCATGATGGGCAGGATCGGCGCGGAGCTTGCCGACGTTCTTATTGTGACCGACGACAATCCCCGTTCCGAAGATCCGGCCCTGATCCGTCAGGCTATGATGGAGGCCGCGCGGGATGTTTCCCCTGACGCCATGGAAATCGGCGACCGGGCCGAAGCCATATCCGCCGCCATTCAAAAGCTGGAAGCGGGCGACGTTCTCGTCATCGCCGGGAAAGGCCACGAGCAGGGGCAAATAATTCAGGGGACAGTTCATCCCTTTGACGATTGCGATGCAGCGCGCGCCGCCATGAACAGGTTATAAAGAAAGAGTAAGTACTATGTCCTATCTCATTGAATCCAGCCATACCGAAGAGATCGAAGCCGCCCGCGCGCATACGGGCGCGCTGGTGATCGGCGTACGCAGCGATAACGGGCATGCCTGCGCGGTCTTTGCCGCCGTCTTTGGCGCGCTTGGGCTGACGCATATATGCGAAACTCTCGATGATTTAAAGGGGATTCCCTTTGGCGCGGATTACGCCGTTGTCAATCTGTCGGGGCGAAACGCCGCGGAAACGGCGTTTAATACATGGCTTGCGCGCCCGCACATTTTAATCAGCGATGACGAAAACGGCGATGCGCTTGAAGGCCTGCATAAGGGCTGCGTCGTGCTTTGCCGCCGCGATCACGCGCAATTCGCCGATATTTCCCGCATGGCGCGCGAGTCCGGATGCGCCGGATTTTTTACGGTCGGCGCAGAATCTCACTGTTCGGCGCGGATAGGCGCCGTACTCAGGGCTGAAAACGGCATTAAAGCCACCTATTCAATTCTGGGTAAACGCGCGGAATGCGTGATCGGCGACGCGCAGGCCGATCCGGCGATTGGCGCGATGGCCGTGCTGGCGGCGGCGATTTGCGGTTATGACGCGCAGGACGCCGCTGCTCTCCTGCACAATATGAACGGAGCCGCCGGAAATGAAAACGTCGCCTTGATGCGAAGCGCGGGCCGGGGCAGTGAATCCGCGTTCCGCGTACTTGCGCTCGTCGACCCCGGAAAAGGCCGCCGCCGCGTTGCGTTCCTGTCGCATATGGACAAGAACGGCGAGGGCGTGGAGCAATACGAGTTGCCCTATGCGACCGCCGATATTGACCTTGTCTATGCGGGCCGGACGCAAATAAAAGACAGGCAGCAGGATACGGGCGAAAAGAAGAAAAACATCGTCGGCGAGATCGTTCCGGAAGTCCTGAGCCCCGGCGATTTCATCAAGGTTAAAAAGCTCAACGAAAACGGGCGGGATGCGCGCGGCAAGGTCGGCATGATGATCGAGACCTTGCGCTCTCTGCCCGCAAAGCTTATGGAAGAGCAGGAGCCCGATTATGCTGTATAACCTGCTTGCGCAGCTTGCCGGGGATATCCCGCTGTTTAATCTGTTTAATTACCAGACCTTCCGCACGGGCGGTGCGATTTTAACGGCGCTCATTATCTGCTTTCTCATAGGGCCCGGCTTTATTCGCTGGCTCAAGCGCAAGCAGAAAAACGGCCAGCCAATTCGCAATGACGGGCCCGAAACGCATCTGAAAAAAGCCGGAACGCCGACCATGGGCGGGCTGATGATACTGATTTCCGTCGGCGTATCAGCGCTGCTCTGGGCGGATTTGACGAACGCCTATGTGTGGATTGTTCTGGGCGTTATCCTCTCGTTCGGCGCGATTGGCTTCGCCGACGACTACGCCAAGCTCACCAGCCAGTCGCACAGGGGCATTCCGGGGCCCTTACGGCTGTTGCTGGAATTCGGAATCGCTTTTGTGGCCGTGATTTTGTATTTCCATTTTCAGTCCTGGGAACTCGGTCTGGCCTTGCCCTTTGTCAAGGAGTTTCTCCTGCCGCTCGGATTGTTCATGATCCCGTTTACGATGCTGGTGATCGTCGGTTCCTCAAACGCGGTGAACCTTACCGATGGTCTTGACGGCCTTGCCATCGTGCCGGTCATGATCGCGGCGGGATCGTTCGGGTTGATCGCCTATCTGACAGGCCGCACGGATTATTCCGAATATCTCGGCATTCATCATATTGCGGGCGCAGGCGAGCTTGCGATTATCTGTGGCGCGCTGATCGGCGCGGGGATGGGCTTTCTCTGGTATAACGCGCCGCCTGCGATGGTGTTCATGGGCGATACGGGCTCGCTCTCCATGGGCGCGGGGCTCGGCGCGATTGCGGTCATTGTAAAACATGAAATCGTGCTCGCCGTCATTGGCGGCCTGTTCGTTCTTGAAACGGTTTCCGTGATTGTTCAGGTCGCATCATACAAACTGACCGGGAAACGCGTCTTCGCCATGGCGCCGCTGCATCACCATTTCGAGAAAAAGGGCTGGTCCGAGCCCACCGTCGTCATCCGCTTCTGGATCATCGCGGTGATTTTGGCTTTGATAGGCCTTAGTACGCTGAAACTGCGTTGAAATTTGAATCGCAAAGACACGAAGACGCAAAGCGTGCTGTAATTTTACGCGCCGAAGGCGCAACAAAAGATAAAGACTGCACGAACGGCTTATGTGCTGTTTTATTACGCGCTTTCGCGCGAAGTTTTTAAGGAACTCTTTGCGTCTTCGTGTCTTTGCGATTCAAATAACATTCGCGCGCATTCGCGGTTCAAAAAACAACCTCAAAAAAATCCTGTTCCTTTGAAAATTTATGATTAAACTGCGGCTTTATGATTGATGTGACCGCATTCGTGGAAACGCTCGGCAAAAAGCCCGTAGCCGTGTTCGGGCTGGGCGTATCGGGCATGGCCTCGGTAAAGGCGCTTCTCAAGGCCGGCGGGAAAGTCCATGCATGGGACGATAACGAGACGCGCCGCGCCGAGGCTGAAAAGCTTGGCGCGAAGCTTAAGAATTTTCAGGAAGACGGCATAGACGGCCATGCTTTCCTGATCCTTGCGCCGGGCGTGCCGCTTTATCACCCGGCCCCGCATCCGGTTGTTCAGAAGGCCATTGACGCAGGCGTCGAGGTTATCGGCGATCTTGAAATTCTGAGCCGCTCCGGCCATGAACGTCAAACCATCGGCATTACGGGCACGAACGGCAAATCGACGACGACGGCCCTGACCGGGCATATTCTCAAGGAATGCGGGATCAAGGCCAGCGTCGGCGGCAATATCGGCAAGGCCGTTTTGGATATGACGCTTCCCGCCAAATCGGGCGTTCTTGTGCTGGAAATCTCGTCGTACCAGATGGATTTGTGCGCGTCATTTCGGCCCGATATCGGCGTGCTGCTGAATATCACGCCGGATCATATCGACCGCCACGGCTCTATGGAACGCTACGTTCAGGCCAAGGCGGCGATGTTTGACAGAGATGGCGGCGCGGCGATTATCGGCGTCGATCACGAGCATTCCGCCGACGTGTTCAAAGACGTCAGCGAGGCCGGACGCATGCGCGCCATTCCGGTTTCCCTGAAGAAAAAGGTTGAGGGCGGCGTGTCCTGCGTCGACGGTCATCTGATCGACCAGATCGAAAAGGACGCGCCCTATGAACGCCAGGAACTGGCGTTTCAAAAGCTTCCCGGCGCGCATAACATGCAGAATTTCTGCGCCGCCTACGCGGTGGCGCGGGTGATGGGCCTGGCGCCTGAGGATATTATCGAGGCCGCGAAGACCTATCCCGGCCTGCCGCATCGGATGCAGTTCGTGCGCACGGTTAACGGCGTCGCTTATGTCAATGACAGCAAGGCCACGAACGCCGACGCCGCCAGCAAGGCGCTGTCCTGCTTCCGGCATCTCTATCTGATCGCGGGCGGGCGGGCCAAGGATGGCGGGCTGGACGGGCTGGAGCCTTATCTCGAGCGCATCCGCCATGTCTTCCTGATCGGCGAGGCGATGGAAGGCTTCGCCAAATGGCTCGACAGGCACAACGTCCCCTATAACCAGAGCCAGACGCTGGACCGCGCGGTGGCCGAGGCCCACGACATGGCCCAGTCGCAGCGCGGCATGCCCGGCGGCGCGGGCACGGTTTTGCTCTCCCCGGCCTGCGCGTCCTACGACCAGTTCACCGATTTCGAAGCCCGCGGCGACGCGTTCGTAGAACTGGTTGAGGCGCTGGAGGGGTAGCCCTTGAAGGGGACATGATAAAAGCGCTGCAAGCGCTTATCGTGTCCCCATTGGTTTTTAACGCGGGAGCGCGCGAGACGCGCAAAGAATTCTCGCTCTCACCCGTCATCCGGGCACGCCTTCCCCCCGCCGCCATCCCAGAAGCTATGTCAAACTTGCCGCGTAAGCGGCTTAGTGAGACTTGCTATCCGGGATCCATAGGGAGGCTGTTTTCGTACCGCCGTTTTTTTGAACCACAGAGACCCAGAGAACACAGAGGGGCACAGAGTTTCACATGGAAAAAACCTCATCGTCATCCTGCCAGCCTCTTCGCGCGTCATTATGACAAAGGTCGAATTTTACTCAAAAACACCAAATGCATTTTATCCACAGGCCTATGCACAGATTTTTGTGTAAAAGCTGTTGAGCGATGCTATATATTGTGCTAATCAAGTCTTGTGTGTACAAAATAAGCTAACAATCAACAGGAGGGTGCCATGCTTATTTCAGGGGTTAGGGTATTAAATGCTGACAAGTATCTAGAAAATTTTCCCAATGGAGAGTTAATTAGGGTTTTGGTTCCTACAGCTCTATTAAAGCCTTCCCAGTTTAAGAGGACTGGTTTTCAAGCAGATGTTAAGAGCGGTGATGCTATTTTGCCGCCGATTACTGGATCTGTTACAAGGTTTAATGCAGAGGGTAAGTGGGAAATTCATAAACATTTACCCAAAGAGAGCAGATATCTCTATTCTCGTTTATGGACATGGAAGCAGTGGAGCGGTCGTAACAGCAGTGTAGAAGTCGAGAAATTTTGCGATATATACAGGGAGTGTTACCAACGGAGCTTAATCGGGCCGCCGAGTGAGTTGGTGCACTTCTTTGTGACAACGGAAGGAGAGTTTTTTAGCTCAAGAGAAATACCACTCAATGAGTACACCAAGACTGATGTGCAGCATATAATAAATATGTTCCTTGAAATTTTTGGTGTCTGTGAAATACGAAAAAACGACTTTTCTAGTTTCTTGCCGCAAAAAATTAGGCACGTTCATTGGAAAATTCTTCCAGTTGGCATGAGCCCATGGGAGAGAGTTTCTTTATACGCGGTTGAAAAGCTGCGCCGCCGTTCAGAAGCGCGAAAAAAGGTAATTCTTGAGCGTCAAAAGATACTTTTGTCCTATGGCGCGGAAGAAGTTGCCATTGGTAGTGGCGGATTTAACGACTATATTGGCTATATCTATCCGAATAAGGAGTTCGTTATTTTAGAGAGCTTAATTAGCAATAATGCTACTTACGTATTCGATAGAAATTGGGAAGAGGTTGCAAAGCTGTCAAAAAAAGAAATTCTAAAAGAGGGTTTCCATAGGGATAGAATTATACATTCTAAAGGTTGGCGAGAACGTTTAGATCGTCTTTTCGAATATCAACCTGCGGATGCCAATTTGGAGTTGTTCTCAGCTTAGGAAATATTCGCCCCTTCGCGGTTCATAATAACGGCAGAGAGAACGCGACCTTCCCATGGATCCCGGATAGCAAGTCTCACTATGCCGCTGCGCGGCAAGCGTGACATAGCTTCCGGGATGACGTTTTGGGGGAGGCGTCATTGCGAGGAAACCTGTCCCCGCGCAGGCGGGGACGGCAATCCAGTAGCATTTTTACTACCAGGGGCGCCAAGATCACAAAGCAGCCTGGTGCCCTTGGTGAGCCTGGTGGTTCAATTTTTAAAACCGGCATAAACGAACCTTTGGACTCTGGATTGCCGCGCTCGCGTTGTTCGCTCGCGGGCGCCGGACCCTTCTTCGGGGATTTCCTCTGTGAAACTCTGTGGTCTCCCGCCTTCCCCCGGATCAAGTCCGGGGTTCGGCGAGGCAGGCCGCGTCTCTGTGGTGAAAAAATACCGTCGGAACGTTTCAAATGTGGTATGATGTGTTTATCGGCTCCGTATCTGTATCTGTAGTCGTTTGAACAAATAATGATCCATTTTTGCGCCTGAAAATCGCCGGAAAATTTAAACTACAGAGATCGCAGAGATCGCAGAGGGCGCAGAGTTTTTTTTAAAGGGCTTTCTCTCTGCGTACTCTGCGCGCTCTGTAGTTTAAAAAATACGCTGGGCGCAACTGCGTACCCTGCGCTTCGTTCGGGATGACAAGGCGCCGGATAACGAGAGTAAAAACGCGAAAAAACCGGACTTAGTCCGTTTAACGGGCCCGTTACCTTTGGCATAATGTTTCGCATGCTCTTTCGTCGGAGTTTTTTTGCGGCTTTGCCTTTCTGCGCTTGCCGTATTACAATTTACTCAACAACGCGCAAAAGCTCTTCCGCCCATGCCCCTTAAACTTTTCTCCAGAACCGATAATTCGCTGCTCGGCCGGTGGTGGTGGACGGTGGACCGGGCCATGCTGCTGGCCGTGCTGGCGCTTTCGGCGTTCGGGATTGCGCTGGTAACGGCGGCGAGCCCGGCCGTGGCCGAGCGGATAGAACTGGACTCTTACCATTTCATCATCCGGCATATGGTGTTTCTGCTGCCTGCGCTTGCGGGGATGATTGTGATTTCGATGATGAGCGAGCGCTGGATCTGGCGGTTCGCCTCGCTGGCGCTGGCGGGCGGGCTGTTGATGATGGTGATCGTGCTGTTTACCGGCGCGGAGATCAAAGGGGCGCAGCGGTGGATTCCGCTCTTCGGCTTTTCGCTGCAGCCGAGCGAATTCGTCAAGCCCGCCTTTATCGTCGTGGCGGCGTGGCTGATGTCGCGCCAGAAGGAAATACAGGGAAAGCCCGTGTTTTACTACGCGACGGCGGGGCTGTACGGACTTGTCGCGCTGTTGCTTTTGCTCCAGCCCGATTTCGGCATGACGTTCCTGATCACCTGCGTTCTGGCGGCGCAGGTGTTTATGACCGGCCTGCCGTTCCGTTACGTCGCGTTTCTGGGCGCGGGCGGGATGGCGATGATCGCGGGCGCGTATTTCGCCTTCGGCCATGTCAGAAGCCGGATAGACCGCTTCCTCGATCCGGAAAGCGGCGACAATTACCAGGTTGATAAAGCGCTGGCCGCGTTCGAGCAGGGCGGTCTGATCGGCGCGGGCCCGGGCCAGGGCAGCGTCAAAATGCATATCCCGGACGCGCATTCCGATTTTATTTTCGCCGTCGCGGGCGAGGAGCTGGGCTTTTTGTTCCTGATTGCGATGATCGCGCTCTATGCCTTCGTCATGTTGCGCGGGTTTCACAGGCTGGGGCAGAGCGATAACCTTTTCGCGGTACTGGCGGCGGGCGGGCTTCTGGTGATGATCGGGTTTCAGGCGTTCATCCATATGGGATCGAACGTCAATATCCTGCCCACCAAGGGCATGACCCTGCCGTTCGTGAGTTACGGCGGCTCGTCCCTGCTCGCGAGCGCGCTGGCGATGGGCATGGTTCTGGCGCTGACGCGCAAATCGCCGCGCGCGGGCGTCGCGAAGGGGCGCGTCATGGCGGGAGCGGGAGGGTAACTTCTTACCTCTTTTTCTTATTTTCATTTTGCCGCGCGGGAAACTCCGTTAAACTCATTTCATGGCTGAAAAAGACAATAACGCAGACACGATTTTACTGAGCGCGGGCGGCACGGGCGGGCATATGTTCCCCGCGCAGGCGCTGGCCGCCGATCTTCTGCCGCGCGGATATAACGTCGTTTTGGCGACGGATGAGCGCGGGCGCAAATTCGGCGATAAATTCGGCCCCGACGTCCCTGTGCACGTTCTGCCCGCCGGGACGCTCGGCGCAGGATTTATGGGCAAAGTGAAAGGCGGGATGGCGCTGTCCTTCGGCATTGCCAAAGCCTTCGCGCTTATCAAAAAAATCAGGCCGAAGGCCGTCGTCGGCTTTGGCGGCTATCCTTCTTTCCCGCCCGTTTACGCCGCGCAGAAGCTGGGCGTTCCAACAATCCTGCACGAACAGAACGCCGTGCCGGGCAAAGCGAACGCGATGCTTGCGGGAAACGCGACGCGGATCGCGATTTCCTATCCGGATATTTCCGGGCTGGGCGAAGCGGAGCGCGTGCGCTGCGTCGTGACCGGCAACCCGGTGCGCGCCGAAATCGCCGCGCTTTACACGAAGCCTTACGCGATGATCCGCGAGGGCGGCCCGGTGAATATCCTGATCATCGGCGGATCTCTGGGGGCTTCGGTGTTTTCGGACGTTGCGCCGCGCGCGCTTGCAAAGCTCCACGGCGAATACCGCGCGCGCCTCAATGTCATGCAGCAATGCCGGGAAGAGAATATCGAGACGGCGCGATCAGCTTACGCGCAGGCAGGAATTAACGCCACCGTGCAGCCTTTTTTTGACAACATGGCCGAGCTGCTGGACTGGGCGCATCTGGTGATTTCCCGCTCCGGCGCTTCAAGCGTGGCGGAAATAACGGCGGCGGGACGTCCGGCGATTTTCGTGCCCTATCCGCATCACGCCGACCAGCAGCAGAAAATCAACGCGGACTCCGTTGCCGATCGCGGCGGCGCGTGGACAATCGTTGAGGACGGCTTTACCCCGGACGTGCTCTCGGCGCGGCTCGAGACGTTTTTGCAGGCGCCGCAGACTTTATTTCAGGCCGCCGAAGCCGCGCGGCTCTGCGGCAAGCCTGACGCCGCCCGCCGTCTCGGCAACCTCGTCACGGCCGTGGCGAGTGGGTGGTGATTGGTAGTTACAAGTTGCAAGTTGCAAGTTACAAGATTTTTCTTCTTTCTTGTAACTCGCAACTCGCAACTCGCAACTAAACTCCGAAGGAGCCACTTATGCGCGCAATGCCTAAAGATATCGGAACGCTGCATTTCATCGGGATCGGCGGGATCGGGATGAGCGGGATCGCAGAGGTTCTGGTCACGCTGGGCTATGACGTTCAGGGCTCGGACATCGCCGAAGGCGGTAATGTGCAGCGCCTGCGCGACAAGGGCGTTCAGATCGGCATCGGTCACAAACATGAAAACCTGTTGGCGGAAGATGGCTCTTTGCCCGGCGTCGTGGTCGTTTCATCCGCTATCAAGCCGGACAACCCGGAACTCATAAAGGCGCGGGAGCTGAAAATCCCCGTCGTGCGGCGCGCGGAGATGCTGGCCGAGTTGATGCGGCTCAAATGGTCGATCTCCATCGCCGGAACGCACGGCAAGACGACGACGACGTCTCTGGTTGGAACAATGTTAGAGCATGGCGGGTTTGACCCGACCGTGATTAATGGCGGCATTGTGCACGCCTACGGCACCAATACGCGTCTGGGTGAAAGCGACTGGATGGTCGTCGAGGCCGACGAGAGCGACGGCACGTTCACGCGCCTGCCTTCGGCTGTGGCCGTCGTGACCAATATCGACCCGGAGCATCTCGATCATTACGGCTCGATCGAGAATATCCGCGCCGCGTTCAGGCAGTTCATCGAGAACCTGCCGTTTTACGGCTTTGCAGTTCTCTGTGTCGATCACCCGGAAGTGCAGGCGCTGATCGCAAATTCAACGGACCGCAAAATCATCACCTATGGACTAAGCCCGCAGGCCGACGTTCGCGCCGAAAATATCCGCGTCAAAAACGGCGGCAGCCTCTTTGACATTCATGTGATCGCCGCGCTGAACGACGGCAAGGAAGCGGTTTTCCGTGACGTTTATCTGCCTATGTTAGGCCCGCATAACGTGCAGAACGCGCTGGCCGCGGTTGGCATCGCGTTGGAGCTCGGCATTCCGCAGCCAGTGATTAAAAAAGCGCTTGAGAGTTTTACCGGGGTCAAGCGCCGCTTTACCAGGACAGGCGAAGTGAACGGGATTACGATTATTGACGATTACGGCCATCACCCCGTCGAAATCGCCGCCGTGCTGAAAGCCGGACGCATGGCCGTCGAGGAAACCGGCGGGCGGGTGATTGCCGTGATGCAACCGCACCGCTATTCGAGGCTTGCGAGCCTGATGGAGGAGTTCTGCACCTGCTTTAACGACGCGGACAGCGTCATTGTCGCCGATGTTTACTCGGCAGGCGAAGCGCCCATAAACGGCGCGGACAAATCCGCGCTAGCCGAAGGGATCAAAAAGCACGGCCACCGCGACGTGCGCGAACTTTCCGGGCCCAAAAATCTCGCCGCTATCATCTCCGAAATCGCGCAGCCCGGGGATTACGTCATCTGCCTCGGCGCGGGCGACATTACCAAATGGGCCTATGCTTTGCCGGAAGATCTGGAGGTTCTGTTTTCTAACGAAAAGAAACGGAAAGCTTGATTTGTGTACACATTTTGTGTATTGTTAAAGGGTGCGCGTTAGATGAAATTTGAGTGGGATGAAAACAAACGCCTCGAGAACATTGAGAAACGAGGCGTTGATTTCAGGCTGGCCGCGGGAATATTTGAAAATGCCATGTTGCTCGAGGCCGAAGATGGAAGAACGGATTACGGAGAAGTCCGTTACAGGGCCATGGGAATGGTTGACGACGAATGTTACGTTGTGGCCTACACGTGGCGAGAGGAATATCGACGCATTATCAGCGCGTGGAAGGTAGGTGAAAATGGAAAAAGAAGATATCAGGCGTTACTCGGCGATAGAGCTTCGTAATCTGCGCGAGGCCCGGGACTATGTTTCGACCAGAGAAGATGCGCCGGAATTCGATGTGGACGACAGTTTCTGGGCCGAGGCCGAACTGGTGATGCCGGGGGCGAAAAAGTCGGTGCATCTGCGCGTTGATAAGGAAATTTTCGACTGGTTCAAGGCGCAGGGACCGGGCCATCTCACCCGCATGACGGCGGTGCTGCGTTCTTATTATGAAGCGCATAAAGATAATTCCTGACTTTGCTGATGAAGGATATTCAAAAATATCAGCGCATCTCCGTGATCGGCATAAGCGGCTCCGGAAAGTCCGTGTTCGCCAGGAAGCTTGGCGAAAAAACGGGCCTGCCCGTCTATCATATGGACTCGCTGTTCTGGAGCGAGAACTGGCGGGAACGCCCGGAAAAAGACTGGCAAAAAGACGAAGAAGAGATACTCGATAAGCCGCAATGGATACTGGAAGGATACATTGACGGCGACTGGCCAAAGCGCCTGAAGCGCTCGGAGGCCACGATCTGGCTTGATCCGCCGGGCTTCGTCTGCGCATGGAACAGCCTGAAACGCAGCGTCAAATACGCGCGCAAGCCAAGGCCGGAGCTGCCCGCAGGCTGCACCGATGATTTCGACCCGTCTTACTTCTGGACGATATTACGCCGCAAGGAACGGGCGGATATTCTGAAAGCATTGGGGTCGGCGAAGCCGGATAATCTGGTTATTTTTAAATCGCATAAAGAGGCGCGAAATTTTCTCAAAACTTTATGAATTGTTTTTGCCGTGCTAAAAAATTTGCATGACTCCCAAAACCCGCATATCCGACCTTCCTGAAGTTCAGGGGCGTTATACAGAGGACGCGCCGCTCGGCGCTGTCGGGTGGTTCCGGACGGGCGGGACGGCGGATGTCTTGTTCAAGCCCGCCGACACGGAAGACCTGGCCGCCTTCATGAAAGCCTGTCCGACGGAGATTACTGTAAAGGTTCTGGGCGTTATGTCGAACACGATTATCCGCGACGGCGGGGTGCGCGGCGTGGTGATCCGTCTGGGCCGCGCCTTTAACACGATTGAAAAGCTTGATGAGTCGAGATTAAAGGCCGGAACCGTGATGCTCGATGCCAATGTCGCCGAAGCTGCGGCGGAAGCCGGCATTTCCGGACTTGAGTTCCTTTGCGGCATTCCCGGCACGATCGGCGGCGCGCTCAAAATGAACGCCGGGTGTTACGGCGGTGAAATAAAGGAGGTTCTGCAAAGCGCCGAGCTGGTGACCCGCGGCGGCGACATTATCGCGCTCAGTCCCGAAGAGCTGAAGATGTCTTACCGCAAGACGGCCGCGCCGGAAGGAGCCGTGTTCACTTCCTGCATTTTAAAGGGCGAGACAGGCGTGCCGGAAAACATCCGCGCCAAAATTAATGAAATCAGGGCGCAGCGCGAAGCTTCGCAGCCTTTGAAAGAACGCACGGGCGGATCAACCTTCGCCAATCCAGAAGGTTATAGAGCCTGGGAGCTGATCGATGCAGCAGGATGCCGCGGCTTATGTGTTGGCGGGGCGATGATGAGTAAAAAGCACTGCAATTTTATGATCAACACGGGCAATGCTACGGCGCACGATCTGGAAACGCTTGGTGAAACCGTCCGCGAAAAAGTCAAACAAAACAGCGGCATTGACCTGCGATGGGAAATCCGACGGATCGGGGAGCATGCGGAGTAAACATGATTTTCATTGCCAGTTTCATAAGGAAATGGCAGTTTAATTCTATCCAAAAAAGCCGCCGTTAACGTGTTGTGGGAACAGATTTTACGGCCTGAAACAAACGGTTAAAGGAGGGCTATCATGCTGGGACGCGCATTCAAAAAAGTGACTGACGCCGTTGATTGCACAAGAGCGAAAAGAAGCATTCGCAGACTTTCCGGATATCTCGGCGATGGGGCGGGCCTCGAGAGGCATGCTGTCGCTATTGCGGAAGGTTATGCGCAAAATCACCCCGGGCTTGCGACCGAGGTCGTTGAAACCATATCAAATTACCGTGTACAGGAAGAAAAGGCCGGAAACGCCGAACAGGTTTATCTCGCGCACCGAACGATCGCGAATATCGCCGCTAATTTAAAAGGCCATCCCTTTGACGCACTCGCTACCCTTGCACGTCTCCCGGGCGACAGAAGCTCCGATATCGCGGTCTTTGCCGAAAATCTCGGCGAGGAAAACAGGGAAGACAGGCTCGTGTTAAACGCCGTTTTCAGGGCTTTTGAACAGAATGATCATTATGGCTTTGCGCGGCGTATAGAGGATTTCGCAGGCAAATCCGGAGAAAGCGCGCAGATTGAGGCAGTGCGTTTTCTTATTCCCCGTATCGGGCAAAAAAATGCGGATGAAGGCTGCGGCGACGCCGTTAAAAAAATTGTAGAAAAAGCGGATGCGATTGCCGTCGCCGTTTATGCGCTGGAGAAAATGCGTGGTGAATACAGCGACAGAATGGGATGGAAAGAACCTGCCGTTCTTCAGGAGCTCTATCGTGATCTTGAGGATCGTTCGCGACGCCTGCTTTCGGAAGAGAGCCTTCAGATTATTTCGCAGCAGAATGACAGGGAAGTATTGAACGCGTTTCTGGATACGATCTATAAGTTAAAACGCGATGCCGTTATTATAGCGCACGAGAAAATACAAGAGGATCAACGCGGTCATCCTGATTTGATCATTGTTTCCGAAAAAATGACGGCGAAGCTTGAGGAAATAAAAGAGAAATCCGCCCGGCTTTACAGAGAGGAATTTGCTCGTAGCAACACGCATTCCAGGCAGAACACAGCCAGCCCGGGTGGTTGGACAAGGTCACCATAATACGCCCTGAATCATTACATTTATTGACAGCGACAATCTTTTTACATAAAAACACAAAAACGAGTGGGGAGATTGCAGTTATGTATAAGCATGTCGCGCATCAATGCGCCGCCGTTTTTAAAAAGGTCAGGGGTTTCAAAAATCCGGAAGTTATCCCGGCGATGCCACCGCGCGTTAGAAGCGCCTTCGCCTATACGGCGCATATCTGTAATCCGCGCCCCTATTCGGGCCATAATTACGCGTTTTTCCGCAACCGCGCGGAACTGCATGATCTTTGCCATGCGCTGGGAGAGAGCGAAGAAGGCGATCTTGAAGCATTGGAGAAGATCCCCGTTCTTGTAAAAGCTCTGAAGCCTGCTCCTCTTGCGGACGATTTTTCGCGTCAGGATAAAATGCGCGTCATTTTTAACGACCCTGAAAGACGGTGGGCTTTTAAAGTATGCGGCGCGTTAGGCCGCTACATCGACAGTGGCGTTTCTACGGACCGGACGAAAGCGGCGGCAAAAGAAGCCATCCGCGCTATCGTGAGCCAGTCCGGCAGCGCTGTTTTAAAAAGCCAGGCCAATATACTGACGCGGGAATCCCCTGAGAATACGCGTCCGGCGCCGGAATGCGCAGCGTGAATTCGGAAAATTTCTCTTTACAAATCATATGAAAAAATAATACCACTGCCTGATCTGTCTTAAACAGGAGCTAAAAAATGGCTTGGGCTGGATTAACGGGCGCATTTATGACTATAAGGCATTGGGGAGTCGATGCTGCGCCGACGCCTTTGCCGCTTGGCTATAACTTTGTTCTGGCGAGGATTCGCAATAACCCGCAAAAAAATCAGGCGCGGCCTGTCAATAATCTCGTTCAAAAGGTCGCGCTTAGCCTGCAGGACCATATTTGCATCCGGGAAAAAGCAATACGCGATCTTGCCGGAGTCGCCCGTTCTGATAATTGCGCCGACGCTACCAGAACGCAGATTTTGGAAGGCATAACCCAAATCGCCTGCTTAAAGCCACCCGTCCGTCGTCCGCATTTGTTTGCCGCGCCCGGCTTTGAGGAAAGGAGCCTTTCAGAAATTCTCGCCATACCCGGCCAAAATGATCCTTTCCTCGACAGGATTGCGAAAAACCGCGGTGAGGCTGGCTACAAACAATTATTCGACATGCTTGTCGACATTCAGGAAGAGAAAAGCAAGGGTGAAGGTCGATCCCCGCCCGACCTGAACCCGGCGCTTGAGCGCATTGCCGAATTCGGTTGCGGTCAAAAGGGCGAGGCGGCTGTCCGGGCGATCAATTATCTCTCGAAGCATACCGGCGATTATCAAACGGCCGGGCGCATTGAAAAGGTTATGAATGCAAACCCCGGCGGCGCGTCTATAGATGCGTTACAGGATCTGTTAGACCATTACCGGGATGTTTCCAGTAGACTTGAAGGAAAAAAGGATGGGACGGGCGCGCCTGCCGAGCTGACAAAAGCGGGCCTCAATCTTGCGCGCGCAACAAACACGATCATGCAATTCGATAATCTTTTCGTCGCTGCAACGACAGGAGATGACGACAAAAGACAGCTTCTGACGGATACGCTTTACCGTATTGAAAACGCGCTTGGCAGGCAGATAGATTCGTGTTCCGGACTGGTTGAGAAAATGCAGCAAATGCAAAGGGACTGCCGCACGGAAATTACGGAGCCTGTTAAAGAGAGGCCTAGTAAGCCTTGGAAAATAGTGTGGCCGAAAGGGCCGTGTTACTAAACCCTAGGCGCGTTTTCGTACACGTCCGGCAGGTCGTTTTCCAGCAGGATCACGTCGTCGTCTTTTCCGTGGAGCGCGAGCCAGGCTTGCGCTTCGGAAAAGCTCGAAACCGTGACCAGTTGCTGCTTGTCGGATTTGGCGGCGCCATAGGCGCTGACGAAACTCGGGATCCGGTTCGGCTGGACGGCTATGGCGATATCGGTTTTCGCGGCAGCATAATTGCCGATCTTTTCATGTTCCTCGTCATGCGCCTTGCCCATTTCCACCATGCCGGGGGTAATGACGATGCGCCGACGCCCGTCCGCCAATAAATCCAGCATATCGAGCGCGGCGCGAAACCCGCCGGGGTTGGAGTTATAGGCGTCGTCTATCAAAAGCCCGCCGGAGCCGCGCGGCTTGACCTCCAGCCGGTGCGCGATCTGCGGACAGGTTTTCAGCGCCGTGACGATATGCGCTGGCGGCAGGCCGAGCGTTATCCCTATTGCAAACGCAATCGCCATGTTCGAGCCGTGATGCAAACCGTAAAGCGGCGCTTCCAGCGTATATTGCTCGCCCTGCCAGCGAATATCGACCTGCATGCCGCCCGCGCTCTGACGCGTATCCAGAATGCGGATATCGGCCTCCATGGACGGGCCGACTTTGGTAAACCTGTCTGGATGCGTTTTATGCAGCGCGCCGGGCTTTTCGTAGCCAAGCGTATCCTCGTGCGCGACCATGCGCCCGTCCTTGGCGATGGCGGCCTCGGCCATTTCGAACTTGGCCGTGGCGACGGTCTCCAGCGTTTTGAAACGCTCGTAATGCGCGTGACCGATCGCCGTGACGACGCCCAGATCCGGCGGTGTGAGATCGCAGAGCCGCTTGATCGAGCCGGGGCCGTAAGCGCCCATCTCGACGACAAAATATTTATGCCGCTTTTCAAGCTGCTCGCGGATAATGCGGGTCACGCCCATCGGCGTATTGACGCTGCCCGGCGTGATGAGCGTCGGCGCGGCGCTTTGCAGGATATGGCCAAGGATATGCTTGACCGAAGTCTTGCCGAAGCTCCCGGTAATGCCGATGACGGTGGGATTAAGCTCGGTTACTTTATTGTGCGCCTCGGTCCAGAATTTCTGCTGCACCGCGTCTTCAAAGGGCTTCAGGGCGAAATTGGCAAGCGCAAGCGTAAACGGGATCAGCTGCACGGGGATCAGCCAGAGCAGCGGCGTATGCGGAAACGCCGCGCCCGCGATAATCATCGCATTGATCAGCAACGCAAATGAGAAAATGCGACGCGCGCGCTGCGTCAGGACAAGCTTTTTCTTGGCGCCTTCCTTGCGCGGATCTTTCTCCCGAAGCGCGAAAACGAGGAAGAGCGCCGCGACCATGGCCGACTCGAGCCAGTCCGGATGCGGCGCAAATAACAAAATCAATCCGACGAGCAGAAGCAGGCCGCTTAGGCGTTTGTCGAAAGTCCTTTTTTCCCACAGCCAGCGGAAGTAAAGCCGCGAATCGTATTCTTCCTGCTGATAGGCGTGCAGGTAAGTAAGCAAGCGCCGCATGGTGAACGCGACCGCCGCAACCGGAACGAGGATGGTCAGGACAAGTTCAAGCATGCAACGGTTTTACAATAGAAGACGCATAGCCACAATACAGGTTATTTCAATGGCTCTTATTGAATTCCTCTATAAACGCCATGAGCTTGGCCGCAGTCTGGTGCCGCGCTTCGGCGAGAACAGTGTAATGATCCTGCCCGGGCAAAACGGTCAAGGAGGCGTTCGGCATGAGGCTTTGAAAACGCGCCCCAAACGCGGGCGGGGTTTCGTCGTCGTTCTCGCCGTAAATCAAATGGACGGGGCAGGAGACGTGACCGGCGGCTTCGGCGAGATCGTCATTGACGGTTTTGGTGAAAATCGCGCGCATGGGGCCTGCCGATTTGAAGTCGCGGCTGCCGAACAGGGCGTAGAGCTTTTCGTGATAGTTTTCCGGAGCCAGTTTTTTAAGCGTTTTGAAAAGCATAACGCGCGCGTTTAAATAGATTTGTTTATGAAGTGGACGCTTGCGTTTTAGTCCTGCAGCAGAAATCAGAAACAAGCCATTGACTGAATTGGGATATTTTGCGGCAAGCCGGATGCCGACGCGGCAGCCGAACGAATGTCCGCACCAGATTTTAGCGCCCTCATATTGTTGCAAAATTTCCACGCAGGCTTCGGCGTAGTCCTCAACGCTCCATGCGTCCGGCGGCATGGGCGACTCGCCAAAGCCCGGAAAATCAACCGCGACATTGAAGGCCGTTTTCTCAAAACTTTGGATAAGTTTATGAAATGCCTTATGAGATTGCCCCCAGCCATGCGCCCAGATGAGGGTGACGGGCGCATCCTTTTTGCCGCTTTCAAAAACGGCGATCTCTGTGCTTTTGATCGTGTAAGTGCGTTTTTCCATGGATACCTGTACATAAAGCGCATAGGCGTGCTTTAATAAAGCATGTAAACTTCATACGTTTCCAGTATGTTTCTATTCTAGTTAAGAACAAAGCCATGACCGAATCCCGCAAAATAATCGCCGTTTTTTTTGGCGGCCGCTCGCCGGAGCACGACGTGAGTACAGTTACGGGCCTGCAGGTCTTGCAGGCCATTGACGCGGAAAAATTCGACGCGTTTCCCGTTTACATTACTCCCGAGGGCAAATGGCTGATCGGCGACGTCTTGCGCGAACGCAAAAATTATCTTCTGGACGCCAACGCGCTGGCGCAGACGAAAGAAGTCACGCTCGACCTCTTGCCCAAGGGCCGCCCGGCGCTTATTCCCAAAAAGTCCGGCCTGTTCGGCGGCGGCAAGCCCGTTGAATTTGACGCGGCGATTCCCGCCTTTCACGGGCTTTACGGTGAGGATGGCCAGATCCAGGGCCTGTTCGAAATGGCCGGGATTCCCTACGTTGGAACCCGCACGCTGGCCTCCAGCGTCTTCATGGACAAGCAGGCAACCAAGCATGTCTGCCGCAGCCTCGGCATCCCCGTTCTGCCCTGCGTGATCTTGCACAGGCCGGAGCAGGGCTACCTGATCCCGGAAGAGGATATCCGGGAAATGCTGACGGGCATGGATTTTCCGGTCATCGTCAAACCCTGCCACCTCGGCAGCTCCATCGGCGTTGCGCGCGCGAATAATGCTGCCGAAGTTAGCGCGAGCCTGCCCGCGATCTTCCAGTACGATACCAGCGCGGTTGTCGAGCCCTGCGTCGAAAATCTCGTCGAATACAACGTCTCGGTCAGCCGCGCGTTCGGCGGCCTTAAAACCTCGGCGATTGAAAAGCCGAAAGCGGGGGACGAGTTGCTCGACTTCAAGCAAAAATATCTCTCCGGCGGCGATAACAAATCGGGTACGAAAAGCCCGGGCGAGCAAAGCGAAGGCATGCTCTCCCTGACCCGCGAAATCGGCCCGGCGATTGATATCGGCATGGAAAACAATATCCGGCATTGGGCGGAGACCCTGTTTATGGCTCTCGACGGCGCGGGCGCGCCGCGCATTGATTATCTTTGTAACGGGCGCACGGGCGAGCTCTGGCTGAACGAGGTCAATCCGCTTCCGGGCTCTTTCGCGTATTTTCTCTGGGAGGCCGCCGCCGACCCCGTCCTGTTCACGCATATGCTCACGGCTCTCATAGAAGAGGCCTTTGCGCGCAAAGAGCTTTTATATCTGCCCGCCGATCCCGTGCCCGCCGAAGCGCGCCTGTTCAAGAGGGGGTAGGAGTGTACCGGCGTTTCCCTGTCATACCCGCAAGTGGAGCGTCTCGAGAGAGACGCGGAATGCAGGCGGGTATCCGGCTGACATGCCAAAACGCGTTACTCGTTTTGGCCGCCATAATAAAGCGTCCGGCTTTGCAAGCCGGACAAGTGTCTTGCCGGATCCCCGTCCTGCGCATGTTCGCCTTGCCGTCCCGGCAAGGCTCCAGCGCGCCGGGGATGACGCAGGCGTGCGGAGGCGCGGGATGAACAGTAACAAAAAACGGGGCACGCGCAGGAAAGACTTCTTCAAGCGCCACAAAACCAAAATCCAGAAGGCGCAATATTACGCGCGCCGCTTCGGCAAAATTTTCGCCGCCGTCGTTTTTGCGCTCTGGCTTGGCGCGTGGGTTATTCTCTCCGGCGGCCTGGAGAAAGCGAAAAACTGGAGTTACGAAGAGTTCATGGCGTTTACGGCCGAATCGGGGTTCGCGGTTGAAAATGTTCTGGTGGAGGGCCGCGTCCATACGGACGCGCAGACATTGATGCGCATTATTGATATGGACAAGGGCGATCCGGTTCTGGCCTTTGACCCGCATAAGGTCAGCGAAGAAATCAACGCGCTGTCATGGGTAAAAACCGCGCGCGTCGAGCGCCGTTTCCCGGATTCGATCTATGTCGGTCTGGAAGAACGGGTTCCGGCGGCGCTCTGGCAGCGGGACGGGCAGCTTTACCTGATTGATCTCGACGGCGAGATTCTCAGCCGAGAGAATTTAAAGCAATACAAGGACATGATTATACTGGTCGGCAATGACGCTAACGAACACGCAGGGGATTTCATGACATTGTTAAACGCCGAGCCCGAACTGAAAGAGCGCGTCGAATTCGCAACGCGGATCAGCGGCAGGCGCTGGGACCTGAAGCTCGGCAACGGCATTACGGTTAAACTTCCCGAGGAAGATCAGGAACTCGCCATGCGTAAAATGATGGACATGCATAAAGAGGGCGATCTCCTGAAAAAAGATATCGTCGGCATCGACATGCGCAATGTCGACCGCATCGTCGTTCAGCCCCGGCGCGGCGCGGCGACGACATGGCAGGCGGGGGGGATTTAGATATGAGTAGGCAGTTGGAAGTTGGCGGTTGGCAGTTTCCCCTCCCAACCCTCCCCCGCAAGCGGGGGAGGGCAATGACGCTTCGCTTCGTCAGAAGCGTTAGCGGAATGGATGGGGGCATTCTGCCAACTGCCGACTCTCTACCGCCAACTGTTCCGGAGGAACAGACATGAAACATCCCGTCCGTCCCAAAGGCTCCGTTCTGGCCGCTCTTGATATTGGCTCGCACAAGATCGCCTGCCTGATCGCGCGGGTGATTGACGATAACGGCGCGGTCGAAATTCTTGGCGTCGGGCATCAGGCCTCCAAAGGCATCAGGAACGGCGCGGTCACGGATTTGAACGCCGCCGAAAGCGCCATCCGCCAGTCCGTTCACGCCGCCGAGAACATGGCCTCGAACGTTCTGAAAGGCTATCCGCTGCGCGAGGTCGTCGTAAATCTGCCCGGCATGCACGCGCTTTCAAAAATCATTCACGCCGATGTCAGCATCGCCGGGCACGAGGTCACGGAAAACGATATCCGCCGCGCGCTCACCAAGGCGCAGGAACAGGCCGCTTCCGAAAATCATGAACTCGTCCACACCATTCCCGTCTCCTGCGCCATCGACGGGGCGCAAGGGGTGCGCGATCCGCGCGGCATGGTGGGCGACAAGATGGAGGTCGATATTCACCTCGTATCCGGCGAGACCTCTGCCTTGAGGAATTTTGCGGGCGCGATAGAACGTTCGCATCTTGATATCGCCGCCTTTTGCGCGACGCCTTACGCGGCGGGGCTTTCCAGTCTTGTGGAGGACGAAATGGATCTCGGGGCCTGCGTCGTCGATATCGGCGCGGGCGTGACGTCCTTCGCCGTGTTTTCCGACGGGAACCTGATTTACGCCGACGCTTTGCCTCTGGGCGGCGGTCATGTGACCAACGACATCGCCAAGGGCCTGACAACTTCCGTCGCCGACGCCGAACGGCTCAAGACTCTTTATGGCAGCGCGATTGCCACCAGCGCGGATGAAAGCGAGGTGATCGACGTGCCGCCGCTGGGCGAGGATGCCGACGGCGCGCCGAACCCCGTGCCGCGTTCCTTACTCGTGGGAATTATCCAGCCGCGCATGGAGGAGATATTCGAGCATGTCCGCGCGCGCCTGCAGGACAGCGGCGCCGCCGCCTATATGGGGCGCCGGATTGTCCTGACCGGCGGGGCGAGCCAGCTTCCCGGCCTGCGCGATCTGGGTCAGCGCGTGCTCGACAAGCAGGTGCGTTTAGGCCGCCCGGTCAGGCTGCATGGCCTGCCGGACGCCGCTTCCGGCCCGGCGTTTTCCGTGGCCTCGGGCCTTCTGGTTTACACGTCCGAACGCGCGCACGAAATGCCCGCCGAAATCTCCGCCGCCGCCGAACCGGGCTCGCTTTGGGAAAAGCTGCGGGTGTGGGTGAAGGAGAATTGGTAGGTGCGCAAGAGGCTCCTCCCGCCACAAAATGGAGCAAGAATAATAAAATGATTTTGGCAAACTGAAAAATGCAAACACAAAAAATCCTGCGTTGTGCGCCGGGACTTGCGAGACTGCTCATAAAAGAAATGATGTTTCGTAATGTCGTCAAAAAGGGAATCCGGCCAACAATACTTTATCAGCGAAATCATGATTTCCTGTTTTTTCCACGCGTAGATAACGAGAAGGCGATGCGCGATTTACGCTTGGCCGAAGACGTTCATGAATGCGTTGCCTTTGGCAAAAACAATGTCACTAAAGGGCTTTTGGATAAAGCCGCTCAGGCTCTTACTCGAAAAGACTCGTCATACCGCCTCGCAGTGACCGTGGACGGCGCCCACTTTAACCGTAAGGATATGGAGCGCAAGCTAAAAAGGGAGCTCAGTACTCGCGGCGTAACATTCTACGAGAATGCAAAAGAAACCCTGTGGGCGTTCTTGATTGAAGAAAAATTTTATCTTGCTGTGCAGATGCAGGAGGCATCAAAAGTCTTTTACAGGCAAAAACGTGTTGCCGAGCGTGAGGGCAGTTTGCCGCCGGTGATTGCTGCTGCCCTTATATTTGCAGGAAACCCGAAGCCCGATGAGGCGGTTTTCGATCCGGTTTGCGGAAGTGGAACCCTTTTGGCAGAAGCTTATGCCGCCCAGCCAAAACTTAAAGCTCTGTTCGGATGTGATATTGATGAGGAGGCCGTGAGAGTTACAAGGCTCAACACAAAAGGCATTTCCTGCTGCGAAATAAAGCAGGGTGATGGCAGGCAAAGCGGTCACGCGGATAGCAGCATCGATCTGGGGTTAGCCAATCTTCCCTTCGGCAAGCAATATGGTGATGTGGGGAGCAATCCCGAATTATACAAAGACATCCTGATGGAAACACGGCGGGTTTTATGTCCGGGATCTGGCCGTGCGGTTTTCCTGACTTCGGACACGGATAGTTTTAAAAGTGCAGCCCAATGTGTTGAAGGCCTCAAGGTAGAGAAAATTTTCACCGTCAAAATACGCGGTGAACTCTGTCAGGCGTCACACTACCGGACTCTGCATCAGAACACATTGACGGGTAAGGGTTTTCGTGGG
>CAZCIB010000005.1:0-74021 GCA_964498755.1 uncultured Pseudobdellovibrionaceae bacterium | reverse complement strand
TTCGCGATTTCTGTGGTGACTATAAAGAGCCAATAATTACTGGCGCTGTTCTTAGCGGAATTGGATTTGGCGCCTTCGCCTGGGAACATAATGCGCTCTTTGAGAAATCAGGCGTCATTGATGGACATCATCCGCACTTCTCTGCAGAGCAATGGGCTGAATCTGCGGCTAGAGCGGATGAGGGGATATATGTTCTTTTTGAGCCCGCAGCCAAAGACGGACAGGGCGCGCACTCAATTCTTTTTTATGACGAGCCCTGGTTAGGGGGTGTCCACCATTCAAGAGCTCTTGTTTATGATGTCGAAGAATTAATTCCCGAAGAGGTCAAAAATGAATTTAACGCGTTTCTAGAGCCCTACGAAAAGGCCGGCGTAGATTCTGTCGGCGTGATCTCCTACCGGCTCACGTCGGACGATCCGGACATCGGATGGGGCATGAACGACATTACGGTTATAAATCTTGAAGAGCATGGGATAGACTTGACCTGCTACTTTGATAACACGGGTGAAGATGATTACGTTCCCGGGAATTGCTACAATACGGATGGCGCCGGGTCCCAACTAAGGCAAGCGGTGCCTGAGCCCGCTTCATAACCCCCTTCTCACGCAATGATCTAATCGCAAGGCGCATGTAGCGAGCTAATATTTAACCGCGAATGGACGCCATGATATTTATCTTTGCGACGCTTTGCGTCCATTCGCGATTAAAACAATCAAACCTCTCCATGCAATAATCGTCGGATTTCTTGGAGTTCCGGCTCATTCTCTTCCGTCAAAACGCCATGACGGATCAGGAAATCGGCGAGGACGGGCACGCAATTCGGCTTAAACGCGTCCCGTTCGTACAGCAAATCCAGCGCTTCTTCAGAGCCCAGACAGATAAATTCGCCGACTTCCGCGCCGTCGGCTTGCGGAACGACGTCCCCGGGAAGCTCAAGGTCATAGACAAACTGCGTGTCGCGGCGGATGCCCTCCCGCATCCGCATCGTGTAGTTCAGCGCGCCGCATGCCCGCGCCTGTTTCATAATTTCTTCCGGCAGCGCAGCTTCTTCTTCGCCTTCCTTGATCATGTTTTCTTCAAGGCTTAAACCCATCGGCTGCCCGCCAGCGACCATCTGATCGAGCTTTCCGGGCCAGACCTTGACGCCGGCCCCGCGCCGCCCGAGCCAGACATGCATTTCCCCGTCCCTGTACGTATACCCGTTCACATGAATGCCGAAGGTGCGCAGGCCGAAGAACGGCGTGACCGCCCGGTCAATCTCCATCAGCGGCTTTTCGCCCCAGTCCGTAACCACGGGGAACGGCTCGTATTTCAGCGGATAGGCGATTTTTTTGTCCGCCTCTAACTGTTGCGCAACGTCTTTAAGCGCATCAGAGCGGGAAGAAAAATCTGACAGCGCGGCGTTCAGCGCGATCTCTTTATTCCGCAGCTGAAAAACATCCGGAAAATGCTCCATAAGATATTCCGCGTTATCTTCGCGGACATAGCCAACAAGCGCCTCGTCGATCATAAAAGGCGCATAGTTTTTATCGTCGCGCGCATGCAGAGCTTTTAGATTTTCAAGCAGGCTCATGAGGGCATTTATGCCACCATGCGCCACGAAAAGCAAAAGGGGACGGAGTAAATTACTCGGCTACCGTTAGATATATGCGCATTCCGGTTTGCCAGCGGGGCCGCCCGGTGATATTTTCTTCTCAATTAAGGAGTCACTCGCCCATGAAAATACTTGTCCCCGTTAAGCGCGTCGTTGATTACAACGTCAAAATCCATGTGAAAGCTGATGGAAGCGGCGTTGATGCGGCCAATGTCAAGATGTCCGTCAACCCGTTCGACGAGATCGCGATCGAGGAAGCCGTACGCCTGAAGGAATCCGGCAAGGCCGAAGAAATCGTCGCGGTCACGATCGGCCCGGAGAAGGCGCAGGAGCAGCTCCGCACCGCTATGGCCATCGGCGCGGACCGGGGCATCCTGATTAAAACGGACGCGGCGATTGATCTCGGAGGGGTAGAGCCGCTGAGCACCGCGAAAATCCTGCAAAAAGTCATCGAGACGGAATCGCCGGATCTTGTGATCATGGGCAAGCAGGCCATTGACGGCGACAACAACCAGACCGGGCAAATGCTGGCCGCGCTGCTGGGCTGGCCGCAGGCGACGTTCGCCTCGAAAATAGAACTGGAAGACGGAAAGGCGCAGGTCACGCGCGAGATCGACGGCGGGCTGGAGACGCTTGCCATTCCCCTGCCCGGCCTCATTACCACGGATCTGCGCCTCAATGAGCCGCGCTACGCGAGCCTGCCCAACATTATGAAGGCGAAGAAAAAGCCGCTCGACGTGATGGAGCTCTCGGAGCTGGGCGTTGACGCCGCGCCGCGCCTTGAAATTCTGGAAGTCACAGAACCGCCTAAACGTCAGGCCGGCGTCATAGTCGCAAATGTCGACGAACTGATCGACAAGCTGAAGAATGAAGCGAAGGCGCTGTGATGCCCATTTTATCAAGATTTTTCGGCATCATCGTCCGCATGTACTACCGGGAACATAATCCGCCGCATTTCCACGTGTCGTACAACGAGCACGATGCTATAATCAGTATAGAGACGCTTGAGATTCTGGAAGGTCACCTTCCTAAATGAGCCGTCGCCATGGCACTTGAATGGGCCAGCCAAAACCGGCAAGAATTAATGGATAACTGGAGTAACATCGAAAGCAAGAGAGAGCTGAAAGCGATTAAACCCCTGGATGAGTAACAGCCAAGAGACGAAAGCATGAAAGACGGTATCACAGAATGGAATTTTCAGCGCGTCGTGAAAGTGCGCCCTCTAGAAAACACGACGCTTTATGTCGAGTTTGAGGATGGTAAATCCGGACAGGTCTGCCTTAAGGACCTGCTGGATGGACCGGTCTTTCAACCGCTAAAAGATCCCGAATTTTTTAGGCAGGTGTTTATCGAGGAGAGCGGCGCGCCTTGTTGGCCGAACGGCGTCGATCTCGCCCCTGACGCGCTTTATGAGGATATACAGTCATGACCACGCTTATCATTGCCGAAACCGATGCAGGCGCGCTTGCGCAGAATACGCTCAACGTCGCCGCGGCGGCGAAAGCGCTTGAGGGGGATATTCATATTCTCGTCAGCGGCAAGGATATCGGCGCCGCCGCCTCGAGCGCCGTCACAATCGACGGAGTCTCCAAAGTTTTGAAATCCGAGAGCAATACGCTCGAACACCATCTGGCCGAGGCGATGGAAAGCCTGATTTTAAGCGTTGCCGAAAACTACGATTACATCCTTGCGCCCGCATCCACGTTCGGGAAAAACATCCTGCCGCGCATTGCGGCCAAACTTGACGTACAGCAAATCTCCGACGTCATCGCCATTGAAAGCGCGGATACGTTCGTCCGCCCCGTCTATGGCGGACAGGCGATTGCAAAAGTCAGATCCTCTGACGCGAAAAAACTGATGACCATCCGCACGACGGCCTTTGACCCTGCGGCGGCGGAAGGCGGAAGCGCAAGCGTTGAAGAAATCGGCGCGCCTGAACCCTCGGCCCAAAGCGCGTTTGTGAAACTGGAGCTCGCCGAATCGGATCGGCCGGAACTGACGGCGGCGGGAATCGTCGTCTCCGGCGGGCGCGGGGTCGGCTCGGCGGAAAACTTTGCGCTTATTGAGCAACTTGCCGACAAGCTTGGCGCGGCGGTAGGCGCGTCCCGCGCCGCTGTGGATTCGGGTTACGTCCCCAACGACTATCAGGTCGGACAGACGGGCAAGGTCGTCGCGCCCGAGCTATATATCGCCGTTGGAATCTCAGGCGCAATCCAGCATCTGGCCGGGATGAAGGACTCAAAAATCATCGTCGCGATCAACAAGGACGAAGACGCGCCGATCTTCGAAGTCGCCGATTACGGACTGGTCGCGGATTTGTTTAACGCGGTTCCGGAGTTGACGGAGAAGCTTTAACCTTCATCACCTTCGTCAGCGCCAAGTTTCATTTTGAAAACTGGCTTATCGCCTTTGTCAAAGATTGCGCCTTCAGTGTTCGCGTCCTCAAGAATCGTTTTTTCCATTTTTGCGCCGGTGAAATCGCAGTCGCGTAAATCGGCCCCCGTGAAATCCGAAAAGGATATGTCCGCATTTACGAACGACGCATTCTTCATTTGCGCGCCTTTAAGGTCCGCGTAACGCATCGTGCATTCGTCGAGACAACAGGGATTGAAGCGGCGCGTCCCCTCCCCGCCACCAAAAAGCAAGGGTAGGAAATTGGCGTCTTTAAGGTTTGCGTGGCTGAGAGTCGCGCCTTTAAGGGACGAGCCGCGCAAGTCCGCGCTCTCCATATCGCAACTTCTGAAATCGCACTCATCCAGTTTTGCGCTCTGAATTTCGATTTTGAAAAGGCTCATGCCAAAGAATTTGGCCCCGATCGCCACGATCGCCGTCAGCTTTTCCCCTTTCAGCGACTTTAGCGGGCGCATGTCGTAGCCGCTCAGATCGAGTTGCTGCCCCTGACTGCCCGCCGATTGAACCCAGTCGCGATGCTCCTGCACGAGCTGTCCGAGAGGCTTGGCCAGATCGGAAACCGATACGCCGATATTTTCATCGGTCACGGCGCCGGTCATATCAACTTCAGCGGCGGAGAATGTCTTGATATCAACGCCCGTCAGAATAGCCGAGCGCAAAGACGCGCCGGCTAGCTTGGCGTCAGAAATTTTCGCGTCCGTAAGATCCGCCCCTTCAAGCTGCGCGCCCCTTAAATCGGCCTTGTTCATATCAATGCCCGACATAATGGCGTCACGGAAATCTGCGCGGCTCGCCAATGTTCCCGACAGCTTGGCGCCGGAAAGATTTGCGCCGCGAAAGTTTACGGACTGCGCTGATTCAAAACTTCCCTGATTCGAATAACCGCCCACCCGCAAGTCAGCGGAATCAAGATTGGCGCCCTTCAGATTTGCGCTTTCGATATGCGCGCCGCGTAAATCACAGCGTATAAAGTTGGTGTTGTTCAGGTTGGAATTAGACAGATCAACCGCATAAAGAGAGGCTTCCTGAAAATTCGCATCTGACAGATCCATTCCGGACATCTTGCATCCGGTAAAGTCGGCCTGGCGCAGGTTTTTAGCCCTCAGGGAAAGCCCGCTCAGGTCGCGGCCGCGCATAACCGCGCGCCGTCCCCCGAGTCGCCCCTCAAGGAAACGTAAATGAAGGCGGCACATCGCCTCCAGCTGGTCCTGCGTAATGACGCCGTCATCGTCTTCTTCTGCGGCGCTGTCTCTATCTTCCATAACCGTCCCGAGAAAATCTTATTCCGTTAAGCCTTTTTGAACGTGTGATGCTCGCATATACTTATTGTACTTACTAGCATATCCGCGCATAGTGTGAACATGAAGACAATAGTTTATATCGCGCCCATAATCTTTTTGCTGACAGCTTGCGGCGTTAAGCCGGATACCCTGCCCGGCCCGGAATCCGCACAGGACAAGCCGTTTCCCCGTACCTATCCGCAAGAGAACGGCGCAGATAGCGGCAGCTCCGATTTTAAAGACAATCCTTACGAGTAAATTTCCATGAGCTTTTTCAACTTTAAGGACGCGCTGCTTCACTGCGAGGATCAAAATCTCTTGTCCGCTGTCAGCGAAACCGGCACGCCGGCTTATGTTTATTCGGCGGCGCATATAATGGCGCAGTTTGAACTGCTTGACGCTACGCTGAAGAACACAGTGAAACAGGATGTTGTGATTGCATACGCATGCAAGGCCAACAGTAACCAGGCTATCCTAAAAATCATGGCGAATCTGGGCGCGGGCGCAGACATCGTTTCCGGCGGGGAGCTCTTGCGCTGTATTAAAGCCGGCATACCGGCGGAGAAAATTGTTTTTTCCGGCGTCAGCAAGAGCCGGGATGAAATCAGGCTTGCGCTTCGGAATAACGTGCGCCAGATCAATGTCGAGTCGGAACAGGAACTGCGCCGCATAGAGGATATTGCTGAAGAGCTGAATTTAAAAGCCCCCGTCGCCTTGCGGCTCAATCCTGACGTGGACGCGGAAACCAATAATAAAATCACAACCGGGCGCGCGCAGGACAAATTCGGCATGCTCCGCAGCGATGTTGAACGGCTGTATAAAGAGGCGGCGAATAGTGCGCATCTTGATATACAGGGCATTCACGTTCATATCGGCTCACAGGTTCTGAAGGCCGAACATTTCCGGACCGCGTTCGAAAAGCTAGCTGATCTGGCGCTGGGGCTGAAGCGGGATGGCCTGCCCATCAAAACGCTGGATATCGGCGGCGGACTGGGCATTGTCTACAGGGACAGCGCGGAAAATCCGCTCAACATACAAGAGTACGTCAACGCAATAAGCGAGGTTCTGGGGCCTCTCGATATACCGCTCGTCATTGAGCCCGGGCGCTTTCTGACCGGCAATGCGGGGATCCTTTTGACCGAAGTTCTCTATATCAAGGAGAGCGCAGGCCGCAAATTCGCCGTCGTGGACGCGGGCATGAATGATCTGATCCGGCCCGCGCTTTATGACGCCTGGCATACAATTATTCCCGTCACGGAAAGCAAAACGGATGCTCAGCCTTATGACATTGTTGGCCCGGTTTGCGAAACAGCGGATACTTTTGCGGTTCAGAGGCCTATGCCGGAATTGAAAGCAGGCGATTTGCTTGCGATCCGCTCGGCCGGCGCATATGGCGCAGTCATGAGCTCGAACTACAATACCCGCCCCATGCCGCCGGAAATCCTTGTGAGCGGAGACAAGTTTGCGGTTATCCGGCCAAGGCAGGATATAATGGAATTAATAGAACAGGATGTCATTCCGGACTGGCTGTAGACTGACCACGCATTATCTGTATTCTGATGGACCCTTATCTTGATAGCCACATTTCGTACGCGCGGCGCAGACTTCAGGGCAAGGAACGCCGAGCGTTTGCGGTAATTCTCGCAGAAAATGCGGCGAAAGCCCTGTGGCGTCCCGTCTGCTGGACGCTGTTCTTTTTCGGACTTTGGCTGCTGGGATTGCCAGCCCTGTTCGGACAGGGATTTGAAATTGGCGCGGCTATCGTCTTTCTTCTCGGGCTGGGAGTTCTTCTGCGCCGGGACTTTCGTCATTTCAAGTTACCGGAACGCGTGGAAATCTGGCGGCGAATCGAAACGGATTCCGGACTTGCGCACAGACCGTTCAGCAGCATAGAAGACCGTCTTTCCAATCCCTCGACCTCAAAAACGCGTACGCTCTGGGAGCTGCGCGCGCAAAAATTTCACGGCGCGATCGAGAAGGCGAGGATTAACGCGCCTCGTGCGCATTTGACGCGAAAAGATCCCTACGCGCTGCGTTATTTCTGCGCGCTTTTGTTCATATGCGGGCTGATCGTCGCGGGGCCGTACTGGAGCAGCGCGCTTTCCGGCGGTCTCCTGCCAATCCGCGGCGATATGTTTCAGTTCGAGGAAGCCTTCCCGCCGAACGTCGTCTTCAGGATTACGCCGCCGGAATATACAGGCCTTGCGGAAACCGTCATTCAGGGCAGCCTGACGCAAGAACCTCTCGAAATTCCCGAGGGCGCGAACGTCAAAATCCTTGTCAGCGGCGGTCTTGGCGATCCGGTCTTGCGCGTTAATGACGAGCGTACGCCCTTTAAACAGGTTGATGAAAACAATTACAGCCTCGCGTTCGAAATCCGCCCCGCTGAAAAGCTCTCTGTGCGGCAGGGGCTGATCCGGAATACGGTTCTCGCATATAAATACGTTGAAGATACGGTTCCGGAACTGGCTTTGAACGGCGAGACGGAATTTCTTTCGCAGGGGCGTTTTCAAATTCCCTTCAAGGTCAGGGACGATTTTGGCGTCCGCGATCTTGAACTTGTCATGACGCTCGATCCGGAAGCCGGCGAGCCGCCGCGCGGCCGGCCTGTGACGGACAGGCGTTTGATTATGAGTCCGGCGGGCGAAGAAACCGAAACATCCCCCGTCTATGATCTGGCGCGTCATACATGGGCAGGCCTGCCCGTTATCCTGTCTTTTACCGCATATGACGCGGTCAAACAGGCTTCTGAAACCGTTACGGTCAAAATGACCCTGCCGGAACGCCAGTTCTCGCACCCGACGGCGCAGCTGCTGATAGAGATGCGCAAACGCCTTGTCTGGAATGGTTACGCCGCGCAAAAGGAAATTATCGAGGGGCTGGAAGCGCTTTTAAACACGCCGGAATCCCTCAATGACGACCCGATTGCGTTTCTGTCCGCGCGCGTGGCGGCGTCGCGCCTGAGATACCAACAGAATGAAGCGAGCCTTCTCAGCGTTATTGAGCTGCTCTGGGACACGGCCATGCGCCTCGACGGCGGATCGCTTGAAATGGCTCTGCGAACGCTGGAGGACGCGCAGCGCAATGTCGAAAAAACGCTGGCCGATCCCGACGCCACGGACGCTGAAATCGCGCAGGCCATGCAGGAACTGCAACAGGCCCTCGCGCAATACTTCCAGGAAATGGCGCGCGAGATGCAAAAACGCGCGGAAAGCGGGGATCCCCTGCCCTTTATTCCGCCGACTGAAGGCATGCGGGAGCTGGATTTGAGCGCGCTGTCTTCTTTTCTGGACAAACTGCGCGCCGAGGCGTTGTCCGGTAACCGCGAGTCCGCGCTTGAAATGCTCTCGCAAATCCAGCGCATGACGGAGATGCTTGATCCTTCCGCAATCGGAAAGCTGCCCGAAGACGTGCAGTTCATGCAGGAAGGCATTAACGAGCTGCAGGAATTGATTGAAAAGCAACAGGCTCTGCTGGAAAAATCCCGCTCGCAGGCCGAAGCCGCGCAGCGCAGCCAGCTCCAGAAATACCCTGAATGGTGGGCGCCGGATACGAACGCGCCGCGACTGTTACAGCCTGATAGCGCCTTGCCACCGCCTTCACCAGACACGGAATCGCAGAATACGATTAATACGCAAGGCAGCTATACGGAGCAGGAATCCTTACGCCTTATACTCGGTCAACTGATGCGCGAGGCAGGCGAAAAGATGAAAGAGGCGCCGGAAAATATGGGCCTGGCCGAACAGGAAATGCGCGGGTCTTCGGCCATGCTAAAGGGCAATAATCCCGGCGGCGCGATCCCGCATCAGGAAAAAGCGATCGCGCATTTACAGGACGCGATGGAAGACATGAATCAGCAGATGATGGCCCGCATGCGCCAAATGACGCTGCTTAGTCTTGGCGGCGCGTCGCTTGACCCGCTGGGCCGCCCGCGCGGAAGTGACGGGGACGGGGAACCCGACAACGGGCGCGATATTTTCGGGACAGTGGAAATTCCGGAAGAACATGAGCGCAAGCGCATCGAGGAGATCATGAAAATTCTGCGCGAACGCTCTGGGGATTTCAGCCGCCCCGAGATTGAGCTTGAGTATCTTAGAAGATTGCTGCGGCAGTTTTAGCAAGCTGCAATGAAGTGAGAGAAGTAAATCACTCCGCCCCTTCAAAAACAAACCCGACGCGCGCCTGCTCTCCGTCTGCGGCGCTATGGCGGGTTTCGAATGAAATCCATTGCTCGGGGGATACGGATTTATCTTCAATCATCACGGACCAGCTCTCAACCGGTACGGCGTCCTGATCCAGTAAAGTCGCCTGAACACGCGGCAAAGCGATTTCTTCGCCGGTCAGATTAATGATACGCCCTTCAATTGACAGGATTTCATTGCCTTCCGAATCTTGCCCGGTCGCCGCTTTCACGCGGTCAAAGATCAGGCCGTCGCCGGGCATCCTGACTTCGAAGCCAAGCGTCGCGTATAAAAGCGAAGCGGCAGGCCAGCCGTTCACCACGCCCTGACGCGAAACGACCAGCGCGCTCGCAAAGGCCAGAAACAAAAATACGGAGGCGGCAAACCCCGAGAGAACCGGCAAGAGCATATTCTCGTCTTCCAGATCCGGTTTCGCGTAATCCTCTGCGCCCGGGATAACTGCGTCGGGAATGGGATCGCGAGCCGCTTCATCCGCCTCAAAGCGTTCCTCTTCACGAATCTCGCGGATATCCGCTTCATCCGCTTCGCCATCCTGTTCCTCTTCCGAGCCATCCGGCAGTTGCCGCCATGTATGTCCGCAGGCGGAGCAGCGCACAAGCCGTCCGTCCGGCTCAAGTATATGCCGGTCAAGAAGATAGCGGGTCTGGCAGTCGGGACAGGTCAGGATCATAAAAATTACGCTTCAACACATGACATCAATTCTTTATTGTATACCAAAGTTTTCCGATACGGAGTCCCCTTTTCGCATGTCTTTACGCCTGATTTTTTGTTTTGCGCTCGCGCTCCTGCTTTCTATGCCGTCCGCCAGAGCGGATGAAACAGCGGCTTGCGCGAATGGTGAACGGACCTGCTTACTGGACATGCTGGAGCAGACTATTACGGCAATCGATCATGCCCCGTGGCGCGACAAGGCTCTGCGCGAATACGCCAAAACGCTGGCTTTCGAGGGCCGCACGGATGAAGCTATTTCCCTGATCGCGCGGATCGGCAATCCCGACACAAGGGCGATGACGATCCGCGGCATTGGCATGGCGGCGTCCGATATCGGGCTGGCAGGCGAGGAGCGCGACGCGCTATTTGCGCGCCTGAAAGAGGAAGCGGAAAAGATCGAGCATGAAGCCTCTTACGCGATTGCCCTGACTTACATAGCGATGTCGCAGGCCTTCGCCGGTGACGACGCCGGGGCGACCCAAACGGCGCGCGCCATGGAAAACGCCGCCCTGCGGAACAAGGCTTTTGCCGAAAGCGCGGAAATACAGGCCGAGCGTGGAGACATCGAGGCTGCGCTCGCCAGCATCAGACATGTCGACGACCCCGCCTTCCGCAACAAGGCGCACCGGATCGTCGCCAAGATTTTCGCCAAAACGGGGAAATACGCGCACGCCGCGCGAACGGCGGCGCAGATTGACAATCCAACGATCAAGGCTGATACGGTCCAGTTCATTCTGGACCGGCAAAAGCCGCGCGACGTTGAACGCGGCAGCGGGGAGACGCCATGATCGCGTTTGAACATGTCGGCCTGCGATACGGCATCGGCCCGGAAGCTCTAAGCGATATTTCCTTTAACCTGGAGCCGGGATCCTTTCACTTCCTGAGCGGACCCAGCGGCGCGGGAAAAACCTCGCTGATGTCGCTGTTGTTTCTGGGACGGATGCCGACGCGCGGGATCGTGCGCATGTTCGACCAGAATATCGCGCAACTCAGCCGCAGACAGTTAACGGCGATACGCCGCAGAATCGGCGTCGTCTTCCAGGATTTCCGTTTGCTTACGCATATATCGGCATTTGATAACGTTGCCCTGCCTTTGCGCATATCGGGCAGACCGGAGAATGAAATCCGCAATAATGTCGAGGAATTGCTGGAATGGGTTGGCCTAGGCGATCATATGCATGCCCTGCCCGATACCATGTCGGGCGGTCAGCAGCAGCGCATTGCCGTCGCCCGCGCCGTGATTACGCGGCCAAGGTTGTTACTGGCGGACGAGCCGACGGGGAACCTCGACGATGAAATCGGCTTTCGCCTGATGAATTTGTTCGAGCAGCTCAACCGCATGGGCACGACGATCGTCATCGCTTCGCACAACGAGATTATGATGAACAAATTCCCCCACAAGCGTATGATTTTGGATGCCGGCAGCCTGCATGTTGAAGAGCCCAAAAACTGGGTACAAAGGAAAATGGAGGGGGTCCTGTGATACGCCGTCTCCTGACCAGACCAAAAGCCGTCGGGCGCGCGCAGCCGCGCCGTTACGATATCCCGCTTGACAAGGACAGCGGGACGGGCTTTTTGCTCCTGCTTATTGCGCTTATGACGTTTCTGGCCATTCTGGCCCTGTCGGCCTCCATGGCGCTTGGCGCCTTATCAGAACGCTGGTCTTCCGGGCTTGAAAACAAGCTGACGATAGAAATTCCCGCATCCGGCGAAAATCAGGAAACGCGCGGGCCTGAAGAGATCGAGGCCATTGCGACGCGCATTGTCAGCCTTCTCGGAAACCACCCTCATGTCACCTCGGCTGAAGCTTTGAACAAGGAGGACGTTCTGGCGCTTGTATCGCCATGGCTCGGCGAAAACCTGAACTTTGCCGACGTGCCTGTGCCGGGGCTTGTAAAGGTTGAAATGAAAAAAACGGAAGAGAAAATTATCAACGGCTTGTCGGAACGCATCGAGGCAATTGACCCTGTTTCGCGCATCGATACGCATGACGCCTGGCTTGGCGACCTGATTCGTTTTTCCAGCGCGCTCCAGCTCGCCGCCTTCATTCTCGCTGTCGTCATTGGCGCGACGACAATTACCGCCATTGCAGGCGCCGTACGTTCGCGCATGGCCATGCATCAGGCGGAAGTCGAGCTCCTGCACCTGATGGGGGCGAGCGATGAGTATATCACCGGGCAGTTTCAGCGGCACGCCATGCTGCTGGCGGCAAAAGGCGGGGCGATTGGGACGGTTCTGGCGCTGGCGTCGCTGGCATTGACCGGATGGGCGGGCGGCAAGGCCGATATCCAGCTTGTCCCCGATCTTTCGCTCAGCCTTGTTCATATTGCGCTTTTGATGACGATGCCGCTGGTCGCCGCCGGGATTGCGGCGCTCACGGCACGGCATACGGTTTTTAGAACGCTTTCGCAGATGCCGTAGAAAGAGAGCCATGTCGGAATACACGAATAAACAGGACTGTTTTAAACCATGATCGGACTCGTCGCGCTCTGGCTGCTGGGTTACACAGCGTATGTTTACGATACGGCTGCGTTGCAAACAGGAACGCATCTGGAGAAAACCGACGCGATCATTGTCTTTACCGGCAACAAGGCTCGGATCACGGAGGGGCTTGCCCTGTTCTCGGAAGGCCGCGCGAATGAGCTTTTCATCACCAGCGTCGTAAAGTCTTTCAAGGTCGAGAACCTGTCCCGCTATCAGGGGCAGAGCTTTAGCCTGCCTGAATGCTGCATAACGCTGGATTACATGGCGACAAGCACGCATGAAAACGCGATTCAGGCCAGGCAATGGCTTGATGGCAAAGACGTCAAGAGCGTCAGGCTTGTAACTTCCGACTATCACCTGCGCCGCTCTTATGCGGAATTGTGGAACGCTACGGGCAATATTGAAATTATTACGCACCCGGTTAAAACGGATCTGCTTTACCGCGGCGGAAAAGCGAACTGGAGGCTGCTGTTACGCGAATACAACAAACTGCTCGCGACGCACGCTTTAATCAAATCAGGCCTGTGGGATCATCAATGAATACGGCGCTGGAATTCATACGCGCGAGCCTTTTTAACGTCGCGTTCTACGGCTTTACCGCGCTTGCATGCGTGGCTTTAACGCCTGCCCTGCCTTTTGTAAAAAGAGATCAGGCCCTGAAAATTCTCAAATGGTATGTCGGCGTTGTTTACGCTCTTGAGAAGTTCATTCTGAGGCTGGATATAGAGGTGCGCGGCCTTGAACATCTCCCGCCAGATGGGGCCTATATCGTCGCGGCCAAGCATCAGTCTCCTTATGAAACGCTGAAACTCCACCGCATTTTCGACGATCCGGCGATCGTGCTGAAAAAGGAGCTGCTGGATATCCCGATATGGGGGAACTTCCTGGCCAGAATAGATCCCATCGCCATCGACCGCTCGCAGGGCAAGGAAGCCATGCGCCAGGTCATTGACGGCGCAAAACGCATCAAGGAACAGGGCCGCGCGATTGTAATCTTCCCCCAAGGCACGCGCGTCTGGACATATCAAACGACGAAGGACAAGCCATACAAAATGGGCGTCGCGCGCATTCAGGAAGAAACGGGACTGACGATTGTTCCCATGGCTTTAAACAGTGGAATGTTCTGGCCGCGCGAAGGTTGGATGAAACGCGGCGGCGTGTGCGTGTTCGAATTCCTGCCGCCGATACATGCGACTGGCAGACCCGCCGCAGACGTGTTAAAAGAGGTGGAAACAGTTCTGGAAAAAGCTTCAAGCAGGTTACGTGAAGATGCTCAAAAAACTTAAAATCGCCTTTGTTCTTCTGTCTTTCGTCATCGTCCTTGGCGGGACGGCGTATTGCGGCTTCTGGTTTTACATGGCCTACGAAATCCGCAAGGAAGTCACCGCCTTTATCGAACAGAGCGGAGACAAGGACATTGCCTTTACAGGGACAAAGCCTGACATCTCCGGCTTTCCGGGTCCGCACGAAGTCACTTTGTCGGGGCGGCTGTCATGGCTTGAGCGGGTCGTTATTGATTTTCCGCAAGTAAAAGCGACCGGCTTTTTCCTGCCCGGGCAGACAATAGACATCGAGCTGCCAAAAGGCGCGCGCCTTGCCGAACCGCAGGATCAAAAAGGCCTCTGGACGATTAAATCCGCATTGTTGTCGGCGCAAATACCTGAAAACATCCCGCCGGACATGACCCATGAATCCTTAAGGCAATGGCAGGCAAGCGGCGGGGAGCTTGTAATCGAAGACCTGCAGATTATACGCCCAGACCTTGAGCTGCGCGGCAAAGGCGCGTTTTCTCTGAATAATGCCCTACAGCCCGAGGGTAAGCTTGACGTGCGGCTTGAACGGCACCTCGCCTTTTTCGAAACGCTTCAGGAAGCGGGCGTTATAGAGAAAAAGCAGGCGCTGCTGTTCTCCACCATTCTCGCCGCCGCCAGCCAGACCGATGAAGAAACGGGTGAACTTTACATGAACCAGACGATCACTCTTCGGAACAGTACGGTCTTTGCAGGGCCGGTAAAGGTGGCGTCCCTTCCTGTCTTTGAATATCCCCGGAAGAATCCGGATAGACGTAATCCGCCTGCCCCGCCTCAATGACCTCGCGCCGGATATGACGCGTACGCGTGAAAAATTTCTCAAGCGTCCGCCCGTCTTTCCAGCGTATGGCTTTTTGCAGCGCGGTCAGATCCTCGTTGAAACGCTGTAAAACTTCCAGCACAGCCTCGTTATTGCCAAGGAAAATATCGCGCCAGACAACGGGGTCCGAGGCCGCAATCCGCGTAAAATCGCGGAAACCTGAGGCGGAAAACTTGATCACGTCTGAATGCAGGTGCTCCTCAAGGTCGGTTGCCGTTCCCACAATGGAATACGCAATCAGATGCGGCAGATGCGAGGTAATCGCCAGCACGAGATCATGGCGCTGCGGATCCATGATTTCCACGCGCGATCCGCAAGATTCCCAGAACTGCACCATTTTGCCGAGCGCCTGCGCGTCCGTATCCGGCAAGGGCGTCAGAACGGCCCAGCGGTTGATGAACAGCTCGTAAAATCCCGCTTCAGGACCGGACTGTTCCGTTCCGGCTATCGGATGCCCAGGAACGAAGCTGACATGATCCGGGACAAAAGGCTGTATGGCGCTAATGGCGTCCTGCTTAACCGAGCCCGTATCGGTTAGAACAGCTCCCGCTTTCATGTGCGGCGCGATTTCCTGCGTCACTTTTCCAAACGCGCCGAGCGGCGTCGCGAGGATCACAAGATCGGCATCCTTTACGCCCTCTGAGGCATTTTGCGTCGCATCATCCGCGAAGCCAAGCTTTTCCACGCGCAAGACGACGTCCTCGTCCGCATCCGCGCAGACGAGCTTTTCCGCAAGATTATGATGCTTTACCGCCCGTGCGACCGAAGAGCCGATCAGGCCGATTCCGATAATCGTAATTTGCTTGAGCATTTTTATTCAGCCGCGACGCGCTTGTGAGTAATTTCAACTTTATTACCAAGATTTTCAAATATTGGCGGCTTGGGATACCCGCCGATACATGCAATGCGTCCGTAAGGATCCTCAAGATCGGCCAGTATTTCCTGAAGGCGGCTGTCCGACGAATCGACATACCCTTCCACCTCAAGCAAATGCATCGTGGGCATGGACTGATTCGGGCATTTGCGGGAATTGAGGGAAACGGGAACGAGACCAGCCTTTTTCGCCTTGTCGACAATTCTTGCGCGGCTGACGCTCTGATCGATTTCAAGGGCCAGAAAGCTCATATCATCGCCGGTTTCATCATAAGCAATATTCGATACGATGAGCGCCATATTTTCCGTGCCTGTAGGAATTCCCTCTATGTCTCCATATGGCAGACGCACAACCACGCGCGGCGCGTTCTGTTCCTGACTGTTCAGATATATCCACCATGGATTTTCCGCGCCATCCTGCGGCCAGGGGACAACGGCGAACGTCGCCTCGCCCTCGCGTACCATGCCGACAGCGGCCAGCGGATTACTGACCTTGACCATCGGCAACACGCTGCCGAAATAATCCCGCGCCATGTCCCAGAACTGCATACTGCGCTCATCGGTCACCGTCACGGCGACTTTCAGTCCCGTTTGCAGCAACGTGACCGCGCCGACGAGCTCGCGCCAGATACGCACAATCGCGGCCTTTGGCAAGTCTCCTTCATGCCGGCCAAGCAGGCGGCGGATCATAACGGCTTCTCTTGCGGGCTGCACGATCTGAAGCTTGCCTTTTTTCTTTTCATCGATAATTGCGCCGATCAGCGACGCCCGCTCCATGAGCAAATCATGTATCCGGTTATCGAGATCGTCGATCTGGTTCCGTATTTCGTCGAGTTTCTTTGTCATAGACTTCTTGAAATCATGCCGTTATAAGCAAAGTCTTACTCTGAACAGCTCAAGAAATCAAACGGAGTCGATACCCATGCCACTGATTCGTCATTCCAAGCTGCCAACCTTCGAACGGATAGAAGCCGAAGGCTGGACTGTGATGCATGAAGGGCGCGCGCTGCAACAGGATATCCGCGAGCTTCATATCGGCTTTTGCAACATGATGCCGGACGCGGCGATAGAGGCGACCGAGCGTCAGTTTTTCCGGCTTGTCGGGGACAGTAACAAGATCGCGCAGTTTTATATTCATCCCTTTACCCTGCCCGTCGGCAACCGCGGCGACAACGCCCGGGAGCATTTTCAGCGTTTTTATGAATCCTTTGACAAGCTGCGCGAAGAAGGGCTTGACGCGTTAATCGTTACCGGCGCAAATGAGGAAACAAACCCGGCCGTGGCCGATGAGGCGTTCTGGCATCCTCTGCGCGATCTGATTGAGTGGGCGCATGAGAACGTAACCTCGACTCTTTGTTCCTGTCTGGCTTCACACGCGGTAATGAACTACGTTTTCGGCGAGGCGCCGCACTGGCGCGACGAGAAGCAATGGGGCGTCTACGGTCATCGGGTCCGCAACCGCAAGCACCCTGTCGTGCGCAACATGAACACGATTTTTGACGTCCCGCATTCGCGTTACAGCGAAATCACATGGCGGCAGTTTGAAAACGCGGGTATGCGCGTACTGGTCGACAGCGAGGACGCCGGCGTTCACGTCGCGACGAGCCCGGACGGGTTTCGTCTGATCTGCTTTCAAGGTCATCCGGAATATGACGCGATCAGCCTGATGAAAGAGTACAGGCGCGAGGTACAAAACTTTGTTGAAGGCGCGCGCGCCGATTACCCGCCCTGGCCGGAAAACTATTTCGGGCCGCGCTCGCTTGAAATCCTTGAGCCATATAAAGAACGGATACTTGCGGGCGATACGGATATTCCGTTCCCGGAAAATGAAATCGAGCGCTTTTTGGAAAACACATGGCGCGACAGCGCAAAATCGATGATCGGCAACTGGGTCGGCGCCGTTTACCAGACGACCAATGTTGACCGCAAACTGCCGTTTATGGACGGCGTCAATCCGGACGATCCGTTCGGGCTTTATAGCTAAGAGTCGCGGCTCTCAACTTCCAATCGCGGCAACCCTGCTCCTGACCACCAGACGCGCCGGAGCTTTCGCGCCGCTTGACGGCGCATAGAGCTGCTTGCTGGCTTCAATCACGAGCGCGCCGCCAAGGACCGGGTAGACGTATTTCCCAAAAGTTTCAAAAAAACGCGCGCCGCGCATGACCAGCCGCGATTTTAAAGGCGGCATGAAAAGTGATTCGCAACAGCGTTCCTGCACAAACAAAGCGTCCTTGAGCATGCTCGTCAGCTGCATTTGCGAGTACGGGCGGCCGTGCCCGAACGGCGTCCATTCCGCCTTCGACCATAAGCCAAGGCGGTTCGGAGCAATTATCAGAACGCGGCCATTACTTTTAAGAACGCGCCAGATTTCCTCGAGCGAAGAAGGAACAAGCTCCGTGCGCTCCAGACCGTGAACGATCAATATGCGGTCTATGCTGTTCGTCTCAAAGGGCAGTTCAGTGTCTTCCGCCAGACAAACCTTGCCGGGCATGTCATCCGGCCAGTGGTGCGCGCCTAAAGACGCGGGCATGGAAAGCATGACCTGCGCGGCTTTTTCCTCATAGACCGGCATAAACGGGGCGGCATATCCCAGTCCAAGCAAAGAGAGGTTATTGCAATCCGGCCAGCATTCGAGGATCTTGTCCGAGAGTGTTTTCTGAACGACCCTGCCAACGGGCTTTGCGTAAAAATCCCGGTAATCGTATACGGAGCCAAACATCAAAGTATCTTTTGCAATAAATCAACCAACGGCATATCCGCCTCCGGCATAGCGTAACTTTTCATGCGATCAAGCGAAACCCATTCCAGAGCCGTGTGCTCCATGGCCCGCACTTCCCCTTCCCATTTCCTGCAAACGTAAAGCGGCATGAATAGATGAAAATCCTGATAGGCGTGCGAGGCGAAGCAGGCTGGCTCAAGCTCCTTCGCAAGCGCGTCAATGCCCAGCTCTTCCTTCAACTCGCGCACTAACGCCGCTTCCGGCGTTTCTCCTTCATGGACCTTGCCGCCCGGAAATTCCCAGAGGCCGGCCATTTTCTTGCCTTCGGGCCTTTGCGCCAGAAGAACGCGCCCTTCCGCGTCGACGAGTGCGGCGGCGGAGACAAAAATCAAGGGCAATGATGACGTCATAAAAGGAGCTCAATAAAAAAACATCCCGGCGAAAGCCGCGATCCAGAGCTTTTTATTCGGCTGGATCCCGGCATCCATCGGGATGCTAAACAAGATTTCGTTATAATCAATTGGCGGACGTTTCAGTTGCAGCTTCACCGGATGTTTCCGCTTCAGCCTCGGCAATTTCCTCGCCATTGATGTTATACACCTCGATCTCGGCCTCTTCCCGCCACTCATTGACCATCTGGTCCAGAACCTGACGGCGCAGCTGGCTTTCAATCATCGGCTTGGCTTCCTCGAAAGAAGGCGGCTGACGCGTGCGGGCGTCTTCAACTTTGACGACATGCCAGCCGAACTGCGTTTCAACCGGCTCGTCACCGACATTGCCCGGCTCGATGTTAAAGGCGGCGTTCGCGAACTCGGCGACCATTTCATTTTTGGCGAACCATCCAAGATCCCCGCCTTCAGCGGCGGAGGGACCCGTGGAGTGTTCTCTGGCGAGTTCTTCGAAATCCGCGCCGCCCTTGGCTTCCTTGATCAGCTTTTCAGCGGTCGCCTTGTCTTCAACCAGAATATGCCGCGCTTTTCTCTCGGGCGTTTCGCCGATTTGCTCGGTATAAGCCTGATACAGCTCCTGCAGGCTCTCTTCAGTGATCCGTTCGTCGACCTGCTGTTGCAGGAAAACAGTGCGCATGATCTGCTCTTTCGCTTGCTCAAGCTGCTCCTGAACTTGCTCGTTACTCTCAAGGTTCGCCTGGGTCGCGCGCTTTTCAACGAGCTTTGCGTTCACAAGCTGCTCAAGCGACATTTTGAAGAGCTGCTGTACGGGCAGCTGGCGGACGTTTTCAGGCAGGTTCGCGATAAACGAAAAAACGTCGGACCGTTTGATCTCTTCCCCATTGACAACGGCTACAGTCGGGTTGCCGGGCTTGATTTCAAGTCGTTCCGCTTCCTCCGTCACGTCAGCTTCCGCCGTACCGGCGGCCGGCTCGTTTTCAGCTGCGGCAGTCTGGCTGTTTTGCGTTTCCGTTTGCCCCTCGGACGCTTCCGCAACAATCGTGTTCCGTTGCGAATTGTTCTCCTTATCGCCCATATTTCCGGATAGGAACACGAGGGCTCCAACAGCGACGACGACGAGCACGCCCACAATGGCGTACAAGCCTGTATTTTTTTTTCCTTGTGATTCCGACATTCCTTGATACTCCGTTTGAATCCCTAAAGCGTGATTCATGCCTGAGATCACATAAAAGCGCAAGGCCTAAGAATAAAGATTTCCAGAGCGCCGGGAATGTTTAAACAAGGCTTTGATTGACGGCGTTTCCGCAGAGCTTTATATCAGGCTATATAAATAAGGACAGAAAAGAACACATGCTGCTTAATCTCGCGACAAAAATTTTCGGCACCAGCAACGAACGCGCTTTGGGCCAACTTCGTAAACACGTCGACCCCGTCAACGCGCTCGAGGAGAAATACGCCGCCCTGAGCGACGACGAGGTCCGTGCGCAAACGGATGTCCTGCGCGAACGGATTAAAAACGGCGAGACGCTCGACGCGATTATGTATGACGCCTTTTCCGTCGTGCGCGAAGCGGCCAAGCGCACGCTCGGCCAGCGCCATTTCGACGTGCAGCTGATCGGCGGCGCCGTCCTGCATCAGGGAAAAATAGCGGAAATGAAAACCGGCGAGGGTAAAACGCTCGTTGCGACCCTTCCCGTCTATCTGAACGCGCTCGAGGGCAAGGGCGTGCATGTCGTTACGGTTAACGACTACCTGGCGAAGCGCGACTCGGAATGGATGGGCCAGATTTATAAATTTCTCGGGCTTACGGTTGGTTGCATTACCAACGACATGATGGACGAGGAGCGCCGCGCCGCTTACGCCTCAGACGTCACGTACGGGACGAACAATGAATTCGGCTTCGATTACTTACGCGACAATATGAAATTCCGGCTGGAGGACATGGTCCAGCGTCCGTTTAACTACGCGATCGTGGACGAGGTCGACTCGATCCTGATCGACGAGGCGCGAACGCCGCTCATTATTTCCGGCCCCGCTGAGAGCTCGACCGAGCTTTATACGGCGATTGACAAGATTATCCCGAAACTCGAAGAGGCGCATTACGATCTTGATGAAAAAATGCGCACCGTCACCTTGAGCGAACTGGGTCAGGAACGCGTCGAGGAGCTTTTAACGGAACACGGCCTTTTGACCGAAGGCAACATGTACGACATCCAGAACGTCGCGCTCGTGCATCACGTCAATCAGGCCCTTCGCGCGCACAAGCTGTTTTCGAAAGACAAGGATTACATCGTCAAGGATAACAAGGTTATCATCATCGACGAATTCACTGGCCGGATGATGGAAGGCCGGCGTTTCTCCGAAGGCCTCCACCAAGCGCTAGAGGCCAAGGAAGGCGCGAAAATCCAGAACGAGAACCAGACTCTGGCCTCGATCACGTTCCAGAATTATTTCCGCCTCTACCCGAAACTCGCCGGCATGACCGGCACAGCGATGACCGAGGCCGCGGAATTCCAGGAAATCTACGGCCTCGGCGTGGTCTCCATTCCAACGAACGTGCCCGTGGCGCGCCTTGATCACGACGACCAGATTTACAAATCCCTGAAGGAAAAAGAAGACGCCATCCTGACATTGATCAGAGACTGCCAGGACCGCGAGCAACCCGTTCTCGTTGGCACGGTCTCTATTGAAAAATCTGAAACTCTTTCAGAACGGCTGAAAAAAGAAAAAATCCCGCATAACGTTTTGAATGCGCGCCACCATGAGCAGGAAGCCAGTATTATCTCGCAGGCCGGTCGCCCGGGCGCCGTCACGATCGCGACCAATATGGCCGGACGCGGGACCGACATCAAAATGGGAGGCGACCCCGACATGCGCATCAGCGTCGAAGTCGCCGAAGACCTGAGCGAAGACAAAAAATCGAAACTGATTGAAAAAATCCGCGCCGAGATCGAAAAGGACAAAGAGACCGTCCGTGAGGCCGGTGGCCTGTTCGTCATTGGTACGGAACGCCACGAATCCCGCCGGATCGACAATCAGCTGCGCGGCCGGACCGGGCGTCAGGGCGATCCCGGCGCGTCCATCTTCTTCCTGTCTCTTGAAGACGATCTCATGCGCATTTTCGGCGCGGAGAAAATGGAGATGCTGCTGGCGAACAAGCAGATCGGCCTGCGTGATCAGGAAGCGTTAACTCATCCCTGGATCAGCAAGGCGCTGGAGCGCGCGCAGGCGCGCGTCGAGGCGCAGAACTTCGAAATCCGGAAAAACCTCCTTAAGTTCGACAATGTTATGAACGACCAGCGCAAGGTCATCTACGAACAGCGCAAGGAGATCATGGCCGCCGAAGAGCTTGAGGAAATGATCCGCGACATGCGCCACGAGGTCATCGAGGACATGGTGCATCGCAACGTCCCGCCGCAGGCCTATGCCGAGCAGTGGGATACGGAAACGCTGAAAAGCGAGGTCGAGCGCGTGCTGGCCATGGACCTGCCGGTTCAGGACTGGGCGAAAGAAGAAGGGATCGCCGATCAGGAAATTCTTGAAAGGATCACTTCCGAATCCGACAAGCGCATGGCCGAAAAAGCCGCCAATGTCGGCCCGAAAACCTTCCGGCAGATGGAAAAGGCGATTGTGCTGCAACTGCTCGACCAGAACTGGAAAGAGCATCTCCTCAATCTCGATCATTTACGGCAAGGCATTAACCTGCGCGCCTTCGGCCAGCGCGATCCCCTGAACGAATACAAGACGGAAGCCTTCGGCATGTTCGAGGCGATGCTGGCGAATTTGCGCGAATCCGTCACGCAGACGCTGAGCATCGTCCAGATTGGCGGCGGCGAGGACGGGCGCCTCGGCCTGTTCATCCCCGGTATGATGCCGGATATGTCAAAGGTTCAGGAAACGCGGACAGACCCGGCATTGATGGGCGCGGGCGTTCATGCCCGAGACGGCGAGGCGGACCACACGTTACGCGCGCCTCGGCACGAGCCGATGGTCAACAAGCCTTTCAACCAGCAAGACCCCGCGACCTGGACCAAAACCCCGCGCAACGCGCCCTGCCCCTGCGGCTCGGGTAAAAAGTACAAGCACTGCCACGGGAAGCTGCTTTAAATAATTGGGGACAATAATTGGGTACGGAGTAAAACGCCCCTTATTCCCTCTCCCTTCAGGGAGAGGGCAGCGAAGCTTCGCTTTGGCGAAGGCAAAGCTATAGCTGAGCGAGTGAGGGATATCGCCATTGCCTTGTCCCTCACCACTGCGGCTAACGTTTTCTTCGAAAACGGTAAGCCTCGTTGCCTCTCCCTGAAGGGAGAGGCTTTTGAACCTTGTGGCAAAATTCATCTTTTATGGTATAATATCCCATTAATACCATATACAGGATTTTGTGCCATGGATTACACGCAACCCCATACCGTGACAATCGACAAGGCCGGGCGGATCGTTATCCCGGCGGCGCAGCGCAAGGCGCTCGATATCAAACCGGGCGATGAACTCACTTTGCGCATCGATGATTACGCGCTTCAGGTCATGAACAGAAAAAACGCCATACGCGCGGCGCAGAAATATCTGCGTCAAAAGCTCGGCCATGAACATGACAGCTTGACGGAAAGCCTGTTCCAAACGCGAAGAGAAGAAGCGGCAAGGGAGGGCGGGGAATAAGCATGCGCGTTTTACTGGACGCTTCGGCCATGCTGGCCCTGATTTACGAGGAGCCCGGCTGGGATATCGTATACGACCTGTCGGATCACGCGCTGATTACCAGCGTCAATCTCTGTGAAGTCGGCGCAACGCTCGTAAATGGCGGGCTCGAGGCTAAGGACGCGCTTGGCTGGATCGAACGCATAGGCATGCCCTGTCTGGACGTCACAACGCCCATCGCAAGCAGGGCGATAGAATTACGCGAACCTACAAAACACAAAGGCCTATCGCTCGGAGACCGGATCTGCCTTGCCGCCGCAAAAGAAAGGGGGCTTCCCGTCCTGACTGCCGACGCCGCATGGGAAGGTCTCAATCATACGCTTGAGATCGATATCAGGTTTATTCGTTAAGCCGCGCTTCTATTTTCGTCTTTTGGCGGGGTGACGCGCATGAGCGTGATCTGGTTGCGCTGGCGGCGGACAATGTCGAAGCGGTAGCCAAAGAACGTGAAACTCTGCCCGGTTTCAGGAATGCGCTGCGATTCATAGAGCACAAGCCCGGCGACGGTCGAATAGTCATCGTCCGGCAACTCCCAGTCGAATTCGCGGTTCAGATCACGGATCGTGACCGTTCCGTCGATCAGGTAACTTCCGCCTGGCATTTTGCGTACGCCGGCAACGGCGATATCGTGCTCGTCGTCAATATCTCCGACGATCTCTTCCAGAATATCCTCGAGCGTCACTATCCCCATAAAGCTGCCGTACTCATCGACCACAAGCGCGAAATGCTCGCGCCTGCGCCTGAAGGCCTGCAGCTGATCGTATAAAGACGTCGTATCCGGGATGAACCACGGCTCGGCGGCGACCTTGTCGATTTCGATGCGGTTCATCTCCCCGCCCTGATCCTTAAGCTCGCGCAGCAGCCACTTGGCGTGAATCACGCCGATAATGTTGTCCTGTTCGCCTTTATAGACGGGAAGCCGCGTATAAGGACTGTCCAGTACTTGCGCAATAATAGTCTCCGGAGGATTATCCGAATCGATCATGGACACGTTACGGCGGTGCGTCATGATCTCCTCAACGTCGACTTCGGCAAGGTCGAGAATCGAACGCAACATGGCGCGTTGATCCAGCGTTTCCTTTTCCGGGCCGTGGTGCAACTCGATCACGCCGCGCAACACTTCCATGTGATCGCCGACGTTCACGACGGAAATATCAACCCCGAAAATTTTCAAGGTCAGGCGAACAATTCGGGAGACCAGCTCCGTCACCGGCGAAAAAATCCGGATCACCCATTGCATGACCGGCGCAATCGCCATCGCCATTTTATCGGCCGAGTGCAGCGCATAGGTCTTCGGCAGGACTTCGGCGAATATCAGGACCAGCATCGTCATAATGGCGGTGGCGTAAAATACGCCGGCCTCACCCACCATTTTAATAAAAAGCGAAGTAGCCAGCGCCGACGCCAGAATGTTGACGAGATTGTTCCCGAGCAGGATCGCGCCGATCATGCGCTCTTTATGCTCGCGGATTTTGTTGACTATGACCGCGCCTCTTTTGCCCTCTTTCGCAAGATTGTGCATGCGCGCGCGGGAAGCCGCCGTCAGCGCCGTTTCAGAACCGGAAAAAAATCCGGACAAGCAAATCAGCACGCCGATCGCGGCCAGAAGGAGTATAATTTCAGTTTCCATCGGCTGATATTTTTACATGAATTTAAGCGGCGCGAATACAGGCTTTTTAAAGCCTCAGGCAGTATTCATTGATTTTTCCAACACTTCAAGCACGAGACGCTCTTCAACGGCGCCGCCAAGGAACGCGTCGCCAATGCCTCGCGTCAGGATGAATTTTATCTCCCCGGACACGCTTTTCTTATCGCCCTTCATGCGCTCGTAGAGATTTTCCGCCGTGACGCCCTCCGGCAAATTTATCTGACCAATGGAGACAGGCAGCCCCGATTCGGCCAGATGCCTGCGGAGAGTTTCGACGTCCTCCCATGCGCAATGATCAAGCATAAAAGAAAGCTCGCTTGCGCAAACCATCCCGATCGCGACAGCTTCTCCGTGCAAAATACGCCCGTCATACCCGCACGCCGCCTCAACGGCGTGCCCGAACGTATGACCAAAATTCAAAAGCGCGCGAACGCCATGCTCGACCTCGTCCTCCTCGACAATTTCGGCCTTGATCCGGCAACTGCGCTCTACGAAAAACGCAAGGGCGTCAGGTTCGCACCTGAATATAGCTTCGCGGTTTTCTTCCAGCCATTTAAACAGCTTGGCATCGCGAATAACAGCATGCTTGAGGCCTTCAAAGTAACCCGCTTTCAGCTCCCTGTCCGGAAGAGTCCGGAGGACATCGACGTCACTCAGGACAAGTACGGGCTGATGGAAAGCGCCAACAAGGTTTTTGCCCTGCGGCGCGTCAATCGCAGTTTTTCCGCCTATAGAGCTGTCAATCTGCGCCAGAAGCGTTGTCGGGACCTGCGCGTAGCGAATGCCCCGCATCGTTATAGCCGCCGCGAACCCGGCGAGATCGCCAATTACGCCGCCCCCGAGCGCAAAAATGACTGAGCGCCTGTCCGCGTCGCTTTCAAGCAGCCATAAGCATAATTTTTCAAGCGCGCCAAAAGACTTTGTTTGCTCTCCCGGAGGCAGAACATAGGTTTTAACTTCTTCCGCCGCATAAGGCTGCAAGGCGATGCGCAGTCGCGCTTCAAAATACGGCCCGACATTTTCATCCGTCACGATAAACATACGGGAATTTTTACAGGATTCAGGCAGATAATCGCCGGAGCTATCCAGAAGATGATCGCCAATAACGATATCGTATGATCGTTCGCCAAGATTAACGGGCAGGTTTACAGTCATAAATTTTCTCCAGTATTTTGTCCGCCGCGTCTTCGGCTGAAATATGATCCGTATCTACTATAACATCAGCCTGCGCATAACTGGAATCTCTCTTCGTGGCCAGTTCCCGCAACGTCCCCAAGGGATCGTCATTCATTAGAAGGGGGCGCCCGCCATCATTTTTGACTCGATGAAACAAGATGTCCGGGTTCGCCCGCAGCCAGACAAGAATCGCGCTTTTTTTTAATTGCGCCGAAATATCGGGATTACAGACGGCGCCTCCTCCGAGCGAGATAACCGCGCTTTCTTTCTTGCTGAGCAGCGATATTACAGTCTTTCGCTCAAGGTCGCGAAAATAGGCTTCGCCTTTTTTTTTGAAAATTTCGGGTATGGATAAGCCTTCGCCAGCCTCGATCTCAGCGTCCGCGTCATAAAACCGCCTGCGAATTTTTTCTGATAGCAATGCGCCAACCGTTGTTTTTCCCACTCCCATCAACCCGGTTAAAACAATCGGCCGCGTATTTACAGGGTCATTTGACGCGCTCATTCAGTCCGTTATTGTTGATTGTCTAAATTGAATTGCCATTACGAATTCTTATGCCATAATGCTTACGCGTTGCAAACGCTAATTCAGGCTATTACGGTTTTACATGTCTTTTCTCAAGCTCGCTTTTATCCTTGTTTTTCTGGCTCTTGCCGGGGGGTTTACCTATTTTGCCGTGATTGACGTTCCGGTAGAACAGAAGATTGTTACCAAAAAACTCTCCAATGACCGGCTAAAAAATCTCTAGAAAGTCGCCTCCGAATGAATGTGATACGTATCATCGCAACCGGTTTGCTACTGTTTTGTTTACCGCCGCAATCCGGCGCGCAGGCTAATGACAGAATGGCGGGCGGGACCGGTGATTCCGGCGAAACTAAAGAAGGATATGTTGCGGATGCGCCTCTGGAAAGTCACGTAGAATCGCCGGAAGCCGGAAAACTCGATTCAAAAGAGCTTGAGCGGCTGGAGTCCCTCGGAAATCTGAGCTCATTCAGTGAAGGCGCGCTTGGCAGGGATGTCTGGCTTGGCGCGCAAAGACAGAGCCTGACGCACGGACTTTTGCAACTGGACGGCGCCAGCCTGTCCAGAGACGTCAACAAGCTGTTGCTCGCATTGCTGCAAACAAGGAACGACGCTGAACTGATCGAGAATGACGCCGATGTCCGGCCCGGCTTCGATCTGGCAACGCTGCGCATTCTTGCGCTTCTGAAGCTTGGAGCGTACAGACAGGCGCTTGACCTCTATGGGCTCGTCAGGGGAGAGCCGTATCATCCAAATCTGGCGCAGGCCGGAGTTCTCGCCATGCTGGGATCGGGAAATGTTTCGCTTGCATGCCTTGAAAGCCGCTCGACAGGCGCGCAATTCGAACAAACGACGTTTTGGGCTCAGCTTTCAGCTATTTGCGATAAAGCTCTGGGTGAAGGGGCGGCTGAGGGTTTAAACGCCGATCAGAAAACAAGCCTTGCAGACAGCAAGATATTGCAGCGTCTTGCCGGACAAAAACGCTTTCGTATGCAGCTTGGCGACAACCAGGACTTCAGCAAACTCAGCCCACTTGAACGCGCCGCCATATTCGGCTTGAAGCGCCTAGATTACGCGCCGGCGTCTCAAATCCGGTTTGATGAGCTTAGCAGTGAAGTTCTCGGGCTTGCGCTGCTGGATGACAATCTTCCTTATGACTGGCGGTACAAGGCGACCATAGAATTCGTCCGGCGCGGCTTGCTCTCTGAAGAAGCTCTTGACGAATTTTATGAAGACCGGGACTGCGACGCTCCGCCGCCGCCGGAAGACGTCAACGACGCAAGCCAGTTGCCTGAGCTGTTTGCGGGCATGTCCTGCGCGCCGAGGGGGGCGCAGCAATGGGAATATATATCCCGCGCAATCCGCCTGGCGAATAGCCGTCACTGGCCTGCATTGATCCCTTTTTCGGAGGTTATAATTGACGCGTCGCCGGACGATCGGCTTAATCAGGAGGAACTTATACAATCCGCCGCGCTAATTTTACGCACAGGAAATTTTCTTCCGGAAAACTGGTCTGAAAAAATACGCGCTTTGGCGGAAAGCGATCGTCGAGACATCGCCAGAAAAGCATCTTTGGTTTTGCTCGCCGATTCTTTTCTAAACGATTCCAGTACTTTTTTCGATCTTCTGGATAATCTTCATCAATCCCTGGAACCACCGGCTATATTGCAACTCGCTCATATCGCGTATGCAATGGAAGTCGATGACGCCAAGCCGATAACAAAATTATGGGCTTATGAAAAAATTTTAGGGTTGACACACGTTGAAGATTATGTAATGCAATCAGTTACTCTGTTAAATTACTTTAGTCAGGCACAAAAAAATAAAGCGCTTGGTGAGGTGATTGTGTTGAGCGCAAGTATCTTCCGCGCCGTGGAGCCAGAGAATACCTATCCCGGCGTCATGCGTTCCTTGCTGGAAGGTTACCGCGCCGTGGGGCTAAAAGAAGAATCCCGTATGATCGCCGTGGGGGCGATACTGGGAATGTTGAACGAAAAAGGAGAATAATAAAATGGCACGTCCAGGTCGGCCGCCTATGGCCAAACCGAAGTTGCACACTTACGTGGACTCGTTTCTCGATATGCTCACCACCGAGAAAGGAGCTGCTACGAATACGCGGCACGCCTACTGGCGCGATCTCGCCGACGTAAGCGTGTATCTTCGTGACAAAAGAAACACCGATATCGATACGGCAAGCACGGACGATCTCAAGGCTTATCTCAAGGATCTCAGCGAGAAAACCCACACCAAAGGTGAAAACACCTCACAGATTGCCGTACGCACTGTAGCCAGACGCCTTTCCGCGCTGCGGCAGTTTTATCGCTTTCTCGTTTCCGAAAACAAGCGTCAGGACGACCCGACGTCAACGATTGAAAGCCCGAAACAGGGCCGCACTCTGCCCAAAACGCTGACAGAGGCGGAAGTCACGTCCCTTATCAAGACTGCGGCGCAGGGTGGCGGCAACGACAGCATCCGCCTCGTGTGCCTTCTTGAAATGCTTTATGCGACGGGACTGCGCGTTTCCGAGCTTGTTGGCCTTCCCCTCTCCGCAATCGGAGACGGCAACCAGTTTCTTATGGTTGAAGGCAAAGGCGGGCGCGAGCGCATGGTGCCTCTGACCGAACCGGCGCAGGAAGCCCTGAGCAATTATCTTGCGGTCCGGCCGCAGTTTATCAGCCCGGAAAGCAAAATGCGCCAGGAAAAATGGCTGTTTCCGTCGAGAACGTCTGACAGCGGCCACCTGACGCGCCAGCGTTTTGCGCAGCTTCTGAAAGACCTGGCGCGCGCCGCTGAAATCGAGCCGGGTAAAGTCAGCCCGCATATCCTGCGTCATGCTTTTGCAACGCATCTCCTGAGCCATGGCGCTGATCTGCGGTCCGTTCAGAAAATGCTCGGACACGCCGATATCGCCACGACCCAGATATATACGCATATCGTTGGCGACAAGCTGAAGAAAACGGTAGAGGACAAGCACCCTCTATCCAAAACAGGCACCGACAAGTAAGTCGCGAGCCGCGAGTTGTGGGTAGCGAGTTGTCTTTAAAGACAGCTCGTTACTTTCTTTTTGGCTCGCACTTGCAACTTACTCCCAGCTTAAATAAGCTCTTATCACTCGTTACTCACAACTCGCAACTCGGACATGAGCCAACTCGATTTTGAAAAGCCGATCCTCGAACTTGAAGGCAAGATCGCCGAGCTGCGCAACGTCAGTAGCAGCGGCGATGTAAATATCGCTGAAGAAATTGGCCGGATGCAAGCCAAGGCGGATAAGCTGCTCCGTCAGACCTACGGCAAGTTGACGCCGTCGCAGAAGGTCCAGGTTGCAAGACATCCCTCTCGCCCCCACTTCATGGACTATATTCACGGGCTTTTTACGGACTTTACGCCACTGGCCGGTGATCGCTATTACGCCGAGGATTCCGCGCTTCCGGGCGGGCTTGCGCGTTTCCGCGGACAAAGTTGCGTGGTCATGGGCCACGAAAAAGGCAGCGACACGGAAAGCCGCATACATCACAACTTTGGCATGGCGCGCCCCGAAGGATACCGCAAGGCGCAACGGCTCATGCGCATGGCTGAACACTTTCAGATTCCCGTTGTTACGCTCATAGATACGGCCGGAGCCTATCCCGGCATAGGCGCGGAGGAACGCGGCCAATCGGAAGCGATTGCAAAATCCATAGAGCAATGCCTGAAAACCAGGGTTCCTCTCATCGCAATAATCATCGGCGAAGGCGGGTCCGGCGGAGCCATCGCTATTGGCGTGGCGGACCGTATACTCATGCTCGAGCACTCCGTCTACTCAGTCATATCACCTGAAGGCTGCGCGTCGATCCTCTGGCGCAGCGCGGCGCAAGCCAATGACGCCGCGGCGGCCTTGAAACTTACGGCTCAGGACCTTGATAAACTAGGCGTTATTGACGGCGTCATTGAAGAACCGCTGGGCGGGGCGCACAGAAGTCCGTCCGAAACTTTGGTGCGCGCGGCGGACGCGCTGGACTCCGCCCTTCACGAATTAAAGAGAACGGACATTGATTCAATTGTAGCCGAGAGACGCCGTAAATTCCTTGCCATGGGCCGCGCCGCCTAGAGGCGCGACCGGCGATCAGCTCTCTTCCGCTTAACGAAAACCTTATCAGACTGACTGCAGACAGGCCGCTGAACGATCTATGTTGGCATTGGAATAGTTGCTGGAAGACAGTGATTTTACACGCTGAATGTTTTTAACGCTGAGCCGGGCGCGCGCAATCATATTGTCAAAACGCCCGTGCCCCGCAAGCTTGTGTCCCTCTTCCGTCGCCGCCGCGCGGTAATATAGCATCACAAAGACCCGGATTGAGGCCGTCAAAGAAGAAGACGACTTTTTCCTTGCATGAACAAGGCCGCAAAGATCGTGGATTGTACAGCTCTCGCGTTTTGCAATTTCTTTTAGCGCATTCCACATTTCAGGCTCCAGCCTGACAGATGTCCTTTTCCCGGACACCGTTATGTTTCTGCTGATCAAAGAGCTTTTTTCCGTTTCCCCGTTCATTTCTCCCCCCGACACGTGATTTCGCGCAATTATTAGCCAAACGCCCCGTAGCGCAACCTTATGTTACATTCTAAAGAATGCATACACAACCACTAATTGTTCATTGGGATATTAACCTAACGGACGGCGGCTGGCGAGGATGCTCTAATCTTGAGGCTATGTATACGCGACATCACGTCTGAGAGCTGACCATAGACAAGCTTGTGAACTTCAATACGTGATTTGCCTTCGAATTCTTCGCTGACAATATGAACGGAGTAATGCGTTTCCTGCGCATCGCCGGCCTCCGCGTGCCCTTTATGACGCCAGCTTTCATTTTTTATTTCAAGCGCGCTTGGCTTGAACGCATGCAGGAGTATGTCTCTAATCTCTTCTTCAATCGCCATGATGCTGATATAAAGCGGGCCTTGTAGAAAACCACCAGAGAAGTCATAATATTCTAGACATGCCACGAATTTTTTTAAAACCGAAATCAGCCGAGTACGCTGACCCGGAGACTTCAAAAGCGCAAGCCGCCACGCAATTCTGCGATATGCCGGGCTGCACGACCGCAGCGACACACAGGGCGCCGCGCGACCGCTCGCTCGAAAGTTATTACAATTTTTGTCTCGAGCACGTTCAGGAATACAACAAGGCGTGGGATTATTTCTCCGGCATGTCGGCTGAGGATATCGAAAGCCATATTCATCGCAGCGTCCACGGCGACAGGCCTACATGGATTTACGGCGTCAACACGGATTTCTTCCGGGAGTTTGAGGATAAAATCCGCGACGCCGCAGGCTGGGAAAGAAAAGACCGCAAAAAAGAACAGGAACAACAGCGGGGCAGACATCGGAGTTACTACGAAAACACGCCGGAATTCGACGCAATGGCGATTATGGGCCTTGAGCCGCCCCTGACGCTGGAGGATATCAAGGCGCGTTACAAAGAGCTGGTTAAGAAACATCATCCGGACCGCAACCCGGACGATAAAAACGCCGAAGAGCTTCTCAAAAGCATCAATATGGCCTATACCATACTGAAAATGTCCTATGAGAAGTACGAGAAACTGACAAGCTGACATATGGCGATGGAACACGATATCGACGAGCTGGATAAAGAGCGCGAGCCGATGGCCGCCTCGTTCGACATTACGACGATCAAAAGCAAGGAACGTTATTCGACGATTCCCGACACGACCTATGACGCGCGCAAGACGTTCGGCATTGAAGTCGATTTGCAAATTCCGGGTTTCCTGAAGGACAACGCGAACGTTCCGGAGCTTGATAAAACCTACCATTTTGATCATGAAACGACTCTCGCGATTTTGGCGGGATTCGCCTACAACCGCCGCGTGATGATCCAGGGCTATCACGGCACCGGGAAATCCACCCATATCGAGCAGGTCGCGGCAAGGCTCAACTGGCCGTGCGTGCGCATTAACCTGGACAGCCATGTCAGCCGCATGGACCTCGTCGGCAAGGACATGATCGTCCTGAAAGAAGGCAAGCAGATCACCGAGTACCGCGAGGGCCTCCTGCCCTGGTCGATCCAGAACCCGGTTGCGCTTGTGTTCGATGAATACGACGCGGGCCGCCCGGACGTCATGTTTGTAATCCAGCGCGTTCTTGAAGCCGAAGGGCGTTTAACCTTGCTCGACCAGAACACGATTATCCGCCCGCATCCTGCGTTTCGGCTGTTTGCCACAGCCAACACGATTGGACTCGGCGATACGTCGGGCCTCTATCACGGCAGCCAGCAGATCAACCAGGCCCAGCTCGACCGATGGAACATTCTCGCGACGCTGAATTATCTCAAGCACGCGGACGAGATGAAAATCGTCATCGGCAAGGTCCCCTCCTTTGATACGGCGGAGATGCGCGAGGAAATCGGCAAGATGGTCAAGCTCGCGGATTTGACGCGGCAGGGCTTTATCAACGGCGATCTTTCAACGCTGATGTCGCCGCGCACAGTGATCAGCTGGGCCGAGAACTGGGAGATATTCAGAAACCGCGAACTTGCATTCCGCATGTCCTTCCTCAATAAATGCGATGAGAGCGAGCGGTCCATCGTCGCAGAATTTTACCAGCGCTGCTTCGGCGTCGAACTCCCGAACAGTTATCTGAATGTGACGTCTTCTTGAACGGGGCCGGAGATAAAAAGCCTGTTTTACTCCGTCCACGTTTGATTTCCATCCCAGACCTGTCATGCCCGCCCCCCCCCGCCTGCGCGGGGACATGCTTGTTGGCGGGGATGACGGTTTAAGATCAGCTTCGTTAGGAGCCGTAATTGACAGATCGCACAAAGCGATCTTCTGGCACGGCCATAGAATCTCGAATTTTCCAGAGGGCGCATATGTACGCGGAGAAGCAGAGTTTCGGAGTATCTTCTCCGTTTCTCCGTAACTCCTCGTATAAAAACATCTTTTTCTTATCCATTGCGTAAACAAGATGAATTGCGAAACATATATAACATGTTATAATATGTTACAATGCAAGAGAGGCGTGAACTTATGAACTTCCACGTTTATGTTGAAAACGAGCTGCAAAAAGACATCGAGGCCATCTGCGCCGCTACGGGCAAAAAGCGCAACACGATCGTACGTGAGGCTTTGCATGAGTACGTGCAGCGCCACGGCCGCAAAAAATGGTCTGAAGCCATTTTAAACTACACGCCGCCGGACGGCATTGACTCCTTCCCGCGCTTTGAGGATTACCGCAATGACGGCAGTCTCGGCCCTATGAACGAAGACCCGCTCGGCCTTGATTGCAACGAGAATGACGTATAATGGCTTACCTACTCGACACATGCGCTATTAGCGATTTCATCTGGAACCGCGGAAACACGGCAGAGCGCCTCAAGGCTGAAAACACTGCAACACTCTTCATATCCGTCATAAGCCGCCTGGAAATCGAATACGGCCTTGCCCTCAATCCGCCGCTGGCGAAAAAAATCAAACCAATCCTGACAAGCCTTATGCTTGAAATTCCGGTTCTGGATTTTGACGAAGACAGCGCATTAAAAGCCAGCCACATCCGCGCGCATCTGAGACAACAAGGCACGCCGATCGGTCCGTATGACCTGCTGATCGCCGCCACGGCCCTGACGCATGATCTTGTCCTCGTCACGTCCAACACAAAAGAATTTGAACGAATCGAGGGGTTGACGACCGAGGACTGGCGGTAAATACCTATAATTATGAGTGATCCGAATGCGCATCAAACAGAACGTCTCAAAACCGCAACGACCTCGACCTTGCGGGCATTGTCGCGCGTTAAAAATATCGACGTGCAGTATTCCGGTTCCGTGCGCTATGGCGACCGGAAGGCGGACCCGCCGGTGGTCGCCCTGCCCCTGCTTGAAGAGGCGAACCACGCCCTGCTGCGCGGCAGCGCCGATATTAAGGCCTTGCGCCTGTTAAATCACAAACCCTCCGTTCACGCGCAATACGCGCCGTCCGACCCGCAGGCCCGCGCGGCGTTTGATGCGCTGGAGCAGGCGCGCTACGAGGCCGAGGGCGCGCGCTATATGGAGGGCGTGCGCGGCAATATCATGGAAATTCTCGAAGCGCGCTGCGCCTCCTGCGGCTACGACAAGGCGGATGCGCGCGAGGACATCCCGGATCATGAGGCCCTCTACGCGCTGGCCAGCCTTGCCCTCACCGGGCGCAACAACAAGGGCGCGGTTGAAAACATCGAAACGCTCTGGCGGCCATGGCTGGAGGATCGCAAGGCCGATTTAACCGCGCTCAAGGACCATTGCGGCGATCAGGCAAAATTTGCGCGCGCGGCGACGAACCTGCTGCACAGGCTCGGATTCGATATCCCCGTCTTTCAGGAAGAGACCGAAGAACAGATCCAGCCCGGCGAGGAAATGGACGACTCCGAAGACGCGGAGGGCGGCGCGCCGGATCAGCAAGATCAGAAAGAGCAGTCCGAATCCTCGCAATCGGAACACGGCGGGGAAGACGTCGACCCCGATGCGCTTGAAGCGTTGATGGACGATATGCGGGACGCCCCGGAAGACGGCGGCGAGGAGATGGGCCAGAGCGAAGAGCCCGGCGGCCCGCCCCCCGTTCAGCGTCCGGATGGGTTCCGCGAGGGCGCGCAGGGCCTTTATCACGTCTATACAACGCAATTTGACGAAATCGTCCACGCCGACGAGCTGACCAGCCATCCGGATCTTTATCATTTGCGCGCGCAGCTCGACAAGCAGCTCACCCATGTGCAGAGCATCATCACGCGCCTTGCCAATAAATTACAGCGCCAGCTCATGGCGCGGCAAAACCGGACATGGAGCTTTGATCTCGAGGAAGGCGTTCTGGATACCTCGCGCCTATCGCGGATTATCGCCAACCCAACGATTCAGCTCACCTACAAGCAGGAGCAGGAAACGCCGTTCCGGGATACGGTTGTGACGCTGCTGATCGACAACTCCGGCTCGATGCGCGGGCGGCCCATCACGATTGCGGCGATCTGCGCCGATATCCTCGCCCGGACGATGGAACGCGCGGGCGTCAAGGTGGAAATCCTCGGCTTTACCACAAGCGCGTGGAAAGGCGGAAAATCCCGCGAACTCTGGTTTGAGCAGGGCCGCCCCGGCAAGCCCGGACGCCTCAACGATCTGCGCCACATTATCTACAAGGCCGCTGACGCGCCGTGGAGGCGCACGCGCAAAAATCTCGGGCTGATGCTCAAAGAAGGCATTTTAAAAGAGAACATCGACGGCGAGGCTCTGGCCTGGGCGTATAACCGCCTCGTCCGCCGCCCGGAGCAGCGCAAAATCCTGATGGTGATTTCCGACGGCGCGCCGGTGGACGACTCGACGCTATCCGTCAACCCGTCCAATATCCTCGAGCAGGACTTGAAGAACATCATCCAGTGGATTGAATCCAGAACAAAAGTTGAACTCACGGCCATCGGCATCGGCCATGACGTCACGCGCTACTACGAAAAGGCGATCACGATCACGGACGCCGACGCCCTCGCAGAAGCGTTGATGAGCCAGCTGACGGATTTGTTTGAACTGGAGAAGAAAGGGAAGCGGTAAGTTATTTATTCACTGTCACTCCCGCGTAGGCGGGAGCCTAAAGTCATCGGAATTTGGATCCCCGTCTTCACGGGGATGACAGTGCAAATTTGTAAGCTGGAGATCAATATCTTGCCATCTCCTCTTCCCGCCCTTACAACATCCTTTATGAGCGAAAAGAAAATTTACAAGCCCCGGCCCGTTAGCGGCTTTCCCGAATGGCTCCCCGAAGTGCGGCTGGTCGAGCAGCAATGGCTGGACCATATCCGCCGCGTCTTTGAAAGTTACGGGTTTTGCTCCATCGAAACGCCAAGCGTCGAGGAGCTTGCGGTCATCGAGGCCAAGGGCGGCGACGCCGACAAGGAAATCTACGTCATCGAGCGCCTGCACAAGGAAGAAGGCGACAAGGAAGCCCGGCTCGCGCTCCATTTCGACCAGACCGTGCCGCTCGCCCGCTATACGGCGCAGCATTTCAACGAGCTGATCTTCCCGTTCAAACGCTACCAGATGCAGCGCGTCTGGCGCGGCGAAAGGCCGCAGGCCGGACGCTTCCGCGAATTCATGCAGTGCGATATCGACGTGATCAACGTCGATCACCTGCCGCTGCATTTCGACGCGGAAATGCCTGCGATTATCTGGGAGGTTCTGAGTTCCCTGCCCGGCATGGAGAATGAGAAGATACAGATACGGGTGAGTAACAGGAAGATATTGGTTGGCCTGTGTGAAATACTCGGAATCGAAAACGTCGCCGAAGTTACCCGCATTGTCGATAAAATTGAGAAAATTGGCCAGCAAGAAGCTGAAAGCCAATTGGTGGATTTAGGCGTCAACACGGTAAATCTTCGCGCTATCAGGGAGCTTACGGCGACTAAAGTAACTAAATCCAAGCATTTAAAAGTATTGGCGCAAGACTTACTGAAGCGTCATTCCGGCGAAAGCCGGAATCCATCGGCAGGTTCAAATACAGGCTCAGAATGGACCCCGGCTTCCGCCGGGGTGACGGCATTGTTCGACGAGGGCATCGAAGAACTCTCCTTCGTCCTCGATCAACTCTTCCACCTCCCCGAAGGCGCGGTCGTGGCCGATCTCTCTATCGTCCGCGGGCTGGATTATTACACGGGCACGGTGTACGAGACGGTGTTTACGGACGATCCCGGTTACGGCTCGATCTGTTCCGGCGGGCGCTATGACGATCTCGCAGGCGGGTATATTAACAAGCATCTGCCGGGCGTCGGCATTTCCATCGGCTTTTCGCGCCTGTTCGACCGCCTTAGACAGCAGGGTAAACTACCGGTCAAGGCGACAAGCCCCGCGCATATCCTCATGGTCCTGCCGAACGAGGAACAGCGTAGCGCGGCGGCGCAGGCGGCCCGGACATTAAGAACGCGCGGCTATAACGTCGAGCTCTACCACGCCCCGCAGAAAATTAAAAAGCAACTCGCCTACGCCGAGCGCAAGGGCATTGCTCACGTCTGGTTCCCGCCATTCGACGCGGACGGATCGCACGAGGTCAAAAACATGGAAACCGGCGAACAAGTTCAGGCCGATCCGGAAAGCTGGGTGATGGATGAATAAAATAAACTGTCATACCCGCCTTGAGCGGGTATCCGGCCTGCCGGACGAAGCTTCTTTAGCGAAGTCCGGATGCCCGCATAAAGCTTTTACGCGCCATAGCGCGCAAGCGCGAAGGCGGGCGGGCATGACGCTCCTGTGGCTTTGGTTCGTTCTTTTATATGCCCTCCCCGCCCATGCCCAGGAAGGCAAGCAAAAGCCGCCGCGCGAGCCGACGCCCCTGCCCCATACCTATCAGCCGGAGAATTGCGGCTTTGCCATCGACTTCCCGGAAGCGCCTTACACGAGCCGCAAATGCCCGGAAGAAAACCGCTGCTACGCCGTGACCAATTACACGCAAGTATTCGGCATGCGCACGACCGTGAATTTCCGCGTGACCTGCAACCCGGCGGGCGCGGACATGTACGAACGCGCCGACCGCGAAACCATGATCGCCGTGCTGCGCGGCCTTGTGGACAAGGAAATGATCGAGGAATACAACATCCATTTTTCTGAATCGGAGGGCGCAAAACTCGCCGGGCTCAGCGGCACAGGCACGGCAGGGCGCGACGGGATGATTTATACCGCGCAGGTCTGGATCGGCAAGGACTCTGTCCTTACGGTTGAAGGCGAACTGATCGGCGCGACGCATGACCCTGCGGATTCCATGTTCGCGGATATTCTGGGAAGCATACGGATCGCGGAGCCCGAAACGCCCGAGGAAAACGCAGACAACGAAAAGACGGAAGAGGAAGAGGAAGAGGAAGAGGACAAATAACCCCTGCCCCCTTTGGGTTCCATGTCATCCCCGCGAAGGCGGGGATCCAAAATTCTGTAACTTTGGGCCTCCGCTTTCGCAGAGGCGACAAGGTGCGATTTCATCAAATCGGGTAACGCTCTAACTTGACGCAAAACCCCTGATCCGCTCGACCATCGCATAAAAGCCGTTGCGGCGGTTCGGGCTTAAATGCTGTTCAAGGCCCATTTCCTGAAAGGCGGATTCGATATCCACCGCGCCGATTTCCTCCGGCGTCTTGTCGTTATAGGCCGCGAGCAGAACCCCGATCAGGCCCTTGACGATGAGGGCGTCGCTATCCGCAAGGAAACTGTAACGCCCCGCCTCCACTTTCGGAACCATCCAGACCTGCGAGGTGCAGCCCTTGACCTTCGTCTCTTCGGTTTTGAGCTCCTGCGGCATCGTCGGCAGATTCCGCCCGAGATCGATCAGATAGGCGTAACGCTCCTCCCAGTCGCCGAGGAGTTCAAACGTTTCCTGTATTTCCGCAAGCGAATAATCCGTCATAGGTCTTTCCCCGTTATGGACGAAGTAACGCATGTCCGCCTGCGCGGCAAGTCTCAAGAAAAATATTTAACTATGAAAAAATGAGTCCTTTGCTTTTTTGCCATGCGTCCCTATGATTGTTCATATAAGCCCTTGCGTATATGCCTGCGCCTTGGCTAGATTGGAATGAAATGAATCGCGTATCTGAAAAGAGAACATCCTAAATGAGCAAATCCGGCAGCGGCGAATCCAAAAACACCCTTTACTGCTCTTTCTGCGGCAAGAGCCAGCACGAAGTCCGCAAGCTGATAGCGGGGCCGAACGTGTTCATCTGCAATGAATGCGTTGAGCTGTGCATGGACATTATCCGCGAGGAGGACAAGACGCAGATCGTGCGCTCCGGCGACGGCGTGCCGACGCCAGGCGAGATCAAGGCCGTGCTCGACGATTACGTCATCGGCCAGGAACGCGCCAAGCGGGTGCTCTCCGTCGCTGTTCACAACCACTACAAACGCCTCGAAGACGCCGACGCGGGCGCCGAAGTTGAGCTTGCGAAATCCAACATCCTGCTCGTTGGTCCGACAGGTTGCGGTAAAACGCTTCTGGCCCAGACTCTCGCCCGCATTCTCGACGTGCCGTTTACCATGGCCGACGCGACGACTCTGACCGAGGCAGGCTATGTCGGCGAGGACGTCGAGAATATCGTTCTCAAACTTCTGCAGGCCTCCGATTACAACGTCGAGCGCGCGCAAAAAGGCATTGTTTACATTGACGAAATCGACAAGATTTCCCGCAAATCCGACAACCCGTCGATCACGCGCGACGTCTCCGGCGAGGGCGTGCAACAGGCTTTGCTTAAACTGATGGAAGGCACCATCGCCGCCGTTCCGCCGCAGGGCGGGCGCAAGCATCCGCAACAAGAGTTTTTACAAGTCGACACCGCCAATATCCTTTTCATCTGCGGCGGCGCGTTTGCAGGGCTTGATAAAATTATTTCCGAGCGCGGGCGCGGCACGACGATCGGCTTTGGTGCCGATGTGCGCAGCCCCGACGATCGCCGCGCCGGCGACGTATTGCGCGATCTTGAGCCGGAAGACCTTCTTAAATTTGGCTTGATTCCCGAATTCGTCGGTCGCCTGCCCGTTGTCGCCACGCTTGAAGACCTCGACGAAGACGCGCTGATTACGATCCTGACCGAGCCCAAGAACGCGCTTGTCAAACAATACAAACGCCTGTTTGAGCTTGAGGGTACAGAACTCGAATTTTCTGAAGACGCCCTCAAGGTCGTCGCGCAAAAAGCCATCGAGCGGAAAACCGGCGCGCGGGGACTGCGCTCCATCCTCGAAAACCTGCTGCTCGATACCATGTTCGAAATTCCGGATATGGACGACGTCGAAAAAGTGCTGGTCGAGAAAGATACGGTTGAGGAAAACAAAAAACCTGTCTTTGTTCACAGCGACAGCAAGAAAAAGAAAAAAACGGCGAAGGAAGGCGCAAGCGCCTGAGAATAGCTCTTTCGTTTTTAACGCCCGCGTACTATGATTTTTATGCTGTTTTTCAGCGACCCTTTGTAAATTACCTCAAGACGCAAACTGACATACGATACGGGTGATGCATCCATGACCACAGATTCGAAAATCCTTCCCGAAGAAAACAAGAAATACCGCCTTGTAACCCGCAGCGACATGGACGGCCTTGTCTGCGGCGTTATTCTGAAAGAGCTGGGCATGATAGACGAGATTTCATTCGCCCATCCGAAAGACATGCAGGACGGCATTATTGATATCGGGCCGGATGACATCACGACCAACCTGCCCTACGTTGAAGGCGTCTATCTCGCCTTTGACCATCATGCCAGCGAGATTGAGCGCCTTGACGAAATTCCGCCGAACCACGTTATCGACCCCGACGCGCCTTCGGCGGCTTATGTCGTCTACCGTTATTTTGGCGGTAAATCCCGCCTTCCCAATATCAGCGATGAATTGCTCGAAGCCGTCGACAAGGCGGACTCCGCGCAGTTTACCAAAGAGGATATCCTCAACCCGCAAGGCTGGGAGCTTTTGAGCTTCATCATGGATTCGCGCACGGGTCTCGGGCGGTTCCGCGATTTCAATATCTCGAACTATCAACTGATGATGCAACTCATCGACTTTTGCCGGACGCATAAGGATATTAACGAAATCCTTGCATTACCCGATGTTAAAGAGCGCGTCGACCTTTATTTTGAACACCAGCTCAAATTCCGGGAACAGGTAGAGCGTTGCGCCACCGTCCACAAGAATCTCGTCGTACTGGACCTGCGCAAGGAAGACACGATCTGGGCCGGGAACCGCTTCATGATTTACGCGCTCTTCCCGCAATGCAACATTTCCTGTCATGTCATATGGGGCAAAAACAAGCAAAATACGGTATTCGCGATCGGCAAGTCGATCCTCAACCGCACCAGCAAAACCAACATTGGCAAGCTGTGCCTTGAATATGGCGGCGGCGGGCATCACGCGGCCGGAACCTGTCAGATTGACAACCAGAACGCTGAAGAAACCCTGCAGGAAATCATCGAGAAAATAACGGCGGACGGCTGATTATTTTTTACCGCAAGGTTGATCCTGACGGGCGAGTCATACGTAACTTCCTGTCATGAATAAGCCATCTCCTATTATTGTCTGGTTTCAACAAGATCTGCGTATCTATGACAACCCGGCGCTTTACGAAGCGGCGCAGACCGGGCGGCCCGTTATCCCGGTCTACATACTTGACGAAGAAGCGGCGGGCGACTGGCGGCCGGGCGCAGCAAGCCGCTGGTGGCTGCATCATTCCCTGCGCGCTTTGCAAAAGAGCCTGAAAAAAAAGAACGCCAATCTGCTCGTATTCAAGGGCGGCGCGATCGCGCAACTGTCCCGTCTCTTCAAGGAAACCAGAGCAGGCGCGCTTTACTGGAACCGTTGTTACGAGCCCTGGCGGCAAGCGCTTGAGAAAGACGTTCTGAAATGGTGCGGCGAAAACAATATTGAGACGGCGAATTTTAACGCCGGCCTAATCCGGGAGCCGTGGACTGTAAAAAAGGACGATGGCGCGCCCTATAAGGTCTTTACGCCTTTTTACAAGGCCGGAATTGCGCTGCGCGAACCGCCGGAACCACTGCCTGAACCGGATCAGCTGAACCCCCCTTCGCAACTCGACGCCGGCGTCACGATTGATGAACTGGGCCTTCTGCCTGAAATTCGCTGGGACAAGAAACTCGAACAATACTGGCGGCCCGGTGAAAGCGGCGCACAGGAACGTTTTCACCGCTTCCTTGAGGACGCCGTTTCTCAATACAAAACAGGCCGGGACCGGCCGGACAAGGATTTCACGTCCGGCCTGTCGCCGCATTTGCATCACGGAGAAATCGGCCCGCGTCAGATCTGGCATGAAACGGGCGACCGCAGCGAACCCTTTCTGCGTGAAATCTACTGGCGGGAGTTTTGTTACAACCTGCTGCATCATTTCCCCGATTTTCCCGAAGAGCCTATGCAGGACAAATTTAAAAATTTCCCCTGGGAGCCGAACAAAAAACAGCTGAAGGCCTGGCAGAAAGGCCTTACCGGCTACCCAATAGTAGACGCGGGCATGCGCCAGCTCTGGGAAACGGGCTGGATGCATAACCGCGTGCGCATGATTGTCGGCTCGTTTCTTGTAAAGGATTTACGCATTCACTGGAGCGAGGGCGAGAAATGGTTCTGGGACTGCCTCGTCGACGCCGATCTGGCCAATAACAGCGCGGGCTGGCAGTGGATCGCCGGATGCGGGGCGGACGCCGCGCCCTATTTCCGGGTATTCAACCCGGTCACGCAAGGACTGAAGTTCGACCCGGAAGGCGATTACGTGCGCCGCTTTGTCCCGGAACTTGGGGAAATGCCGGCGAAACATATCCATGCGCCATGGGAAGCTCCAGAAAAGGTTGTGGAGGATGCGGGCGTTAAGCTCGGGGAGACGTATCCGCATCCGATTGTAGATCATAAGCAGGAACGTCAAAACGCCCTCGCGGCGTTTGAGTCTCTGAAAGAAGCGCCGTAAGATTTCCGCATGAAACCCGCTCCTCTCCAAAAAGGCAATCTGATCGGCGTCATGGCCCCGGGCGGATACGTTGAGAAGCCTGATATCGAGCTTGCGAAAACCTTCATGGAATCGCAAGGCTACCGTATTGACGTCCATGCCCAGACATTCGCGCGGCGCGGCCAGATGGCCGGGACGGCTCAAGAGAGAGCGGATGCCTTTCACGATCTGGTAAAAGACCCGGAAATCAGGGCCATATGGGCGGCCGGCGGCGGCAACGGGGTTTTGCGTATGCTCCCCCTGATTGATTTCGACCTGATCAAAAACAACCCGAAACAGATCATCGGCTTTAGCGACGTCACCGCTCTTCTTAATGCAATATATGCAAAAACAGGTTTAATTGCCTGTCATGGCAGCGTTTTTAAAAATATCCACAATCACAAAGACGCGCAAACTTTGCTCGACCTGCTCGCCGGAGAAGATACGGCCCTGCCGCTTGATAACGCGGATGTTCTAAAGGGCGGCGAAGCGCATGGCCCGCTGCTTGGCGGAAACTTAAGCGTGTTTCAGGCCCTTATCGGCACGGATTATATGCCCGATACCAACGGCGCGATTTTGTTTTTCGAAGACTGCAACGAAGAGCTTAGCCGCATGGACCGGATGCTCTGCCATTTCAAACATGCCGGTATTCTCAAAAACGCCGCCGCCCTGCTCTTCGGGCAGTTTAAGAATATGAGCGATAGCGGCCGACCGTTCGGTTTTACGATAGAAGACATCATCCGCGAACATACGTCAGGTCTGAACGTTCCGGTCATCATGAACGCCCCGTTCGGGCATGGGGAGGATTTGTTCCCTTTGCCGGTTGGATCAAAAGGAAAAATAGACATAACTGAGAAAACGCTAAAACGCGCAGTTTAATCTGATTGCAAATCCCTCTCAAAAACGGCACAACAGATCAATGTCCGAAGAACGCGTCACGCCCATAAAACAACAATCCCCTGAACCCGCGCCCGCCCTGCTCGACGGAATCAAGACGCAATACGCCGAGTATTTTGCGCGGCGGGAACTCAATCCTTTTATTTCGCCGGTCCTGCGCCTGTCGCTTTACTTGAACGACCAGTTGCGCAGCGGACAGCTCTCGACGGATGACCTGCAACGGATAACCGAAGAGCTGGCGCAAGACGGCCTGATCAAGCGCGGCGAGAAGCTGGCCCGCTATCTTGGAGATACGGACGCGCGCAAAAATACCGGGGCTCTATCCGATATCATTGAAAACCTTGCATTCGATGACGGCGCAAAACGGGATTTTGAAACGTTTCAGTCCGCGCTGTCACAGGTCTTTTACGGCTTCGTGTTTACGGCGCATCCGACATTCGGCATGACTCGCGAGCTTAACCGCGCATTGGCGCATTACGCCGCCGCGCCCGGGAACGAAAAAGACGAAGCCGCTAGCAACCTGATCAAAAGCGCCGCAATAAATTTCGAGCCGCCGACCCTGCGCGATGAGGAAGAATTCTCGCACGAGGCCATCGGTAACCTGCATGACAGCGTTGAAACGCTCTACAGAACGGCGTTCATCGTCGCGCAGGAGCTCTATCCGGACAGATGGACGGAAATCCGCCCGAAGCTCTGCACGATCGCGACATGGGTCGGCTTCGACCTCGATGGCCGCAATGATATCAACTGGACGGCGACATTCGCGGCGAAACTCGATTTGCAAATCCAGCAGACGGAATACTACCGCAATAAACTGGCCCTGCTATGCGCAAAGTCCGAAACGCTGGACAGCGCTCTGGCGCCAGCGCTGAATCTGCTGGACAACAGCCTGCGCCCCTTGCGCGAGCATCACAAATTCTTTTCCGCTTATGACGGCGAGCGCGAACCGGGGCACCCCAAGTTACAGCGCGCCTCGCGCGAGCTTATGGCAAGCCGGGACGCGCGCATGCTTGGTCCCGGCCCCCTCATCAACGTTATTGAGAAGGCCGTCAAGAAGACGAAAAACGAAGAAGACAAAACTGAATTGCTGGTACTGCTCTCGCAGCTGGAAAACTTCGGCTTATCCCGCGCGCATGTCCATTTCAGGATCAACGCCGCGCAGGTCCATAACGCCATCCGCAAATATGTCGAATTAACCACGCATCCCGCCGACCCGCGCTTCCGCCAGACCTATATGGACAAGCTGTTAAGCAAGTTCCGCCAGGCCGGCCCCTGCAATATCCATTTTGGCAATATTCTTGAAGAAGAAGCCTCGGCGATCCGCCTGTTCATGCTGATGCAGCAAATCATACAGCATGTTGACAACCACACGCCGGTCCGCTTTCTGATCGCGGAAACGGAAAGTTCATTCACGGTGATGTCCGCGCTTTATTACGCGCGGCGTTTCGGAATTGAAAACCACGTCGATATCTGCCCTCTCTTTGAAACGGAACGCGCCCTGAAGCGCGCGAGCCGGATCGTCGATCATCTTCTGGAAGTTCCTGAATTTCGCAGTTACGCCCGCGCGCGCGGACGCCTGTGCCTGCAAACCGGTTACTCTGACGCAGGCCGCTATATCGGGCAGACGCCCGCGTCGGGCTCTATTGAACGTTTAAAAGAGCGTATCGCCAGACTGATGGTGAAATACGAGCTGGATGATACGGCCATGCTGTGCTTTGACACGCACGGGGAATCTTCAGGGCGCGGCGGCCATCCCGAGAGCATGCGCGCGCGTATGGAATATCTGACGCCGCCGCATTTCCTGGCCGAACTGAAAGAGAGCAATATGCCCTATATCCAGGAAAGCAGTTTCCAGGGCGGCGACGGGTATCTTTACTTCATGTCAAAGGAAACGTCTCTGGCGGCGCTGACGCGCATACTGGGCTACTGGACAGAAGAAACGCAGGAAAAACCCGGCGATCCCTATTACGAGGACCGCGCCGGCATTACCGAATTCCTGACCATTATCAAGGAGTTTCAGGACGAGCTGATGCAAAGCCCCCAATACGGCTCCCTGCTCTCCGCGTTCGGCATGAACCTCATGCGCGGTACAGGCAGCCGCGCCGCCAAACGGCAATACGATTATTCCAAAACGGAGAACAAGGCGCCAATGGCGCGCGAATACCGGGCCATCCCGCACAACGCCGTTCTCGCGCAGATGGGCGTTCTGGTGAATACGTTCTCAGGCCTTGGCAGCGCCGTCCGCACGGACCCGGCCTTCTACAGCTTTATGAAGGAAAACTCGCCGCGCTTCCGCTCCCTGATGCGGCTCGCGCTCTTCGGGGCTTGCAAATCGCAGGCTGACGTGATGAAAGCCTATATTGATACGCTCGACCCGATGTTCTGGCTGATCCGGGAATCGCACGCCGGCGATCCCGTTAACGCGCGCCGCTGCGGCAGCGTCGCCAAAATCCTGGAACACATCAGCCCCTCCGTCGACATCCAGCACGTTTTCCGCAAGATTTACGCGGATATGAGCATTCTCAAGCGCTTTGAGTCGGACGCCGGCGTTTGCAATGAAGAAGAACACACGGCGCTGGCCTGCCTGCACGCGGTCCGGCTTTGCCTGATCCAGGAGATTTACCTGCTGGCGACGGAAATTCCTTATTATTCGCCGCAACATGACGTCTCGCGCAACCAGCTTTTAAAACAGGTCTACAAGCTGAACATCCCGGCGGCCGATATTCTTTTACGCGAAATTTTTCCGGTCCATCCGGATGAGAGCGCGTCCGCCGATTACGGCGAAGCCTCCGATTACAGCGCCGAGGAAAAGGAAATCTACGCCGAGGAACAGACGCGGATTTTCGACCCGCTCGTGAAAATGCACCGCATGATTCAGGATGTCTCTTCCGCGATCACGCATCATGTCGGGTTTACGGGGTAGTTGTGAGTTGTGAGTTGGGAGTTGCCCCTCGCCCTCCCATGCTACGCATGGGGCCCTCCCTCTCCCTAGGGAGAGGGCAACGGAGCTTCGTTTTTCTACGGGAAAACGGTAGCGAAGTGGGTGAGGGGTTCTGTCCACTCACAACTCACAACTCACTACTCGCTTCTCACCACTCACAACTCGCTACTCGCTACTCGCTACTCGCTACTCGCTACTCGCTACTCGCTACTCGCTACTCACAACTCACAACTCGCAACTCACAACTCGCATCTGATATTCACACCCAATTTCATATTTCCGAAATAAGAACTTGAATTTTTACGAATTCTGCGCTATGTTCGTTCTCACATCTTGAGTTACCGGCATTGAAATGCGGCGATATTTTGCTCCCGAAGAGAACCGGAAGACAGGGAGACATACGCTTTGAACAGCCGCCAGAAATAAGCCGGATATCAGATGGAGGGAGGCGCCAATCCGTTCGCTTGTTGATAACAGAGCGCGCAGGCCGATGTCGTCCCGAAAGAGTAAAAGCGGTAGACTTGATATCAACCACACAAACCGAAAAGAGAGAAGTATGGCTGACAACGACAATTTCGATTTCGTCGCAGGTGACTACGTTGTTTACCCGGCGCATGGCGTGGGTAAAGTCGAAGGCATTGAAACCCAGAGCATCGCGGGCGCCAGCGTAAGCCTTTACACCATCAGCTTCGAGCAGGAGCGCATGCGCCTTAAAATTCCGGTATTCAAGGCGGAAGCCGCAGGCCTGCGCAAACTCAGCTCCAATGACCGTCTTGGCGACGCGCTGCAGACGCTTCGCGGCCGCGCGCGCATCCGCCGCGCCATGTGGTCCCGCCGCGCGCAGGAATACGAAACCAAGATCAATTCCGGCGACCCGGTCGCCATCGCCGAAGTTCTGCGCGACCTCAAGCGCAGCAATGACGACAGCGAGCAATCCTACAGCGAGCGCCAGATTTATCAGGCCGCGCTTGGCCGTCTCGCCCGCGAAGTCGCGGCCGTGAAATCCATCACGGAGTTAGAGGCCGCTGAAGAGCTGGAAGACATTCTCGGCGTCAACAAGGTCAAACCCGTCGTCGATAACGCAGACGAAGAGGAAGAACAGGCCGCGGCATAAGCCTTAAGTCTTTAACGAGTTTTCTCCCGAAGGGCGCGGACGATTACATCCCGCGCCCTTTTTTGTGTGTTTTTGTGTAACCGCCAAGACGCGAAGACGCCAAGAATCCTAAAAGGCATACGCATGCGAAGCGTAATAAGACGGCTTGTATTTCTTAAACCACGGCGCGCACAGAGATCACAGCGACGTTTGCGCTTACTTCGCTGTGTACGCTGTGATCGCCGTGGTTCAAAAATAATGCGCCTGCGGCGCGGGAAGACCGGAAAGCCTGGCGTATTGGCGCCTTGGCGGTTTAAAACATTTGCGCCTGTACGCAAATCAGGAAAAACGCCGTTTTATCCGCCTCTGCCTATACCATCCTTCTGTTTTTCCTGTACAATGAAGGTGATTCTGGAATTCCGCCGTTCCGGCGGTTTTTGTAAATTCCTTTCACCCCGATCTGTGACTTGTCCATGAAAGACACTGACTTGCGATTCGCAACCCTTGGCCGCCCGCGCAATATCTGGGCCATTTCCGCTATTCACGGCGATATCGAACGGCTTGTCGCCGTTCATGACGATTTACTCTCCCGCATCGCGCCGGGGGACCGGATTGTTTATCTCGGCAATTATACGGGCTATGGCAAGGAAGCGACCGAAACGGTTGACGAAATCCTGACGTTCCGCAGGCTGGTCCTGTCCATTCCCGGGATGAAGCCGGACGACCTGATATACCTGCGCGGCGTACAGGAGGAGCTGTGGCAAAAACTGCTTCAGCTGCAATTCGCGCCGGACCCGTCCGCCGTCCTTCTGTGGATGCTCGGCAAGGGCCTTGCCCCCACGTTGAACGCTTACGGCCTCAGCCCGCATGACGGGATTACGGCGGCGCAGGAAGGCGTGATGTCGCTTACCCGCTGGACGAACGCGATTCGCAAGTCCGTACGCGCCCACGCAGGTCACGACGTCTTTGCGACCCAGCTGCGCCGCGCGGCCTATACGCCTGTCAGCGTACAGTTCCCCCTGCTTTTCGTGCATTCCGGTCTGGATCCGCATAAAAACCTTACTGAGCAAGGGGATATTTTCTGGTGGGGCGCAAAGTTTTTTGATACGATGCAGGAACAATATAAACCGTTCGCCAGAGTCATCCGCGGGTATGATCCCGCGCATGTCGGCGTCAATATTAACTGCGTAACAGCCTCGATTGACGGTGGCTGTGGATTTGGAGGAAAGCTCGTAGCGGCCTGCTTCACGCCTGAAGGCGAGATAGAAGACATGCTCGAAGCTTGATTTAAAAAGCGGAACTTGAAAATTCAGCTACACCACTGATTATAAATGCGAATTTTCCCGCTTGTATGATTATGAACAACAATCATGTACCTTTTAATCCTTAACGGGCGTTGATCCGTTTTGTAAAATCGCGCGTATTAATGTGGGTTATACGGACCTCAAAAGGTAGCGGCGGATAAAGGTTACAAAAGTGTAACTTTAACGGAACCCGGAACGGATTTATAAATAGGACTAACCTAGAGATAATTTAACGGATTGAACGCGACGTATCAGCAAAGGACAGGAAGCCATGAGCTATATAGACGATCCCCAGACGCAAAAAGCGAATATGAGCTACATCCGCAACTCGATGAGCGAGCCGATCCTTGAGCGCGAGCACGAGCGCGATCTTGCGATCCGCTGGAAGGAGCACGGCGATGAAAAGGCCCTGCATGAACTGGTGCGCTCGTACACGCGTCTGGTTGTCGCCATGGCCTCGAAATTCCGGAATTACGGCCTGCCGATGGGCGACCTGATTCAGGAGGGCAATGTCGGCCTGATGCAGGCGGCCAACCGCTTCGAGCCGGAGCGCGAGGTTCGTTTCTCGACTTACGCCTCGTGGTGGATCCGTTCATCGATACAGGATTATATCCTGCGCAACTGGTCGATCGTGCGGACCGGCACGACGGCGGCGCAAAAATCGCTGTTCTTTAACCTGCGCCGTCTACGGGCGAAGATCGAGGGCCGCAAGGACGGCGAAGCGCTGGACGCCGAAGGCCGTCAGTCCATCGCCGACGAGTTGGGCGTAAATTTAAGAGACGTTGAGGACATGGAAATGCGTCTCGCCGCCAATGACCAGTCGCTCAACGCGCGCATCCGCGAGGAAGGCGATGACGAGTGGCAGAACTTCCTGCCCGACGAGCGGCCGAACCCGGAAGACATCGTTACCTCCATGCGCGATTCGTCAACGCGTTCGGAGTGGCTGGAGCAGGCCCTGAGCGAGTTGTCGGACCGCGAGCAGACGATTATCCGCGAGCGGCATCTGGGTTATGAAGCCGTGACCCTGGAAGAACTTGGCAAGCAGCTCGGCGTCAGCAAGGAGCGCGTTCGCCAGCTCGAAGCCCGCGCCATGGACAAGCTCAAACTCTCCATCGCCGACAAGGCCGGAAACACGAACGATTTGCTCTATATCGGCGGGTAGGCCATAGAATGGAGCCGGATGAAGGAAAAAGCGCGAGGGACCTGCCTCGCGTTTTTTTTGCTTCCTTGACCGCGAAAGCATCCGGATTATGAACCACAAAGTCACAAAGCCACAAAGGGCACAAAGTTCTTTTGCCCGCGTGAAGCGCGCTTAAATAACAATGACATTAGCAAATCGGGCCGACAGGGCTTTTTGCGCTGCGCGCAATTTTCTTCCCTTCATCTTTGTGTTCTTTGTGACTTTGTGGTTAAAGAATAGCGCGCAAGACGCGCGGCTAAACTACGCCCAGCCCTAGCCGATCGCCGCGCCGACCTGGCCGAGCGTGTTTTTATTACCGATATTTCAGATCCCGATTGATCATATCCTCTTCAGCGCAAGCCTGACTCCCACGTACAAACATGTCGGCCCGGCCATGGGCTCGGATCATATGCCGGTTGTGATGCGGTTTGAGAAGAGACAAAACCACTGAACCGTCATGCCCGCTTTAGGCGGGCATCCGGCAAACAACAACCTTCTCATTGTTTGAGGCTTGCCAGACCCCCGCTTACGCGGGGGTGACGTCAAGGCTTGAATAAACGACATAAGTTACTTGCGAAGCTCGTCCAAAAGCCCACGAGCGTGGGCGCACACGTTATGCAAAAGTGTGCGCCCCCTTTTAAAATATAGTGAATTGAATGATTTATGCGCCATCCTGCTCCGGCTTTTATGCAGTTGCGCGCAGCGCGTTTTTTAAAACTACAGAGCGCGCAGAGAACGCAGAGAATACAAGCTCTTGAAAAAAACTCTGCGCCCTCTGCGATCTCTGTGTTGAATACATGTAGCGCTGGGCGCAGCTTTCTTCTCGTTACCTTTGTGTTTTGTGGCGTCTTCGCGTCTTGGCGGTTTATATAAAAATCCGCAAACGCTTGCCACGCCCTTCTGACGAATTCCCTACTCCACCACAACCTTGTACAACTGCCCTGCCCTGACCTGCTCGCCAGCTGACAAATTGTTCAGGACGCGAAAGCGCTCTTCCTTCAGGTCGTCAAACGCCATGCGCCTGGCAAGGCTTGCGACGGTATCGCCCGCGCCCGCCGTCACGATGTCCAGACGGTAGGGCCGGATGGACTGTTTTTCACTCGCGGTCATGCGGCGAAAACTATAGGTCGTACGTTTAAGGTCTTCGACCAGAGCCTGCCCCGCGCCCTGCGGTATCGCCATCTGGAAGCGGAAGAACCGGTCCGGCGCCCATTGTATCGCCACAAGCCGCACCGTCATCGGCCGGCCGTTCACATTGCCGGTAAAGGCGGCGGAGGCGGCCTGCATGCCGTTGATGGTAATGCGCTCGGCGTTTTGCAGCGGCTCGCCCTGCATCCACACTTGCGTCAGGTAGTTATAGGGATCGACCGCGCTCGGCGCGCCGCCCGCGTCAAAGATAATCGCCGCGCCGCTGCGGGAGGTTGCGAGAACCTGCGTCGGCTGGTTGCTGATCGTGAAATCGTCCGGCACGGAAAACGTAAAGCCCATATCCGGATGCCAGAAATCATTGCCGCGCACGAAGCCGTGCTTCGCGCTGTAACCATATGTCACGCCGTCCAGCCTTTGCAGGTAACCGTCACGATTGACGACGCCCGCATTCGGCGGGAAGTCGCGCGTATGGCTGACGCTTTGCTGGACGCGGTCGCCTGTTTCCGGGTGCGTCGAGAAATAGTTGAACACGCCCCCCGGCTGGCCGCGCCCGCTTAAGCGCGCTTCAAACGCGCTGTGCTGCTGGAGATTCGCAAGGAACTGCGCCATGGCCTCCGTACTGTAACCGGCGCGGTGAAGATAGCGTACGCCGAGCTCGTCGGCCTGATGCTCCTGCGAGCGGGAATAGGACTTGATATAAAGGTTCGAGCCGATCCCGGCGGCCTGTGACGCGAGCGAGCTGTCAGTGGCGGCGGAAATGAGCCCCGCGCCAAGCGTCGTCAGGACGCCCTGCGAGTAACGCTCCGCCGAATGCCTTGCCGTCACGTGCGCGATTTCGTGGGCGATCACGGCGGCGAGCTCGGCCTCGCTGTTCGCCTGCGCCATAAGCCCGCGCGAAACGTAAATATAGCCGCCGGGCAGCGCAAAGGCGTTGACCATCTGCGTGTCCAGTACCGTGAACGTGTAATTCACATCGCCGCGCTCCGTATTCTGCGCGACTTTCTGGCCGATCTGATTCACATAGGCGTTAAAGGACTGATCCTCGTACACGCCGAAGGTCCGGATGATCTTGTTATGCTCCTGCGCGCCGACCTGCTGTTCCTGCGCCGGGGACATAAAGGCGGTGAACTGCTGCTCTCCCGTTGCGGGGTTGACAGAACATGCTGCCAGCATGACCAGAGCCGCAACCGGCAATAAAACCTTGTGAGTCAGATTTCCAAAACTTTTCATTCCAAATCCTTTTTCTTTTTTGACCACGGATGGGCGCGAATAAACGCGAATGTATCTTGTGCGCGAAGCGCATGATTAATAACTACAGAGCCCGCAGAGACAAACAGAATTTTTTTTGAGAAAGACATATCAGTTTGCGCGAAACCCCTCTGTTTATCTCTTGTTTAACTCTGTAGTTAAAATATCTGCGCGCAACGCGCGCTGTAGATCCATGTTTATTCGCATCCCTTCGCGGCTTGAATTTCCCGGTTGCAAACAAGCGCGGGCTCGTTCAAATTCCACGCATGACACACAAAATAATCTTTTTCTTGCTGATCGCCAGTTTTTTTGCGTTTGCAAATGCGCATGCGCAGGAAAACGTCCCCCAAAAAAACGCGGAACAGAACCCGGAACAGACCGCGGCGCCGAGCGATTTTCCGCCGCCGGACTTCACCGGCATGACCGGGCCGAAACGCGTCACGGTTCGCAACGTCATCGACAACCGGACCTTAACGCTTGCCGACGGGCGCGCGCTCACCCTGACCGGGCTTGACTTTCCAGACAGCGATCCGGAAAACCCGGGCGCGTACAGCGTTGCCGCCATGTCCTATCTCAAGGAACATTTCGAAGGCCAGCCTGTCTCGCTCTATCAAACGCCCAACAGCGACAAAGGCCGGATGAACCGTATGGGCCATATGCTGGGGCATCTTTATCTTGATAACAAAAATATCTGGGCGCAGGGCGCGCTCGTCGCGCAAGGTCTGGCGCGGGTGCGCGTGACGCCAAACAACCCGGAAATGGCGGAGCAGCTTTATGAACGCGAAAAACAGGCGCGGCAAAAAGGCGCCGGGCTCTGGTCGGAAGACTCTTACAGCATCCTGACGCCTGAAACGGCGCTGGAAGCGCGCGAAGGTTTTCAGATCATCGAGGGCACGGTCAAAAACGTCGCGACTGTGCGCAACCGCATTTACCTGAACTTCGGACCTGACTGGCGTACGGACCTGACGGTTGGCATTGAAGCCGCCGACAGGCGCAAATTTCTCGCCGAGGACCTGAACCCGATGGACTGGAACAACAGGCATATACGCGTACGCGGCTGGCTGCGCTCATGGAACGGGCCGTTTATGGACCTTGCGTTCCCGCAAGCGGTCGAGTTTCCGGATAAGTCTTTACAGGGCACGGACTCGCCGATAGTTTCTCAAGAATGAAACCGGAACAATCCATGCAAGACGACACCCTCCTCGACCTGTTCCCCGAAATCGAGCCGTATGCGACCGGCTATCTCGACGTCGGCTCCGGGCATCAGCTGTACTGGGAGCAGAGCGGCAACCCCGACGGCGTCCCGGTCGTTCTGTTGCACGGCGGGCCGGGCGCGGGCGCCTCGCCCAAGCACAGGCGCTTTTTTGACCCGGATCACTACCGCATCATTATATTCGATCAGCGCGGCGCGGGCCGATCCACGCCGCTTGGCGAGCTCAAAGACAATACGCTGGCGCATCTGATAGAAGACATGGAAAAGCTGCGCGCGCATTTAAATGTTAAAAAATGGCATCTCTTCGGCGGATCATGGGGCTCGACGCTCGGTCTGGCTTACGGGGTAAATTACCCGGAAAACTGCCTTGGCATGGTTCTGCGCGGCATATTCCTGTTCGAACAGAGCGAAATCGACTGGTTCCTGCACGGCATGGGGAAATTTTACCCGGAAGTGCGCGAGCGTTTTGTCGGACATATCCCCGAGAACGAACGCGATAACTTAATGGAAGCCTATTGCAAGCGCCTTTTAGAGACGGACGACGAGTCCGTGCAAATGGACGCGGCGCTGCAGTGGTGCCAGTACGAAGGCTCCTGCGCCTCCATGGGCGGTGAAACGGAGATCATAGAGACCCCGGAAGAACGCCGGCATGCGCTGACCATCGCGCGGATCGAGGCGCATTATTTCAGAAATCAGGTCATTGCCCCTGAAAACAGCCTTCTGAAACAGGCGCATAAACTCGCAGGCGTGCCCGGCGTCATCGTCCATGGCCGCTTCGACATGATCTGCCCGATTGAATCCGCCTACAAGCTTCACAAAGCCTGGCCGGGATCCCATATGTTTATCGTGCCGGACGCCGGGCATTCATCGCTTGATCCCGGCCTGAGATCGCGTTTAATAGAGGCGAGCGAGTCGATGAAGCGATACGGCTAACCGCCCGAGACACAGAGAGGATCAAACCATGGAATACAACACGCTTAAAGATCTTGATTTAAATAATAAAACAGTCCTGTTACGCGCCGACCTTAACGTTCCGTATCAGGACGGCGCGGTTACGGACACGACGCGCATCGACCGCCTGAAGGACACGATCGAATACCTGAGCGAAAAAGGCGCGAAAACGATTCTTCTCTCGCATTTCGGCAGACCAAAGGGCGAGCGCAAGCCCGAATTTTCTCTTTCGTTCCTGCCGGAAGTTCTCGAAAAACAATGGGGCTACCCGGTTCAGTTCGCCGAAGACTGCGTCGGCGCGCCTGCGAAAGACCTTGCGAAGGGCCTGCAGCCCGGCCAGATCGGGTTACTGGAAAACCTGCGCTTTCACGCGGGCGAGGAAAAGAACGATCCGGAATTCACCAAACAACTCGCGGAAATCGGCGACGTCTACGTCAACGATGCATTTTCGGCGGCGCACCGCGCCCACGCCTCTACGGAAGGTCTGGCGCATCTGCTGCCCACGGCCGCCGGGTTCATGATGCAGGCCGAGATCGACGCGCTGACCAAAGCGCTGGAAGACCCGCAAAAGCCCGTCGCGGCCGTCGTCGGCGGCGCAAAAATATCAACCAAGCTTAGCGTCTTAAACAATCTTGTTAAGAAAACGGATTATCTGATACTTGGCGGCGGCATGGCGAATACTTTCATGTTCGCCAAGGGCATTGAAGTCGGCAAATCGCTTTGCGAGAAAGACATGGCTGAAGAGGCGCGCGAGATCATGAAAACGGCGGAAGATAACCGCTGCCGCATCGTGCTCCCGATCGACCGCGTGATAGTCTCGGAATTCCGCGAGAACGCGCCATTTGATATCGTTTCCAGCGAGACCATGCCGGACGACAAAGAGTCCCTCGATATCGGGCCCGAGACGATCCGCAATATCAATGAAATCCTTGAAGAATGTAAAACCGTGCTCTGGAACGGGCCAATGGGCGTTTTTGAAATGAAACCGTTCGACAAGGGCACGAACGAGATAGCGCAGAAAGTCGCCGAACTCACGCAATCCGGCCAGATCACAAGCGTCGCAGGCGGTGGAGACACGGTATCGGCGCTGGAAAACGCGGGCGTTATCGATCAGTTCACCTATGTTTCGACGGCCGGCGGGGCGTTTCTGGAATGGCTGGAAGGCAAAAGCCTGCCCGGCGTCGCTGCGCTGAGCGCAAGAGCCAGGGCGGCGTGAATCTTGTTGGTAGTTGGTAGTTGGTAGTTGGTAGTTGGCAGTAAGACCATCGACCGCCAACTGCCTGCTGAAAACTGCCTACTGCCTACTAAAAACTGCCAACTGACTGCTGTGAATTCCTCATAATCCGCTCGGCCAGCGGCTTGCTGATCCGGTCATAGTAGCCGAGCGCGCGCGTCATTGTAGTCTTGCTGACGATTTTCTCGGCCTTCCTGATCCGTCCCGTCAGGAGAAAAATCGTCAGAAAATCTGACTTGTTGATATCTCTTGCCCGGCATAAAACGGCAAGTCCCTGCCCGTTTTCCTGTCTCAGGATTTCAGCGACTGTCTGGCATGCTAATCCTGTGTAAACCGCGCACTGGGCAATAAAAGACCGGATATTTCCAGCGCGCAATGTTTCAAGCATCGACGGCAGGCCAAGCGTCCCTGCGTCGCGCGCGGCAAACGCGGCGTTGATTTGCGACTCGTCGGGCAGGAAGGCGTCCCGCGGCGCCTCCGCGCTTTCAACCATATCTATAACGGCTTCCCTGTAGGATTTTTCAACAGATGCCTTAACTTGTGGAAAGCGGGTCGTTATGCGGCTTTTAATTTCATGACCGACAATGCGATAAAGACGCACGGCCAACTCAGACGGCACGTCTTCCCGGCGCACAGTGATTTCCGCCAGATCAGCATGGCTTTCCGCAAATTCTCCGATCACGCCGTACGCTTTCTCCGTCAGTGAAATATTGTCATTGCCCGCCAGATTTTTAAGCGTGACCAGATCGCGCGTCTCCGCGAGGACGCTAACAACCTGGCTGGCGAGCTTTTGGCGTTGCGCAATCGCCCGCCAGTATTCCGGCCCCTGCGATTGTATGATGTAAAGCAGATCTAGATCATTTAAGACCGGGCTGTGCAGCAGGACATGCTCGGCGACATTGATCTCGTCTGCGGCGAGAAAAAGGATAACCCGTAAGGGGATATTATCCAGTCTTGCCAGCTTTTCTGCCATAGCCGCGCGCAAGTCGATCTCTATCTGGCGCATCAGATTGATCAGCACGTCGGAAATAAGCTCGGCCTCGCGCGCGCTCAAATCGCTCTGGAACAAATCGAGAATAATGCCGGACAGCTCGCGGCGCGCGGGATCACTGGAATCTCTTGCCAGCGCGTAGAGCTTGTGACTGTCGTAGAGCTGCACCAGAAGCGGCGCAACGCGGGATGTTTCGTTATCCAGCATTTTTTTACCCCTGCTATTCTGCCCTTGCCCGTTTCTGTTTTTTTAGGGCTCAGACAAAACAATGACCTTAATACATTTCATAACCCAAAAGATTTACGAAACCGTTAAAAAGCGCCATTTAACCGTAACAATGTTGCGTATATTTCCTGCGCATGCGTGTGGCGCTCTCATAAAAAAAAAGGACTTTTTAAGGAATGCGTGTTATATTAGGAGTTGGAGTTCAATAAGACTGGAAGGGATTTGTTATGGTTGGACCAATTTCCGGGTTTCAGGCGAATACGGTAACAACGGCGACGCAGCCAGCGGCGGCAAATCCGCAGCAATCAGGCGCGCTGCAACAGCAAAACCAGCAACAGCAGGATAACGTTATTCAGCGCGAACCTGGCGCGCCTGTCAGCAATACGCAGGAAACAAGCGTTAGCGCGCAGGACCGGCAAGGCGGCCAGCCCGTCCAGCAGGCTTCCGCAGCGGAAAGCCAGCCGACTTCTGGCGGCGGGCGCGGCTCTCTGGTAGATATCAGCGTTTAAAGCCCCAGCGCATAGGCTTTAAAGAGGGATGCGATCTTCGCGTCCCTTTGTGTATCCGGGGTAATCGCGTGAAGTTATGAATATTTGCAAAGAGCCTTTAATGCATTGATTTATATATGTTTGTCATTTCGAGCCCCCGCCTTCGCGGGGACAGGCTGCTGCGAGAAATCTGTGTAGAATCCATTTTACACAGATCCCTCCGCTTCGCGTTCGGGATGACAATTATTTATAAACAATATCTTAAGCAGATATATTTCATAACTTCACGCGATTCCCCTGTTGTTGTATCCGGCTGTATGTGACAAATGCGCCGTTTTCTGATAGGCTCATCAGATCAGCGCCCGAGTTGCGGCCGGATAAAATCCGCGCCGTTTTTTTTGCGCCTGGCGCCAATCGGGCTTTCCGGGGACACACGCTTTTAAAGCAAAAAAGTGTGTGTCCCCTTTTTGGAAACGCAAAAAAAACCGGACTTAGTCCGTTTAACGGGCCCGTTACTCTTCACATATCACAAAAGTAACCCGAAACAGAAAGAGAGGTTTGTCGTGTTGATCGACAAAGACGGCTATCTGCATACCTCCATGCACGAGCTTAAAACCAACCTGGCGCGGTACGTGCGCATGCTGGAGTCCGGCGAGGCGCGGGCCATCGTTCTATGCCGCCGCAAGAAACCCGTCGGGCTGTTCGTTTCGATGAAAAAACCGCCCGGTAAGCAGGACTAAGGCCGGTTTACAAAAACGCAACCTCGTTGAAACTGCGGAGTTTCCGGCTATGCAGGCGTTCCGGGCCGATATCGCGCAGGAGCGCCATGGCCAGCAAACCGATCTGCAAGTGCTGCTCGACGCGCTCGCGGTAAAAGGCGTCGGCCATGCCGGGAAGCTTTAACTGGCCGTGCAGCGGCTTGTCCGACACGCAGAGCAGCGTCCCGTAAGGCACGCGAAACCGGAATCCGTTCGCGGCGATTGTGCCGGATTCCATGTCGAGCGCAATCGCGCGGCTCTGACTGAAACGCTGGGTCTGGAAGGTTGAGGGCCTAAGCTCCCAGTTGCGGTCGTCTATCGTCGCAACCGTCCCGGTCCGCATGATCTTTTTTAAATCATAGCCCTGATACCCCGTCACGGTGGCCACGGCCTTTTCAAGGGCGAGCTGGATTTCCGAGAGCGGCGGAATGGGAATGCTCGGGTGCAGGTCGTGATACATCACGTTGTCCTGCCGCAGGTAACCATGCGCAAGCACATAGTCCCCTAACCCTTGCGAATTCCTGAGGCCCGCGCAATGGCCGAGCATCAGCCAGCAATGCGGCCTGAGGACGGCGATATGGTCGGTAATCGTCTTGGCGTTCGAGGGGCCGATGCCGATATTGACCATCGTAATCCCTGCCCCGTTTTTCATTTTCAGGTGATAGGCCGGCATTTGCGGCAGGCGCGCCATTACCGTCCCCGCCTCGTCCTCGCCGGGATTTTTTAGATTTCTGTTCACGGTCACGCGGTTGCCGGGCTCGACGAAAGCCGTGTACTGACTGCGCTCCGCCTTGAGATCGGCATGGTCCGTCGGCGCCATGATATCGCGGCAGATTTTCACAAACTCGTCGATATAAAACTGGTAATTCGTAAAAATCACGAAATTCTGGAAATGCTCGGCGCTCGTCCCGCAATAATGCCTGAGACGCATCAGACTCAAATCCACGCGCGGCGCGGTAAAGAGCGAAAGCGGGCCCGGAACCCCCGGCTTCATGGAGTAAGCGCCGTTCGCCACGGCGTCGTCCATCTCGCCCAGCTGCGGCACGTTAAAGATTTCCGGCACCCGCGGCGACAAGTCCGGCGGCAGTTCCTGTTCCGGGTAATAACTTTCCCCGAGCGCGAAATGAATCGGGATCGGCGTCTCGCTCACGCCCACCTCAACGGGAGCCTGATGATTGGTCATCAGCAAACGCATTTGCTCTATGTAGTAATGATCAAAAATATGCGGCGCTGTGAGCGTTGCGACGTACTCTCCTGGCTTCGAAACGAATCCGTATGACAGCCGCGTATCGGCGCGGCTGGAATTTGGCGAAATGATCTTGATATAGGGGTAATACGCCGTCACGCGCGCGTCTGTCAGCTGCCCCCTAGTGAACTCTTCGTACTTTTCCCGCAGATAAGCGACGTTATGCTCGTATATCTCCCTGACCGCCTCAAAGGCTTTTTCAGGGTCGTCGAAACTTCGCGGCTTGAATGCGTGGTTTTGAAGAATCTGCATCTTAGAGCCCCACAAGCGTCCGGGCGAATTCCCGCGGATGGAAGGGCTGGAGATCCTCAATGCCCTCCCCGACCCCGACGGCGTAGATCGGCAGACCGAATTTATCGGCGAGCCCGACCACGACGCCGCCGCGCGCGCTGCCGTCCAGCTTGGTGACGATCAGGCCCGTGATGTTCAGGATATCCTTATACGTCTCAACCTGCGCATGCGCGTTCTGGCCCGTCGTTGCGTCCAGGACCAGAAGGACCTCGTGCGGCGCGATTTCATCCTTTTTCTTCAAGACGCGGATGATCTTTTCAAGCTCCGCCATCAAATTAGCCTTGTTATGCAGGCGTCCGGCCGTATCCACCAGCAGGATGTCGGTTCCTTCCGCCGCCGCCTTTTCAAAGGCTTCGTAGGCTACAGCCGCAGCGTCAGAACCGGGTTCCCTTGAGACGAAGGCGCAGCGGGCGCGCTCCGCCCAGACTTCGAGCTGCTCAATGGCCGCCGCGCGGAAGGTGTCGCCCGCCGCGATCATAACTTTCTTGTGGTTTTGGAAATGCATCCATGCGGCAAGCTTGCCAATTGTCGTCGTCTTGCCGACGCCGTTCACGCCCGAGACAAGTATAACGTGCGGCGCGCCGCTTTTTTCAGGCAAATCGAGCGGCTTCGCTACGGGCTCCAGGATTTTCGCGATGCTTTCCGCCAGGGCTTCCCGGATTTCATTTTCCTCGAGCTCTTTGTTAAAGCGACCTTCAGAGAAATCCGCCACAACCTTCGCCGCGGTCACCGGCCCAAGGTCCGCGCTGATCAGCAACTCTTCCAGCTGGTCGAGCGTATCCTGATCCAGTTTGCGCTTGGTAATGAGGTCGCCAAGGCCTTGCGAGATTTTTTGCGAGGATTTCGAGAGCCCCTGCGTCAGACGCGAGAGCCAGCCGCCGCCCTCTTCTTCCCTGTCATGCGCAATTTCCTCTTCATGCGTACGTGCGTCTTCCAGCGGCGTATGCTGCGGAACCGGCGTCAAGTCAAGCTCGTCAAGAATCTCGTTCTCGGTTTCTTCGAGCTCATGCTCCGTTTCCGGATCGATATCCGTTTCATATTCCGTCGGCGGCTCGAGTTCAGGCTCGTTCCTCGGATGGAGCAACTGATCGTCCGCGTTTTCCTGTTCCTGCTCCTGAGCATTTTTGTTTTTTCGCCAGAATATCATGTGGGCTCTTTCTATATGTCGTTGAATTGACAATAGACCTGTTCCCCCTCAAAGGCAATCCGCGCATCAATTCCACAAGACGAAACAAAATCAGCGCTCACGGCAATTTCGCGCTTCCCGGGAGAGCCTCTCGTATTCCTCAGGCCGGTCATGATGACCGTTGAGCTTTTCCATGTCCATGCGCATATATTCGCCGTAAACCTCGATCGCGTCTGAAAGGCCTGTCTGGACTTCCCTGAAGCGCTTTTGCAGCTCATGCTTTTTCACGTAGTCCTTTTCCAGATAGGCGATCATGTAATCAAGGTCTTTGCGCAGTTTCGACGCATATTTATTGACGACGCCAAGGTTAATTTCATGATGCCCAAGCTCGTGTTCGTTAACGAGCGCAACTTCGCATGAATTCTTCAGGATATCTTTCGGGATAAAAATCGTCGTCGCATAAAAAATTTCAATGTCTACGCGTTCGATGAATGGACACCAGTAAATGCCGTAGCGATCCAGATGCGCGCCGCGCATTTTTATGCGCGAAGTAACGCCAATACCGCCGCGCGCAAGCCCGCCTATTTCCATTTCCCTGGAAGCCCAGACGTGGTCCTCGTTCTTGCTCTTCCATTTATCGATAACTTCCTAATGGTTTTCGGTCAGGTATTTCTTTGTTCTGGACGTGTCGTATACGACGTCCGGCGTTGTGCGCACAAGATTGACGTATGTGCGAAAGTCCTTTTCACCGCTGCAGGTCGTCCCGCCTGAAGCAAGGATTAAAGCCGCCGTAATCGGGGCGGAGAGAGACAAGACGAACATTACGCGCTCCTGATACCCGTTAATCAGGTTAACGCATAAATGTTAAAAAATTACCCCTATAACGACTGCGCCAGCAGAACCCCGCCTTCTGCGGCCACTGTTTCCGCCGCCAGAAGCGCACCCTGCCCGAAGCTTTGATCAAGCTGAACCTGGGCGAAATGCTCCGTGCGCCCCTGACCGTCTTTTTCCACGATGACCTGGACGCGCCGTCCCACATACGCCCTCGTGTTCTTTTCAAGCTGAACACGCCCGGCCTCGCGCAGTCTCGCGGCGCGCTCTTTACGCACATTGCCGGGAACCTGCGGCATTTTGGCGGCTGGCGTGCCGGGGCGCGGCGAATAGGGGAAAACATGCAGATAACTGAGCGCGCATTCCTCGACGATATCGAGAGAGCGGCGGAACATCTCTTCGGTCTCGGTCGGAAAGCCCGCGATAATATCCGCGCCAAAGGCGATGTCCGGGCGGTAGCTGCGCGCCCGCTCGCACATGTCGATGACGTCCTGACGCAGATGTCTGCGCTTCATGCGCTTGAGGATCATATCGTCCCCGGCCTGAAGCGAGAGATGGAGATGCGGCATCAGGCGCGGCTCATTTTCAATGAGCCGCCAGAGATCGTCGTCAATCTCCACCGGGTCGAGCGAGGAAAGACGAAGGCGCGGCAGTTCCGGCACAAGCGCCAGAACGCGCCGGATCATCTGCCCGAGCGTAGGCGCGCCGGGCAGATCCGGGCCGTAAGAGGTTACGTCAACGCCCGTGAAAACGATTTCCTTATATCCGCTTTCAACAAGAGCGCGGACCTGTTTAACGATCTCCCCGATCGGAACCGAGCGCGAATTGCCGCGCCCGTACGGGATAATGCAGAAGGTGCAACGGTGATCGCAGCCGTTCTGGACCTGCAGAAATGCCCGCGCCCTGCCCTCCATCCCCTCGATCAGGTGAGAGGCCGTTTCACGGACGGACATGATGTCGTTGACGAGGATTTTCGCATGGCGGTTTTGCCCCTCACCCTGTCCCTCACCAGATCCCTCACCCTCCCGGCTTCGCGATGCTTCGCCGGGCCCCTCCCTCTCCCTTAAGGGAGAGGGCAACGGAGCTTCGCTTTCATCATCAGATGAAAGCGTTAGCAAAGTGGGTGAGGGACAGGGTGAGGGACGCTCAAGGCCCTGCCATACTTCTTCTTTCAACTTCAAATCATTGCCTACAACAAAATCAACCTCGTTCATGCCCGCAAAGCCGTCGGGATCGATCTGGGCCGCGCAGCCGGTCACGATAATTTTCCGTTCCGGGTGATCGCGCCGGGCCTTGCGAATGGCCTGCCGCGCCTGCCGTTCGGCTTCTTTCGTAACGGCGCAGGTATTGAAAATGACAACGTCGTCAAGCCCTGAATTCTGCGCGTGCGCACGCATAACCTCCGACTCGTAGATGTTGAGGCGGCAGCCAAACGTGACAATTTCCGGCCCCTGTTTTTCAGGCTCGCAACTTTGTTCGTATTTTTTTATGTTTGTCATAGCGCACACATATCCCGATACCGGCGAAACGTCAACCTGTTACCCTGTTTTCTTCATGTGATCATTTTCTAATGCTTACAAATCTGTAACAAAACTGCCCTGAAAATATCCCATTTCAGACCTATCTTAAACATTAGAAGCCAAGACAATTTATTTAATCGATTAAAAGAACAGTGAAGGAGCACCTCTCATGACTTTCGACCATCCCAGCATCAAACAATTATATGTCATAGAAGTCGGCAGCGGACGATTCAAGCCCGTCAAGACGCTTGTCGTTCAGACCGATCTTGCCATGCCCGGCATCGGCGAGGCCTGCCGGGACGCGCGGCTCGCCGAAGTGCTCGAGTTTCTTGACGTGATCAAGGAAGAGGCGCGTAAACGCTTTGGCGATTTCGAGGCCGTTGATATACGCGGCGTAGACGAGGAGGACTCCATGGCCCACGCGCCGTTTAATCCCGCCTTTACGGCGGATGCCCTCACGGCACCCCAGATCACGCAGCATTGAGTTTTTTTACGCCTGCTTTGTTTTCCAACCCAACGAAACTTCCGGGAAGCTCCCCCGCTTCCCGGAAAATTTTTATGAAGTTTCTCCTGAAAACACATATTCCACCGGGCCGGTCATCAGAAGATGTCCGTCTTCCTCGCGCCAGTGAAACTGCAGCGGGCCGCCATTGAGCATGACCTCGCATTCCCGATCCACGAGCCCGCGCCGGACGGCGGCGGCCATCGTGCCGCAAGCTGCGCTTCCACAAGCCTCTGTTTCGCCGGTGTCGCGCTCCCAGACGCGCATGCGGATATGGGCGCGGTCGATTACGGTTGCGAACTCCACATTGGTTTTTTGCGGGAAGAGCGGGTGGTGTTCGATTTGCGGGCCGATTTCACGGACGGGAAATGTCTGCGCATCGTCGACAAAGAACACGCAATGGGGGTTGCCGATATTCACGGCGGCGGGACTCCCCTCACCTTCCCGTCTTCGCCCTTCGGGCTTCGCCGGGCCCCTCCCTCTCCCCGTGGGAGAGGGCAACGGAGCTTCGCTTTCACTGCCAGGTGAAAGCGTTAGCGCAGTGGGCGAGGGACCGGCGGCGACAAAATCCCCCAGATCAATCGGCAGCCAGAGCGTATCGCACGCCTCGCTTAACGGAAACTCGCTCCATTCCAGGCGGGGAACGCCCATATCAACCTCTATGAGCGTTTTATCGGCGTTCCTTGCGCGGCATTCCAAAAGCCCCGCGACGGTTTGTATAATAACGCGGTCCGTGTCTTTTTCCCGCATCAGCATCGAGGCCACGCAGCGTGTTGCATTACCGCAGGCTTCGGCTTCAGAGGCATCCGGCGCGTTCAGGATACGCATAAAACAATCCGCGCGGTCGTCTTTGGGTGCGGACACGGGAATAAACTGATCGCAGCCGATCCCGGTCTTGCGGTGCGTGAGCGCGGCGATGGTTTCCCTCGGCGGCAACTCGCCCTTATAGCGCGTATCGACAATTATAAAATCGTTCGACAGCCCGTGCATTTTTGTGAATTTCATTACTCCTCCAGCTCTTCTCCTGACACGTCATCCCGGCGAAAGCCGGGATCCATAGTGAATCAATTAGATGTCCTATAGATTCCGGCTTTCGCCGGAATGACGGTCCATGGGCATGACTAACAACAAAACACATTCCTTGACATATGGGAACGTTTCGCATAGTTTCCATGCAAATTCAGCGGACACTGTTGGTTTCATCAGTGCCCACGGGTACACCGCAGCCGGCGAATAGGATCGCTCACTGCGGCTTTTTGGTTGTTGTTTTGTTTGTTTAACCGCAAATGAACGCGAATGCCGCGCACGAAGTGCGCAATTTTTATAACCACTAAGAGCGCTAAGCTCACTAAGAAGACTGTGCCCGGAACGCTTAGTGTCCTTAGCGCTCTTAGTGGTTAAAATATAATGCGCTTCGCGCAGCTTTATTTGCGTTCATTCGCGTCCATTCGCGGTTTTTAAAAAAAGGGAAACATTTAAATGTTTCAGACTTTGGGTGAAAAACTCTCCGGCGCTTTGGACCGGCTCCGCGGCAAGGGCGCGCTCTCCGAGGCCGACGTCGAGGCGGCGGCGCGGGAAATCCGCATTGCGCTGCTGGAGGCCGACGTCGCCCTGCCCGTCGTCAAGGAGTTCATCGAGAAAGTCAAAACCCGCGCCGTCGGGCAAGAGGTCATCAAATCCGTCTCCCCGGCGCAGCAGGTCGTCAAGATCGTCCATGACTGCCTTGTCGAAACGCTCGGCGCGGAAAAGGAAGATCTGCAATTCGCAAGCCCGCCTAGCGTCTACTTGATGGTCGGCTTGCAGGGTTCGGGTAAAACCACATCCACCGCCAAAATCGCGAAATGGCTCTCGGACAAGCAGCGCAAAAAAGTCCTGATGGCCTCGCTCGACGTCAACCGCCCGGCCGCGCAGGAACAGCTTAAGCAACTCGGCGTGCAAACGGGCATCGAAACGCTCCCCGTTATCGAAGGCCAGCAGCCCGTCGATATCACGAAGCGCGCTTTGGAGACCGCGCGCAAAGAAGGCTTCGACCTTGTGATGCTCGATACGGCGGGGCGGCTCTCCATTGATGAAGCCCTGATGAACGAGGCCGCAGCCGTCAAGAAAGCCTCTAACCCGGTTGAGACGTTCCTCGTCGTCGACGCGATGACGGGGCAGGACGCCGTCAACACGGCCAAAACGTTCGACGAGAAAGTCGGGATTTCCGCGATTATGCTCACCCGCGTTGACGGGGACGCGCGCGGCGGCGCTGCTCTCTCCATGCGCGCGGTCACCGGCAAGCCGATCAAGCTCATGGGCGTGGGCGAGAAATGGGACGCCATTGAGCCTTTCGCCCCGGACCGGATCGCGGGTCGTATTCTCGGCATGGGCGACGTCGTCTCCCTCGTTGAAAAAGCGACCGAAACCGTCGATCAGGAAAAAGCGCAGGCTTTGGCCAAAAAATTCAAGAAAGGCCAGTTCGACTTTAACGACCTGCTCACGCAGCTCCAGCAGATGAAAAAGATGGGCGGGATGGGCGCGCTGATGCAGATGATGCCCGGCATGGGCAAGATGGCCGGACAACTTGAGGAGCACGGCGTCGACGACTCGATGATCAAACGGCAGGAAGCGATTATCCTGTCCATGACTTTGAAAGAGCGCGAAAAGCCGGACCTTCTGAACGCGTCGCGCAAAAAGCGCATCGCCGCCGGTTCCGGAACAAGCGTACAGGAGATCAACAAGCTCGTGAAACAGCAACTTCAGATGCAGACCATGATGAAGCGCATGCGCAAGATGGGCATGGGCAAGATGATGGGCATGATGAAAGGCATGATGGGCGACGACGCCGCGGCCCTGATGGCGCAGAGCGCCGATCCGAACGCGCTCGCCAAGGACATGGCCAGCCTTGAGGATAGCGGCCCGCTCGGCCCGAACCCGTTCGCGGAAACGCCGCGCCATTTCGGCGGTAATGCCCTGCCGGGTCTCGGCGGCCCTTCCGGCCTGCCCGGCCTCGGCGGCATGGGCGCAGGCGCGGGAAAAAAGAACAAAGGGAAGAAGAAGAGATGAGTAACGGAATCTCGGAATCTCGGAATCTCGGAATCCCGGAATCCCGGAATATTTCCCTCCTGCGTCATCCCGTTGAAAAACGGGATCCATGGGCAAACGCAAACCACACCGTCGTTTTTTCAACGCGAAGACACGAAGACGCGAAGAAGTCTTTGCGCCTTTGCGCCTTGGCGTCTTTGCGATTCAATCGCGCTATTGCCCGTATCACCGAACAATGGATCCCGGCTTTTTTATCCGCCATAGCACACAAGCGCGAAGAGGGCGCCGGGATGACGATGCAGGTGGATATTCCGAGATTCCGAGATTCCGAGATTCCAGCTTAAACTTTAACAAACGAAAGGACTGTAACTATGGCTCTTAAAATCAGAATGGCTCGCGGAGGCCGTACCCATCGTCCGCATTACTCCATCGTCGTGGCGGACAGCCGCTCGCCGCGCGACGGACGCTTTATCGAAAAGGTCGGCAGTTACGACCCGCTGCTGCCCTCCGACAATGAAAACCGCGTCAAGCTTGTGACGGACCGGGTGCAGTACTGGCTCGGCCAGGGCGCGAAGCCTTCCGACCGCGTCGCGCGCTTCCTTGGCAAAGCGGGCATTATCAACATGCCGGAAATCCGCGAAACGCCGAAGAAATCCGCTCCGGGCGAAAAAGCGCAGGAACGCATCCGCGAGAAGGAAGAAAAAGCCGCCGCCGCGAAAGAAGCCGAGGAACAGGCCAAGGCTGACGCCGAAGCCGCTGCGGCTGAAGCCGCCGCCGCTGAAGCGGAGGCTCCGGCTGAAGAAGAAGCGCCTGCCGAAGAACCCGCCGCAGAGGAAGCGCCGACTGAAGAGGCCCCTGCGGAAGAGCCTGCTGCGGAAGAAACGCCTAAAGAGGAAGCCGCTACGGAAGAAGCGCCTGCTGAAGAAGAAGAGAAAAAGGCGGAATAGTGCCTGTCGCTGGAGAGGAGATCAAACGCATCCTCATGGCGAAAATCGCCTCCGCCCACGGCGTGAAGGGGCTGGTGAAACTCCAGCCCTTTTGCGAGGACATATCGCTGCTGGACACGCTCGAGATTTTCACGTCCGAGCGCGGCGGCGATACGCTTGAACTGACGATCCGTCATGCGGACGCCAAACATGTCCTTGCGGAGATTGAAGGCGTCCAGGACCGCGACGCGGCGCAGGCCCTGAAAAACACGGAACTCTGGGCGGACCGCGCCGCCCTGCCCGAACCGGATGAGGACGAATATTATTTCGAGGATTTAAAAGGCCTTGCCGTGAAACACGTGAACGGCGGCGATGCCGGGCAAGTCCTCGCCGTGCAGGATTTCGGCGCGGGCGCGCTGCTGGAAATCCGGCCCCCGAAAGGCGCGAGTTACTACCTGCCCTTTACAGGCGAGTATATACCCGAAGTTAATCTGGAAAACGGCTTTCTCGTTATTGATCCGCCGGAAGGTTTGATAGAGTAGTTTTTGAGCCGCCATGACGCGAAGACGCTAAGAGCTCTTTTAAAACAAAGCGCCGAAGGCGGATTAGATTTTAACCACTAAGATCACTAAGGACACTAAGCGTTCCGGGCGCAATTGTCTTAGCGAGCTTAGTGCGCTTAGTGGTTTATGATATGGATATGCGCTTCGCGCATATCCTTATTTATTTGTGTTCATTCGAGGTTCTAACATGATTTAAACTGGTTCTTATGACCGATTTACCTGCATTCAGATATTTCCTTCTCGATTTCGACGGCGTCGTCGCCGAAACGGAAAGCGTGTTCGCGGAATTCGACTGCGCGCTGTTGAATGAAACGCTCGGAAAAGCCGGGATCGAGCCGGATTTGACGCCGGACTATGTGCGCGGCTATGCCGGGGTCCCTGCGGAGGACAAGCTGGAGAAAGTCGCCGCGCTCAAATGCTTCGACCCCGCGCCCTTTATGGCGGGCTTTACCGAAAAGCGGAACGCCCTGCGCAAGGATTTGTTTCGGAAAAATCCTGCCCGGCCCGCGAACGGGCTCGAGGCGTTTCTGAAAGCAAACCGAAAACGCGCCGCACTGGTGACAAATAAGCGCGCGTTCAAGCTGGAGCCGGACTTGCTCGCGCTGGGGCTGGGCTCCTCTTTCGCAGCGATTATCGCCTGCGAGCCGCCGCTCCGCAAAAAGCCGGAAGCTGACATGATCTATCAAGCCATGGGAATTTTGAACGCGAAACCGGAGGAAACCTGCCTGATCGGCGACACGGTTTACGACATTGAGGCCGCCGCCCGCGCGATGATCACCCCGATCGGTTTTGTGATTGAGGGAATAGAGAATGCGAAAACCCGCGCGGAAGAACTCGAAAAAGCCGGCGCGGCGTTCGTAATTGACAGCTTTGATGATCTGAACGTTATCGCGGAGGACAGCCGTGAACGGCAAACTGGTTGACATCGCGCGGTTTCTTGATAACCCGTTTGCCGCGCATGTGGCGCGGGGCATTCTTGAATCGCATGACATTCCATGCTTTTTGATGGACCAGAACATGGCCGCACAGTGGTCTTACACAGGAACAGGCGGAATGCGGCTTATGGTTATGGATGAAGACCATGATAGAGCTTTGGAGATTTTAAAAAAATCCGAAGACATTGAGATTGAGAGCTTATGAGCTGGCACGTCAATATCCTCACTCTTTTCCCGGAAATGTTTCCGGGGCCGCTTGGCCAGTCCCTAAGCGGCAAGGCGCTGGAAAACGGCTTATGGTCTTATAACGCCGTCAATATCCGCGATTTTACGCAAGACAAGCATAAAACCGTCGACGACACGCCCTTCGGCGGCGGAGCGGGCATGGTCATGCGCGCGGATGTGATTGAGCGGGCGCTCACGGGAATCTCGGAATCTCTGAATCTCCGAATCTCAGAAAAAAATGAGAAAAGTTCTGAGATTCCGAGATTCCGAGATTCCGAGATTCGAAACATCTACCTCTCCCCCCGGGGCAAACCTCTGACCCAACCCCTCGTTCAGGAACTGAGCCGTGAACCCGCCCTCACCCTTCTATGCGGGCGCTATGAAGGCGTGGATCAGCGCGTTCTGGACGCCTGTGACTTCGAAGAAATATCCGTCGGCGATTACGTGCTCTCGGGTGGCGAGCCCGCGGCGCTTGTATTGATGGACGCCTGCATACGCCTTTTGCCCGGCGTGATGGGCAATGAAGAAACGCCGGACGAGGAGAGCTTTTCTTCAAGCGCGGGCGGCCTTCTGGAATATCCGCATTACACGCGCCCCGCCGAGTGGACGGCGGCGAACGGAGAAACTTACGCCGTCCCGGATGTGTTGCGCTCCGGCGATCACGCCAAGATAAAGGCATGGCGGCAGGAGCAAAGCCTGTCCCTCACAAAAGCGCGCCGACCGGATTTACTGGGAAGCTGATTGGCTTCTTGGCTGATTAGCTGATTAGAACCAATCAGCCAATAAGCTAATCAGCAAATCAGCTAAACTACTTGCAAAACCTTAAGCATTCCCGTATAAAGCGCTATCCGTAATCAAGAACAACGGATCCGCCGGGCTATGCCTGATATCGGGATCCATATAAAAGGGAATGTAAACGATGAACACGCTGCAGAAATTTGAAGCCAAAGAGTTCGACAAACTCAAGGGCGACAAGCAAATTCCAGACTTTTCTCCGGGCGATACCGTTAAAGTCAACGTCAAAGTGCGTGAAGGCACGCGCGAGCGGATTCAGGCCTATGAAGGCGTCTGCATCGCGCGCAAGGATTCCGGCGTCAACGCCTCCTTCACGGTCCGTAAAATCAGCTTCGGCGAAGGCGTCGAGCGCGTGTTCCCGCTATACAGCTCCCGGATCGACAGCATCGAACTCGTCCGCCGCGGCGCCGTCCGCCGCGCGAAACTCTATTACTTACGCGACCGCCGCGGCAAATCCGCCCGTATCGCCGAGCGTACAACGGGTCATGGCATCACCCCGCGCGAGAGTAAGAAGAAGGAAGCGAAGTAGCTACGAGTTGCGAGTTCGAGTTACGAGATGGAAGAAAAAACCTTTCGGAGCTTGAATGTTTACCAGCGCGCCTACGACATTTCGCTTGAAATATATAAACGCTCAAAACTTTTTCCCAAGGAAGAGCGTTACGCGATAACGGATCAGATAAGACGCTCATCGACGAGTATCTGCGCCAATATAGCTGAGGGCTACGGACGCCAGATGACTTCCGATACGAACTTCCGCCGCTTTCTCGTGATCGCCAAAGGTTCGGCGCAAGAAGTCAGCGTATGGATTGACTATTGTAAAAATCTGGAATTTATTGATGAAGAAACGTGGAAAAACTGGAACCGGGAATACGACGAAATATCGCGCATGCTTTTCTCCCTGATTAAAAAAATCTCGTAACTCGAACTCGAAACTCGAACTCAAATGCCAAGAACGCTCTTTGAAAAAATCTGGGACGATCATCTGGCGCACAGGGCCGATGACGGCACGTGCCTGATCTATATCGACCGCCAACTTGTGCATGAAGTCACGAGCCCGCAGGCGTTCGAGGGTTTGCGCATGGCCGGGCGCACGGTTCGCCGCCCTGAGGCGCAGCTCGCCGTCGCCGATCACAACGTCCCCACGACCGACCGCTCTAAAGGCATCGCCGAGGAAGACAGCCGCATCCAGGTTGAAACGCTCAAGAACAACGCCGCCGAATTCGGCATTACCTATTTCGACATGGACGACAAGCGTCAGGGCATCGTCCATATTATCGGCCCGGAACAGGGCCTGACCCAGCCCGGCATGACCATCGTTTGCGGCGACAGCCACACGAGCACGCACGGCGCGTTCGGCGCGCTGGCGTTCGGGATTGGCACGAGCGAGGTTGAACATGTTCTTGCCACGCAGACGCTCATCCAGCGCCCCGCAAAATCCATGCGCATTTCCGTGGAAGGAGAGCTTCCGACCGGCGTCACGGCCAAGGACATGATCCTCGCAATTATAGGAGAAATCGGCACGGCGGGCGGCACGGGCTACGTCATCGAATACGCGGGCGAAGCCGTGCGCAACCTCTCCATGGAAGGCCGCATGACCATGTGCAATATGTCGATTGAGGCCGGGGCGCGCGCCGGTCTGATCGCGCCGGACGAAACGACGTTCGCCTATCTCAAAGGGCGGCCCATGGCCCCGAAAGGCGAGGAATGGGACAGGGCGGTGGCTTACTGGCGCACCCTGCCCTCAGACGATGGCGCAACATACGACAAGGAAATCGTTCTCAAGGCCGAAGACATCAGCCCGACCGTCACTTGGGGCACAAGCCCGCAGGACGTCGCGCCGATTACAGGCGCCGTCCCCGCGCCCGAAGATTATGATGACCCGGGCCGCCAGACCGCGGTCAAACGCTCGCTCGACTATATCGGCCTTGAGCCAGGCACGAAATTACAAGGAGTTCCGGTTGACGTGGTTTTCATCGGCTCCTGCACCAATGGCCGCATCGAGGACTTGCGCGAAGTCGCCAAAGTCGTCAACGGCCACAAAGTCGCAGGTAACGTGCAAGCGCTGATCGTTCCCGGCTCCGGCCTCGTCAAGGAGCAGGCAGAGCAGGAAGGCCTCGACAAAATCTTCCTCGAGTCCGGCTTTGAATGGCGGGAGCCGGGCTGCTCGATGTGTCTAGCGATGAACGCCGACAAGCTCAAGCCTGGCCAGCGCTGCGCCTCGACCTCGAACCGGAACTTCGAAGGCCGTCAGGGCCGCGGCGGACGCACGCATTTGATGAGCCCCGCCATGGCCGCCGCCGCCGCTATTACGGGCAAACTCACGGATGTGCGGGATTTGTGATGTCGGGAAGAAAATCGCTCGCGGAGATTTTTCAAGGGGAAGCCGATCTGAAAACAGCGGAAACGCTACTTCAAACCGCACGAGAGAGATCCGAAGCCAAGGCTAAAGGTAAGATAGGCCCGGGACAATTCGAATTATTCGTGACGAAGGACGAAAAAATCGGCATTACGCAAATGACAGGTCCCGGCCCTTACGGCAACCACATCTTTGAAGACCGAAGAAAAGACGTTGTCCGCGCATTAATTCGTCATGGCTGGCTTGAAATTGATGAGAGTAGAGACGGCCCCTCGCGCGATATGAGCGGCGTAACCACATTGCACCCGATTGTTTTCGTCCCTGAACAAGGATAGGAAAAGACGCTATGAAACCCTTCACCAAACTCTCCGCGATTGCCGCGCCGCTGCCGATGATCAATGTCGATACGGACATGATCATCCCGAAGCAGTTCCTGCGCACGATTCAGCGCACGGGCTTGGGCGTCAACCTGTTCGATGAAATGCGCTACAACGAAAATGGCGAGGAAATCCCGGATTTCGTCCTCAACCGCGAGCCGTATAAAAACGCGGAGATCCTCATTTCCGGGGCGAATTTCGGCTGCGGCTCGAGCCGTGAGCACGCCCCATGGGCGCTGCTGGACTTCGGCATCCGCTGCATTATCGCGCCGTCTTACGCCGATATCTTTTATAACAACTGCTTCAAGAACGGCATTCTGCCCGTTTACCTGC
>CAZCIB010000004.1:0-75287 GCA_964498755.1 uncultured Pseudobdellovibrionaceae bacterium | reverse complement strand
AAAGACCAAAAACGTTGCTGGAAAAGGCTTTCTGAACATGAGTCGGGTAGTGTGGTCTATACTGGTAAAATAATTTATGACAATTAAAGTCTGTATTGGATTTTTTAACTTGATTAAAACATGGTTATGAACGTTTATGATGGGCTATTAAACGCTGAGAAGAGGCTTAAGCGCCAAGGCTTGTATAATTGGCCGACAAGCGCGTCTTCATTGCGCTTACCGTGATAGGGGCTTCGGCAGGAGCCGGAATATCAATCCGGCGTCAAAATAACAAGTGATGCGGAACTGTTTGCATACGTATTTTTTCCGGTTACTCTTGTATTAGAAGCTTATTATATCTCCCAGTACCATCAGGCCGCCTTTTGAGAGTTCTCTATGTACATGATAATTACTACGCCCTCGGCCCGGATGGAGAAATATGGTCGCCGGGACAGTTTCCCTATGCGTATTTCACAACGTTTCTGAAGGCATTTGACCATATCGTCATTGTCGGTCGCGGCAAAAGCTCCTCAGAAAACGTAACCCTTTACAACCAGAGCAGCGGACCCGGCCTGTCCTTTGAGCTTTTTCCTGACATGAATAGCCCGTACGGCCTTGTCCAGCACCGCGCAGGAAACAGCCGAAGAATGGCTGCGCTTATCGACAGCGTTGATGCGGTTATTGTGCGCGCCTGTTGCGATTTGTCGTGGGTTGCCTACCTGCATGCCCGCCGCAAAGGCAAACCCGTCGCCATGGAAATGGCGGCTTGCGCATGGGATGCGACGTTTAACCACGGCAGTCTGCTCGGCAAGGCGTATGCGCCTGTACGCTATATGCATGACAGGATAATGGCGGCGAACGCCAACGCGGTATTGTATGTCAGCCGGGATTTCCTGCAAAGGCGCTACCCGGCGCGCGGCGGGACTGCGGTCGCTTCAAATGTCCGGATAGAACGGCCCGGTGAAAATATACTGAACAGACGTCTTGAAAAAATTGCAAGTGAACGGCCCGGAGAGCCCCTGGCAATCGGCCTGATTGGAACGGTCGCCAACAAGCTCAAAGGCGTGCATACGGCGCTGGACGCCTTGCAAATCCTCCGTAAGGAGGGCGATATGCCGCCATTTGTTTTCCGGGTTCTGGGACCCGGCGACACGCAACCCTATGAAGCGCACGCCGCGCGCAACGGCGTTGCCGATCGCGTGTTCTTTGACGGGATCCTGAAAAGCGGGAAAGGCGTGCTCGAATGGCTGGATGGAATAGACATATACATACAGCCAAGTTTTCAGGAGGGCGTACCGCGCGCGACTATAGAGGCGATGAGCCGGGGCTGCCCCGCGCTGGGATCGACGGTTGGCGGCATCCCCGAACTTCTGCCGCAGGAGAGACTGCATAAACCCGGAGACGCCAGACGGCTGGCCTTATTGCTTGGGGAAATGCTTGGGGATCAAAGCCTGCGTCAGTCGGAAGCCCGCCGCAACTTCAAAACATCCCTGGATTACGCAAGCGACAAACTCGCGCCGATCCGGGAAAAATTCTGGCGGGATTTTGCGGAAATTGCTGCGGCAAAAATGCCGCGCGAATAATGGAATGCCCCCCGATTCGGGCCGTCATTTATCCAAGTCGCTATAATATAACGCAGGTTGTACAGGTGATTGACTAATGGTGGAGCCGATCGGGATCGAACCGACGACCTCTACAATGCCATTGTAGCGCTCTCCCAACTGAGCTACGGCCCCGCCTTTTCCAAGAACACATAAATAATCACTGAAACGCTTCGAGTTCAAGAAAAAACAGCCCGCCTTTTATAAGCGGGCTGTCTTTAAAAATTGTTCAGCGCTCTTAACGCTGGCTGAGGAAATGGAGGATGTACTGGAACATCGCGATGAAGCTGATATACAGCGTCAGCGCCGACGACCACGCCATGCGGCTGTTGGCCTCGTCCCCGTGCGCCGGGTTGTACATTTCCTTGGTGGCCTGCGTCTGCCATGCGGTGATGCCCGCGAAGGCGATAATGCCGATCCCGGCGATCACGTTCGACATGACGGTCAGGTCCATCTCCGTGAAAAAGCCGAGCCCGATATTAATCAGCGACAGGAAGAACACGCCGAACACGCCCATGATGGCGAACGTGCCGAGCGCGGTCAGGTCTTTCTTCGTGGTGTAGCCGAAAATGCTCAGGCCCGCGAACATGCCGGTGGCGATAAAGAACGCCCGCGCGACGTCGGCGGCGAAGGCCGGATCATTGGCCGCCAGCACGGCTATCGTCGCGAAGCTGATCCCGTAAAGCCCAGAGATCAGAAAGAACGAAATCCGCAGCTTGGACGAAGACATGCTCTCAGGCCGGAAGCCGAACCAGAGCACGGCGACGGGGGCCAGCGCCACTACGAACGCCTGCGGCCCGCCTAGGAAGAGCATCAGCAAAGTCTGGCTGCTGGAAACCAGCAGGGAGACCAGCGCGGTCACCAGCACGCCCAGAGCCATGCGGTTATACACGCGGCCCATATGCGCGCGCAGACCGGCGTCAACCGAGGCGCCCGTCGCTGTCTGCGATCTGTTGGTTGTAAAACGGTCAGGTGTCATGTTTGTCCTCTTTTCCTTTCAGGGGTTACAGACCTGTGTAATTCATCCTCTATTATATAACGTTTGTTTTTGATATTTCCAAGGGCGGATTATTCGCAAGCGCAAGTCCCAAGAAATTGATTTGAAAAGCGAATTACAGGCATTTTGAAAAACGATTACAAGCGTCGCCGCGCCCTCGTAATCCACGGGTTCGGGGTTTGCGCGTCTTTGCCGAAACGCTCCGCGTGGCTGGCGGGCAGCGGCTGCAAATCCGGGACGGGCGCTCCGGTCGCCTCCGACAGCGCCGCGATCCGCTTGTCAATCGGCGGGTGGGTTGCGAACATGCCCATGAACGCCTTGCTGTTCTGTGTGCACATCATGGCGATATCGGCGGTGGTCTCCGGGATCTGGTCGCGCTTCGAGATCCGCATCAGCGCGCGCATCATGGCTTCCGGGTTTTTTGTCATTTCAACGGCCCCCGCATCGGCCATGTATTCGCGTTTGCGCGATATTGCAAAGCGCGTGACCAGCGTGGCTATATAGCCGAGCCAGAGCACGGCCATGACGGCCAGAATGACAAAAATCAGCCCGCCGCGATCGCGCCCGCCGCGTCCGCCGGTCCACAGACTGGTACGGAATGAGCTCCAGGCCAGCTGCGCCGCAAACCCGATCAGCCCTGTGAATATGATCGAGATGACGAGCAGGCGCACGTCCCGGTTCATGATGTGAGCGAGTTCATGGGCGAGAACGGCCTCGACCTCGTCTTTGGTGAGCGAATTCAAAAGCCCGCGCGTCACCGTGATCGCAAAGCTTTTCCGGTCTATGCCGCTGGCGAAGGCGTTGCGGGCGTGGGTTTCGATGATCTCGAGGCGCGGCATCGGCTCGCCCTGCGCGATACAGAGATTTTCGAGGAGATTGTAAAGTTCCGGCTCTTCGCTGCGGCTGACGGGGCGGGAATGCGAGAGCATGCGGATCATCTTCGTATTCGCGAACCACGCGACCAGGAACCAGACCAGAACGGCCGTCAAAATGATCGGCCAGAATTCGGCGATGAAATTATTGGCGAAGGCGGCCGGGCTGGCGCGCCGTCCCGTTGTGGCGGAAAGATGGTCGAAACCCGCGCCCGAATAAAAGGCCGCGCCGCGGTAAACGTCGGGCGCAAGCGTGAACTGAACCGCGAAGGCGCAGGTCCAGACGATCCCGCACAGCAGAACCGGGTAAAGCGCGAGCAAAAGCATGGAACGCAGATTATTGTTCCAGATATGCGTCGATAATCCTGCGGTTCCGATGGCCATTCGCGATCCTTTGCCCTCTATCATACGGCCTAAATGAGGAAACGAAAAGAAGAGGCTCGCCGCGATTATCCTGTAAATTTTCATGGAATATGCTATATTAATCGCGTCTTTCGTTGCGGCGGGGACAAGAGGGCGTGACCAAACCCGAGCATTGAAAGGAGGCGGTCATGCATACGTTTATGATCAGCGGCTATTCCAGCAAAAATGTGGGCCGCGCAATAGAAGACGCGCTGTGCAAACTCTCCGGGCTTCTGGAGAAAGGCGCGGTTCTCGCGGTGTTTCCCCCGGAGCTCGGCAAATCAGATAGCGGCGTGTTTATCGCCGATCTGGTAGCGTGCGCGAATATGCCGTCCGAAACGGGCGATGAGCGCGGGCATGGCTGCAACCTGAAAAAAGAAATCGAAAGCATTGAGCATGCGCGCCTGCTCAGCCGCGAAAAATGCGCGCATGACAAAACCCTGTATAGCCATCTCTCGCGCGCCAGGGAACTGAGCGAAGGATTTTTGTCCCATGATTCGTGGGTGACGCTCGGCAAGGAAGAGGCCCTTTACCTGCAGGAACATCTTCAGCAGGATTTTACCTGCGCCGGCGGCATGGAAACTTACGCGCCGCACGTGCCCTACCCGCACAAGATCTGGCCGGAACTTAAGGACGAATAGATTTAAAAGACGATAATAATGCGCGGTTTCAAACTGTTTCCTTGCGCGGAACAACCTCACGGTACGGCGTGCGACTGCCATCAGGGTGCACGATTTCCGCACGATCAAGATCGTCCTCGGTTATCTCTGGCGCAACATCAAAATCTTCCGTAATTGAACGGGCAATATCCTCATCGGCAAGCGCGTCAACGCGCTCCAGATCAACGTGACCGCCACCTTCAAGCGCGACCTGATCGAGTGATTTCCTGACGATAGGCATTTTCTTCTCTCCTGTTGGCTTTACGGGCGGAAATAATGCGTCTTCGCCCGCTGCGCCAAGTATAAACAATTACGTATAGTCTACCATAAACCGGGCCAATTGCGCTATATCGCCGCTCACCATAGGCAAAGCGCCTATCTTCGGATTCTATATAGTTTCCAGCGAACATCTGGACAGCATGGTCAAAATCTACGCCGTGCTTGGCAAAATTGCTCTTGCTTTTATCTTCGTCATATTCAAATTCCATCGGAATTCACGCTAGAATTTCACTTCCGGCGGCGTTCTTACGGCCTGCTCCAGCGCGTCGTCGAGTTCAAAGAAGTTTTCCTGTTTGAAATTGAACATGTTCGCGACGATGTTCGCCGGGAATTGCTCGATAGCGGTGTTGTACTCGGCCGTCGCGTTATTGAAGAAGCGGCGCGCGGCGGCGATCTTGTTTTCAAGGTCTGAAAGCTCGCTCATTAGCTGGCGGAAATTCTGGTCGGCCTGCAGGTCCGGATAGTTCTCGGCCACGGCCAGAAGCCCCATAAGCGCGCCGCCCAGTATTCCTTCCGCCTTGACGCGTTCGCCGCTGGCGCCATCGGTTTTGGAGACCTGCGCCCGGGCCTCCGTGACGTTTTCAAAGACTTCCTTTTCATGCGTGGCGTAGCCCTTGACCGTTTCTACAAGCTGCGGCACGAGGTTAAAGCGCTGTTTGAGCTGGACGTCGATATCGGAAAAGGCGTTGCGGCGCGTCTGGCGCAAGGCGACAAGACGGTTGTAAAGAACGACAAAAAAGCCGAGGACAACAACGAGAACAATCAGAATTATCCAGACGGGATCCATAACAACCTCTCAAAGCTTGCAAAAAATTAAACCTGAAGCAGTCTAGCAAAGCTTCGCGCGAAAATCTCCCTTAAAAAAGCGGCGTCAAAACACGCGATTTTTTTCACCTTTATGCATGATCCGGGCTTCTGTATAAGGGTAGGGAAAAAACGTTTTTAACCTTATGCCTCTCAAAGCGATGCCCCTGATATCCAGCGAAAACTTCACAAGCGTCTGCGTTTCCGGCAATGACTGGCGCGACGTCTGCAAAAAAGCGCTGTCGCTGCTCGAGCCGGAAATCAAAAAGAGCAAGGGCGGCTATACGCTAGGCTTTATGTATTTATCGGATTCGTTACAGGAAGACGCCGAAAGCATTCTCAATTTGTTTAAATCCGTAACCGGAATCGAGAGCTGGTCAGGGTGCGTTGGCGTTGGCGTTTGCGGGAGCGGTTGCGCATTCCTGGACGAGCCTTCCATATCGGTCCTGCTTGCGAAAATTGATCCGGCGCAATTCTTCGCGCTTTCGCCCGAGATTTTATCGGGATCCCGCCGCGAGGACCCTGTCTACGCGTGGTTTAACGAACACGAGACGATGCTGAGCGTCCTGCACGCAAACCCGGATTATCTGGCTGACGTCCTCGGAACTATCGAGATCATTGAAAACGCAACGTCAGGATTTGTGGTCGGCGGGCTGGCCTCGTCACGGGAAAAGCATATTCTCTTCTCGAGCAACGCCGCGCAGGGCGCCTATTCCGGCGTTGTTTTCGACGCCGGTCTTGACGTCGCGACAACAATAACGCAGGGTGTTTCCCCGCTTGGCCCCAGCCATGTGATCACACGCTGCGAAGGCGACGTGATCATAGAACTCGATAACCAGCGCGCGCTCGAGGTTATGCGTAACGACCTCAAAAATCTTTTCGCCGGAGACTGCGGCTGGAACGGCGATCCCTCCGACCTTAAAGAAATTGCCGAAGCCTATCCGGACCTGAGCTCGGAAGACTACGAAAAACTTGTCAACAGCGGCGTGCATATCGCGTTTCCCGTTACCGTTTCGGACAGCAATGAAATGCTCGTCCGGAATATAACGGATGCGGAAATCGGCTCGGGACGGCTGCGCGTTTCCCAGACTGTCCATTCCGGACAGCGCGTAACGTTCGTGAACAGAACGCGCGAAACGCTGCGGATTGATCTTGCCAGGGAACTTTTAAGTCTGAGACAACGCGTGACGGACAGGCAAAAGGAATTTGCCCCCAAAGGTGCGCTCTATATCAGCTGTCTGGCAAGAACGCATATGCCCGGAAATCAAAAACCGGTTGAAGAAATGAATTTGATCAAGGAGATCATTGGCGATATCCCGCTGGCCGGATTTTACGCAAGCGGAGAAATTTCGGCGGGCCGCCTGTATCAATATGCGGGCGTTCTGGTTCTGTTTCTTTAGACGGGTCCAGAATCAGAAAGTTGGACCCTTCGCTGAAAATTCCTTAAACTGAATATCTGGATATCTAACAACAGACGTAACAAGGAAATCCCATGCCCAGAGTTGTCGCCTTTCTGTTCGCCGCGTTTACGCTAGCCGCGTTTTTTGTCATTCCGGCGGCGCATGCCCAGGATGCTGAAAACATGAAGATCCCGGATATGCCGGCGCCGATCGCGCATCTGGCCGCAGAGGGCGCGCAGGTGCGCTATCTCGGGCGGGAGCTGGGCATGGATGGCTGGATTACGATCAAGAGCGGGCAGGAGCAGTATTTTTACGTCACGCCTGACGGAAAAGCGATTATTCTGGGCATGCTGTTCAATGAAGACGGCAAGCTCGTAACCGCGCGACAGCTGGCCGCGCTGCAGGGCGACGACTCCGAACTTCTCGACGTTCTGGCGCAAGACCCGGCTCCCGCTCCTGCCAATATGGCGCAGGAAAAGGAACTGCGCACGCCCGCCGAACGGCTTATGGCGGATGTCGAGGACAGCAACTGGGTTAGAATAGGTGACAGAAACGCCCCGCCCATATACGTTTTCATTGACCCGCAATGCCCGCACTGCCACGCTTTTATGGACGATCTCGGCTCCGCCGGGTATATTGAAAACGGGCGTATCCAGGTGCGCATGATCCCGGTCGGCTTTCGCGATGAAACGCTGGCGCAGGCGGCTTTTCTTCTCGCCTCGCCTAATCCGGAAGAACGCTGGCTCAAGCATATGCAGGGCGACGTAACGGCTTTACCGGCGAAAAGCGGCATCAGTACGCAAGGCGTACAAAAAAATCTCGGCATCATGCAGTCCTGGAAGCTGGACGCGACGCCGATTACTGTTTACAGAAATGCGGAAGGCCAGATCAAAATCATTCGCGGGCGCGCCAATAACATCCAAACGCTTTATGAAGACCTGACGTGATGTGTTTTTTCTTCCCGGTAAATGCGTTAACCTTTATAAAGGGTTTAGGTAATATACTAGGAAGCCCTGCATGGGCTGCAACGCCTGAATGACTGGAACATCCCGATGGACGCGCGCTCCGCATTCCTGATTGAACTTTTTGAAAAACTGGGGGCTCCGCTGATGGCGGCGGTTGCCGAAGTCAACGCAACCGCCGGAAAGGGCGGCGGCGATCCGTCCAAGGACGCTGAAAAAATCGCCGAGTTGCTTGGTAAATCCGTACAATCCGGCATCGCCCTGACGAGTGTTTTGAACGTAAAAGATGACGCGGACGGCAAAGCGGACTCCGTGCGCCTGTCTCTGGCGGCCGTATCGGCCGGTATCGTTGCGGATCACTACAAACTCACAAAACGCGCGCCAAGCGAAAAGGACCTAGAGAGTATCAGGAGCGGTTTTACGTCCATACTCTCATTCGCCGAAAACTTCGCGTCAACGGCTGATAACGCTTCACGGCTCAAATCTCTGGGCATTTCAGAAAACGCTTTTGACGAATATCAGATCAATGCCGTGTTTTTTCAGGCGCTGGTTCCGGTTTTGAATTCCGTTTCCGCTTATTCTTTCGGGCGTCAGGAAACGAAACTGTTCCAGGAAATTACCGAGAAGCTTGTCAGAAAGTCCGCCGAGACCAGAAAGAGTCTGTTTCCCGACGTATCGGAAGGTCCGGAACAGCGGCAAATCGAGCTTGCTCTTCTTCACGCGTTTACGGACATTTACGTAGAGTGCCACAAGGGAGAGATGACAAGGCTTATGGCCATGAATGAGGAAGAGCGCCAGAAAGCTTCGCAGGACAGTGGCGGCGCGCTCTCTATGGCTCCCGTATGGGACAAGTTTGAAACGAGAGCCGCCATGCTGGAGGTTGTTGCGCCCAGCATATTGCCCGGCGGGACAAAGAAAGCGGAAAAAATCCCTGCGCCTCCCGCCCCTGCAGCTCCGCAGGAACAGCCTGCGGACGCGCAGCAAAGCGCTCCGCCTTCGGGTGAAACCCCGGCCGCTTCGCAGCAAACGGCTAAGCCAAGCATTTTTGCAAAGCCCAAAGATGCGTCTTCGGAGCCGCCGCAGCCACAGGATGCGCCCTCTCCGGCAACGCAGCCGCCGCCATCGCAACCGCCTGAACCGGAAAAGGCACCGGCTTCAGAAAATACATCCGGAGAGAAAAAGCAAAACCCCATGGCTTTCTTTAAAAAGAAAGAAGGCGAAGGAGAGGAGTAAAAGATGGTTCCGGGTAAAGTTTTGGCCGCATGCATACTTCTCGCCGCGCAGACTTATGAGGTTCCGCCAGCGGTGTTAATTGGCATCTATCAGGTGGAGGGCGGCAAAATTGGACAAGAGGTCGGCCCTAACAGTAACGGGACCTACGATCTTGGACCCATGCAAATCAACACGGTCTGGATGCCAGAGCTGGCGAAGAGATGGGGGGTCAGCACGGCGACGGCGCGCCGCTGGGTCAGGGATGATCCGTGCACAAATGCCGGCGTCGCCGCCTGGATTCTCAAGGGACACATCAACGAGACGAGAAATCTTGCCCAGGCCATCGCGCATTACCATTCCAAAACGCCGCGTTTTGGAAGCGTCTACAAGCGCAAGGTTATTACCGCCATGAACGAAAAAGGTCTGATCAGAAGAAAAAGATGAATTTGTCGGGGCAACCCCGGAACTGTCTGCGGCTCTGTGGACAATTCTCGAAAGCTATGACAAAGAAGGAAGAGAAACTGTTACGATGTCTTTTGAATGTTTGCTTGTGACATTTTCACGTAGTCGCTATCGTAGAAGTCGCAACTTTGCCGCCGAATAAAAAGGTCACCAGGAAATGAGGCGTAATTTACTGATATTGCTGTCCATTACAGGATTTATGGGCATATCTGCATGTTCCGGCGGTCCGGGCTACGAGCCACAGCTCGTTGCTTCCCCGGACAGCGTTTCCCTGATGCTGGCGGAATCGGCCGACCGCGCCTCTTCTGCGCTTCAAACGCTTGCGGCCATTGAACAAGCTCAAAAACCAGGCATTGCGGTCGGTACAATCGAAAATGCGCCGCCGGAGCTTAGACGCGCAATGACGGTGAGCTGGATTGGTCCCGCAGAGCAAATTGCGGTTAAGCTGGCCAATAAAGCCAGCTACAAATTCCTGACTGTGGGTAGCAAGCCGCCCGTGCCTTTGGTTGTTAATCTGGACGTTGAAAACAGGCCCGTGATTGATATTTTGAGAGATATAGGATTACAACTCGGCCAGCGCGCAGACATTAAAGTCGATGCAAATCGTCGCATCGTTGAACTTCATTATGCGCCGGTCTCCAAAACGGGTAATGCGGGATAAGGATGCCTAAAACTCAGGTTCTGTTTTTTTTGGGTCTGTTCTTCTGGCTTGCGCTTTCTTCTTTTAAAGAAGCCGGAGCCCAGATGGAGGGCGGCGCCGAACCGCCCCGGCCTCCTGAGATCGGAGAGCTCGAAAACGTTCCCAAACTTAATAAGGTTATTGATGCGGAAACTGGCCTGCCGTTTGATATCCGCCTTGAAGCTGTGCGTGAGGCGGCCCTTTCATACGGAGCGCGCGGCGGTCTGGCCTGGCGCACCTATCAGATTAGACAAGAGCTCGAACGACGCGGCAAATTCCTTGATAGGGTTTTTGACTTCCGGCAGCTTCTGATACCGGCTCCTTCCGGCCTGCTTATCGAGCCTCCGGTCATATCAGAGTCATTGAACGCCATGATCATAGATGATGGCGGGCTGAATGCCGCCGTGGCGGACAGGTATCTCAACATCGTGCAGAATGTCAGGATTGTGTCGGCGCCCCGAACGTGGCGCGGGTATTTGGAGCGGAACTGGGGCGCCGTTACGCCTCCACCCGATATCCTGCGGCCAAACGATGAAGAAGAGAGAGGCATGTGGATAGACCTTGTCAATGAAGGCTGGGAACAGGGCGTTGAGCAAGCGAACGAGATTTTCAGACAGGATTTAAACGCCCTCGAAGCCGATTACGTAGGAATGATACGTTACCGAATGTTGCTGGCTCAGGATATGGTATCTGCGCCTTACGCATTACAGATTGACCGCGGCGTCACCGGGGGCGGTAGTGAAATGCGCGTCGGCGACAGGGAAGTCTCGATTACAGGCATACCATCACTTAAACCGGGATATGATCAATGGAAGCCCGCAGACCGGTAAGCCTTCTCAAAGGCAAGGATAATATTGCGCAAACCTGGCCCGATGAGCCGGACAGGTTTCGGGAAGAACATATCGATCCGTTTTTGCTGTTCTGCGTTAAAAAGAATTCTTCGGACGTTACATTTCAAAGCGACAGGACCGTTTACACTGAAATTGACGGTACGCTCTATCCCGCAACTTTCCGGCCTCTGGACGGCGCGGATCTGGCAGTGGCCGTTTCCCGCATTTATGGTCCGGAGGCGCTGGCGCGTCTGGCGTCGGGCACTGATCTTGACCTGTCCTATGAAATCCGCCCTGATCGATATACGCGCATTCGGTTCCGCGTGAACATTACCGCCATTCTGTCCAGAGGCCGTGACGGCGTTCAGATCACCATGCGTGTCCTGCCAAATGAGCCGCCAACGATGATCGATCTCAATATTGAGGAAGATATCATTAATGGCTGGGCCCCAAGACAAGGCATAGTCGTTGTGACAGGGCCGACAGGCTCGGGAAAAACGACTTTGCTGGCTTCAGGCATGCGCATGCTTCTGGAAAGGCGGCTTGGCTGCGGCAAGGTCGTTTGCTACGAGGCGCCAATCGAATATGTTTACGATAACATTAAAAGCCCCAGGTCTCTGATTTCACAAACCGAGATACCGAGACACTTGCCAGACTTTGCGCGCGGCGTTCGCAATGCCCTGCGCCGTAAACCTAATATCATACTGGTTGGCGAGGCGCGGGACAGGGAGACCATTTCCGCAGCCATGGAAGCGTCGCAAACCGGCCACCTTGTTTATACGACAACGCACACAATCGGGGTCGCAAATACGATTCAGCGTATGATTTCAACTTTCGAGCAGGATGAAAGGGCAGAGCGGGCCTATACCCTGCTTGAAACAATCAGGATGATTATTACGCAGGCTCTGGTCCCCAAAGCTGAAGGCGGGGGCCGGATTGGGGTGCGCGAATGGATGCGCTTCCCCGAAGAGGTGCGCGAGCGACTCATGACAATGGATTTCGTCGAATGGCCTGCAGAGATCCAGAGACTTGTGCCCTATTACGGGCAAACAATGGCAAAATCGGCGGGGATGGTATTTGACAAGGGATTGATTGATCGAAGAAACTATCTTCTGCTCTGTCAGGCCGCCGGGGGAGGCGGGGATGACTAGGTATATGCGCTTTTTTATGCTATCATGAATTTTGATTTTTCAGGAGAATCAACCGCAAGATGGCGCGTCAGACCGAAGAAGATGTCCAACAGGAGAAGCGCAACTGGCATTGGCGCAATTCCATGCGCCCAGTTCGTTTTTTTGCGCTTGATGCGCGCGCGGCAATTCCCTGGTTTATATTTCTTTGGTATATCCGCCCGGTTTCATTCGTCATTTGTTTGCTGCTGACCTTTTTGTTTGTTTTTCTCGAGAAAAAAGGACTTAGCTTTTCCGCCGCATTGCGCGCGTTTCGATCCTGGCTTTTGGGGCAAAGACGTCCCGGATGGATTTTGCTGTTTAGACGGCGGCTGGTAGATTACGGATAAAGCGCTTAGCGGCGCAAACATAAAACACACATAAAAAGATTAGATGCACTACTCAACATCTTGCTATTTTAAGCGCAGGCTTTTACTTTCGAGTGAGTGTTTGTAAAAGTGTGCTTCCCAGGACGTCAGTGTCACAGATTATGAGGCTTCAAAATCGCTATATTTCTGTTCTCTGCTGCGCCGCTTTTTTTGCGGTCGTGGCGCTTCCCCGCGCTACATGGGCCGGATTTGAGTGGACTCCGCCTGAGAATATAGAACAAGACGCCATTGTAACGGAGACAATGGAAAACCCGCCCGAAGCCTCTTTCAATGCGCCGCCAGCACAGCCGGTCCCCCCGGTTTTTAACGAGCCGCTGGCCACGCCGCAGAAAAGCTCTTTGCCCCAATCCTTCATGAAGGCCCCAGCAAAGCCTGCGTCCAGAAACGCCACGCCGGAATCTTCGGACAATATGTTTCAGGGTAAACCTTTGCGTCGTAAGCGGCCAGAGCTGCCGACGCCACTAGCGCCGCCTGTGGAAAGGGGCGCTGCTATGGACCGGAACGCCAAAAGCGTTCCTGTGATAAACCTGTTTCCTTTGCAGGATAGCCGTGCGGCGCAAACGCGGCAGGCAACGTCACGCGTTGAGGCTCCGGCAAACGCGCCGGCGCAGGTAGCTTATCCGGATCAGGAATCCCCAACCGCCCCTGCTCGCCGGCCCAAGCGCATGAAACAGGCCGTCGGTTTCGGTCAGGATATTCCTCTTGCCCTTGCCGTCAGCCAGATTGTGCCGCCGGAATACCCATACTCCTTCTCTGAAAAAGTTGATCCGGGATTACGCATTGACTGGCAGGGCGGTAAACCATGGGACGAGGTTCTGGAAGAAGGGCTGGCCCCTCACGGCTTGATGGCCACTTTTGCCGATAATGCCGTTATGATTATGCCTGAGAGCCGGAATCCTCTGCGGACCCGTTCCAGAACAGACGTTTATCGTGAATCGGCGCCATCGGATAATCAGGTCCTTTTTCCAGAGCCGCTTACCGCATTGCCGCCAAACAGCTACGAATCTGAGAGCTCTCTCTCTACGCTTGTCGCCACGCTTTCTCCTGCGCCCAGCCCTGCTCCGGATGCGCAAAATCCTGTTCAAATTATGACAGCAGAATCGCGAAAGCGGGAAACGCCTCTGCAATTGCTTCCGGATTCAAATAACCCACTGTTTCCGCAACCTTTTTCCTATGGTCCGGGTCCCGGATCGGAAAACATGCCAGAAGAGCTGCAAGCCCCTTTACCCGTTCAGGAAGTTCAGAGCGTTCTTGCAATGCCCGCGGACAAAGTCGGCAACGTTGCGTCACTGGAAATCAAAACGGGAATGGTCTCCAGTGACCCAGCTAACCCGCCAATTGCGCTGGAGGGCCGACACGGGGAGGGCCGCTCCAATGGAAGCGCGCGCGCTGATATAGACGGCTTTTATTCCTGGAACGCTGAAAGCGGCAAAACGCTCAGAAATGTTCTCTCTGAGTGGAGCGACAAGGCTGGCGTACAACTGCACTGGTCTTCACGTTACGATTATCCTTTACAATCTGCGATCTCTTTGGAAGGGACATTCACAGAAGCGGTCGAGCTATTGCTAAACGGTTTAATGGAGGCGAATCCAAGACCGGTTGGCGAGCTTCGGCCAAACCATCCGGACGGTCCCGTCATTTTGATTGTGAAAACAGAGAGAATTCTCTGAAGGATTCTCTTTGTCTCGCCAGCGCCCGGTTGTTAAAGGAAGGATGGCAGAATGCTTGCTGATTGCTTCAAGACCGTTCAAAATGAAATTACTATTTAATCGATCAGGTTTTGCTTCCGGGAATTGTCTATGGCCTTACAAGATACAACACAAAAATTGGCATTTTTCTTTTTCGCCGCAATCATGGTCGTGGCCCTGAGCGCGTGTGGCCATTATATTAAAACGGAAGACGCCATTGAGGCTAATAAAATAGAAGCTGACAAAGCGCTTCAGGAAATTGCGCCATCACAGAAAGAACGCAAAAGCTCGCTGATTATAAATGACCGTCCCTGGTTTGGATCGACTGCGATCCCTATTCAGAATGGGGAGCCGCTTCCCGCGAGTCTTTTGCGAGAGGATAGTATTGTCCTGACTTTCGAACGCCCTTTATCGCTCAGGGAAATTGCCCAGTCGATCCAGGCGGCTACCGGGATTCGCATCGCTGTTGCGCAAACGCAATCCCAGGAGGGGACTGTTGATGAGGGCTTGATGCGGTTCATTCCGCCTGAAGGCCGAGAAGTCGCAGATGGAAAAATCGTCTGGCAAGGCTCTTTGAACGAGATTCTGGACCAAGTTTCCGACTCTTTCGACGCCGACTGGCATTACAATGGAAGAAGAATTCAGCTATCAAGGCAGATTTCCAAGACATTTATGTTGCACTCTTTAGCCGGCAATATTGTTCTGGATAATCAGCTTGAAAACGAAGAAGACGATGACAGTAATTCATTGCCGCAAATTTCATTCGCCACTCAGGCAACTCTCGAAATCTGGGAAGAAATTGAGAATGCCGTCAGCGTTATGCTGGAAGACAAAGGCAGTCTCTCTCTGTCTCCGTCTACAGGGACGATAACGGTTTCCGGCCCGCCGTCACTTGTCAGCAGGGTTGAGGATTATCTGAGGGAACAAAACCGCATGAGACTTCGCCGCGTTGCGGTCGCGGTTAAAGTTCTCGCCGTGGAAACTTCCAATGTAAATTCGGTCACGCTCAGGCTCAATTCCATTCTGGAAAGGGCGCTCGAAGGCAAACCTTTCGAACTGCAAACCACGGCCGGCGGCTTAACAACGGGAATCCTGAGATCTTTGCCGCAAGTTGACGCCGTCACAGGATTTAGCGGCGCGGACGCAAGCGGGACTCTGACCACGCCGGACGCCGATGTCATCACGGCAAGCCTTGAAGCGTCTGAAGACATTGAAAAAGCCAGCGTCGCCCAGGCGGGAGCCATCGTTACATTGTCAGATATCCCTGCGCCGCTTCAAATCGGGCAAGTTATCTCTTTCCTTGAACGCGTCACAACAACGATTGATGAGGGCGATGTTACGACGTCGCTCGAGCCTGGTGAAGTTAATATCGGGCTGACGATGAACATTTTGCCGCGCGTGATCGAGGAAAACCGTGTTTTGCTCAGACTTGCTCTTGGTATTAAAGACGCGCAAACGCCCTTTAAAACATTTTCGGCCGGCGATTCGTCCATTCAGCTGCCGGAAGTAGAAACTACCGGTTTTGTCCAGAATGCCGTTCTGGCTTCCGGAGAAACGCTTATTCTTGCCGGTTTCGAAAGAAATCAGGCGGGGCTCGAGCGGGAAGGTACGCCTGGCGGCTTGTTTACCGGCGGTTCAAAAAGCGCGGAAAAAACAAAAGAGGTTACCATTTTATTGATAACAGCGGAAATCTTGCCCGAAGAACCATTGACTATTTCCGGAAGATAAAGAGAAGGACCTTCAAAAGATGGAAGAGTCCGCAAAAAAAACTCCCAGTTTTTCAGAGATGGATCCGGAAAACAGCGGCATATTAATGTTTAAAGACAAGCGTTATGCCGTAGGCATGACGTGGCTGACATGCGAGTCTATTTCAGATAGCTCGATGTTAAACGAGCGGTCAAAAAAACTCGATGCTGACTTTTACGTTTTGAGAAGCTCGCTGACAAACCAGCAAGGCTTCGGCTACCTTTATAAGGGTCACAAGATCGGCATGCCTTCTGGCGCCGCAATCGCCGCCGACTCCCTTGTCGGGGAATGGCACGGCGTTTTTGCCGCAGATAACTGCTGGTGGTACCTTGCGGTCCATGCCGATGCAATTGCCCCTGACGGAGATCGGATCTTTTTTTCGGAAGAGGATGCGTACAAGCATTTCGTTAAAAAGAATAAAGATTACAAATGGCCTCGGTCTTATGCGCCTGCCGCATGGAATTTGCCCGAGGTCGGCGAAGAAATTCCGATTGATAAATTGCTGGAGGCAAGCGACGCGCCCTATACGCTCAGGCCATCGAAACTTGACGCGGTTTTCGGGGGCAAAAGAAATAAAAATCTCGCTTTGTTTGCAGCCCTGCTGTTTTTAATTGCGACGATTATTTTTGCGCTTTTGCCTAGCGTAATGAACCAGGGTCCCGCGCTGTCAAGTAAACCAAAAATTACAGTTACCGGGCCTGTTCCTGATATTATTGCTCCGCCACCGAGAGAGATGCCCTCTGACAACTCAATTGCCATTAACTTTTCGGGCCTGCAACTTCCGCTGCCGAGCTCTGTTATTCGCTCGTGTCTGCATGCATTTGACAGGATTGTGCACCCCGTTCCAGGCTGGCAGCTTCAGAGTGTTCAGTGCGACGGGACATTTGCGGAAGCCACGTGGCGTAAGGGGGGCGGAGGCCTTGGCATGATCAAAGACGCTCTGGAACAATTTCCGGATGAGGCCAGCAAGCAATTTTCGGGAACAAATGAATTTCGCGTCAGACTAACGCTCGATAAAAGCGGGCATATTATCCGAACGGTAAACGTTATCTCACGAGACAGGGCTATTCTTTTGCTAGATCAACGCTTTAGCGATGACGGGCAAATGCGCGTCAGCCATCAAAAGCCCCAACCTCCGCAACAAAGAAATACCGCCCGCATACCGACAAATGATCCGCCCCCGGCTCCGCCGCCATACCTTGATATCGATTTCGTCACGGAAACCCCGCCTTCATCACTCATGAGTCTTTTTGACCTTCCCGGCTTAAGGCTGCAAAATATCATCTGGGATGTTCGTAACCGCAACTGGACATACCAGTCCAAACTTTTGTTTGACAGCGAAGCTCTTCGCGCAGCCCAGGAATTGCAGTAGAATATGTTTATGAGCCGACTGTTTACAATCTTGATTCTGTTTATGGCAACTATCCTTAACTACGGGCCGGCGCTGGCGCAAGTGGGCGAAGACCCTTGTCCTCTGCCGAAAACGGCGCTTAGGCAAACGCCAACCGACCTTGCCGCCGTGCAAGCCGATATCGATCGTTATACGTTATGCCTTGAGAGAGCCCGCCTTATTAAAAGACTCAATGATCTGGCCACAGAGAACGACGCCATGCTCGCAGGATTTTCCAGCGGCAACCCTGGAATGACGCTCAACGAAACTCTGCTCTCCGAGCCGCCGCAAGAAGCAGAACAGTCGGAGCCTGAAAAGGTATGGGAGATTCTGGAGATATTCGGTCCGGTCAACGAACTTGAGGCCCGGCTTATGAGAGATTCAGCAATCATACAGGTAAGGGCGGGAGAATTGCTGCCGGACGGAAATAGCGTTGATGAAATTACGCCAACCGAAGTTATTATTTCCGGCAACGCCGGTCGCTCCGTACTTGGATGGTCGCAATAGGCAGGTTTTATGAAGCTATTTCAGCCCAATCAGTCAGACATCTGGGATCCCAGCCTGCCCATCACGGCTGAGGGCGGCATCCTTGATCGTGGCGACCAGCTGCGCCAAATTGCGGCTCTTTTTTTGGACGGGCGCCTTCTGGTTTCAAAATCGCATATTAATAATCCGCTCGTATTGACGCTTATTGAAGAGGCGAAAGTAAATGATCTGCCCGAGCTGAAAATTGAGCCTGTCGACATATCACGCGTGCAAGTCTGCTACGAAAGAGCCACGGAATTCCGTTCAAGATCCGGTCAGGACGAGGCGCGCATGCGCCGCGAGGTTTTGAGTCTGGTCGGTGAAATGGCCAAACGGCGGGCGTCTGACATACACGTCGTCGTAAACGAGGCGTCGTGTACGGTCAGAGCGCGCATTGACGGACTGATGACCCATATAGCGGAATGGCCGCCGGAATTCGGGCATAATTTCTGCGCCGCCGCTTTTACCATGGCGGACGCCGCGGACGTAAACTACCAGCCTTACGAATATCAGGGCGCGAGGGTTTCCAACCGCAAGGACTTGCAATTGCCCGAAGGCATTATCTCGCTGCGTCTCCAGTTCAACCCGACGACGTTCGGGGGACGCGCCATGATTATCCGCCTCCTTTATTCGGCGGACGAACAAAAATCAGCGGATATTGTCAGCCTCGGCTTTACGCCGGAACAGCTTGAAGACTTTGAAACGCTGCGCGCGAAGCCTTTTGGCATCAACATCGTGGCGGGCCCAACCGGACACGGTAAATCAACGACCCTGCAAAGAAACATTATCTCCATTCTGCAGGAACATCATTACAATATTGCGATCTATACTGTGGAGGACCCGCCAGAATATCCCATACCCGGGGCAGTGCAGATGCCCGTTGTAAACGCGTCTTCCGCACAGGCGAGGACGGAAGAATTCACAAAGGCAATTTCGGCTTCTCTGCGCTCCAACCCGGACAGGCTCATGATTGGCGAGGTGAGGGACGCCGCATCGGCGCAGCTTGCGTTTGAAGCGGCCATGACAGGTCACCAAGTCTGGACGACCTTGCACTCTAACGACGCGATGACGATTCCATTTCGTCTGCGCGACCTGAAAGTCGAGAATTACAAACTCTGCGACCCGACTTTGTTAACGGGGCTTATTTCCCAGCGCCTTGTTCGCGTTATCTGTCCGAATTGTTCTTTGACGACAAAAGAAAGCGATCTTTCATATGGACTGCTGGCGCGTCTTGAATCCGCTGAAATCCCCATTGAAAAAATCAGGCGGCGAAATCCAAAGGGCTGCGAGCAATGCGGTTTTGGCAGTGGCTATTCCGGGCGGACAGTCGTGGCGGAAATCATCATGCCTGACGCCACTTTCATGGAATATGTTACGGACAACCGCAAAAATGAGGCTGAAAAACACTGGCTCACGCAACTTGGCGGGCGGAGCATGATCGAGCACACTGTTGACAGGATACTTGCGGGAGAAGTTGACCCCGGCGACGCCGAACGCGTTGTCGGCCTTATACAAATACCTGACAGAAGAAAGACATGATCAATAACAATTCCTTTTTCCTTCTTTCCGTCAAATTCGAGTTTAACGCGAAAAACCGGCAGCGTTTTTACACAAAGCTTGCGCAACTCCTGGAAAACGGCGTTTCTCTTGATGCCGCCCTTCTGCAGATCCAGACTCTTGCCGCAAGATCAAAAGGTTCGGTTCTTTCAGGTCTTTATGGTCGCTGGCGCAAAAGCGTAGCCAACGGCATGAATTTCGGAAGTTGCGTCGGGCCTTACGTGCCAAGCTCGGAGGCAATACTTCTCGAGACAGGCGCGGCCTCCGGACAACTTTCCGAGGCCCTTTACACGGTTGCAAGAACTGTGGAGCAACAATCCAATATCAAAAACGCAATTATCAGTAATTCAGCCTATCCTCTTTTGCTGTTTGCAATGTTGATCGCCGCCTTAATGCTGGCTTCCTATATGGTTATTCCTACTTTCTCGGAAATTCTGCCCACGGAAGAATGGACCGGATTTGCCGGTATGGTTGCTCAAGCTACTGTTTTCATTAGAAATAATGGAGCTGGAATTGCTGTGTTCATGGTTATGGCCATTATAATTATCGCTTTTTCCCTGCCGAGATGGACCGGAAAATCGCGTCTTCTAGTTGAAAACATGATTCCCTGGAGCCTTTACCGGATGCTGCAGGGATCAGCATTTCTGCTTTCTATTTCTTCGATGATGAGCGCAGGCGTCAAGCTTGACGATGTTTCGCTGAAACGCATTGGCAAAAGCGCCGACCCTTATCTGGCCGAGAGAATTGACGCCGTAAAGCGCTATATCACTTCTGGCGCCAATCTCGGGGATGCTTTATACAACACGGGTTACAGGTTTCCCGACGAGGAAATTATCGCTGATTTAAGGATTTATGCCCGTTTAAGGGATTTTGACAAAAACCTCGTGAAAATAACGCGATCATGGGTTGAAGAACTTGTAGAAAAAGTATCTCAAATTATGAAAGTATTAAATGTAATTGTGTTATTCTTGATAGCAGTAGTGATTGGTGTTTTAATTTCAGCATTATACGGGGTTGTTCAACAAATTCAGGTCCAAACCTGATAATTCATAGGAGGAGGAGAAACCTATGTCGGTACTTCAAAAAAACATTGCGGCGCGGAGAAACGAAAGGGGTTTCTCTTTGCTCGAACTTTTACTTGTTGTTGGCGTTGGCGCGCTTTTACTGCTCGCGGGCATTGCGACGTATCGTCTTGTGACGCAGGGCAATAACGTCAACGACGCCGTGCGGATTCTGGCCACGCTTAAACAGCAGGTTCAAAGAGCTTTCCAGGGACAAAGCACTTATGGTACCGGAGACATTACGCCTACCCTCGTGAACCTTAACGGTTTTCCATCCGGCGTTTATGACCCCGGTACCGGTAACGCCACGCATCCTTGGAACGATACAATTCTGATAACTGGAGCGACGACCACTTTTACAATACAGTTTACTCAAGTGCCAAGTGATGCCTGTATCCAGCTCGGGACGACGTTCAACGAAAATGACTCTGATTTCGTCAGTCTTCAAGCAGGCGGCAGTACCTTCGATGCTGCGACTCCCGTAACTGTTGCGGGTCTTACAACAGCTTGTGGCGCCGGAGGTAATGTGGATATGATATGGACTTTCTTCTGATTTAGGCTGTCCGCTTTTTTTTAACAGGCCGCAGATTTTGCGGCCTTTTTAATTGGCTCTTTACCGTATTTGCGCTTATGGCGTAAAATTTCAGTTATGAAGACTTTTACAAAATTTCTTGTCCTGACCTTTATATTGTTTTTGCAAGCAGGCGGCGCCGGCGCCCAGAGATCGGACAACATTCCGTCTCTAGATTTCACGGACATTCCGGACTTTCCTGATAAAAATTTATGGGGCGACCTAGAGAGCGCAGGCATCGTCTCGTTCAGCAATCCTTATCTGCGCGATAACCTTTTGCTTCAATATCAAATCAGTCTTGTCGAACAGCTGATTGAGCGCGAAACCCGCATCAGCCAGCTGCAGCGCATTTATGGCGATCTTGGACAGACAACCATGGCGCCGCCGCTGCCGGATTTTATCTGCAGGCAAATTCCACCCAATATACCTTGTATCCGTTCATATCCAGACCTCTATTCAGATTATTACGATGAATTAGCGGAGCCGGAGGAATTGGGCGAGCAACTCAACATTCTTATTGGTTCTGAACAGGACGAGGAACCGCAGCAAGCGCTCAAACCTTTTTACAGCCCTTATGTCTGGAAAGAAATTAACTGCTCCGGCGGCCGCTGTTTCGCCACTATTTTGAACACGGAAAACATGCAGGAAGAGCTTGTCGCTACGTCTGGAGAAATTCTGCCCGATGGCTCAAAAGTCGCCGAGGTTACAAGCAGCGGCATCGTTGTCACCAAAAACAACAATAAAGCGCAGCTCCTGTCTCTTTCCGAATTTGAAAGCAGAAAGCGGGATAACCGGAATATGCTGCCCTGAGCTTCGGCAACGCCTTTGCTTATTGCGCAAAGGTATCGTCGAGGACCGGCATTTCTTCTATGAGCAGCTCTTCGTCTGAAAGGGTCACAAGGCCGTTTTGTTCGACTGTAACTTTTGCCCTGAAAAGGGAATCACGAAACATCATACAGGCCGTTAATACGAGGTTTCCACTGTCGTCCTTTCCGTTAACCGCAAGCGGCGAGAGCATTTTGCCTATGGCCTTGCGCGCCGCTGGCGGCGGATCTTCCTTCCAGTTTATGTCATCCACGCTTTCCGTGATTAAAAAGCGGCCATGGCGGCCCTTGACATATGTAAAGAAAAACCGGACATAATCGCAAACGTTAAGTCCGTTCAGAGACACGGGAACACGCTCGTTCAGCGCGTAAATCGGCCCGTTTGTCCAGTCCAGCACAACAACGTCATCGCCATCGGAAACGACAAATCTGCGGGCTGGCGGAACAAGCCCGTACTCGGCGATATCAAAGAACTTGTAGCCATCATAAAACGGAATATCACTGACCATTACGACGGCCGTTTCATGATCGTAGCGGATGCCCTGAATATGCGGATTTATAAAATCCAGCGCTTCTTTCGTTTCTTCATTATCAAGACGCGTGAACGTGTTTTCGTACATTTAAAAAACTTTCTTTCTTCAGGCATAATGATGATGCGCCAGTCAGGCTGATTCGGTCAAGCCCGCTGTGATTCCGTCGATAACGCTGTGGATAGAGCGTCTGGAAATTATGGATGACGGAACGCAGGGAAAATATGCATTTTTCAGTCATAGGGCCGAAGATGATTCGCGCACTGTGCGTAGTTTTAAGGCCACTATGTCCGAATGCAGGGACGAATCGTAAAAAAACTTTAAAATCCTGCGAGTCGCTCTGGCTGTGGATTTGTGGCTAACACGGAGGATAAGTTTATTCCCCGGTTTTCACAGCCCCTACAAAAAACAAAAACCTAAATTATTTTCTTTTTTTTCTGACCGGATTTGCTTTCATGTCAGGAGTATAAACAATGGCTCTCAAGAAAGTTCCGCATGAAAATTTTGACTGAAACGCTGAAAGGAACGCAATGCGCTCGCGTTCCGGTCTGGATGATGCGTCAGGCTGGACGGTATCTGCCCGAGTACAGGGCGATACGCGAACAACGTCATGGGTTTCTGGATATGGTCTATAGTCCTGATATTGCTTCAGAAATTACAGTCCAGCCGGTCCGGCGTTACGGCATGGACGGCGCAATAATATTCTCGGATATACTGGTTGTGCCGCATGCGCTGGGCTGGCCGGTCGCATTCGAGGAAGGCATAGGGCCGGTTCTGAAAAATTTCGAGGATGAGTCCGGTCTTGAGTTATTAAAGCCGGAACTGGCCGGGGAATCTTTTGGCAAAGTTTATGAAGCGATTCAAAAAACATCGGAAATGCTCGGCAATGAAGGTTACGGCGATACGGCACTTATAGGATTTGCAGGCGCGCCGTGGACAGTGGCCTGTTATATGGTCGATGGCGGATCGAGCCGGGATTTTCTGAAAACGCGCCTGATGGCTTATAAACAACCTGAGCTGTTTGGGCAGCTTCTGAACGTTATCGAGGAGAGCACGATTGAATATTTGTTGGGGCAAATCAAGGCTGGGGCGGAAGCCATACAACTCTTTGACAGTTGGGCAGGGATCGTAGACTCGCAGCATTTCGGGCGTTTTGTCAGCGCGCCGGCGGCAAGGATTGTTCGCGCGCTAAAGGATACGTTTCCGAATATCCCGGTGATCGGCTTTCCAAAGGGCGCGGGGCCAAGCCTTTTGAAATACGTTCAGGAAACGGGCGTTGATTGTCTCTCGCTCGATAGCCAGATTCCTGCTGAATGGGCTGTTCGTACGCTTCAGGGCACAACTGTTTTACAAGGCAATCTTGATCCCGCCTGTTTGCTGGCAGGCGGGGATTCCTTGTCGCTGTCAGTAGAACAAATTCTTGAACGGTTTTCGGTTGCGCCTTTTGTGTTTAACCTTGGACATGGAATTCACAAGGAAACGCCGCCGGAACATGTCGAAGAGGTTGTCGCTATGGTGAAATCATGGACGGTTTAGACAAGAGCGTGAAAAAAGTCGCCGTAGTTCTGTTTAATCTGGGCGGGCCGGACAAAAAGGAATCCATCAGGCCGTTCCTCTATAATTTCTTCACGGATAAAAACATCATTCCATTGCCCTGGCCCCTGCGACAGTTTGTCGCAAGCAGAATTGCCGGCAAAAGATCGCGCAGGGAAGCAGGGGAGAGTTATGCTGAACTGGGGTACCGTTCACCCCTGCTGGAAAATTCGGAAGCGCAGGCGCGCGCGCTGAACGCAGTCCTGAAAAAGAACGAGAGACTGAGGACCCAGGTTTTTGTTTCCATGCGCTACTGGCATCCGAGAGCAAGCGAGGTTATTGAAAAAGTCAGGGACTTCTCGCCGGACCATATCGTGTTTCTGCCGCTTTACCCGCAATTTTCGACCACCACTACATGGTCTTCAATCCAGGAATGGCAAAGGCAGGCAAAGAAGGCCGGTTTTCAGGCCAGCTCGTCTCTTGTCTGTTGCTATCCGTTACTGGACGGCTTTATAGGCGCCTCTGCGGAACTTATCAGGGAAAAGATCGAGAAGGTGGAAAAGGAATGCGGCCGTAAACCACGTTTGCTTCTTTCCGCACATGGTTTGCCGGAATACGTCGTGAAAGGCGGAGATCCCTATCAATGGCAGTGCGAACAATCAGCGCATGCCATAATTAATAAACTTGGCATGGATGATCTTGACTGGCGTATATGTTATCAAAGCCGGGTTGGGCCTATGAAATGGATAGGACCTTCGACGGAAGAGGAAATTGAAAAAGCGGCCGAAGACCATGTACCGTTGGTGATTTATCCGCATGCTTTCGTCAATGAGCACGTTGAAACGCTTGTCGAAATTGAGCTTGAGTACGGGAAAATGGCTATAGATCTTGGCGTACCGGCTTTTGAACGAGTCCCGACAGTTGGCGTTCACGAGCAGTTTATTGAAGGCTTGGCGCAAGTTGTCGAGATGGCTTCGGCGCGGGAAGGGATCTTTCCCGACACAAAGGAGAGAATTTGCCCCAACGGCTTTAAGCGTTGCTGTACGGCCTATCAGGAGATGATCCAGTGAGTATCGTGACCGAATATATTCTGAACATTTATGACTGGCTGCGGGCGCTGCATATCATCGCGTTTATCGCCTGGATGGCTGGCCTGCTTTATTTGCCGCGGTTGTTCGTTTACCACGCGGATGCGCAGGCGGGATCAGATTTGTCCGAAACGTTTAAGGTTATGGAACGTAAACTGCTGCGAATTATCATGAATCCCGCGATGATCGCGACGTGGCTTTTTGGAATCTTAATGCTTGTCGGCAATCCCGCCCTGCTGGAGCAAGGATGGTTTCACGTGAAACTTCTCATGCTTTTTGGCTTGACGGGGATGCATATGGCGTTTGCCCGCTGGCGGCGGTTATTTGCGCAGGACAGGAATACGTTCAGCGCACGGTTTTACCGGATTGTGAACGAGGCCCCGACCGTGATGATGATTATAATAGTAATTATGGGCGTTATTGAGCCTTTTTAGATAATCATAGTGTTGACAGGCTAGAAAGCTTACGATATAAACCTTTATATCTTAGTAATATTCCAGAACAAAACACAGACTTTAAGGCAACAGGGAAGACTTGTTGCGAGTTTCCTCAAGAGAAATTCAGTCATTGTTCTGCGGGTAGGATAACAAAACGGACATCCTCGAATATATGGCAGATATGTTTGGTTTCCTTGCACAGGAATTAGTTTGATCATTCAAATGAAGAGTTTCCCATGAATTTACAGGAGTTAAAGACGCGGTCTCCGGCCGAGTTGCTTGCTTTTGCTGAAGAGCTTGATCTGGAGAACTGCGGCACGATGCGCAAGCAGGACATCATGTTCGCTGTCCTGAAGCAGTTGGCGGACCAGGGGGTCCCGATTACCGGAACCGGCGTACTTGAAGTCCTTCAGGACGGATTTGGTTTTCTGCGAAGCCCGGAAGAAAACTACCTCCCCGGGCCTGACGATATCTATGTCTCGCCCAGTCAGGTGCGCCGCTTCGGGTTGAGGACTGGCGATATCTGCGAAGGGCAGATACGCGCGCCGAAAGATTCCGAACGTTACTTCGCGTTGTTGAAAGTTGATACGATTAACAACGAGCCGCCGGAAAAAATCCGTCACCGAATTAATTTCGACAACCTCACCCCTCTTTATCCCGAACGCAAAATCAATCTCGAGCTGGATGACCCGACGAAAAAGGGCTATGTGCAGCGCGTTGTAGAGCTGGTATCGCCTTTAGGTTTTGGCCAACGCGCGCTTATCGTCGCGCCGCCGCGCACAGGTAAAACCGTTATGCTGCAAGAGGTTGCGCATTCCGTGGCAAGCAATCATCCCGAAGCCTATCTTATCGTTCTGCTTATTGACGAGCGCCCGGAAGAGGTTACGGACATGGCGCGTTCCGTGCGCGGCGAAGTGATTTCATCCACGTTTGACGAGCCGGCGGCGCGCCACGTTCAGGTTGCGGAAATGGTCATGGAAAAAGCCAAGCGTCTTGTAGAACACAAGCGCGACGTTGTTATTCTTCTGGACTCGATTACTCGCCTTGCGCGCGCCTACAACACGGTTGTTCCAAGTTCTGGTAAGGTTTTGACCGGGGGCGTTGACGCCAACGCCCTGCAGCGGCCCAAGCGTTTCTTCGGCGCAGCGCGTAATATCGAACAGGGCGGCAGCCTGACTATTATCGCGACGGCCCTTATCGACACGGGCTCACGTATGGACGAAGTTATTTTCGAGGAGTTTAAAGGCACAGGAAACTCGGAGATCGTTCTGGACCGCAAGCTTTCCGACAAGCGCGTCTTTCCGGCTATTGATATCCAGAAGTCCGGTACGCGTAAGGAAGAGCTTCTCGTTGACCGCGAGACTCTGCAGAAAATGTGGGTTTTGCGCCGTATACTTAATCCTATGGGCACTGTTGACGCCATGGAGTTCCTGCTGGAGAAAATGAAAGATACCAAGTGTAACGAAGATTTCTTCTCTGCGATGAACCAGTAAATTCACGTCATTTTAATCAAATAAGAGGCGAATAAAAACTGCTTTCTATTTGATTTCGAAACGAAAATCCTTGCGAATTATACTTTTGTATGTTGTCATAAAATAGTAAGGCAACGGTCCTGATAACGACTCGCAAGAAGTCAGCTCAGGTTTGCGAAAGGCAAGACTAATGAATACAGGGTACGGCTCATCACCGGCTAACTCTTTTCATGTAGCCCGGACATTTAGCGCAGTTCTTTTTCTGATGATTTTTCTTCTGGCTGTGTCCGCCGGGGTGTCCTCGTCTTCCCGGAATGATCGCATCGAACCCGCGCTGTCTTCTCAAAAATTATCTGCTTCAGGATCCGATACGGAGGTTTCTCTTCCCCTGCTCCAAAAACCCCATACCCTGCCTGAGCCTTTGTATCGGATAACCGGCGTTCTGCCGGATCTGCGGGAGCCGCTGTTCTTGGCCTGATATCCGGCGAGCAATTCGCCCTGCCTTCCGGATACGGGAAGAACAGCGCCCTTGCCCGCACAGGCGTGGCTTACTCCTTGAAGCTTTCTCACTTACGGAGCCTGAACCAGGCTAAAGATGATATGCATTTTATCGCCAGTCAGGCGGCGGTTATAGCGCCGCTTTTAAAAACTCATCCGTGCGCGCGTTTGCGGCCTTCGCCGACTCTTCATGGTAATGAATGCCATTTCCACGCGCGAAAGCGTGATTGGCGCCGGGATAGGAATAAAGCGTGACATTTTCGTGATCTTTCAGGCCTTCCTTGATTTTGGCCTGCGCATCCTTGTCAACAAACTCGTCCTCCTCGGCAATATGAAGAAGTAAGGAATTCTTTATATTGACCGCTTCGTCGAGCATGTCCTCAATGCCAACGCCGTAATAGCCAACGGAACAATCGGCATCTGTGCGCGTTGCGGTAAGGTAGGCCAGTTTTCCGCCCAGACAATAGCCGATAGCCCCGACCTTGCCATTGCTGTAAGGTTGCTTGCGAATAAAGTCGATCGCGCTTTGTATATCCTTTATCCCCAAGTCGGCGTCGAAGCCCTGCATTAAAGAGAACGCTTTTTGCCATTCCTCATCCGTTTTATCGGTGAGCTCAACCCCGCGCTCCTGACGCCAGAAAAGATCTGGGGCCACGGCCACGTATCCTTTTCCGGCCAGTTCATCGCACTTTTCCCTGATTTCCTGATTAATGCCGAAAATCTCCTGTATAACGATAATCGTCGGGGCTTTCTCGCTTTCCGGATAAGCCACGTAGCTGCTGAAGGAGGAATTGTCGTGAGAAGGTATCTGTAATTCTGTCATGTCTGGCCCTTTTCTATACTTTTTGCCCGGCGAGACGTAGCGTCGTCGTCGCTTCCGATAAAGTCTGCATCCATGTCTTTTTCAAATTAGGCTTACGGTTTAGCTTTTCAAGCTGCGATAAAGGCGGCATCGCCGTATCTCTTTCGAGCGTGCGCAGCATGGTCTCCAGTTTTTCCCTGTCCGCGTTATAATTTGTAACGAAGAAGTCTATCGCCGCATTGTCAAGCGCAAGGTTATACTGGGTTATCAAAGCGCGGAAAAGTCTCTCAGCCATGCGCGCCATATCTGTTTCCAGCTCGCGCGTGTAGTTCGTCGCCCATAAGGTTTTCGCTTCTGCGCTGAAACTGGAGTGGATCGAGATAAAGTTCGGCGCGTTGGACAGTTCGATGGCGCGCTGTGTGTCGGCGGACGTAATGTAAATCAGCGGATCAAGGGCTGTAAGTAGCTCCACCACCAGTTTTTTATAGTCATCAATGTTAAGGCTGACGATATTGTCATTCATATGTTTTATGAGGGGATAAGTTTGTCTGACGAGGCGTATTTTTTCATGATTGTTCAGACGGATCATGCGTTGAAGAATAACAATGCCTTCCCGGCGTTTCGTCTGGCGCTTGTCCACACTTAGCAAGCCGATGCTTCCGTCGATTTCCTGGCATATGCTCCTCCATTTCTGGATAAGACGGCGCAAGTTATCCTCGCGTTTTTCCGCGCGCCTGTGCGCCGTCAGCAATTCCCTGTAAAACCCGATGACATTTTGGAGCAGCTCTGTTTTTCTCTTTAATTTTCTCAGACTCTCGCGCGTCTTGCTCGCTTTCACGGATTTCAGTTTGTTGATATCCTCGCACAGGACGTCAATTTGTTCCTCAATCAGGCTCAGAAGTTTCGTCGCGTCCCTGAAATTTGTCGGGATGCTATCGTGAAAATCTTCTTCGTACTGGAAGTATCTCGCGATTGATTTAATGCGGCTGAAACGCGCCGCGTTCGCTACCCTGTAGCTGGCTCTGGCGGCGTGTAATTGCTCCGCAATTATGCCAATTTCGTTCTTTCCGGAGTAACTCGTGCTTAACAGCGGTATTTCGCGGCCGCAAAGCAGCTCCATGACGAGCGTTAGAAGTTCGTCAATATCCCTTGTGCGAAGATATTCATCCGTGTCCGTCTCACTCCAGACGAGCAGGCGCTCTATAAAACTCTCGTTCCGCGGCAGACCTTCTTTTAAGCTGGGCGGTTTGCCTTTGTAGTGACGTTCCAGCCAGTAAGCGACGTCCGGGCGTTCAGTTTCGAGTGCCTCAAGGCATTTTTTTATTTCCGGTTCAATATCCTGACGAATCAGCTGACTGCGGGAAAAAAAGCCGACTTCCTCGTAAATCCGGATCCGGCATAGCTGAGTCGCGATTTCATCGTTGTTGGTTAAAACGTAAAATGCTTCTCTTAACTCCGCGTATTGCGGGTGACTGTTTTTAAGAATAAGAAGAGCGGCCTCCTGGGCAATGACCTCTTCCGATAAATGTTGCAATTGCAATTCTCTGGAATTCTGGATCAGTCTCGGCAAAATGCCCATAGCGACGACCAGAAGGCGTCCGGCCCGGCTTTCCCGGCGTTCTTTGTTGACATGCTCGGCGACGCGTAAAACGAAGCCCAGCAGGCCTGCAATGGCCGTAAAGGCTGCAAAGTAGATAAAAAGCTGAAATGGCGGAAACGTACCATAGCCAATATAATAGCCGACATTCAGACCAAGATATGTGACAGGACCCGCGGTTAGCGCCAGAATAAGAAAGTTGTTCGCCCAGTTTTCCTTGAACACCGCGTCCAGAAACTGGTCTATTTTACGGTCACGGTCTTCATTTTGCATTGTCAGGGACAATGTATCTGAAGACAGCGTTTCTTCCGCTATATCCTGAATGTCTTGTTTCACGTGAAACATACCGCGCAATTATTTCTTTTCTGAGCGTGTCTTATCCGATAAAAACTGTCAATCACAACAAAAATAGGCTTTTATGAAACAGACGCCTCAAACAGATACTATATTTGCGCTTTCAACGCCTTTGGGCGTTGGCGGGGTTTCTGTTTTCCGCATTTCAGGACCCGGGGCGCGGACGTGCCTTGCGACAATAGCGGGTCTGACTGACCCGAAACCCAGAAAGGCTTACTACCGTCCTTTTAAAAATCCCGACGAAGAAGAGATTATCGATCAGGGCCTAGCGTTATTTTTTCCTGCTCCCGCCAGCTTTACGGGCGAAGATTGCGCTGAATTTCAAACGCATGGCGGGCATGCCGTTCAGCGCGCCATGTATGCGGCCTTTTCACGGATGGGGGGTTTGAGACTTGCCGAACCGGGGGAATTTACCCGTCGGGCCTTTGAAAACGGGAAAATGGACCTGACAGAATCGGAGGCCGTCGCGGATCTGATACATGCGCAGACAGAGCTACAGCGGCGCCAGGCGCTTAGCCAGATTTCCGGCTCCCTGTCTAAATTATATATCGGCTGGCATGATAAACTGAAAGAATTGCTTGCTTATATCGAGGCGGAAATAGATTTCCCCGACGAAGATCTTCCTGAGAAGGTCTTGGAAAGATGCTCTGTTGAAGCGCAAAAGCTGGAAGAAGAAATCCACGCGCATCTTGATGATAACAGGCGCGGCGAGCGTTTGCGCGACGGGCTGCGCGTTGCGATTATCGGCGCGCCGAACGCGGGCAAATCAAGCCTCATTAATGCCCTTGCCCGTAGAGACGTCGCAATCGTCTCGGAAACGCCGGGAACGACTCGTGATATAATAGAGGTTTATCTGGATCTGGCAGGCTATCCGCTAATTCTCTCCGATACTGCGGGATTGCGCCCTGAGCACTTGCTTGAAGGCGCGCATGGGGAGATAGAGGGCGAAGGCATACGGCGGGCGCGCCAGAGTGCGGAAGAAGCGGACATCCGAATTCTTGTTTTTGACGCGACCCTGTCTGCCCCGGACGAATCTACGCTGGAGCTGCTTTCCGCGCATTCGCTTGTTGCGTTAAACAAAACAGATTGTCTTGATGGCAGGCCCATGTCTTTTGTTGCGAAGGATCAGCTTGCCGTTTCGGCCAAAGCCCGGACGGGTCTGCAGGAACTGCTGCAGGCTCTGGAAAACAAAGCGGCCGAGGTTATTGGAACGGCCGATATGCCGTCTTTATCGAGGGCGCGGCACAGGGAGGCTCTAGAAGATTGCCTGGAGTCTCTGAAACGTGCGCAGGGCGCCGATATGCCGGAGCTTGTCGCTGAAGACGTCAGGCTCGCGATGCGCGCGCTTGGCAGGATAACGGGCAAGGTGGATGTAGAGGATTTGCTGGACGTTATTTTTCGTGACTTCTGCATTGGCAAGTAATTGCGTATTAACACTGGAAATTCCGGCGCGTTTTGCTGTATAAAGCGGCTATGGAAAGATCATTTGACGTTATAGTTGTCGGGGGCGGGCACGCTGGCTGTGAAGCGGCGGCGGCGGCGGCGCGTATGGGCGCGAATACCGCGCTCGTTACGCACAAGCTTGATACGATAGGCGTCATGTCCTGTAACCCGGCGATAGGCGGGCTTGGCAAGGGACATCTGGTGCGTGAAATTGACGCGCTGGACGGGTTGATGGGGCGCGTCACCGATTGTTCCGGGATTCAATTCCGCGTTTTGAACGCGTCGAAAGGCCCGGCCGTTCAGGGATTGTGGGCGCAGGCGGATCGCAAATTGTACCGTCGGAACATGCAGCGCGCGCTCTCCGCGCAACCGAACTTAACCCTGATAGAGGCCTCCGCCGAGGATTTGATTCTTGATAGCAACAGGGAAGTAAAGGGCCTTGTGACGGGCGAAGGCGAAACAATTGCCTGTAAAGCCGTCGTCATTACGACAGGCACGTTTCTGCGCGGCGTTATCCATCAGGGAGAAACCAGAACGCCTGCAGGCCGCGTCGGGGAGGCTCCGGCCACAGGCCTGGCAAAAACATTCGAATGTCTGGATTTTCCGCTCGGGCGTCTGAAAACGGGTACGCCGGCCCGGCTTGATGGCCAGACCATTGACTGGGCGCAACTGGAAGCCCAGCCCGGTGATCCCGCGCCTACGCCTTTCTCGTTCATGACCGAAACGATTAACGTGCCGCAGATTTCCTGCGCGATTACCTGGACGAATGTGAAGACGCACGGCATTATTCAGTCGAACATTCACCGCGCACCGATGTATTCCGGGCAGATCGAGAGCGCAGGCCCGCGTTATTGCCCGTCTATTGAGGACAAGGTCGTTCGTTTCGCCGACAAGGCGCGCCACCAGATTTTCCTTGAGCCGGAAGGGCTTGATGACGATACAGTCTACCCGAACGGGATTTCCACCTCGCTGCCCGTGGACGTGCAGGATGCGTTCATCCGCACAATACCCGGCCTGAATAACGTAAAAATCAGGCAGTACGGATATGCGATTGAGTATGATTATGTTGACCCGCGGGCGCTCAAGCGCACGCTTGAGACCAAAAGCGCGACCGGGCTCTTTCTTGCAGGCCAGATCAACGGGACGACGGGCTATGAAGAAGCCGCCGCGCAGGGCCTGATTGCCGGCATAAACGCCGCCATGCGCGCTGAAGGCGCGGACAGAATTTATACGCTGGACCGGACGGAGGCCTATATCGGCGTTTTAATTGACGACCTAGTTACGCGCGGGGCGCCGGAACCGTACCGGATGTTTACTAGCCGGGCTGAATACAGGCTAAAATTACGCAATGACAATGCGGATCAGCGCCTCACTGAGAGCGGTATTTCCGCCGGTTGCGTAGGATCGGAGCGGGCCTTGTTCTGGACGGCGCGTAAATCCTCGCTTACAGCCACCAAAACCTTGCTGACCGCGCTCAAGACCACGCCTTCAGAGCTTGCCCGTCACGGCGTATCGCTCAATCAGGACGGAGTACGCCGCACGGCCTTTGACGTTTTGCGCTATCCGGGCATAACGTTTAACGCGCTTGCTGGCGTTTGGCCCGGATTGGTGGATATCCCGAAATTCCTTCAGGATCAAATGGGCATTGAAACGCTTTATGCTGGCTATCTCGATCGGCATGAAGCGGATATTATCGCGTTTAAAAAGGATGAGTCCCTGCTTTTGCCGGAAGATCTGGATTATGGCGCGATCGGCAGCCTTTCCAACGAGGTCCGGCAAAAGCTTGAGGCCGCGCGCCCCGAGACGCTTGGCGCAGCGTCCCGAATACCCGGCGTCACCCCGGCAGCGCTTATTGCGCTCTTGAGACACGTCAAGCGCGAGAGTTCCCGTGCAGCTTGAAGATTGCCCGCAACTGCATACTTATGAAACGCTGCTGCGCAAGTGGAATGACAAAATCAATCTTGTCAGCAAAACCACTATTGCGGATATCCGGGCGCGCCATTTTGCGGATTGCGCGCAACTCATTGATTTTTATGAGTTTCAACACGGGGATACTGTCGTTGATATCGGCTCAGGCGCCGGGTTTCCCGGACTTGTTCTGGCGATGCTGCGCTCTGATTTGAACGTTATTCTGGTTGAGTCGGACACAAGAAAATGCAGTTTTTTGCGCACTGTTTCACGTGAAACAAAAGTTCCGGTTCAGATTTATAATGATCGCATTGAAAACGTTTTAAACGGGGGTCTGTATGCCGATGTGGTTACGGCGCGGGCGCTGGCCGATCTTTCACGGATTTTTGAGTATACGCACGGTCTGTTCGCGCTGAATGAAGTCTGTACGGGCCTCTTCATGAAAGGTCAATTAGCTGCGGACGAAATAGAACATGCGGAAGCGGAATGGCTGTTTGAGAAGAAACTTCACCCGAGTGCGACGTCCGAAAATGCGTATGTTCTCGAAGTAAGCCATTTACGCAGGAAAGAGCGGCATTGTGCATAAACTTGAACAATGCAAGCGAAATCCTTGACCAGAAACATTATTATTCGCATTATGAAGCAGTTTTACAGGAGGCCTTCATGCATAACCGACTGACGGGAAAATCTCCGGCCTGCCCCAGAATTCTGGCCGTCGCAAATCAGAAAGGCGGCGTCGGCAAGACCACCACCGCCGTTAATCTCGCCACGGCAATGGCTGCGGTCGGGAAAAACGTCCTTCTTGTGGATCTGGATCCCCAGGGCAACGCGTCAACGGGGTTGGGCGTACGCCGCAGCGAAGTCAAAGCCAGCGTTTACGATCTTATATTCGGCGAGTGCACGGTTGAAGACGTGGCCTTTAAAACAAAGGTTCCCCGTCTGCACATTGCGCCGTCTTCCGTTCATCTCTCGGGCGCGGATATTGAGCTGGTTACAGAAAAAAACCGCGAATCACGTTTGCGGCAGGCGCTTCGGACAGATCTGCCCTTCGATTACGTTATTATTGACTGCCCACCTTCGCTTAATCTTTTGACGCTTAACGCGCTGGTGGCTTCCGACTCCATTATGGTGCCGATGCAATGTGAATTTTATGCGCTTGAAGGTCTCAGTCATTTGTCTAAAACGGTTGAGCGGGTGAAGAAGCATTTTAACCCGGCGCTTGAAATTCACGGCGTTATTCTCACGATGTATGACAAGCGTAACAAACTCTCAGTGATGGTCGCTGACGATGTGCGCAAGTATTACGGCGAAAAGGTTTACGAAACCATTATTCCCCGCAATGTCCGCCTTTCCGAGGCGCCAAGCTTCGGCCTTCCGGCGATTGTTTACGATATGGGGTGCCCGGGCGCACGGGCTTACATATCGCTCGCGAAGGAGGTTTTAAGGCGTGAAAAGGCATATATAAAACAAAATCTACAGGCGGCGTAACCATGACAGATGACTATTCTCCGGAAGGGCTCAACCAGATGAGCAAGAAAAAGCGTGGTCTCGGGCGCGGCCTCGACGCGCTGTTCGAGAATGACGAGGGCGTTTATCCTCAGGCCGATCCGGACGGGCATACGCCCGGCAAGCAAAGAAAAACGGTGGGGGTTGGCCAGCTTGAACCTAATCTCAGGCAACCAAGAAAGAAATTCGATGAGACGGCTTTGGCCGAGTTGACGGAATCTATCAAAAAGCACGGCATTCTCCAGCCACTTCTTGTGCGCACGAAAGAAGGCTTTCCCGATATGTACCAGATCGTTGCGGGAGAGCGGCGCTGGCGGGCGGCGCAGCTGGCGCAGATACATGAAATTCCTGTTGTTGTGTCTGATTACGACGATGAAACGGTCCTTGAGGTCGCCCTTGTCGAGAACCTTCAGCGGGAAGACCTGAATCCGCTGGAAGAGGCGGAAGGCTATCGCCGTCTCGTCGATCAGTTCGGGCACACGCAGGAAGAAATTGCCAAGGTTGTCAGCAAAAGCCGCAGTCATGTCGCCAATACGCTGCGTTTGCTTAATCTTCCGGAATCGATCCAGGCTTTGCTTTCAAGCGGGCAGTTGACCAGCGGTCATGCCCGCGCGCTTCTAAGCTCTGAAGACCCTGAGGCTCTGGCGCAGGAGATTCTCTCAAAAGGCCTGAATGTGCGCGAAACGGAAACTCTGGCATCGGGCGCGCCGGACAAGGATCCCGGGAAAAAATCATCAGGGAAAAAGACCCCCAAAAAAGATACGGACACCCTCGCCCTCGAAAACGAGGTTTCCAGCGCGCTTGGCATGAAGGTCGAGATCAATATGAAGAGCCAGAGCGCCGGCGCGATCAGTATCGCTTTCGATACCCTCGATCAGCTTGATGAGGTTCTGCACCGTCTTTCGCATGCGCCAACGGGCAGGCACGAGAGCTAGCGTCTTTTTTTATTCAGGCTGATGGCGAGTGCCGCCTGCGCGCAAAGCGTATCAACCGGCGCGCCCGTCTGTTTACAGCGCGCCTCAAGCTCGGCCAGGTTATCAATGACCGCATTAATAGCCTGTATGTTCCAGCTTTGCGCTTGTTGCCTGAACCGCTCTTGCACTTTGAAGAAAACAGGGGGCTGCAACTGCTTCATCGCCTGTTCCGCCGAATCGCCCTGATCACGGCGCGCCCTGACCAGATGCAGGCGCCGGAAATGCGTTTGCAAGGACCGGATAATGACAATAAAGGCCGTGCCTTCATTTAAGAGTTTCGAGAGCATTGAAAGCGCGTTAGAAGTATCGCCGTCAGCGCAGGCGTAAATGAAGGAGTCCAGAGTCGTCTGCCCTTCTTCCCCGCAGCAGGCCTGCGCGTCATTCAGGCGTATGTTCTTGTTTTCGCCCTTGTAAAGCGTCAGCTTGTCGAGTTCCGCCATTACGCGGCCCCGGTCGCCCTGCAGATTGACGGCAAGCCACTGAATGGCGTCCCGTTCCGCCGTATAGCCCTGCGTATCCAGAAATTTCCTGATGACATGCGCCAGGTCGCCGGCCTCTTCGACGTAACAGGCAAGCGCGGCGGCGTTGTCATGCCATTCCATGAGTTTGCGCAGGGAAGAACGCGGCCCAAGCTCCCCGGCCTCAATAATGACAAGCGCGTTCTCATTCGGCGAGGCGAGATATTCCTTAAGACCGGCAGTCAGCTTGTCGCCGCCATCGTCGATCCGGACGAGACGCTTACCGCCCATCATGGAAATGGCGTTCGCTTCATCGGACAGTCTTCCCGGCTCGGCCTCCAGCGCGGCCCCCGTCAGATTGGAGACGTTAAAAGGGTCGTTCGGGTCCGGTACAGTCGCAAGAGAAAGATTTTTTATATGCTCGCGCACGAGGCCCCTGTCCGGCCCGTAAACGAGAACAGCCCTGACGGTGGGCGGCGGGCTTGTAGTAAACTGGCTGGCCTGACGGGGCTGGATCTTCATAGAGCTATTATTCAGAATTTGATCGCTGAAAGTACAGAAAAACCTGCCGTTCAATTTGCTGAGCAAGCATTTCAAGCGCGTTACGGCGGGCGTTTTCCTGCGACACGCGGTTGGAAAATTCGCTTTCCAGGATGTTATAGCTGGTCACGGCGGATGTTTGCCTTGAGAAAAGCTTTTTACCGTTCGGATCAGAAAGCATGAAAGAGACGCTCACCCTTAACTTTCCGCGAGTCGCGTCAGAACGTTCCGTTATATCCAGCTCGGATATGAACTCTTCTATGGCGGAAACGTCAAGATTATAGCTGCTTAAGCGCGAGCTTCTTGAAACCGGCAATATATCCATCAGCGCATTGCGAAGGTAAACGCCTTCACTATCCGGGATCAATCCGACCTCAATGGCGGGCAACCCCTGACGGCTGGACAGGTCTGCGCGCGCGCCGCCAGTCTGGTAGAGCGGCTCAAACCCGCAAGACGCGACGAAAAGCGGCGCAAGAAGCGTCAGAAATGTTTTTCTACCCCACGACAACATTTACAATCCTGTTTGGCACGACAATGACCTTGCGGATTTCCTTGCCTTCGACGGCGCGCTGTACGCCGGGGGCGTTCATGGCGGTTTGCTCCGCCAACTCCTTGTCCGCGTCTTTGGGCAGCGTGATTGAAGCGCGCAGCTTGCCGTTCACCTGTACGCCGATGGTGACGGCCACTGATTCCAGCAGGCTCGCCTCGGCCTCGGGCCAGGGGGTATCGGCAAGAAGCGTTTCGTAGCCGAGTTCCTTCCAGAGTTCTTCGGCGAGGTGCGGGGTCATAGGATTAATCAAAAGAACGATTGTATCGATGGCTTCTTTAAGCGCGAGACGTTCGTCCTCTGAATTCGCCTTAAACGAAAAGACCGCATTGGAAAGCTCGCGGACGCGTGCGACGGCCTTGTTCAGGTGGAAGTTTTCAATGTCCGTCGCTACTGCGGCAATAGCCTTATGCGTGACGCGCCGCAGCTCCAGAGCTCTGTCGGAATACTGAGCTGGCTTGCCCGCGTTCTGATCGGGCAGTTCATCTTTAGTCTCCAGAACAAAACGGTATAGCTTGTTGATGAACTTCCACGCGCCCTCGATCCCGGCTTCGGACCATTCAAGGTCGCGTTCCGGCGGTGAATCGGACAGGATAAACAGGCGCGCCGAATCCGCGCCGTACGAATTCAGAATATCCTGAGGATCGACGGTGTTTTTCTTGGACTTCGACATTTTGATCGACGGGCCGATCTGAACCGGGGTTCCGTCCGCAGCCTTGACGGCGGTTTCCGGCCCCGTACGCTCGACCTCGGTCGGGTACAGCCAGTTTCCTTCAGCGTCCTTGAATGTTTCGTGCGTCACCATGCCTTGCGTGAACAGGCCGGTAAAGGGCTCGTCAATATCAAGATAGCCGCAATCCCGCAGCGCGCGCGTAAAGAAGCGCGAGTACAGCAAATGCAGCACGGCATGTTCGACGCCGCCGATATACTGATCGACGGGAAGCCAGTATTCGGCCTTGTCCTTGTCAAAAGGCGTATCAGGGTTTTGCGCGTCGCAATAGCGCGCGAAATACCAGCTGGATTCGAAAAACGTATCGAAGGTGTCGGTTTCGCGAATGGCGGGTTCGCCCGTTTCCGGGCAGGTCGTATGCTTCCATGTCGGGTGACGTTCCAGCGGATTTCCCGGCTGGCTGAAATCGACGTCTTCCGGCAAGGTGACGGGGAGCTGATCTTCCGGAACGGGAATGCAGGCGCCGTCGCTGACCCGGTAAACGACGGGAATCGGGCAGCCCCAGTAACGCTGGCGCGAGACGCCCCAGTCGCGCAGGCGGTATTGCGTCGTGCCGAAGCCTGTATTGTTATCCTCGCAGCGTTTGATGATTTCCGCTTTTGCCTCTTCGATATCAAGGCCGTTTAGAAATTGCGAATTTATAAGGGTTCCGGGGCCGGTGTAAGGGGCCGTAATTTGATCCCCCTCACCCGATCCATCGCTATCGCTCGGATCACCCTCTCCCCGGGGAGAGGGAAGAGACGCCGCTGGCGTCGAGGGTGAGGGGGCGATAACCGGCAGTATTTCCAAACCGTACTTCTTCGCAAAATCAAAGTCGCGCTGGTCGTGCGCGGGAACGCCGAAGATCGCGCCCGTGCCGTAATCCATCAGGATAAAATTCGCGATATAGACGGGCACGTCGCGGCCCAGAAGCGGGTGCGTGGCGCGTACGCCCGTATCGAAGCCGATCTTTTCGGCCTGTTCGATGGCGGCCTCGCTGGTGCCTTGCGCGCGGCAGGCCCTTAAAAATGCGTCAAAACCATCCTTGCCGCCCGCGAGTTTCTCCGTCATGGGATGATCCGGGGCAAGCGCCAGAAAAGACGCGCCGAACAGCGTATCGGGACGCGTGGTAAAGACTTCGATCTGCTCACCCTGTCCGACAATATCCCACCTGAACTGCAACCCCACCGACTTGCCGATCCAGTTTTGCTGCATGATCCGGACTTTTTCCGGCCAGCGATCGAGCGTATCAATCGCGCTTAACAGCTCCTCGGCGTAATCGGTAATCTTCAAAAACCACTGCGAGAGCTTTTTACGCTCCACAGGCGCGCCCGTACGCCAGCCTTTGCCGTCGATGACCTGCTCGTTCGCCAGAACCGTGTTATCAACCGGGTCCCAGTTAACGACCGACTCTTTCTTGTACGCGATCCCTTTTTTGAGGAAATCGAGGAACATCTTCTGTTCGTGTTTGTAATAGTCCGGCTCGCACGTCGCGACTTCCCGGTTCCAGTCGATGGACAGCCCCATGGATTTGAGCTGCTCTTTCATCGCCGCCGTGTTCTGGCGGGTCCATTCGCCGGGGTGTACGCCGCGTTCGATCGCCGCGTTCTCGGCAGGCAGGCCAAACGCATCCCATCCCATCGGGTGAATGACGTTATAGCCTTTGGCTTTGCGGTAGCGCGCAATCACGTCGCCAAGCGTATAGTTGCGTACATGGCCAACATGGATGCGGCCTGACGGGTAGGGGAACATCTCGAGGACGTAGTATTTCTCTTTCGAGGCGTCCTCGCGCACGTCAAAGCATTTGCGCTCTTGCCAGACTTTCTGCCAGCGCGCCTCGGTTTCCTTGATGTTGTAACGGTCTGTCATGGCTTTGGCCCGCTCACTCCTCAAGCCCCGCAATGCGCAGCTGGCGCGCGCGGGTCAGGATCGCGTCCTCGAGTTTGGGGCCCGTATCGTCGGCAACCTCGCGGTCTCTCCACTCGCCGCCGCGCTTGACCTGACGGAAAACCTGAACGCGTACGCCGTCGGATTTCAGCCGTTTGCTCAGAATCAGAACGTTGAGCTTGAAACGCTCATTCGGCGTTTCGGGCGGGGAGTACCAGTCCGTTAGAATCGTGCCGCCGAACGGGTCGGCGCTGGCGAGCGGCATAAAGGACACGGTATCGAGCGCGGCGCGCCACAGGAACGCGTTGACGCCGATGCCGGTTTCGCCCTCGTCCTTGTCCTTGCCGCCGAAGACGCGCAGGCCTTCGGGGCCGAAAATGCTCTCGGGCTCTTCGTAAATATTGTTGCCGCCCGTGGCCGCGCGGTCCGCGCCGGTCGGGTATTTTTCTTCCTTCTGAACGCCGCCGCAGGCCGCAAGGCTCAGGGCCGTAAGGGCGGTGAATGTGGCCAGCGCGAGCGCGCGAATGGTTTGTGTTCGTTTCATGATCCTTATTCCTTTCACGAGAACGATTTATGTAGCATGCCACGGCGGAGGGCTCAAGCCGGGAGTTGTGAGTTGCGAGTTTCCCCTCACCCTCCCGTCTTCGCGCTATCGCGCTTCGCCGGGCCCCTCCCTCTCCCTCGGGAGAGGGTAGCGAGGTTACGCTTTGACAGCGGAAAAGCGTTAGCCGAGATTGGGTGAGGGGAAACTCGCAACTCGCAACTCGAACTTCCGGCCCCGCTCTCAGGGGACATCGATAAAGGCCCGCCAGGGCCTATCGTGTCCCCGCAGGATATTCCGCCGCGTTCATTCCCTTGAGGGGACACGATGTGCGCTGCGCGCCTTATCATGTCCCCTTGATGCCGCCCCCAACTGTGACCTATTTGCCACAGCATTTTAAAAAAATGTCACGGAAATGCATCATTCTGTTGACGAAAGCCCGCAATAGCGTAATTCTGATTGTGCTTTTTGTGCACAAAAGAAGCAAACCCTTGTCGATCCGCCATGGATCATTCTTTAAAAAACAACCTGACTACACCTATGTGATTGGAGGAACTCAATGAGAAAAGTATTGCTGAGCAGCGCGGCCGTTTGCGGTCTTGCTCTTGCGGCCACCCCGGCATTCGCTGAGGACGGCCTGAAACTCGACGTCGGCGGCTGGTTCAAAGGCTACGGCGTATTCATCGATCAGGATGAAGTCGCGAACCGCGAAGTCAACGAATTCGATTTTATCCGTAACACGGAAATTCACTTCACGGGCGAAACCACGCTCGATAACGGCCTTGTCGTTGGTTACCACATCGAAACGGATGCGGATGGTCAAAACAGCCTTGGCGTTGAAGAATCCTACATGTACCTGTCCGGCGGCTGGGGCCGCGTCAACTTCGGCGCGGAAGACGGCGTCGCCTACCTTCTGCAGGTTGCCGCTCCGGCAGCTGACGAAAACCTCGACGGTCTGCGCCAGTTCGTTCAGCCTGTGAACTACAATGTTGCGACAGGCGGTGCGAGTGTGTTTAACCCTGCCTTCACCGAAGACGTTGCTTTTGATTATGACCAAGACCCGACCGGATATGCAGACAAACTGACCTATCTGACGCCTGTTCTGAACGGCTTCCAGGGCGGTCTTTCTTATACGCCGGACGTTTCCAGCTCCTTGGCTGGCGACACTGACGGTTTTGCAAATGATCTCGACGGTGTTCGCGAGCAGGACGAAGCCAACGAATTCGGTGAAGCTTACGAAGCGGCTGTCCGCTACGAAGGTCAGTTCAACGAGCTTGGCGTTGCGCTCGGCGCTGGTTACAGCCTTGTCGAATTTGAAGATGGCGCGCCGAATGCCGGTACGGAAGATGACCGCGCTGTCTGGAACGTTGGCGTTGACTTTGACTGGGGCCCGTTTGGCCTTGGGGCTGTTTACCTTGAAGATGACGCCGGTGAAGTCGTGAATCAGGACGACAGAGAAACAATCGTTGTCGGTCTTGATTACACAACGGGTCCGTTCCGTCTCGGCGCGTCCTGGTACAATGACGAGCAGTCACTTAATGCTGCTACGGACATTGACACCGACCGTTACACAGGCGGCGTTGTTTACACCTACGGCCCGGGCATGACCTTCCGCGGTTCCGTCAGCTACATCGAGCACGACTTCTCGACGAATGCGCTGCCGGGCGGCAAGGACGAGCTCGAAGCCACCAGCGTTCTGCTGGGTACGCAAGTTCTGTTCTAGGGCGTGAACTTGCCATTTTGACTAGAGATTTAGACTTTTCGGGCGGTCTTCGGACCGCCCCTTTTTTTACTGCTTTAACTACAGATGGAAGTTATTTTGTTCCGATGCCTTTAGAGCTTGTCTTTCCGAGCGAATGCGAGGAATCTTTATAGAACTCATTTTATAAAGATCCCTCCGCTTCGCGTTCGGGATGACAAAAAAGAAGAGATGAAACTTTCCCCATGCCCCAGATCCTGCAAAACAAAACCGCCATAGAGCAAAACATCGCAAAGGCCGCTGAAGAAGCCGGGCGAAAGCCTGAAGAAATCAAACTCGTCGCCGTGAGCAAGAAACAGCCCGCCGAACGCGTTCTTGCCGCATTGGAGGCCGGACACCGGATCTACGGCGAAAACCGCGTTCAGGAGGCGCTTGCGCGCTGGGAGGCGCATGTCGAGACGTACCCGGACCTTGAGCTGCGCCTGATCGGGCCGCTCCAGACGAACAAGGTCAGGGACGCGGTGCGCCTGTTTGACTCTATCGAAAGCGTCGACCGGCCAAAGCTCGCCGAGGCTCTCGCGAAGGAAATGGTTAAACAGGATAAATATCCGTCCTGTTACGTACAGGTGAATACCGGCGAGGAAGAACAGAAAAGCGGCGTTCACCCGGAACATCTGCCGGACTTACTGGCGCATTGCGCACAATGCGGGCTGAAAATTTCCGGGCTGATGTGCATTCCGCCGCAGGACGAGCCGTCGCAACTGCATTTTGCGCTGCTTAAGAAGCTCGCCGCGCGGCACAATCTGCCTGAACTCTCCATGGGCATGAGCCATGATTACGAGGCCGCCGTGCGTCTGGGCGCGACAAGCGTACGCGTCGGCACGGCCTTTTTCGGGGCAAGGGATATATATAGCGCTTTGAATAATTAATGCGCCATCCACTCCTGCTTTTATGAAGCTGCACGCAGCGTATTTTTATAACTACAGAGCGCGCAGAGAACGCAGAGAAAAAGCTGTTTAAAATTTTCGTCACGAAAATCCAGACGCAAAAATATAGTCGTTTGAATGAATAATTTTCCATATATTGTCATTCCGAGCCCCCGCCTTCGCGGGGGCAGGCTGCGCGAGGAATCCGTGTAGAATGGATAGTGGATCAGATCTCTCCGCTTCGCCCGCCTTCGTATTGACGAAGGCGCGGCTTCGTTCGAGATGACATTCTTGAGGATATTGATTTATTCAAGTGACTATAAAAACTACAGAGCGCGCAGAGTTTTCTCAAGAGCTGCACTCTCTGCGCCCTCTGCGATCTCTGTAGTTTTAAAAACTGCTTTAGAAAAATGTATGGTTCTCTAACGCGGCATCGGAGAAAAATTAACCTGCGTCATCGGTTCGTAGTCCAGCTTGAGCCCCTTAAATCCGGGTTTGCCGCCTTGCGCCATCAGGTCCGTGAGCGCAAGCGTCGTGCCGGGCAATTCGGCGGGATTATCGACCTTTTCGGGATCGGATCCTGAAGGGCCGCGCTCCGTCCTCGCCATTGAGACGATATTGCCCGGGATGTCCCTGCCGGTTTCTTCCTCGACGACGACATTGACGAGACCGCTTGCCGCGCCTGCCGGTCCGCCGAACAGGCCGCCGCCGATAACTTTTGCGGCCGGATGTATCGTATCGCCCGTGATTTCCCGGTAAATCGAGCCGACTACCGGGACATGGTGGAACGGATTGACCATATCAAACAAGTCGCCAAAACCAAACGCGCGCGGGCTTTGGCCCGTTCCCGTATCCCGCGCGCTGTCCGCATACGCCAGCGCCGCGCCGAATTGAGCGCCGGGCCCGTTTATGGCGCTTGCGATCTGGCCCGCAACCTTGTCCTTTTGCGTTTTTTCGCTGGTCCAGACTGGAACGCTCCCGCCCATGCGCGCATTCTTTTCCATGCGCAGGACCTGCGCAGGCGTTTCCGGCCTGTTTTGCAGGGCCTGATATCCGTGATTGCTTTCAAATACGTTGATCATAGGAATTGCGCCTGTGCAAATGCCTCAGAATTGATATGCTTCGTAATCAGTTTGTTACTCGCAAGGATTGTGCCAAAGCAGGGCGGATATGAATCACGAACTGGAATTTCCCAAAAAGCTGTTTATAAACATTAATTTACCCGCTCCGATCAAGGACGGCGCCAGAAGCAGCTTTCAAGGGGAAGCCGACATAATTTTTTTCCACGAGACGGAAGAAATGACCGGGGCGGCAGGCAAGGACGTCTTAATGGTTGTTCTCACGGAACCCGGAGCCGTTAAAGGCATAGACGGCGCGCCTGACCGGTTAACGTCTTATCTTGCGCTGGGCGGCAGGGATTCGGATCCTGCGCCGGACCTGACCTATCCTTTGCGCTTTGGCGTTTTGCTGAAGGCCGTGCGGCAACGCTTCGCGCGTCTGGAACAACTCGCCGCGGCGCCGGAGCTGATCGCATTCAAATCCTTTTCCTTCCGTCCGGGGACCAATGTATTTACCGGAACGGACGGCGCGGAGACCCGCCTGACGGAAAAAGAGCGGGAGATACTTCTCGCCTTGTATCAGGCCGGAAAAGAGGGTCTGGACCGCAATACGCTGTTAAGCCGGGTCTGGCAGTACGTCGATGGCGTTGAGACGCACACGCTTGAGACGCATATCTACAGGCTGAGACAAAAAATCGAACGCGATCCTTCGAAGCCGGAAATACTGCTGACGGCGGAGAACGGTTACAGCCTGAACATGACGGACGGGAAAGAGCGGGACTAGCCATCTTTCGCGGCGAGAGCCGCAACGGTGATATTATCCACCAGGCTGCCTTTAGATGTAACGACGGGAAATTCCAGGATCCCTCTGGCCTCCAGTTCATCCAGTATGGTTATGAGCTCCTTGATCTTTTTTTGTTCGTCGCCGGTCAGGTCGAGCGAATCCGCAGCCGCTTCATCCGGCGTTTCTGGCGGCTTAGGCGGTTGTGCGTCCGCCCTGGCCTGATACGCCTGCGCGGCGTAGGCGGCGGGCGCCGCGTTATATGACGGATTTTCCGGCTTTTCAGACTGCCACTGCGCCGTCTTGCCAAGCATTTCTCTCAAGAAAGCACGCAGGGCGCTGACCGAAAGAACGGCGTTATCAACGCTTTCTTCTTTACTGTCCGAACGATCTTTGTCGTGCTTCTTGCGGCTTCCGTCCTCGCGGTCATGTTTGTTAATTCCAAACCAGGGGTCGGACTCTTCTGTTTGCCGGATTGTCGGCCTTATAACGGGGTCGAACCTCGTATACATGGGTCTTATTCCTTAAGTAAAATTATAACAATATTTTGAAAATATGTCTTATTCGCGGAATAGCAAGCGGATTCGTCTTTCCGTTTCGGTTTCATACCAGGGCGCCTGCCACTCCCAGATGTAATTATCCTTTCTCCAGAGTGAGAGCGAGGCAACATCCGTCATCATGAGCCACTGGTAAGTTTCCTGCAGTTTCATTGGCGCGGTCGCATCAACGCTGATTACCTTAAGCTTTAGTTTCATTTCTACGGCAATATCCTTGCCGTCTTCAATTTCACCTAAATGTTTTTGTATTCTGGATACGTCGTTCTGCTCGATTTTATGCTCGAAGAGTCTGGATAAATCTCTGACAATGATTGCGAACATATTGCCGCCCACTAAAACGGAAAAATGCGTTCTCGGCTCCTCCAGCTCTATTTCCATCATTTTTTCGCCAGTATGACTATGCATGAGCGTTGTAAAACGAATCCTTGCTTTGATAGCGACTGTCAGGAAATCCTCTTCAGGATCAAAGGCGTCGTATTTTTGTTTTAGTCTTGCCTGCTCCTCATCCAGAAAAGCTTTTTTGTTGAAAGCGCTGACTTCTTCATACGCTTCGCTGCCCATAACCCACTCTTTAAAATCAGGTTCAAATCCGGCTTTTTTATAAAACGCGATGCCGAAGTCTTCAGACCGGGAGATGGCGAATTCTTCCTGGGCCGCCATAGCCGGGAGCGGCAGGCAGAGCAGGGCGAAAGCCAGCACAAGGGAGAAAAAGAGAGAATGGCTTTGTTTTTGCATGTATATCAACGCGTTAGCTTTACGTCATTTATTATTATATGCTAACAGCTGGCAAAATGAAAAAAACGAATTCTGTTTGATCCATGAAAGACAAGGAAAAGCCCGCCGGGCGCGTTCTAAAGCATGAAGAATTTACGCTCTGGGCCAGATTTACCAGGGACATACAGGCATACCGTAAAGATCTTGCGCGGACGGACACGCTTCACGCCAGCCCGGAGTCAGGCGAGGTTCTTCCGGGTAAGCACGACAGGGAAAAGCAAGGGAAAAGCGCTGAAAATCAACCTGCGGCCGCGCCATTGCCGGTTTATGGGCTCCAGGGCGCGGACAAAAAAACGGCGCAAAAGCTCCGCCGCGGTAAAATTCCCATTGAAGGGCGGCTTGATCTGCACGGTCTTAATCAGATTGAAGCATACGAAGCGCTTTTTAATTTTTTGAAGCAGGCGCAGCAGCAAGAAAAAAGATGCGTTTTGATTATTACCGGGAAAGGGAAAGAACGAACCGACGTGAGCTCGTGGCTTGAGCCCGCTCGCGGCGTCTTGCGGGAACAGTTTCCGAAATGGATGGCGGAGCCGCGTTCGCGTTCGCTGGTTCTGGATTATTGTTCCGCAAAACCACGGGACGGCGGCGGCGGCGCCTGGTATGTTTTGTTAAGGAAGAAGAAAGTCTAACGTTTTATTTCTACTGCGGACTCAATGATTTGCCTGTTAAGCATCCCGTTTTCGTCTTCGCGCGACACGGTCATGCGTCCCGTATAAACGCCGCCAGAGAGCAGTCCTTTATTTCGTTTACCGGCGAAATAGAATTGCCGGGCGCGGGTTTTGGGCTGCGTTGTATCGAGTTCGACAAAAACCTCTCCATCCGGCGCGATGATTTCGAGTCTGATCCGGTCGCCTTGGCGCGCCCCGAAATATCCAGCCCAGAATACCAGCGCGGGGCTATCCTGCGGCAGAGTTTCTGGCGAAGCCGCGTTCTTTTCTATTTGGCCGAAATCCGGCGGCGCGTCCGTGAAGCCAGAGACGTACAGGGCCATCGGGGCGTAAGGAATTTCTTTTTTCCAGAGCGCGCCCACAGGCGGCGTATGGCAGCTTTCCGACAGCGCGAGACTCGTAAACGGATCAAGCGTCGCTCCATCGCGGATGACCTCGAAATGCAGGTGCGGAAACTCCGTTTTACCTGAATGGCCGATTTGCGCGATGGGTTGCAGGGCAATGACCTTATCCCCCGGCCTGACCGTTATGCTGCCTTTTTTCAGATGGCAATACAGCGCCTGAACGCCGTTATCGTGCTCAATCAGTATGCCGTTGCCGCATTCTTTTTCATCAAGCGATTCAATGTCTTCACGGGCGCGTATTGTGTCAGGCTCGCCGTCGCGTACGCGTAAGACCTTTCCGTCCGCGGCGGCGAATACGAACACGCCTTCCTGCATGGTCCGGTAATCCCGGACCGCGATATCCGTGCCGCTGCTTCCGTCATAGGTCCGTGGCCCGCACGTATACTCCCTCGCGCCGGGGCCGGAGTCGACGTCGACGTAATTAACGATCCAGCAATCTTTTTCAAGCGTACACGCGACGGGGAAGTGAAACATGCCCTCTTCAGCCGCCGATACCGGCATTGAAAAAAGCAGTAATGCTAAAATAAAGGCAAACCGCATTTCTATCCGTAAGTTGCTTGCAGCCATGAAGCAAGCGCTACCGTGCCGCGTCGCGCTTCGCCGCCTCTGGGGCGGCCCGGAAAAGACCCCATGTTCCAGCCGCGGCCGTCCCCGTGAATCCAGTTCTTTGCTGCGCCGGTGAACTCCTTCAGGAAAAAAGCCGCCTGCATGTGACTGCTCATGCCTGCCCCGGAATTCATCATATCAGCGACATCCGAGTTTATTTCTCGTTTTATTTCAGGAGCCATCGGCATATCCCATACCGGATCGTCCATCTTCTGCCCATGTCTTCTGATGTCGAGATTTACCTCTTCATCACTTCCGAAAAGGGCAAGGCGTTGCGGGCCTACCGCGACGGGCGCGATGCCGGTCAGTCCCGCCAGGGTTATTAACGTGTCAACGGGCTGTTCCGTTATTTCCGCCATCGCGTCGGCCAGAATCATGCGGCCTTCAGCGTCCGTATTTTCGATTTCAACCGTTTTGCCGTTTCGAGCCGTGAAAACGTCTCCGGGCTTCATGGCATGTTCGCTGATGGCGTTAAAAGCGATCGGTATAGAAACGTTCAAAAATACCGGCACATTGTTCGACATAATCATTTTCGCGAGCGCCAGAGCATAAGCTGCGCCTGTCATATCGCGTTTCATGTCGCGCATGCCACCGGCAGGTTTGAGGTTGTGGCCGCCTGTATCGTAGGTAATGCCTTTGCCGACAATACCAACACGTGGGTTGGCAGCGTCGCCCCACTGAAATTTCAGTACGCGCGGCTTGAGTTCAGCGGAATTTCCTGCCCCTTTACCGACGGCGTACACAAGAGGATAGTCTCTTTTTACGTCGTTTGTTTTGTGCGTAATTATCAAGGATGATGCGGCGTCGTTATGAAACAGATTGATATTCGAGGCGATTGTTTCGGTAAGCCATTTCGGGGTTTTGATATTCGAGGGCATGTTTATCAAGTCCCTGCCAAAATAGACTGCTGAAACTTCACTCGTTATGGCTTGCGCGTCCGCATTTGGATCAACGATCAAGACTGTGCGCTGCGAGGAATCTTGGTTTTTTCGAAATTTATAGCCATAGCAGTCCAGCGCCCAGCCGATGGCCATTTTAGCGCTTTGTTCGGGTGTCAGCGCTTTATCTCGAACACGAAAATAACCGGGCCGTAATTTTCCGGGCAGATGCGCCAGCGCCCAACGCGTGTCGGCGGCGTCCACGCTCGCGAATACGGTCTCGAGCTTGCCGTTCTGCGCCCTTTTTTCGATGGTTTCGCCGGGGAAGCCTCTGAATCCGGTATTGCTGAGCCAGTTCTGCTCATGCGGGGTCAGGAGATCATTTGCTTTGTTGACGATAGGAACAATCTCAGCGGCTGCCTTTTGTATGGTAGAACCGTCGTGCTTTGCGGTCAGGCAAAAATGCGGATCGTAATGAGGGCTCATAACAATATATCTCCATTTTTATACAACAGATGCGCAAACTAAAGGGTATTGTTTAAATATGTCAACAGTAAACGGGCTGCCGGACCGACGTTTACAAAATAAATTTGCTCAAATCCGCGCTGTCGGCGAGTTCGGCGACTTGCTCGCGCACGTAATCGGCGGTGATCGTGATGGATTCGCCGCTGCGGTCGGAGGCGGTATAGCTGATATCCTCGAGGAGTTTTTCCATGACCGTATGAAGTCGGCGCGCGCCGATATTCTCGACTTTTTCGTTGACCTCAAAGGCAAGCCGCGCGATTTCGTTAATGGCGTCGTCGTCGAATTCAAGCGTGACGCCTTCCGTTGCGATCAGGGCTTTGTATTGCTTGATCAGACAGGCGTCCGTTTCGGTCAGGATGCGCTTGAAATCCTCAACGGTGAGAGCCCTTAGCTCGACCCGGATCGGCAGGCGGCCCTGCAGCTCGGCCAGCAAGTCCGAAGGTTTGGCATAGTGAAACGCGCCGCTCGTAACGAAAAGGATATGATCCGTGCGCAGCGTTCCGTGTTTGGTGGAGATTGTCGTGCCCTCGATCAGCGGCAGCAAATCGCGCTGTACGCCCTCGCGGGAAATGTCGCCGCCGCGTACGTCCTGCCGCGCCGTAATCTTATCCAGCTCGTCTATGAATACGATACCGTTCTGCTCGGCCAGTTTCAGGGCTTCGCTCACGATTTTTTCTTCGTCCAGCAATTTATCGGATTCTTCCGCAATCAAAATCCCGTAGCTTTCATCAATGCGCATGCGGCGCGTTTTCGTGCGCCCCCCGAACGCCTTGCCGAAGATATCGTTCAGATTAACCATGCTCATCGACGCGCCGGGCATGCCGGGAATGTCAAAGCTCGGCATCGGGTTCGAGTTATCGGCGACCTCGATTTCGATTTCCTTGTCGTTCAGCTCGCCATTGCGCAACTTCTCCCGGAAAGACGCGCGGGTGGTTTCGCCGGCGTTTTCGCCGACCAGCGCGTCAATCACGCGCTCCTCCGCATAAATTTCAGCCTGCGCCTGTACGCTTTTGCGCAGGCGTTCGCGAGTCATGTGAATGGCGATTTCGACAAGATCGCGGATAATGGATTCCACGTCACGCCCGACATAGCCGACTTCGGTGAATTTTGTCGCCTCGACCTTTATGAAGGGAGCTTGCGCGAGTTTGGCGAGACGGCGGGCGATTTCCGTTTTCCCAACGCCCGTTGGTCCGATCATCAGGATATTTTTCGGGTAAACTTCTTCCTGCAAATCCGGCTCGATCTGTCGCCGCCGCCACCGGTTTCTGAGCGCAATCGCGACAGACCGTTTGGCGTCGCTCTGGCCGATGATGTTGCGGTCGAGTTCGGAAACGATTTCCCGCGGACTGAAAGCGGGGACTTCGAGAAGATCAGTTGTTTCTTTGTGTTCGGTCATGAGCCATTTAATTGCGGCATGAACGCCCAAACGTCAAGGGCGAATAGGGGATTAATGTCGCGGCTGATCGTGAGCTCAGCGGAGATTTGTTAAAATTCGTCCTAAATTCGCATAAAAATTATGTATAAATATCTGATATATCTACTCTTTCGGCTGTACGTTTCCCCTTGTCAGCGCGAATAAAGGCATATAAAATAGTAAGGAAAGTAAGGGATACAATGATAGTAATGCCATCAGGCAGGAACATTAGCGGTACATTGCAAAGTCCAGCCTTTCCGCCGTTTGCGAAAGCGCGCGGAATTGGGACTGAAATGTATGTCTAAGCTGTTGTTATTACCTAACATCCGCTCTTTGTTTCACAAATGTTCTTGCACGCGCGTCGCCCGGCTGGCGTATGTTCTTTTTTGTTCTTTTTGAGAAGGCTGCAAAATCATGGAAATCTCGAAACTCACAGCAAAAGGACAGACAACCATTCCTGTCGGCCTGCGAAAAGAGCTTGGGCTGAAGCCCGGCGACAAGATCCTGTTCATGAAAAATGCGCAGGGCGAGACCGTTATGAGCAGGCTTACTGCGGATCAGCAAAACCAGTACCGGGAACTGTCGGGCTTCGCGTCCTTCGAGGAAGAGTGGCTTTCCGCAGAAGACGAAGAGGCCTTCAGACATCTTCAAAACCCGCCAGCAGGGGAAGATTGAGCCATGCTGTTTTCAACGGGCGACGTTGTTCTGACGCCGTTTCACGCTTCTGGCGCGTTGCGATACAGGCCTGCGGTGATTGTGTCGAATAATTATTATCTTGAGGAGACCGGCCATTACGTTCTGGCCATGATTACAGCCTGCGGTAAACAGCAATGGCGCAGCGACGTTAACATCGTCAATTACCGCGCCGCCGGACTGGAGACGCCCTGCTTTGTGCGCATGAAACTGATGACCCGCGCGCAGGAAACGCTTACCCGGAAAATTGGCGCGCTTGATCAGCGCGACTTTAATAACGCGGCGAAAACGCTGCGCTCCTACTTCACGGCGATGCAGGTTGAAAAGCCAAGGGAATACAGGTAAGCAATGCAACTCGCTGTCAGAAGCGCCTTTGACTTTTCCCCCTCAATCGGCTAGCAATGGCAGTTAAAATAATTTATGCGGGGACGAAACAGCATATGAAAATCGATAGTGAAGCGATCCGGGAACTGGCTCTTTTGCTTGATGAAACGGGCCTGACGGAAATCGAGGTTTCTGAAGGCGAGCAGGCCATTCGCGTCGCGCGCGGCGGTCTGGTGACAAGTGCGGGCCCGGCCTATCCGGCGATGGTCTCCGACCCGACCGTGCCGCAATCTCCCTCCGTTCAGCAATCCCTTGAAAGCCCGGCAAGCCATCCCGGCGCGGTGACTTCGCCGATGGTCGGCACTGTGTACATGCAGCCCGAGCCCGGCGCGCCGTCCTTTATTGAAAAAGGCGCACCCGTCAAAGCCGGGGAAACGCTTCTGATCATCGAGGCCATGAAGGTCATGAACCCCATCAAGGCCGAGAAGGGCGGAACCGTCGCGCAAATCCTCGTCGAAAACGGCCAGCCGGTTGAGTACGGGGATGTTCTGGTCGTTATCGAGTAGGAAGACGGATGGAATCTCGGAATCTCGGAATCTCGGAATCTCGGAAATCTGCGAACTATGCGCAGACTTTTTATGATCTGGAGGTTTACCGCAAATCTTTCGAGGTTTCGCTTGCCGTTCACAAATCATCCCTGAACTTTCCCAAGATTGAGCAATATGCGCTTGCGGATCAAATTCGGCGCGCAAGCAAAAGCATATGCGCAAACATCGCGGAAGGTTATGCAAAGCAACAATCTTCCAAACCTGAGTTCAAGCGCTTCTTAGTGATGGCGCTCGGCTCCGCCCATGAAATGCAGGTCTGGACAGATTATTGTACTGCCCTGGACTACATAGACAAGGAAACGGGTCAACTCTGGTCTGCCGAATATGGCGGCATCATTCGCATGTTGCAGGCGCTGCTCTCCAAATTGTAGGAAAAAGCATGAACATAAATTCCGAGATTCCGAGATTCCGAGATTCCGAGATTCCAGAAATCCACTTTTGTGGAGATCGGAGCGGAGATGTTTAAGAAGATACTCATCGCCAACCGCGGCGAAATCGCGTTAAGGGTCATCCGCGCCTGCCGCGAGATGGGCATCGAGAGCGTCGCTGTTCATTCAACGGCTGACGAGGAGGCCATGGCCGTGCGTCTGGCGGATGAGAGCGTCTGCGTCGGACCGGCTACCTCGAAGGACAGCTATCTGAACATCCCGGCGATACTAACGGCTGCGGCCGTTACGGGCGCCGAAGCCATTCATCCCGGTTACGGCTTTCTATCCGAAAACGCCCAGTTCGCGCGCATGGTTGAGGAGCATGGCTTTACCTTTATCGGACCGAAGCCGGAGCATATCGAACAGATGGGCGACAAGGCCGTCGCCAAGGATACGGTGAAAAAGCTTGGCCTGCCCGTCGTGCCCGGATCGGAAGGAATTCTGAAATCCTCTGACGAAGCCATGGAAACGGCAAAAGAGATCGGCTTTCCGGTCCTGATCAAGGCTGTGGCCGGCGGCGGCGGCAAAGGCATGAAAGTCGTCCGCAACGAAGACGAGCTTTATGAGGCCTATAACACCGCGCGGCAGGAGGCCAAGGCCAATTTCGGCTATGACGCCGTCTACATGGAAAAGTATCTCGAAAGGCCGCGCCACATCGAAATTCAGGTTTTCGGCGACACGCACGGCAACGCCATGCATCTGGGCGAGCGCGACTGCTCGATCCAGCGCCGCCACCAAAAGCTTGTCGAGGAAGGTCCTTCACCCGTCCTGAGCGAGGAAGAGCGCGAAGCTATCGGCTCACGCGCCGCCGAAACCATCCGCGCGATGGGTTACCGGGGCGCGGGCACGATCGAGTTTTTGTATGAAGACGGTGAATTTTATTTCATGGAAATGAACACGCGCATTCAGGTCGAGCATCCCGTTACGGAAATGCTGACCGGCGTGGACCTGATCGCCGAGCAGATCCGGGTTGCCGCCGGCGAGCCTTTGTCGATCAAGAAAGACCGGTTGCGCTTCCGCGGCCACGCGATGGAAATACGCATTAACGCCGAGGACCCGGATACGTTTATGCCCTCGCCCGGCAAAATCACGCAGTTTCACGCCCCCGGCGGTCTTGGCGTCCGGTTTGATTCGGCGATTTACCAGGGCTATTCCATACCGCCCTATTACGATTCCATGGTCGGCAAGCTTATCGCTCATGGCCGTAACCGCGAAGAATGCATCGCCCGTCTGCGCCGCGCGATCATGGAAACGGTGGTCGAAGGCGTGAAAACCACCCTGCCCCTGCATATGTGGATCCTTGAGCAGCCCGCCTTCCTCTCCGGCGAGTACACCATTCACTGGCTGGAAAAGACGCTTGCGGAGCGTTAAACTTAACGTATGACATTTTTATTGACGCCCGAACTTGTGCTGGAAGCCTATGCGCAAGGTATTTTCCCGATGGCGGAAAAGGCCGGGCGAACCCCTGTCTACTGGATCAGTCCGCAGCAGCGCGGGCAACTGTCGATTCCCGAACTCCATATCCCGCGCAAATTGCGCAGCCAGGTCCGCAAGTTTCCCTTTGAAATCCGCATTGATACGGCGTTTGAGGAAGTCATCGATGGCTGCGCCGAATCCGCGCCGGGACGCCCGGAAACCTGGATCAATGAGACGATCCGCGAGATTTTTCTGGCCTTTTATGAAATGGGCCACGCGCATTCGGTTGAATGCTGGCAAGAGGAAAAACTCGTCGGCGGGCTATACGGCCTCAGGATCGGCGGCGCGTTCTTCGGCGAAAGCATGTTCTCGCGGGAGAGCAACGCGAGCAAGGTGGCGCTCGTTCATCTGACCGCGCGCCTCTGGAAAGGCGGGTTCGAGGTGCTGGATACGCAGTGGGTCAACGATCATCTACTGCAATTCGGCTGCTACGAAATTCCTAGACAAGAATATTTAGAGAGCCTCAATCAGGCGATGAAAAAAGAAGAGGCGGACTTCACCGCCGACGGCTTGAGCGAACGCGCACTCATAAGGGATTATTTCGCATCCCGGGGGTTTGGGGGATGAGGGAAGTTTTGTGCTCAAAAAAATCCTGATCTTTGTATTTTGCGCTCAATCAAGGGCGGAGCGCGGTTTTCCCATTACGTAAACTTGCATTCCGGGACGTATTTCCCTATATTTCCTTCCCATGAATAGTCTCGGCTTTAACAAAGACCCCAAAGACACGCGCGTCGTCGTCGCCATGTCGGGTGGGGTCGACTCTTCCGTTGTGGCCGCGCTGCTGCATGAAGAGGGCTATGAGGTCGTTGGCGTGACCTTGCAGCTCTATGATTACGGCGAGGCGCTGCGCAAGAAAGGCGCGTGTTGTGCGGGGCAGGATATTTACGACGCGCGCCGCGTTGCCGAGGAAAAAGGCTTTCCCCACTATGTGCTCGACTACGAAAGCAATTTCCGCGAGAGCGTCATCGACGATTTCACCGAGAGTTACCTGCGCGGCGAAACGCCGATCCCGTGCGTGCGCTGTAATCAGACCGTGAAATTCCGTGATTTGCTGGAGGTCGCGCGCGATCTCGGCGCGGATTGCATGGCCACAGGCCATTACGTGCAGCGCATAGTCAACGAGCGCGGACAGGCCGAACTGCGCCGCGCGGTCGACAATACGAAAGACCAGAGCTATTTCCTTTTCGCGACGACGCAGGAGCAGCTTGATTTTCTGCGCTTCCCCTTAGGCGGCTGGACCAAGGACGTGACGCGTCATCATGCGGATCGTTTAGGATTGATCACGGCGGCGAAACCGGACTCGCAGGATATCTGTTTCGTGCCGAACGGCGATTACGCGGGCGTTGTTAAAGCCATCCGCCCTGAAAGCGAACGCCCCGGCGAGATCGTTCATATCGACGGGCGCGTTTTGGGAACGCATAACGGCATTATCCATTACACCATCGGCCAACGCAAAGGCCTCGGCATCGGCGGCGGGCATGCGAACAACAACGAGCCTTTCTATGTGGTGCGCATCGATCCGGAGGAAAACAGGGTCATCGTCGGGCCTAAGGAAGCGCTGGCAAGGGATGTGATTGTGGTGAAAGAGGGGAATTGGCTTTTGGCGGATGTTCAGATGATCAGATTATCGGATGATCAGAACGCCCCAAAATCCGATCATCCGATCATCCGATCATCCGTTAAGTTCCGCTCCATGATGCAACCCATCCCGGCAGCGCTACATATCGGCGAGAACGGCGCGGCGGAAATTATTCTCGATGCGCCGCAATACGGCATCGCCCCGGGTCAGGCCGCCGTGTGCTATGTCGGCGACCGCGTGATCGGCGGGGGGTGGATAGCGGGGACGGGAAATCAGATGATCAGATTACCGGATGATCAGAACGCTCCAAAATCCGATCATCCGATCATCCGATCATCTGTTACGCAATCTTCTTCAGCTCTTCCATGAAGACGTTCATTTTACCGAGCAGAGCCTGAACTTTTTCCGTCGACTGCTCGGACAGTTCGCCCGTGACGGACAGCACCTGATCGGCGGCGATACTCACGTTTCCGATGCTGTCATTGATCGCGCGCACGTTACCGGCGACGCCGTCGGTTCCGGCGTAGGCGCGGTCTGCGCTGGAGGCGATTTCGCGCGAGGCGGCGCTTTGCTCCTCAATCGCAGCGGCGACGACGGTTGCTGACTCGTTGATTTCCTCAATGATCTTGACGATGCTCTCAAAGACCTGCGCGGCATTGTCGGTCGATTTCTGGATCAGCGCAACCTGCGCGACGATTTCCTCGGTCGCTTTCGCCGTTTCGTCCGAGAGATCCTTGACCTCGCTCGCGACGACGGCAAAGCCTTTCCCGGCCTCGCCCGCCCGCGCGGCTTCGATGGTGGCGTTGAGGGCCAGCAGGTTGGTCTGCTTGGCGATATCCTCAATCATCTGCACGACTTCGCCGATTTTCCCGGCGTAATTAACAAGCTCTTCAATGCTGTGCTGCGCGTACCCGGTTTCCTCTTTCGCGCGTCCGGCGATCTGGGACGTGCGCGTGATCTGCTCGCTGATCTCGGCGATAGAGCTTGAAAGTTCCTCAGCGGCGGCGGAAATGGTCTGCACGTTCTGGGACGTTTCGTTCGACGTCGTTACGGCCGTTTCCGCGCCCTGCCGTGACGAGCTGACCGTGCCCTCCATGCCTCGCGCCGTGTCCGAGAGCGTCCCAACGGTCGTGTGAATGCCCTTGACGACTTCGTTCAGAGAGGCGTTGAAATCGTTTGCGACCTCGACGAAGCCGTTCATCTTGCTTTCGACATTGGCGGTGGCGCGGTTGATGATCTGGCTGCCGTTCAGGAGCGAGCCATGCATGCCGTCATGCACGATGCGGCGGAAATACTGGTTTTTGGAAACATAGAGCATGGAGGCCGTAGCCTCGCGCACAAAGGCGTCCATATGATCAGTCATTTCATTGATCGACCAGAGCATTTCGCCCAGTTCGCCCTTTTCGCGGATATGCGTGATACGGCTTTCAAAATCCCCCTTCGCAAGATTTTTACAGATCCGCGTCGTGCGCCGGACGCTTTTCCGGGTTTTTAAATTAAAAACGAGCGCCGCCGCCGCCGAGAGAAAAGCAAGTCCGGTGAACAGGTAAGAAATGGCGTAGTTGCCCGTCACATGCAGAACAAGCGTTAAAACCAGAAAAACGAGCGTGGCGGCGCTAGCCGCGTTCGCCGCTGAGAGCGAAGATAAGTTCTTCATAAGACATTCCTTTCTCCTGCAAAACGCCAAGCATCATATTATAGCCGGCCTGCATGCCTTCCTTGGCGTTGTTGTGCCGCTGCTCCTCCTCGCAAAGCTGCTTGTAAAGGGGGATCATAACGTCGTCGATGACCGTGCGGTTCGGGATGCGGCGGTTGGAGTGATAGCCGTTGATCTGGCCGTCCGCACCGATTGATGGCGTGACATGCGCGAAGACCCAGTAATGATCCCCGTTGGCCGCGCGGTTGACGACGTATGCGAAAATCTCTTGCCCGTCCATGATCGTGTCCCACATGAACTTGAACACGCAGCGCGGCATATGCGGGTGCCGTATGACGCTGTGCGGCTGGCCGAGCAGGCCTTCCTCCGAATATCCCGCGACGTCGAGAAACACGCGGTTGGCGTAGGTAACCTTGCCTTTCGTGTCGGTTTTGCTGACCAGGAACTGGTCTTCCGGGAAGAAACGCTCGACGCCGGACAGATGAACATTTTGCGTTTGAGCCATGCGTTTAACCTTAAAAAAATAAGTTTTATCAGGAGCTTTCAGCTTTTCAACACTTTAAAAGTCTACCAGATTCTGGAGAAAAGAATATACCAAAGGCGATAAAGATTTATGAATCCCGGCTTTACCCGCACAGTAAACCTTGACAAAAAGCCCCCCGATCAGCGATATAGCTGTTTGTCCTTTATGAAGGGGCTGAGTAGCTCAGTCGGTAGAGCAGGGGAATCATAATCCCTTGGTCGGGGGTTCAAGTCCCTCCTCAGCCACCAAGTTCCCTTTCGGGATCATTCATTAGAGTTCAGGCATGACCGCAATCCCCTTGAAAACGAGGGCTTTTCTTTTTGTCTGCTTTCGCCCACGTTCTCTGCCGCTCGTTTACATCCAACAAAAACGGGGGTACTATTTCGGAGTACTTTTCAGAGGCGGGGTATTTAATGATTTTGACGCTGAATTTGCGGCGGGTCTGCCGCTTGATGTTACGGACAAGCCTGTCCGCCTCCTTATTGATTGAGACCTTTTCTGCGCTTCGTTTTTGTCTCATCTGCGTCTCCCGCGTCGACTACGATGAGCTAACACATCGCCTTAACGATGAGCCTCTATCTGTCAGATTGCGCTAACGGGGAACAATTAAAGTTTAATAAAATCCAATGCAATCTTAAATTGTCATAAATCGCATATTGCTAATATAGAAGTAGAATAGGGCAGGGTAGAATTTTGTCGGAGACAATTAACACAAGCTTGAATACGGATATTCCTGTCGGCTGCGGCTGTTCCGCATGCCAGAATTCCGCGCCTTATTCAAAAGACGCCGGCTCCGATACGGATCTCACCGCCGCGCTGACCTTGCAAAACAGCTATGACGCAGCCTACAGCGACGCCAATGATGGCGGCATTCAGGACGATTCCGGCCCGCTTTCTCCCGGCCCGGACGCTCTGCCTTGGGGGGTTTCATGGAACAACAGCGGTCAGGCGTCTTACGGCGCTTACAGCAATGACGGCAGCGGCACGACTCTGACCTATAAATTCTTTACGTCCCTGCCTGGTTTTTATTCGGGTAGTTCCGAAAACAACAATTTTCAAGCCTTTAACTCGGATATGCAGCAGGCGACGCTGGATATTTTCGATCACATTGAAAGCATCATTAACATTGATTTTGTCTCAAGCGACAGCGACGCCGCGCATCTGGGCTTCGGAACGGCTTACTTTGCGGATGTCAACGGCAACGCCAGCAAAGGCGCGCACGGCTACTACCCGCATCCCTTGAACGGCGACAAGGCGGGCGATGTCTGGCTCAACAACCATACCCAGACGTCCTACAATATGGCCCCGGACCCGGGCGATCCGGGTTACCAGACGATTATCCACGAAATCGGCCATGCGTTAGGCCTGAAGCACACTTTTTCAACGTCCGCGTACAACACGAACACATTAAGCGGCGTGGAAGATTCCCTGCGCTATTCCACCATGTCCTATACCTATCAGGACGTTTTCGGTCCCGGTACGTTTATCTTCCCGGAAACGTTCCAGCTTTACGATATCGCCGCGCTGCAGGCCATGTATGGCGCAAATACGAGCCACAATACGGGCGACGATGTTTACGCAATCCGGGGCGATACGGCCTATACGATCTGGGATGCGGGCGGGATCGATACGCTCGACGCTTCGGCCTACGCCACAGACTCGATTCTGAGGCTGGGCGAAGGAACGTTCAGCAGCGTCGACGGCTACGATCGCAATATTGCCATCGCCTATAACGTCACGATCGAAAACGCTAAGGGCGGTTCGGGAAATGATACGATCTACGGCAACGACGCCGCGAATATCCTGACCGGCGGCCTCGGCGACGACGCGCTGTATGGCAGCGCCGGCAACGACACGCTCTATGGCGGCGATGGCGTCGACAGCATCACATATAGCGTTAATCTCGCGGACTTTATTCTGGATCTTCTTAGTACGGCGGTTTTCAAGCTGGTCGATACGACCGGGACTTTCGGTACGGATATCCTGTATGACATCGAGAATTACATTTTTGCCGACGGTGCCTACAGCCACGCCGAAATGGTTCAGCATTATATGAACGCGATTGAATTCCAGATTGACCTCGACCTGAACGGTAGCCTGTATCGAGACAGCGTCCTGGATGAAGAGACGCAGACGCTCAATGCTGATGATCTGGGCGTTTCGGGCGGAAGCGGCGCGTTGATCAGCTATAGCCGCGCCGGGCATGAATTTACGCTAACCGTGCATGATCCGGGTCTGGATGTGAGGGTTCTCAAAATCGAGTCGCTCTCCGCTGTAACCGAGATCGTTGTCGAGGGAACGCACGCGTCTTTCGCTGTCAATTATACCGGCTATGGCGCCGCAGAGGATATTACAATTTCCGTGGCCGGAAACGACAGGCTTGACCTGAAAGGCGGAGACGATGTCGCCCATACGGGCGATGGCGATGATACGATCTATTCCGGCAGCGGTAACGACATGATTTATGCCGGGAACGGGCATGATACGCTCTATGGCGATGGCGGCGACGATATTCTCTTTGGCGATAGCGGCGACGATACGGCTTATGGTGGCGATGGGAACGACCTGATCCAGGGCGGCTTCGGCAACGATACGATCTACGGCGATCTGATGCAATGGAACGACAGCTGGAGCGGGGATGACAGGCTTTTCGGCAATTCCGGCAACGACACAATCTATGGTCACGGCGGCAATGACGAAATCGATGGCGGGGATGGCGACGATACGATTTATGGCGGTCATGGCGATGATACGATTTATGGCGGAACGGGGGGCGATACAATTCTTTCGGATGACGCCTCCATTCTTTACGGCAACGATACGGTATACGGCGGGGATGGCGACGATGAAATCCATACGCGCGGCGGCAACGATACGGTATACGGCGGCGCGGGCAACGACGCCATGTATGGCGGTGACGGCGTCGATACGGTTGATTTCTCCCAGGACACGGGCGGGGTCTTCGTTGATTTGCGCGTGCGCACGGGCGTCGACGGCAGCGGCGGCGCCGATTATATCTCAGGCTTTGAAAATGTAACCGGCAGCGCCTATGACGATATTCTGGCCGGAGGTAACGAAGACAATGTGCTGCGCGGCGGCGCGGGTAATGACCGCCTGCACGGGCGCGGCGGGAATGACGTCTTTATCGGCGGCGCAGGCGAGGACCGTATCTACGGTGATGGCGGCCACGACATTGTTGACTATTCCGGCGAAAGCTCTGGCGTAAAGGTGAATTTGCGCACGACGATAGCCACTGACGGCGGCGGGTACAAGGATACGATCAAATATGTCGAGGAGGTAATCGGCAGCGACTATGACGACGTGATCTCCGGCGGCGCGCAGGCTGATATACTGCACGGCGGCGCAGGCGACGATACGCTCAGCTTTACGAGCGATATCAAGGGCGTTTATGTTGATCTTCGCCTCAATACCGTGACCGACAGCAACGGTTATACCGACGCATTCTATGATTTTGAGAGCGTCACGGGCAGCGCGTATAACGACACGCTGATCGGCAATAGCGGCGCGAATACCCTACGCGGCGATGACGGTATTGATACGGTGGATTATTCTCACGAAACCGCAGGGATTTTCGTTGATTTGCGCGCTGAAACGGCCACAGACGGCAGCGGCGGCGTCGATACGCTCTACGGCATCGAAATCATCCTGGGCACGGATTATGCGGACATAATCGGCGGCGATAATCTTGCCAATACGCTCTACGGCGGCGCAGGTAACGACCGCCTGCACGGGCGCGGCGGCGACGACGTGTTTGTGGGCGGGCTCGGCAGCGATACCATGTATGGCGACGGCGGTTTTGATACGCTCGACTATAGTGCGGCAACAAACGGCGTAACGGTTAATTTGCGCGCCGGAACGGCCACGGATGGCAGCGGCGGAACAGACGCCGTTTATCAGATGGAAGGCGTGATCGGCAGCGCCTATAACGATACGATTACAGGAAACGCCGGCGCAAGCGCACTGGATGGCGGCGCAGGGACCGATACGCTTGATTATTCTCATGATACAGCCGGAATATTCGCTGATTTGCGTGCGGGAACAGGAACGGACGATAGCGGCGCAACAGATACCTTAAGAGGCTTTGAAAACGTTGTCGGCAGCGCCTATGACGATGTGATCGGGGGCGGCAACGATAACAGCGTTCTTGAAGGCGGTGACGGAAACGACCGACTGCATGGCCGGGACGGCGACGATGTTATACGCGGCGGAGCCGGGGACGACATTCTTTACGGGGACGGCGGCGTCGATCTTTTGGATTATTCTCAAGACGGCGCCGGCGTATTCGCCGATCTGCGGGCCGGAACAGCAACGGACGGCAGCGGCGGAACCGATGCGGTCTATCAGTTCGAGAACCTGACCGGCAGCTCCCATGACGATGTTCTGGGCGGTGATAATGCGGCGAATATCCTGACCGGCGGTGACGGAAACGACCGTCTGCATGGCCGGGACGGCGATGACACGCTGAATGGCGGGACTGGGAATGACACGCTTTACGGAGACGGCGGCTCCGATATTTTTGCGCTCACCAGTCTTTCCGGAGTTGACACGGTCAAGGACTTCACATTAGACGGCCCGGATGCTGACAGCATCAATGTCAGCGATCTTTTAAGCGGCTACGACAGCGAAAGCGGCAATCTCAACAATTTCGTGCGCCTCGTCTATCAGAACAGCAATAATTCCGAGCTTCAAGTTAATACGGATGGACAGGGCGGCGACTGGCAAACTGTGGCCAATATCCAGGCTGATCTGTCAGGCGTCAGCGTGGACAGTCTCAATGCAAGCGCTCAGCTGATTGCCGATATCAGCGTATTTTCCTAGCCCACTTAAAGAAAATAGTAACTTTTTGGTCCTATCTTAAAAAGGAAGGCAGGACACTGATTTTGCTTGGCAACGGAAAAGCGCCTAAAATTTTATGTATAATTTAGCTAAAGTTTCATTAACGCTTTTTCGTTATACTGATCATAGGAGTTGAGGTTTAAGATATGTTTGAAGACTACGACGAACAGGACATTGGCAATATCATTCTGGCGCTGCAGGAAATAAAAATCGCCGCGGAAGCCAAGGATATTGCGGATATTCAGACAAACGGATCTGATGAGCTCGTTGTTTCACTTTCTCATTCCTTTACCGAAAGCCCGGCTTTTCCAGATTTGCAGGAAAAACTGTCTCTGGAAAGCGTGTCTCCACCCGTTGGTTTAAGCGATCTGGAAATCGGTTACGGCGCGACCTTGAACATTTCCATGGTTGAATCCGGCGCAGGATTTCACAATACGCTCGGCGCCTATACGGTTGGCGCGGACGGCACGATTTACAATGCGGAATTTGCCTTTACAAACGTTAAGGATCCACTGCGCACAGACAAGGATATCCAAAAACTTGAGCGAAAAATCGATTCTCACGAAAAGAGAATAGAAAATCTTGAGAAGAATATCGACAAATCTGAAGGCCGGATTGAAAACTTCAAGTCTCGGCAAGCGGAACATGAACAAAAAATCAGCGAGCTGGAGCAAAAAATTATCGATGATCCCGCGCGTACAGCAAAGTATGAGCGTCAGATTGCCGGTCAGGAAAACAGAATCGCCCGGCTTGACGAGAGAATTGCCGCGCAGGAAAGCAGAATTGACGGCTTTGAAACCCGTATTGATGCGGAACAACAGTCCATAGCCGAACTGAACGGCGAAATCGGCGGGCTTACAGCTGGCCGCGATTTCAGCTATACGCTGGATGCAGATTACGGCACGGAAGCAGGATTCTTTATTATTGCCAATGGCGACCGTAAAAATGACGGCTACGAGGATCTGGACCTTGAAAACGGCACGGTCGAGTTTGTCTATGATCTCGGCGGCGAGAACGAGCGCCTCGCCAAAGTCAGCGATAGCGCCGAAGATATTTCAATTGTCTACACGAACGGTGAAGAAACAGTCGTTCTGAAAGGACATGTTTATCACAGCACATCCGCGCTTGGCGGCGAAGCGATTAACCCGGACGGCGCGGCGCACGCGATTGCCGGTCTGGCTGACGCTGATGATCCGGGTACGCTGCGGATCGGCTTTGAAGATTTAAAAAATCTGGGCGACGCCGATTTCAACGATGTAGTTTTTGACGTGAGCGTTGACGGCGTAGATGTAACTTTGCCAGGCGAAGTGCTGGGAGCGGATATACTCGGCACGGAAAGTGACGATGTGCTTGTCGGCACCGATGAAAGCGAAGTGATTGTCGGGCGTGGCGGTGACGACCTTATCAAGGGCAGCGCCGGAAGCGATACCCTGAGGGGCGGAGAAGGCGCGGACACGGCGGATTACAGCGCATTTGAAACAGGCATAGCAGCAAACCTTGCGAGCCAGAGCGCGCAAGCCCTTGTTCTCCTCGCTGAGCAAGGCGGTGATACTGCTTCAGGGACAGACACGTTTGAATCGATTGAAAATGTCATCGGCACGGCGTTCAGCGACGTCATTGAGGGCGATAACGGAGATAACGTGCTTTCCGGCGGTGCGGGTGACGACCTTTTAAATGGCGGCGCTGGTAACGACACGGCCGATTACGGCAGCGCCGGCGCAGGAGTCTTCGTCGATATACGCGCCGGCAGCGCAAGTGACGACGGGGAAGGCGGAACGGACACGCTTTTGAACATAGAAAACATCGCCGGCAGCAGTTATGACGATGTGCTTGGCGGCGGTAACGGCGATAGCGTGCTGCGCGGCGGCGCAGGTGATGACGGGATTTACGGTCGCGCCGGGGATGACTGGATCTATGGTGGCGCGGGCGGCGATACGATTTACGGCGACGCCGGCTTTGATACGGTGGATTATTCCGAAGATCCGGCCGCCGTATTTGTAGATTTGCGCGCTAAAACGGCAACGGACGGTTACGGGGATACGGATTTTATCGGCGGCGGCATTGAACAGGTGATTGGAACCGCCTGGAATGATGTGATCGGCGGCGACAATCTCGATAACGTCATCCGCGCCGGAGCGGGAGACGACTCTCTCTACGGCCGCGGCGGAAACGACTTGTTCATAGCGGATGCCGGAAACGACCTGATTTACGGCGATGACGGCTTTGACACAATTGATTATTCCTCAGCCGGGTCCGGCATCTTCGTGGATATCAGGGCAGGAACCGCACAGGACGGTTTTGGCGGAACGGATACGATTGCTTCTGTGGAAGAAATCATCGGCGGCGCATATGACGATGTGATCGGCGGCAGTGACGGCGTCAATGACGTGCTGCGCGGCGGCGCAGGCGATGACAATCTCCATGGCCGCGGCGGTGACGATACGCTCTACGGCGGCGAGGGCCTGAACGCGCTTTTTGGCGACGGCGGTAACGACACGCTCTATGGAGGCGTTCATCATGAAACGCTCCGCGGCGGCGACGGTGACGACACGCTTGTCAGCGGTCTTGGACGTGACGAGCTTTACGGTGAAGCCGGTGCGGATACGTTTGTCTTCGCCGAGGCTGGCCTTGCCAATCATGACTGGATCAGGGACTTCGACGCCGCAGAGGGCGATGCGCTTGATATCTCCGCCCTGCTGGACGGTTTTGATGAGACAACGGACGATATCAATGATTTCGTAGAACTTGTCTATGCCTCATCAACCAAAACCACGGTCTATGTGAATGCCGACGGCGCCGGCGATGATGCCGAGGCTGTCGCAAGCTTTAGCGCTGACATGAGCGGCGTGACGGTTGACAGCATGATCCTCGACGGCAGTCTGATCGTTTAAGCTCTTTTGACTTCTTTATTCTTGTATCTCAGTATGCTGACAGGATACAGGCGCCTGTCTGCGAGGATGACAAAGGCGAAAACCGGCACGACGTTGAGGATATAGTTGATCAGGAAATTCGCGTCGACCCCGCCGGGGATAATGAACGCGATCGTGAAAAAGGTCATGAAACTCAGGGAATAGGGATTAGCGGCATAATCCTGATAGCGTTCACGGAGCACGCGGATCATCCAGCCCGTAATAAACCCGCCCATCAGAACGCCCGGCCATCCGAAATTCACATACCAGAGGTTAAAGCCGAACACCGGCCAGGCGCCGCCCTGGTAATCCCCGGTCAGCATCTTTCTGAACCGTCCGCCCGCGTTGATCTGCGCGGGCTTGTCCGGCCAGAAAATCCGTGGCACGACACCAATCAGCCCATTGTAAAAATCCTCGCCCATTTCCGTGCGCGGCGGCATATATTCCAGATAGATCAGATTGCTGTCGAGGAGGGAAACGCCGAGGCTGGATGTGGTAATAAAATTCTCTGAAAGGCGGTTTTCATGAACCATTGTCTCCCGTACGAACTGCAGCGCGGCAATCACGCAGAAAATGGAGACGGCAAAGAGAGTCAGAGCCGTAACCGGGCGTTTTGAGAAGTAGAGCGCATAGCCGAGCGCGATAACAACCAGCGGATAAATCACAAAACTCTTGCCGCCCATGATAAACCCGGCCAGCAGGATAACCGCCAGCATGAAACTTGTGAAAAGACTTAGAAAGGTGGGGGCGCGCTTGCCGAAGCGTTTGCGGCGCAGAACATCAAGAAAAAGCGCCGCCGCCAAAAAGCCGCCGATCCGTACGAATTGCGTGAGGAAATTATAACCGGCGAGAAGGTCTTCATAGCGTACAGCGCGGATCGCACCGAAAATATTCCCGGCTGCGCTTAGGGCAAAGCCTGCGATGGCAACGGAGCCCATGAAAAACACGAAAACGCCGATCATCGCAAGGCCGTCCAGGCGCGAGGAACCGGAGTGCGGAAAAATATAGCGGGCAAAAACCTGCTTTGAAAAGATTTTATAGGCCACAATCATCGCAAGGCTGAATAAGGCGATAATCAGGCCTTGCAGAAGGATGATATTATCGCGGTCTTCCATGTAGAGGTCGCTGCGCAAACCCTCGATATCAAAGAGATAAAAAAACGCGGGCAGGATAAGCAGCAGCGCGCCGACAGCGAGGTAGAGCAGCATGGGCTCGAAAAGCCTTCTGACTGTCAGCAATAAGACGAGCAGCCATGTCGTAGTCATGCACAGAATATAGAGGAGATAGACAAGCACGCGCCGAGGCCTTTCTTTAAGGCCCAGTTTAAAGCCTCAGCGCTGGCGGACCAAGTCTTTCCTATAAGAGGCCGCGCAAAGACGCAATTCTCTGCGCAAGGGCAACGGCCATTGTCTGATATCCGGCGGCATCGGGGTGTACAGTATCGTGAAGCGTCACGTCATCATAATCGATTGCCAGATAGACGTTGCTTTCGGAGCTAATGATTTCTTCGGTTGCCGTGCGCATCGTCTGGCGCGCTGCTTGATGGCTGTCTGTATAAACGCGCTGCGGAATTATCAGGATTCTGGCGTTTGTGAATGCGGCTTTGAGAACGTCGATAAAATCAATATAAGCAGCTTTCCATTGCGCTGTCGTAATCGTTCCGTCCGTAACTTCTGATGCGTCATTTGTGCCGAGGCAGATTACAATTTCGGTCACATCATCCTTGTTCACGACATCTTCAACCGAACTATACGCGTCTCCTGCGCTGCCTGCGGAGATATCATAGAACCAGTATGAACCTCCACCAGCCGTGGACGCTTCTTCCGTCAGACACGCGCTGCCGATTGCGCAGTCTATCGCAAGAGCATTGCGGACATATTTTTGCATTTCCGCTACAAAATCAGCCTTAGCATTTAGGAAAACGCCATCCATGATTGAGTCCCCGATATAGAGCATATTCACGTCCGGCTTATAGGTCGGAACGCTGCTATAGACGTCGCGCATGCGCTGCATCCATTTCAGGATCAGCTCATCGCTCAGGTAATCGCCATAGGCAAAGCAGGAGGCAATTTCGCACGGCGCGGCGATATTTGCCCCGTTGCCAAGATCAAACAGGCGAAAGTAAAAGTCGCCTCCAAGATTAATAGGGTCAAAGCTGATGGCGTAGCTGTCGCCATTCATAAAGACTTCCGCATTCGTATCGGCGGCGTTTTGACGGTAAACGCAGATCGCGTATTCGTTCTGGCGGAAATCTGAAATTTTTTGCGCGCCGCCGGCTTGCGCATTACGGAATTCGAGATCCGCGTCGTTTTGCTGCTGGGCAAGGTAGTAATTCGCGCTGCCCGCCGTGCTTGTGCCAAGCGACCAAATGGAGCGCGCAGCGCTTTCCGGCGCTAGTTTCAAAACAACGCCACATGTAAAGCCATTGGCTGTACTGATTGTGCTGTCCGAGAGCATTTCAGTGCCAAGACCATTGGCCTTGACCGCGCCGATCCCGCCGAAAGAGAAGGCATCAAAAACCGGGTTTGTTCCTACGCCGCTCATCCCGGCGAGCGTGGAAATCTCCGCCGTGTCGTTTAAACTGGTCAAATCACGGTAATCGAAATAAAGATCAAGACTGACTTCTTTGGAAAGATCGAAGAATTCGCCGGAATAGGGATACGATCCGGCAGACGGGGACGTGCCCCTGCCCAGTTTCATAAGCATGGAAGACCTCATGGTTAAATAGGAATGGATACAAGAATGGCGTTGAGAGTTACGAATATATTCCTATTTTATCCTGCCGTCAAGCTTTTCTCATTTCATCCGGGCTTCGAGCGCGCTATGCTAGGTGCATAAGACATTCCTGATTTCGTTATCCAGATTGAAACACCTGCTTGAAAAATTCCTTCCAGAAAAAGCCTTCGCCGGGCAGGTCTCGGCGGTGTTTTCGCTAAATGTTGTGAACCGGTTGTTGACGTTTGTTCTCTTCATCTGCATCAGCCGGATGATCGGCGTGGCGGAGTTCGGGGAATATGCGCTGGCGTGGAGCTGGTTGCAGATCCTTTTAATTCCGGCGAAATTCGGCATGGACGCCGCCGCCGTCCGTTTTCAGGCCGCCTACCGCAGTGAAGAAAACTGGAGCCTGTTTCAGGGGCACTGGCGCTACAGCGCGCGCTTTGTGATCGCCGCGAGTCTCGGCGTTTGCCTGCTGGCAAGCGCGGCGGCTCTCGGCATTCTGGGCGAAAGCATGCGCGGAACGTTCCTGATTGCCTTTGCGATGTTGCCCGTATTCGCGCTGATTTTCCTGTTTCGCGCAGCGCTGCGGGCGGTTGATCTGCCGCTGGCCGGACAGGCGCCGGAAACGCTTTTAAGGCCGATTTTGCAACTGTTCCTCCTTGCGGCGCTGTTCCTGTTGACCTCTTTCCACACGGCTGAAGCCGTTATGACGGCAACGCTTTTCTCCATGATCGCGACGTTGGCGGTAATGGCGTTTTATCTGACCCGCGCGCACCGGAATTTTGCGCCAGAGGCGCCGCAATACCGGGGGCCGGAATGGCTCTCTTACGGGTTTTTCATGGTTCTCAGCTCGGGTTTTATGACCGTGCAGCAACAAACCGACATTGTGATGATCGGCGCGCTTTTGGGCGCGGAGGAAGCCGGGCTCTACACGGTTGCGCAAAGAATTGCCATGCTTGCGGGTTTTGTGCTTATGGCGGCGAATTATATCGTCTCGTCAAGGATTTCGGCATTGCACGCGAGCTGTGAAAAAACCGCCTTGCAAAAGCTCTTGACGCAATGCGCGCTGCTGATCTTTTTCGGAACGATTGCGATTACCGCTTTTGCGGCCTTGTTCGCGGAATTTCTTTTGGGTCTGTTCGGGCAGGAATTCACAGCATCCTCGAATGCGCTTTATCTGTTGCTGGCCGGGCAGGTTGTGACCGCGCTGGCCGGACCTGTCGGTAATCTTATGGTGATGACGGACTATCACAGACAGGCCATGTATATTCTATCCTTTACCGTCGCGTTTAATATCGCCGCCAATTACGTCCTGATCGGCATGTTCGGCATAGAAGGCTCCGCAATGGCAACGGCGGTTACTTCAGTACTCTGGAGTCTCGGTGCGCTTTTATATATTACAAAGAAGCTCGGGCTGGACCCGTCCGTCTTTGCGGTTTTCAGGAGGGCGAGCGGATGAGCGTTAAACCCCGCATCGCCTTTTTTATCACGTCATTGGCCGGCGGAGGGGCGGAGCGCGTTGTTTTGAGCCTTGCCAGAGGCTTTTGGGCGCGCGGTTATGCAGTCGATCTTCTCATTACAAAAAAAGGCGGTGAGTTGGAAAAAGAAGTCTGGCCGGATATCCCGCTAAGGGCGCTCGGCCCTAATTTTCCATGCGCGCTTTTTAATCTCTGGCGCTATATGCGCAGGAATTCGAAGACCGTTCTTGTAACGGCGTTGCCGGTGCCGAGCCTTGCCGCGCTTCTGGTGCGTCCCTTTTGCGGCGGCAAGGGGCGAACAATTATCACCCAGCATAAGTCGATTTCCATGGACCGCGCGCTTGTACCGGGTCTGAAGGGTCAAATCCGGATTGCGTTGCTAAAAAAACTCTACCGGTTCGCGGACCGAACGGTGTGCGTTTCGAAAGGCGTAGCGGACGATCACGCCGAACAGACGGGTATGGCGCGCGATAAGATCGATGTTATTTATAATCCGGTCGTAGAGTCGGGGATGCTCGCCAAAGCTGAAGAAAATCCGGATCATCCCTTCCTCGCGCCAGGACGAAATTTTAAAACTGTCCTCGCCGCAGGGCGTTTCGACCGGGTCAAGGACTACGGAACCTTGATCCATGCCTTTGCGCTGCTTCAGGCCCGGGTTGACGCGCGCCTGCTTATTATCGGAGAAGGGCCGGAGCGCGAAAAACTGGAAAAGCTTGTTCAGGAGCTTGGCATTCAGGATAAAGCCGACCTCCCGGGATTTCAGTTGAACCCGTACGCCTTTATCCATGCAGCGGATATTTTTGCCGTCTCATCCCGTTTCGAAGGATTCGGCAATGTCATCGTTGAAGCGCTCGCTCTCGGTACGCCTGTGGTTTCTACCGACTGTCCTGCCGGACCAGAAGAAATTCTCGAGGGCGGAAAATGGGGGCGGCTCGTTCCCGTCGGGGATGCGCAGGCTCTGGCGGACGCGCTGGCCGATACGCTGGACGCGGAGCGCCAGCCCGATATGTCCCGCCGCGCCGAGGCCTTTACGGCGCGAGCTTCTCTTGACGCGTACGAAAATCTGATCCGGGATATGACGGGCGGGTGAAGTTAATCATTAATTCCCGGAAATTCACGTCCGGAATATAGGGCGTGTAAGGCGGATAAAATTTCCCGTGACGCGAATAAAGCCCGTAAATGATATAGAAATCCTCTTCCAGAAGCGGATATTTGTCTTCCGGCGAGATCACAGACCAATTGTAAATGCTTTTATTGCCCTGGCGGACAGCAGCCTGCCATTCCGCAAGGCTAACCGGCTGCTCGTCCTTCGTCAGGGACATCCAGCGCTTGCGCGTATCAACCATCATCCAGCCGTGGCTGGTTTTGACCTCTACGAGCGCGTGGGAACTGTTTTGACCCCCGGCGTATAACAGTCTTCCGAAAAAGGATTGGCCGGGGATTTTGTTGTATAAACTGACATAGCGCGTTTCGAGTCCCAGCATGCGCAATGCTTTATCCATGACCCGCGCCCGGTCGCCGCAATAGGCGGTGTCCGTTTCATATAAGTCTTTAGGCTCGCGGCTTTGACCGTGAGGAATGGCGCCGTCCTTGGGCGTCGTTGCAAAAACCGCTTCCTGAACAGCGCGTATGGTAGCGATTTCATCCCTGAATTTTCCGGAGAACGCCGTTACCGGGGCCTGTTGGCGCGCTCCAAGGATTTTCTTGAGATAGACTCTGTCCTCTGCAGATATGCCCTTCGGAACGTTGTAAAGGGCGCCCAGAGCGGTAATGCAGATAAATCCCGCAAAAGCTGTAAAAATGAAAAAGTAATGACGTTTTTTTTTCATGTATAGCTCCATGCCGATTGTATAGTTTAACGTGTAAAGTCTTTAATCGCTAATCCTTCCAGGTTTTCCATGCGTCGCCTCGAAAAAATTTTGCGAAGCTTAATTCCGGCGAAAGAGACCGGCGGATCGGACAAGCCCATGTTCCTGATGGTACAGGTTTTGCGCGCGCTGGCAGCATTAATGGTCGTCTTCGGTCATGCGCAGAATGAAGCCGTGCAAATTGCCAGAGAGGCGGGAGAGGTTTTTGAGCGTCACAATTACCCCTGGGGCGCGGGCGTGCATTTGTTCTTTGTGATTTCAGGTTTTGTGATCGTCTATACGAGCCCGAAATTGGCCGGATCATGGAGCGGCGTGAAAGTGTTTATCAAGCGCAGATTTATACGCGTCGTGCCGATTTACTGGTTTTATACGAGCCTGATGATCGCCGCGCTGTTTATAGCCCCGTCGGCGATTCACAGCGCAAGACCCGACCTGACGCATTTTTTGCTTTCATATCTTTTTGTGCCGCATGAAGCCCCGGGGCAGGATGTGATCCGCCCGGTTTTAAGCCTGGGATGGACGCTCAATTACGAGATTTATTTTTACGCCGTATTCGCCCTGCTGATACTTTGGTCGCATCGCACAGCGATCATTTTACTGACGCTCTGGTTCTGTCTTTCTGTTTCCTTCTGGCCTTTTATTCCCGAAGGATGGAGCGCGGCGCAATTCTGGGCCGATCCGATCGTACTGGAATTTCTGGTCGGCGCATTGATCGCTTATGCGAAACTGCGCGGTACTGTTCTGCCCGCGAAAAGTTTCTGGCCGCTCATGGTTGCCGCTGTCATACCTCTGGTCTGTCTGGTTTTTACTAAGCCCTATGATATCTATCTTCTGGATCTGTTTTTAAAAGGGCTTGCCGGAACGCTTTTTGTGATGGCGGCAACGCTTCCAAAGGGCGCGGAAAATTATAAGCCGCCGCGCGTTCTAAGCGAACTCGGCAACAGCTCGTACAGCCTTTATCTCGCCCATCCGTTTATTCTCGGCGTTTTGATGCTGATCTGGACGCGGCTGCCTTTTCTGGACGACTTTAATTTATGGGTTTACGTTGGCATCGCCGTGATCGGATGTATTGTTGGCGCGCATATTCTCTATCTGCTCATCGAACGTCCCTCGCTCGCCTTGATGGACCGCAGGAAAGACAAGGGTCAAAGCTCGCCCGGGGCCGAAAAAAACCGACCATAAATTATTCTGAAAACAGCCATCATCGCAGCTCACGAAAGAGGCGCAGATGAGAAAAAAAGGCGGCATGAAAGCTGCTCAGAATAAGGACGAGGGGGACAAGCTTGTCCGGAACATCAAGCGCGTCACCCGACGCAAATTCAGCGCGGAGGAAAATATCCGGATTGTTCTTGCGGGCCTGCGCGGGTTCAGAATGAATTTGTTTATATAATCGCTCAGCATGTTGCTTTTTGTTTTATTGCAGTCTCTTGTGCGAATAAGAAGATTGTCAAAAACAATCAACGCGCCTAGAGAGGTAGCGCCAAGGTAGCGCTAGCGAAATAAAAGCCGCTCGATGGGCGGCTAACTTATTGAAAAGATTGGTTGCGGGGGCTCGCAACCATCTTGTCCTACTGATCTATTCACCAGACTTCTCGGCATGGCGTTACGCCTCCTAATGCGCTGTTTTGCAATGCGAATCAGTCAGGAGAGTTGTTTTCGCCGCCATACCGGGGCCCGGAGTGGCTCGATATGGCGACGACGAAAACATACCCGGCCCCCTTCTCGCTGCGTCTAACGTTTGAGGAACGGGCGCGGCTTGAGCGGGACGCCGCCGGGCTACCGCTCGGCGCGTATATCCGTGAGCGTCTCTTCGACGGGTCCGCGCCGACGCGCCGGACGCGGGGCAAGTTTCCGGTCAGGGACCACGAGGCGCTTGCGCGCGCGCTCGCCGCGCTGGGCCGCTCGCGGCTTGCGAACAACCTGAACCAGCTCGCCCGGGCAGCGAACACGGGCTCGCTCCCGGTGACGCCGGACACCGAGCATGAGCTGATGCAGGCCTGCGCCGCCGTCGCGGAAATCAGGCGCGAGCTGCTGCGGGCCCTCGGCGTGCCCGATTCTGCGGAGCCGGAGCCGTGATCCTCAAGGGCGCACAGCGCGGCGGCGCGGCGCAACTCGCCCGGCACCTGCTCAAGACGACCGAGAACGAGCATGTCGAGCTCTACGAGGTGCGGGGGTTCGTCTCCGACGATCTCGCGGGCGCCCTGCATGAAGCCTACGCGATCAGCCGCGGCACGCGCTGCCGCCAGTTCCTGTTCTCCCTCTCCCTGAATCCACCGCCGCAAGAGCGCGTGCCCGTCGAGACGTTCGAGAACGCGATCGACGAAGCGGAGAAAAGGCTCGGTCTGGAAGGTCAGCCGCGCGTCGTCATCTTCCACGAAAAGGAAGGGCGGAGGCATGCGCATTGCGTGTGGTCGCGGATCGATGCGGAAAAGATGACCGCGATCAATCTGCCCTTCTACAAGACGCGGCTTCGGGACCTCTCAAAAGAAATTTACCTCGAACAGCGCTGGCGGATGCCGCGCGGGCTTGTCGATCGGCACCAGAAGAACCCGCTGAACTTCACGCGCGCCGAATGGCAGCAGTCCTTGCGCGCCGGGAAGGACGCGAAGGCCCTCAAAAGCATGTTCCAGGAATGCTGGGCCGCCTCTCCGACCCGCGAAGCCTTGCGCGAGATGCTTGAAGAGCGGGGCTACTGGCTCGCGCAAGGCGACCGGCGCGGCGTGGTCGCGCTCGACGTCAAAGGCGAGGTCTATGCGCTCGCCCGCTGGACCGGCCTCAAGACGAAGGAAGTGCGCGAGAAGCTCGGCGACGGCAAAGACATGCCTGGCGTCGATGAGACGAAGGCAATGATCGCCGCGAAGATGACGCCCGTCCTGACGCGCTACATGCGCGAGGCCGAAGCCGCGTATCAGGCCAAAGCTCAGCGGCACCGACTTGAGCGGGCGCGGATGGCCGAACAGCACCGCTCCGAACGCCGGAAGTTGGATGAAGGGCAGGAAA
>CAZCIB010000003.1:27912-83677 GCA_964498755.1 uncultured Pseudobdellovibrionaceae bacterium | reverse complement strand
CGTGTTCCCGTTCGGGATGTTCATTTTTATGAAGCTCCTGCAGGCCATGCCTTATTTTCTCTTTTTCCCGTTTGTCGAGAAAATCATGATGAAGGCGATGGGGAAGGGCAGGGGTTAAAACCCGCTCAAAAATCCCTTCGGCTAAACAGCGTTCGCATGACCGCATCTATGTGATCTTTCAGCGGCGGGTAGGCGATGAGATGATAACCCTGCACGTCCACGGGAACGGCGAGCGCGCTGGCGTCGAACAGCGTCCCGATCCTGTCAATTTCGGCCTGTCCGAGATCGCCGTAAATGACCATGTCGATGTCGGAATTTTCGCGGTAAGTCCCGGTGGCGCGCGAGCCGAATAGCCCGACCTTGTCTATTTTCGGCGCATAGGGCGCGAGAACGTCCCTGATCATATCAAGCTGATTTTGGCTCAGGCCGTGATCATGCATCGCCTTCGCGCCCGATTGCCGTTTCCATCATCGACATATAGAGAGAATCCAGCAGGGAAAGGTAATCCGACTGAATCTCCGCGATGACCTCTTCGAAGGTTTCCATGTTGTAGACATGCGACATCTTGTTGCGGGCGTCGAGCGCGCGCATCCATCCCTCGCCGTTCTCGATGATATTGGCGGCGTAGGCCGCGCGGATCACGGAGGCGGGCGTAATTTTGTCAAGCGCGACGCCCTCGCTTTCGAGATAATCGCGCAGGAGTTTCCACGCCAGCTCCCAGGTATATTCAAATCTCTGCACAAGGCCTTCTTTTTCGAGCTGGCTCAAATCGCGCAGTTCGAGAATTTCCACGCCTTCACGCAGCAACAGAAACGCCCGCTTGTAATTGTCGAAGCGGTATAGCCAGCGGGGTTTTTCTTCAGGGCCTTCAAGCCGGGACATGGCGCGTACCTCCGGTCAGGAGTTTACAGTTAACTGAAAAGTCTTGCAATTCTGTTGACGGCCTGCCTAAACCCGCTCCATTAATGACGGCGTTCGGCGGTTGCGGGTAATTTCAATCAATCCCAGCGCGGTCATGCCGTGGATCTGCACGGTGCACGGGTCGAAGTTGAACTGTTTTTCAAGTTCGGCGATCAAGATCCCTTCATCCTTTTTCGATTTCAGCTTGAGAAAATCGATGACGATAATTCCGCCGAGATTGCGGACCCTTATCTGGCGGGCGATTTCCGCCGCGGCCTCGAGATTGACCGAGAGATTGCTGCGTTTGTCCGCGCCGCGGTTCACGTCAATCGCCGTTAAGGCCGCCGTGCGCTCGATCATCAGGCTGCCGCCGCTTTCCAGCACGGCGTAGGGCACGAACATTTTTTCAATCTGGCCCATGACGTCGTGGTGATAGAACAGGCTCAAATCCGCGTAAGGGTTTTCAAGCTCGACCGGCTTGATTTTGGTAACGAGATCGGGGCCGTAAAGCTCGCACCATTCCTCGACGCTTTCATATTGCTCCATGGTGACGACCTCGATGCCGCCGATCGTTTGCGCGGCGTTGTCGCTCAGCGCGCGCTGGATCGCGTCCGGGCCCTCCATGATCAGCTGTGGGCCGTTGCCGATGAAATGCTCCTGCAGGCGTTTCCAGATTTCGCGCAGGAGTTTATATTCCCGCACCAGAACGTCGGTCTGGGTGTTGAGCGCGGCGGCGCGCATGATGCAGCTTTCCACGCCCTCGAGCCGGTGCAGCATGTCGAGCAGCTGCTTTCTCATTTTCTTGTCGCGGATGCGCTGGGAGATATAGTTCTCCCGGCTCATCGGCGAATAGATCAGGTAACGCCCGGGGAGGGTGATGTTCATGCTGACGCGCGGGTATTTGTGATCGCTTTCGTTCTTGTCGTTTTGCGAAATGCCGTTTTTCGCCTGCACCGCGACCATTTGCCCGGGGGCGAGGGTTTTGCCGATCGCCTCGGCCCCGCCCTTGCGCGGAGTCTCTTCACCGGGTTTGCGGATTCGCACGTCCGAATTGTTGAGGATGCCGACATTGTCGCCGTCGAGATCGACATAGGCCGCGTCCATTGAGGCGTCAATCCGCGTGACTTTCGCCCAGTAGATCGAGCCCCAGCGGATTTCCTCATCCTCCGGATCGATCTCAAGCCCGGCCAGCCGCCGCCGCGCGTCCAGCGCCGCCACCCACAGGCTCCCGTCCTTTTCGTCGATGAGAATGTCCAATGCCGCTTTCCTCTCCCTTCCGCTATTAAAGCATAGAGACACTTTAAACGTAGACTTCTATTTTGTCATTCCGAGCGAATGCGAGGAATCTTTGTGAGACGAATTTTAAAGAGAAGAGGGTCGCTCGCTATGGCGGGGATTAAGATCTCTGTGCGCCCTGTGATCTCCGAGTTGAAAATTTTAAACCGCGAAGACGCGAAGATTTTTATTCACCGCCAAGACGCCAGGCGCGCCAAGAGAACGGGGATCTTCGCGCGCGTCAGCGCGTAAAAAAATCAGATATTTATAGTCAATTGAATAAATAACAATCCATTTTTGCGGCCTGATTTTCGCTAAAAAGTTTTAAACTACAGAGATCGCAGAGGGCGCAGAGTCTTTTAAAGAGCTCATATGCTCTGCGTTCTCTGCGCGCTCTGTGGTTATAAAAATGCGCTAAGCGCAGCTTCATAAAGCCGGAGTGAGTCGCTCCGCCCCTGTGCTGATGGAACAAAAGCCCGGTTGCGCTTATGATGGCGGCTTATCTTTTGAAATACCCGCACCCGCCCAGCATCTGATACGTATTGTGCAAACACAGGCCGATCACGTTGGAATATGAGCCCTGAATGGATTTGACGAAGCAGGCGGCGTAGCCCTGAATGGCGTAGGCGCCGGCTTTGCCCTCCCATTCGCCGCTGTCGATATAGAGCTGTTTTTCCGCATCGTTGAGGCGTTTGAAGTGGACGATCGTTTGCACGAGGCGCGAGATCATTTCTCCTTCGGGCGTGATCAGCGCGATTCCGCCATAGACGCGGTGCCGCCGCCCGGAGAGCATGTCGAGGCAATAGCGCGCGTCTTTTTCGCTTTCGCCCTTCGGCAAGGCGCGGCGGCCGCAGGCGACGACCGAATCGGCGGCGAGGATATGTTCGTCTGCGCATTTGCATGCTACGGCCCGCGCCTTCTCCTGCGCTAATCTTAAAGCCAGATCGCGCGGCAATTCGTCTTTTAAGGGGCTTTCATCAATATCGGCGGGGATGACCTGCGCCGGCGTGACGCCGATCTGTTTTAAAAGCTCGAGCCGGCGCGGGGAGGCGGAGGCGAGGATCAGGGAAGGGGAATCTCGGAATCTCGGAATCTCGGAATTATTATCCACCATGCTTATATTTTCCGAGATTCTGAGATTCCAGTATTCCGAGATTCCTGAATTATTTCTCCCGGAAGATAATCCGGCCCTTGGAGAGGTCGTAAGGCGTCATCTCGACGACGACGGTATCGCCCGCGAGGACGCGGATGCGGTTCTTGCGCATTTTTCCGGCCGTATGCGCGAGCACTTCGTGTTCGTTTTCCAGCTTGACGCGGAACATCGCGTTCGGCAGGACTTCCGTCACTACGCCTTTAAATTCGAGTAAATCCTCTTTTGCCATGTATCCTCTGTTCGTTATTGGCTGGCTATCTTCATACGCCTTTGCGCGGGGGATTTCAAGTCTGGCTGATTAGCTGATTAGCTGATTGGCTGATTGGCTGATTGGCTGATTGGCTGATTGGCTGGTGAGAGAATAATCAGCTAATCAGCTAATAATCTAATAATCTAATCAGCGAACCTGTTCCCGATATGCGCCCTGATCTCTTTCAGCAGCCGCTTGTACGCCTCCAGCATTTGGCTGTGCGGTAAACCCTCAAGCACGCCGGGCGGTTCCGGCAGGTCCCAGAATTCCGCGCTGCCCGCGCCGTGCGCCGCCATCTCGCGCGCTTTTTTAAACGCCTCGGGCGAGAGCGCGATAATCAGGTCGAAAGACTCATCCTCGAGCGCGTCCACGTCTTGCGGCGCATGCCCGGAGATGTCGAGGCCCGCATCATTCATGACCTGAACCGCAAAGCCGTTGACGGCCTCGTCCGGCTCCAGGCCCGCCGAGACGACGTATTTCGTCCGGCCGAAGCGTTCCCTGAGCAGCGCCGCGCACATGGGCGAGCGCACGGCGTTATGCGCGCACAGGACGAGAATGCTGTGCACGCTGCCCGGGTCTTCTTCCATATCAGCGGTGGCGGGTGCGCTTTCCATGCAGCGTACACATCAGGGTAAAGAGTTTGCGGGCGGTTTCATGGTCCATCTCGATCTTGCCGTTCAGGCGCTGAATCAAAAGCTCCGCGCCTTCATTATGGAGCGAGCGGCGGCCCATATCAATCGCCTCGAGCCGCGAGGGCGTGGCGAACTTGCGCGCGTCCTCAAAGCTCTCGCACAGCAGGAAATAATCACGGATCAGGCGCGCGTAAGGGCGCATGGAAAGGACAAGAACGGGCAGAACCTCACTCTCCGCGTTATAAACGCGGATGGCGAGGCGGTTATCGACCACGGCGAGTTCAAGATCATAGGGCGGTTTTTCATCGGCCAGCGGGTTAAAGTAGCTATGTTCGACAATGCCGCTTATAATGGCGTCCAGGCTTTTGCCGCAGAGCAGCTCGTCCGAGTCCGGCGCGTCTTCCGGGAAAGAGACGGAAGCGATGCGATAGCTCTCATTCATGCGGCCTCTTTGCGCACGGCGTTGCGGAACGATTCGATCCATGCGCCGAGTTCGCCGGGCCGGGTTTTAAGGGCTGTTCTGTTAACGATCAGTCTCGAAGACACGTCGATGATCTTTTCGATCTCCACCATGCCGTTGGCTTTAAGCGTCGAGCCCGTGGACACAAGGTCCACAATCCGCCGCGCCATGCCGAGCTGCGGAACGATTTCCATCGCGCCGTTGAGCTTGATGCACTCCGCCTGAACGCCGCGGGCCTCGAAATGGCGCTGCGTGACATGCGGGTATTTTGTGGCGACGCGGACATGGCTCCATTTCTCCGGGTCCTCGTCGCGGGCGGCGTCTTCGGTCATGGCGACGGACAGGCGGCAATGCCCGATCCCGAGATCGATCGGCGCGTAAAGCTCGCTGTAATCAAATTCTTCGAGCACGTCGCTGCCGACGACGCCGAGCTGCGCGCCGCCAAAGGCGACGAATGTCGCGACGTCAAAGGCGCGCACGCGGATGATATCAAGGTCTTCGCGGTTGGTTTTGAATTGCAGGAGGCGCGAGTCCTCGTTCCTGAACTCGTCCTCCGGGACAATGCCGGAAGATTCCAGCAGCGGCAGAAGCTCTTTCAAAATCCGGCCCTTGGGCACGGCGAGGATCAGTTTTTTCGTATCTTCCTGCATAAAGGATGTTTTAGCGGGGAAGGGCGGGGGTTGTACAGATGTTTTACAGAGCCAGAAAGAAAGATTTTTACTCACTGCCAGGACGCCGGGAGTCTCGGAGTATTGCGCTGCAGGCATTATAAAAAACCACTAATAAACACGAATGCTTTTCCGCCCGCGAAGCGCATAATAAATTTCACCACAGAATAACAAAGACGCAGAGTTTCACAGAGGAGTCAGGGCGGTTTATCGTCACTTGAATAAATAGTGATCCATTTTTGCGCCCTGATTTTCGCCGGAAAGTTATTAAACTACAGAGATCGCAGAGGGCGCAGAGTTTTTTTAGAGAGCTTGTTTCTCTGCGGCCTCTGCGCGCTCTGCATAATCATCCTACTTAAGATTTCGACACTTGGTGTCACTCCCGCGAAGGCGGGAGCCCAAAGTCACAGGCGCTTGGATGCCCGCCGCAGTTTATCCCGGACTCGATCCGGGGCGGGCATAACAAAACACATTGTGTCTAACTTTTAACTGGAGTGACTATAAAAACCCCCGCACGCCTGATAAGTCTTGCGGGGGTCGATGAACGCCCTCTATGAGAGCGCCGGAAGATTACTTTTTGGCGGGTTTTTTCTTCGTATCGGCCATGAGTTTACACTCCATGCGGGTGCGGCCTTATGCGACCGCAGACGCGCCGAACAATTCAGGCGCATAATTAATATAGTCCTGTTTTCGAACTTCGAACAGAGGGAACAATTTGCGTACGGATTGTGGCTTAGCTCCCGCTCACCCGCTCGATCTCCGCGCCGACGTTTGAGAGTTTTTCGACGATGCGCTCATAGCCGCGGTCGAGGTGATAGATGCGGTTAACGACAGTGTCGCCCTCGGCGACAAGTCCGGCGAGCACAAGCGCGACGCTGGCGCGCAAGTCCGTGGCCATGACCTCCGCGCCCTTGAGCTTCGGCACGCCGCGGATAATCGCGGAGGAGCCGTGCACGGTGATGTTGGCGCCCATGCGGCAGAGCTCGGGCACGTGCATGAAGCGGTTTTCCCAGATGGTTTCTGTGATCATGCCCGCGCCCGCGCAGGTGCAGAGCAGGGCCATCATCTGGGCCTGTAAATCCGTGGGAAATCCGGGATGCGGCTCGGTCATGATGTCCATGCCGGTCAGGCGCATGCCGTTGCGCGTGACCTTGATGCCCTCCGGCGTTTCGTCGATATGCATGTCGGCGGCGCGGAGCAAGGCAGTCAAAGCCTGTAAATCCCGCAAACTGCCGTTCTTCAGCAGCAATTCCCCGCCCGTCATGCCGGCGGCGATCATCCATGTGCCGGTTTCGATGCGGTCGGAGATCACGTCATGCGCGGCGCCGTGGAGTTTTTCGGCGCCCTGAACGCGGATCGTATCCGTGCCTGCGCCCTCGATTTGCGCGCCCATTTTATTGAGACATTCGGCGAGGTCGGCGACTTCGGGTTCGCGCGCGCAGTTCTCCAGAACCGTTTCGCCTCTCGCCAGCGTCGCCGCCATCATCAGGTTTTCCGTGCCGGTGTGGCTGACTTTCGGGAAGCGGTAGCGCCCGCCCGCAAGGCCGTTTTTCGCGCTGGCCTTGATATAGCCGTTTTCAATATCGATCTCCGCGCCCAGAGCTTTCAGCCCCTCGATATGGAAGTCGACGGGCCGGGTGCCGATGGCGCAGCCGCCGGGCAGCGATACTTCCGCATAGCCGTTGCGGGCGAGGAGGGGCCCGAGCACGAGAATGCTCGCCCGCATTTTCCGGACCAGGTCATAAGGCGCGACCGGGTTTTTAATGTCCCGCGCCTGAAGCAGAACCATGCCGTCGGCGCGCTGCAGGACCGAGACGCCGATATGTTTCAAAAGCACGGCGGAGGTGCGCATGTCGCCAAGGCTCACAGGCATGTTGCCGAGCTGCAGCGTGTCCTCGGTCAGGAGCGAAGCGCACATGAGCTTGAGCGCCGCGTTCTTTGCGCCGGAAATTTCGATCTCGCCGTTCAGCGCATGGCCGCCGGTAATGCGCAGCTTTTCAAGCGTCGACGATTTGATCGATTCGGCGACCTCGATCGAGCCGAGATCAATGACGTTTTGCTGTGCGGTTGCGGTTGTCATTCAAAAACTCTTTCAAATTAAAAAACTACAGAGAAGAGGAGTATTAGGAGTCTGCTCAAAACGCTAATGATCGCCACTCCGGCGTAAGCCTTCGCGCTTGCGCGATATGGCGAGATAAAAAAGCCGTGATGACGTCCGGGCGTTGAAAGCTTTTATCAAACCGCCAGAAAACTCCTTGTCCTCCTTTTCTCCGTAGTTAAAACCTGTTTCTATATTGCGCAGTCCTTATCCCGCCTTGATCCTCGGCAACGTCACCCCCCGCTGCCCCATATATTTCCCGGCGCGGTCGGCGTAGCTCGTTCCGCATGGCCGCGCGCCCTTGAAAAACAGGAACTGCGCAATGCCCTCATTGGCGTAAACCTTTGCGGGCAAGGGCGTTGTGTTCGATATCTCAAGCGTGACCTGACCTTCCCATCCCGGCTCCAGCGGCGTCACGTTCACGATCAACCCGCAGCGCGCATAGGTGCTTTTCCCCAGACAGATCACCATCACGTCGTCCGGTATCCGGAAATATTCCACCGTGCGCGCAAGCGCAAAACTGTTCGGCGGAATAATGCACGTATCGGCGTTTCTTTCAACAAAACTTTTATCGGAAAATTCCTTCGGGTCGACAAGCGCGTTGTCCACATTGGTGAAAACCATGAATTCCGGGGCGAGCCGGGCGTCATAGCCATAGGACGAAAGCCCGTAGGAAATCATGCCTTCCGCTTTCTGCTTCTCAACAAAAGGCTCTATCATGCCGGAGCGCAAGGATAATTCCCGAATTTCCACATCCGGGAGAATGCCGGGCGGGCAGTCCTGCGCGTCCGGCGCGTTGTTCTGTTCTTTATTCTTTTCCGGCGCGGTCTGAAGCATCGCGTGTTCCTTTATCCTTGTTTGTTCCTGACGCCTTGCGTTTTCTCAAGTTCTCCCGCAGGGCGGCGGCCCGCTTCGCGAGCTTGTCTTGCTGTTTGTCCGGCTGTTTATCCGTGTCTTTTTTTGCAGGCATCTGCGGTTAAATTATGACGAAGTTTGGCAATTTATCTGTCTAAGCCTAGGCGATTAAAGGCAAATCCCGCCAGTTTTTTCATAGATGCGAGGCGAGGTTTTTGGGGATAAGGTTCGCGCCCCGGCGGCGGGGATGATGGCTGCGCCGTCCGCGTTTCATTCCCCTCTGGACATTATAAATTCAATCCATTAAACATTCCCGGATATCGCTGCCGTAGCTCAGGGGTAGAGCACTCCCTTGGTAAGGGAGAGGCCGAGAGTTCAAATCTCTCCGGCAGCACCACCCTTCGCCCTTACGGGCTTCGGGTGGCTAGCTAGCAGCAAATCGGAGCTGTCCGTGCATTTACGAAATCTAAACGCAAACAAGGTGACCGCCATGTTGAAAAGCCGTCCGGCCATAATCGCTTTCGTCGTTATCATTTTCTCCGGCCTCGTTTTCCTGAGCCATTCCGTGATCGGGCAGGATACGCAGAACGCAAGCGCGGAAACGCAAGCGCAGCCCGCGCAATTCTGGACCGTGCGCTGCAACAAAAACGAGGACGGCACGGAAAACCGCGACCCGGGGTCCTGCGAGATATTCCAGCGCCTTGTCGTTCAGGAAAGCGGCCAGCGCGTGGCGGAATTCGCGATCGGCTTTCCGGCGGACCAGGACAACGCCCGCGGCGTTGTGATCCTGCCGCTCGGGATATTGCTGGAACCCGGCATGCAGATGATCATCGACGAGGGCGAGCCGTTTACCTTCCGCCCGCGTTATTGCAACGCGAACGGCTGTTTCGCGTTTTTATCGCTGAGCGATGAACTGCTGGAAAAGCTAAAGCGCGGCTCGCAGGCCTCCATTCTTTTCCTTGATACGAGCGGTCAGACGATCCGCGTCAACATGTCGCTCAAGGGCATTACCAAAGCGCTTGAAGAGATCGGTTAGGCGCCTCAGGCCACCAGCAATCTTTGCGCCGCCAGCTGTTTCAGGCGTCCTTCGGCGGCAGGCTTCAGGTTTTCGATCAGCGCCTTGCGCTCCGTCACGGGCTGATCGCCTTTCTTGACGGTGAGTTCGCCTTTTTCCGCGTGATCGGCGAGTTTTTCAACCAGCTTGTCCAGATCCGTTTTGCCGTCGAGATAGCGCAGGATATGCGAGGTGAAGACGTCGCCGTTCACGGTCTGGCCGGACGTGTTGGTATAAATATACGTGTTGGGCGCGGCGGCCTGATAGCGGGCCAAATCAAAGGCTTTTGGCTTCTTGCTGACTTCGCGCGCGAAGTTGACGCCCTCGCTGCAAAGCTTGATCGCCCCGCTCAGCGCCAGCTTCAGGCCGGTTTCAATTGCGCTTTTATTTGCGGCGTTGCGTTCGATTTTGTGTGTTTTAACAGCCGCGTCGATCAGTTCGTTCATCGTAAATCTCTGCGGCATGTTGCGGATTTCGAGCATCAGCGCCGAAGTCGGCCGCCCGCGCGTATTCAAAGTCTTGCCGTTTTCATAGACGAACGTCATTTCTTCTTTGAGTTCAGCCTTTTCGTCCTGCGGCCTGATATCGCTTTCCAGCGTGAAATCGAAAATGTTTTCCGTGTTCAGCGCGCGGTTCAGCTCGATCCCCTGATGCGTCATGATCGTGGTGCGAAAACGGCGGTTGGTGATGAAATCCATGTACTGCTCCTGCCGGACGATATCGCCGACGCTCTGCAGCTTCTCCACCGCGCCCTTGGGCATGTTGCCGACATACATCGCCGTATAGGCGCTGTCGCCGACATATTGCAGGCCCTTGTCGTTCATCGCGCCTGCGACCTCGTGGAAATAGAACTGGCGGTTGATCGTTTCCAGATGATCGTGGAACAGGTAAGAATCGTTGACCTTCGACAATAACTGCCGCTCGCCCTCGATGACTTTCTTATAGGCCTCGCTCTGCGCGTTCTCGTAGAGAAACTCCAGCAGCGCGCGCGCCTGCGTGATCGCTTCCTTCGGATCGGTAAAGCGTTCGGTGTGATAGAGCATCATATCCCGCAGCGACTTCACGAAGTTCCACCCCGGCAGCGTGTTATAGCTCACGACCGCCAGCCCGCGCTCCGAGAGATTCTCTTTACAGATCGACAGGATTTTATCGCCGACCTCTTCCGGCACCCATGACAGAATGCCGTGCACGATAATATAGTCGAACGCCCCGAAACCGGGCGTCACGTCCATAATGTTCTTCTGCTCGAGCGTAATATTTTCAAGGCCCAGATTTTCGATATGCTGCCGGCCTTCCCTGATCTGCTCCTCGGACAGGTCGATCCCCGTCATCTCGCAGTCCGGGTACAGACAGGCCAGCGGCAGGAGATTTCCCCCGCTCGCGCAGCCGAGCTCCAGAATCTTCGCCCGCCGGAAATCGGGGATGTCCTTCATGCCGAACAGCTTCGCCACCGTATACAGATGCTCCGGATGCGTCTGCGGATAGGAAAAACTCTGATAAGGCACATCATCGTATGCGTTGGATTTGGGGGCGTCTTCCTTGATCGCGAGATTGCCGAGGGCCATGTCAGTCTCCTGTTATCAGTTGTCGGTTATCTGTTACCAGTTACCAGTTTCCAGTCAAGGATTAGTTGGCGGTTGGCAGTTGGCGGTTGGCAGTTGTTGAGTTGTAAGTCGTGAGTTGTGAGACGTGAGTCGCGCATCAAGGGGACATCGATAAAGGCCCGTCAGGGCCTATCGTGTCCCCCGGGGAAACAATGCGCCGGAATATCCTGCGGGGATACGAGCGGCGAGTCGTGAGTCGTGAGTTCCCCTCACCCTCCCGCCTGCGCGCCGCCGCGCTTCGCCGGGCCCCTCCCTCTCCCGGGGGAGAGGGGCATAAGAGCAAGCCTCCCCCAAATCCCTCTCCCTCGGGAGAGGGTAGCGAGGCTATGCTTTGACGAAGGCAAAGCATTAGCCGAGATTGGGTGAGGGGAAACTCACAACTCCCAACTGCCAACTGCCAACTCCCAACTGTGTCCTATTTGCCACATCCTTTCGGTTAATTTCACCCTGTGGATAAAAAGCGGGTTGGCCAGCCGTTGCATTATTGGTACATTTTTAGCGCGTACGGATTCGCGTCCGGCGCGTATATACATAAAAAAACAGAAATCTCTGGTTACCAAATGGCAAACACGCCCTGGAACAAATTCGAATTGTTTTCGCGGGAGGTCCCGCGGAGGCATGTTTTTTGTTCAAACTCTTTTCCAAACTAAGGGAGAATACACACTATGACGAACTTTAAAAAAACGCTTCTCGTTGGAACGGCCGTGGTGGCCCTCGGCGGGTTTGCTGTTCCGGCAAGCGCTGCGCTTGACCTTAACGGTGCAGACGTTACGCTTGACGAGACGTCTGCGGATCCTGGTACGGTGACTGACACCGGCACCCCTGCTGATGGTAACTTGATTATTGACGCCAACGATGGTGCGGGCGGCTCTACCAACCTCACGATTACGGGTAACGTCTTGATTGGTGCCGCTGTTGATGGCGCCGCTGGCGACTTGACGTTGGAATCGACGGAAGGTGCTGGCGGTGATGTTGATGCGGTCACGGTAACGGTTACCGGTAACATCAACGTTGATAACCTGAAGATCTATGACGGTGATGGTAATGCCGCCGATGATGCGACGCTGAATGTTGGCGGAGATATTACGGCGACACTGGTCGAGTTTGACGACGATGCAGGAGCTGCAGTCGGCTCTACGCTTGTCCTTAATGGCTCTGGCACTCAAACCATTACTGGCCCTTTGAGCGGTAAAGGCGATGCTGCCGGTGAAGGTAAGCTCGATATCACGAACACAGGCGGCACAGTAACGGTAAAGGGCGTGGTTGGTAACGGCGGCGCAGCGAACAAGCAACTTGCCGACATTACAATCGGCGGCGCTGACGCTACCTCTGCGACTGTTGTTTTTGAAGAGACGGTTGACGTGGATGCAACTGGTAAAGGCACTGGCACCATCCTTATCGGTCAAACAGATGGCGGTGGAGCGACGGTGACCTTTCAGAAAGCCGTGACCGGCGCAGCGATCACTCTGGGCACAGGCGGAGGCTCTAACAGCACGCAGACTGTTAACTTCGACGCTACGGGGGGGAGCTACGTTGTAACAGGTGCGCTTTCCGGCGGAAATGCTGACGATACAAACAATATCAACATTCTTGGCGGAGCTGGTAAAACCGTTACGATCGCGACAGCCATGGGCAACAATATCGATACCGTTGATATTGCCGCCGGCACGAAGCTGATTGCAAACGAAGCCCTGAAAGCAACCAACTTCACGCTTGGTTCAGCTGCTGAAATCGAAACCGGAGCCGCCAAAACCCACATTGGTGACATCAACGGCGCAGGTATCCTCGATATCGATCATGCCACTACTGTGAAAGGCCATATCGGTAACACGACCGGCCTGACAACGCTAGAGATCGCCAACACCAAAGCTCTCACTCTTGACGCAGACGGCGTTGACCGTACGCTTCAAGCCAGCACGATTACGCTGGAAGGCGCAACGGCCGAGTTGGTCCTGACGCCTGGCGCGAAAACGATTACGGTTAAAAACGCGATCACGAATGCCGGAACCGGTAGCGAAGGTATTGTTGATATAACCAACGGCGCCGGCACAGTCGTATTTGAGGGAGACCTTGGTGCGAGCGGAAGCACTCTTGACCAGCTTCAGGTCGATACTGCCGAAGGCGCAGACAACATCGTTCAGGTTAAAGGCAACCTTTACGTTGACAACATAGACCTTGACGATGCTGACCAACTTCAGCTTCTTGGCAGTGGCAAGACGGTGTCTGGCACTGTAGATGCTGATACGGCTGGCGAAGGTCAGGTTATTGTTGGTAACGGCACGGATGCTGCTAGCTACACGTTCAGTGAAGCAGTGGGCACAACGGCCGTCGGTTTGTTCAAGGTCTCCAGCAACGCAACGGCTACAATTAACAAAAGCGTGACTGGCCAGGCCGCTGACACGGCTGCTGTTGTTGACGTTGACGGCACATTGAATGTCGACGTAACCAACACAGGTGGCGACCTTACCATTGGTAATGGCACGGGCGGTGATATCGACCTCGATGGAACTGTTTCGATTTCCGGTACTACCAATAATGCCATCATTGATGCTTCGACCGGCGCTGGCGCCGATCTGTTTATCGATGGCGCATTCACAACGGCTCTTGGTACGGCTGGCAAGATTACATCGCTTGGCAGCAACGCCAACAATGTGAACATTGGTACGGATACGACCAAGACCACGACCGTTGTTGCAGGTAACCAGATCAAGCTTCTGGACAACGCAACGATCGGTAATGCCACGACGGAAACGACGATCAACCTTCGTAAGACGGATGTGTTTGATCCGGATACGGTTGCCGTTGTTGACGCCGTGATTGACGCAAACACGAAAACCGTAACGGTTGGCGGTACGCTGAAAATCGGCGTGGACGCCAGCTCCGGCGATCTGACGGGCGATACGATCACGGTCATTGGTAACGAAGCTGCTGGTGGTATCGACTTTGACGCGCTGCTGACGGCAAATACCATCCAGCTCGTCGATACCGCATTGCTTGATCTTCAGAATGACACGTCGGACGCGACAGCTCTGAAGGTTAAAGTTGTTGCCAAAGACGCCGTGGCCTCTTTCGGAAACGCCAACTCGGGTAACGCCGCAAACGCGATCGTTCCGATCACGGGCGCGACGGGCGAGTTGAAAACGATTCGTGACGGCCTTCTTGCTGAAACCAACACGGCTGTCGCATCCGAAAAAGCGGAAGCTACAACCGCCACGGTTGACGGCGGTAACCTCGTCGCCACGACGGCTGTCATGAACAAAGGCGTTCAGATCGGCCAGGAGCGTATGTTCGCGCTGCGTGACGGCTCCGCTACGGGCATGAGCGCCGGTAACATGGGCGAAGGTCTTGGCATGTGGGGACAGGTCTTTGGCCTGACCGGCGAGCAGGACCGCCGCGACAATGTTGACGGCTACGACGTTGACAGCTACGGCATCGCAGTTGGCATCGATACGCAGAATATCGCCGCCAACACGACGCTCGGCGTTTCCTTCGCTTACTCCGACACGGAAGTCGACTCGGCTAACGCCAACAGCACCAACACGGAGATCGACACCTACCAGTTCGCTCTCTACGGCATGACCGAGCTTGACGAGCGCACATGGCTGACGGGTCAGGTCACCTACGCGCACGGCGACAACGACGTTCGCCGGAATAACGTGGGCGGCGTTGCCGGTCTGACGGCCTCGGGCGACTTCGACGCCGATACGTGGGGTCTGTTCGCCGAGCTTGGCCGTGACTACGCGATGGATGGCGGTCTGACCGTTACGCCGAGCGTACTCGCCAACTACCAGTACTACGATCCGGACAACTACACGGAAACGGGCGCTGGCACGGCGAACCTCATCACCGATCAGGACGAAATTTCGATCTTCGAACTCGGCCTGGGCGTTGACGCGGCATGGATGTTCCAGCAGGCTGACGGCTCTTACGTCTCCCCGGAACTGCGCGCCGGTTACCGCTATGACTTCGTCGGTGACGAGTACGCAACGACGTCGACCTTCACGGGCGGCGGCGCAGCCTTCCAGACGAAAGGCTTCGATCCTGCGCAGAGCACGTTCGACCTTGGCGCTGGCGTAACCTACTACGCCGTCGACAACTGGGAGCTGACCGCGGACTACACCTTCGAGTTCAAGGAAGACTACGACGCGCACTCCGGCGTTCTGCGCGCGGCTTACAAATTCTAAGCCACGCCACGCATAAAGATACGAAAAGCCCCGCCAACCGGCGGGGCTTTTTTTATAGTCGTTTGAATTAATCAATATCCACCAGGTTGTCATCTCGACCGAAGCCGCGCCTTTGTCTATACGAAGGCGGGCGAAGCGGAGAGATCTGATCCACTATCCATTTTACATGGATTCCTCGACTGCGCCCGCCCCCGCGAAGGCGGGGGCTCGGAGATGACAATATATGGATAATTACTAATTCATACGACTATATTTTTGCGCCCTGATTTTCGTGACGAAAATTTTTTACTACAGAGATCGCAGAGGGCGCAGAGTTTTTTTCAAGAGCTCGATTCTCTGCGTTCTCTGCGCGCTCTGTAGTTTTCAAAATGCGCGGCGCGCGACCGCATAAAAGCCGGAGTGGATGGCGCATTAATTATTCAATCCACTATAAAACAGCCTTGTCAGGCGCCTTACGCCGGGAAGGGTTTTGTGGTAGAATATATTCCTGTCGGCGGGCGGGGCCGGTAACGGCCGCGCAGGGACGGCAAAAAAACCGGACTTAGTCCGTTTAACGGGCCCGTTACCTTTTCCATTTCTGATTATTTAAATTCTGTTACAGCTTGCCCTTGCCCGCGTCGATGAAATCCTGCGGGATCGGAGCGGGCGGCGGCTTTGGCGGCCCTTCGCAGTCCAGCTCCCTGTCCAGAAGATCGGGCCACTGCGCGGGCCAGCCGTCCTCGTGCTCCGCCTCAATCACGAGCGTGGAGCGTACGCAATCCGTCTCGCCCGACGCCTGCGCCCAGCTGTGATAGAGCGCGGGCGGCACGATCTCGTCCTGCCCGCCGATGAAGTGATGCTGCGGAATATGCGCGATATCGCGCGCCACGTCCACCGGGTTCAGCGATTGCTCAAGCGCGCTGACGCCGTGCAGGTTCGTCCATGTCTCGTGGTCGAGATTCCCCGCAACGCTGCGGAACGAGGCGACGTCGTCGCGCTCCGCCGCCAGAAGCGCCGCAACCGCCGCGCCGCCGCTATAGCCGACCAGATGAAATTCCGGAACGCCGTACATGCGCTTGATGTTGTCCAGCGCGGCCATATAGCTCTCGATCACGCCCGGGGCGAAGCGCGCGCCTGTCCAGTATTTCGCGTCGCATGCCTCGGAGCGGATATACTGGCAGGGCCGCGCGAGCCAGACCACGTTTTCGCTTTTATCCATCGCGGCGATATGCAGCCCGACAGGGTTCTTCGGCGTCGGGTCGAGCGAGACGCGCTGCGGCGAGACCCAGGCGAGACCGTCGCCCTCAATGTAGAGCGTCACGGGCGCGTAATCTTCGTGAATGCGCTCCCACGCCATCAGGTCGAACATGCCCGCCGGAACGACGCGCTCGGCCATAAAGGCGGGCCGGGCGATTCTGTCGGCGGTTACGTCGCGCATCTCCATTGATGAGAGCGAAGGCGAACAGGCCGAGGCCGTCAGCGCGCTGGCCGCCGCGAGTCCGAGAACTAGGTTTTTCAATGATTTCTGTGGCATGCGCGTTTCCTGTTGATGGGTAAATATCCGTCTTGATTTTAGAAGCGTTGAAATGCGCCGTCAATTAAAGCATGGGTTTGCGTTCAGGAAGGGGCGGATAACTTGCTTTTTCCACGTCTTCCGGACTCCACGCCCAGACCCATTGGCGCAGCGGAACGGCGTAAACCGCGCCGCCGTTATCCGTAAACCACGAATCGATGGCGTATTCTTCCCCGGACGCGATTTCCGTTATGGCGGCGCTCTGATGCGGCCAGCCGCCGCCCAGAATCGGAGCGCGCATATGCGGTTTGCGGACGCGGTGATGTTTGAGCAGACCTTCCTTTTCCATCAGGCCGAGATACACGGTCGTGTTCGTACTCTCATCAACGCAGTCATGCTGTAGCGCGCCGAATTCCCTGAACGTTCCGCCGATATCTTCTTCCGTGCCCGTGATCGCGCCAACGCGTTTCTCAAGCCATGCGACGGCCTGTGTTATGGATTCGCGCTCCTCTTCCGCCGTTGCGTTTCCAGCGAAAAAGCGGGCGAGCTTTTGCCAGTCTTTCTCAGGCAGGCCAACGCGGTCCACATACTTGCAGCCATAACCCCGGCAATGCGCGAATTCCTCCCGGTCCACGTAATTCGCGCCCTTGTTCTCGAGATACGCGGGATAGTCGTGGATATGCTTTCCCGTGGAGCAGGCGGCGCAGAGCATCGTTAAAATGGCGCAGATAAATTTATGCCGCATAAAAAAACGCCTGTCCGGTTCAGGGGCGGTCGACAGTCGTATTATGCGCGTTTGTCTCTTGCGTGGCCAGAGGCGTGATCATGTCTGCAAACTCATCGAGTCTTTCCCGCCGCGCCATGCGCAGGTCGTAATCCTTTTGCAGGTTCAGCCAGAAATCCGCGCTGGTTCCGAAGAAAAGCCCGAATCTCAGCGCCATTTCCGCCGTAATCGCCCTGTTTCCGTCTATGATGTTTTTGATCGCGCTGCGGTCCACGCCTATGGCCGCGGCCAGCGTTCCCGGCCTGATGTTCAGGCCGTCCAGAAAATCCTCTTTCAGCATCACGCCCGGATGCTCAACCGGGATTCGTTCCATATTTTGCGGCATGTCATCGTGCATGGTCACCTCGTCCGTTTCCTTTTAATGATAATCCACCAGCGCAACGTCGTAAGCGTCTCCCTTTTCAAACCGGAAAATAATCCGGTACTGGCGGTTCACCCATATCGCGTAAAAATCTTTCAAGTCGCCTTCTTTCTTCTCCAATTTGTTTGAAGGCGGGATCTGCAAATCCTTAACTTCGGCGGCGGCGTGAATATACCTCAATCGCCGCAAGGCCTGTTTTTGCAGATTTTTATCCAGTCCCCTCACATACGTCTCCCCAAAGATCAGCCGCGTATTCTCGTCTGCGAATGACTTGATCATAATTTTCCGTCCTCTTATTTGATTGCTTTCTTGCCATGATGTGCGACTCCCTAAGAGAAAAGTTTAGATGATTTAAGTTTTGTTATTGTTACGCCTGTAGTGTCTCACACAACTTCCGGCGTGTCAAGAAAAAAAGTTGTGTATAGCGCAACGTTATATGCTGATCTCCACCACTACCGGCGTATGATCAGAAGGCTTTTCAAGACCGCGCGGGGCTTTGTCGATGCGGCAGGAGACAAGAGCGTCCGTAACGACAGGCGAACACAGGAAATGATCGATGCGGATGCCCTTGTTCTGCGGCCAGGCTCCGGCCTGATAATCCCAGAACGTGTATTGCTCGCTTTGCTGATTGAATACGCGGAACGCGTCGGTCAGGCCGAGATTGACCAGCGCACGGAATTTTTGCCGCGCCTCAGGCCGAAACAGCGCGTCGTCTTTCCAGATCTCCGGGTTATAACAGTCGCGCGCTTCGGGAATGATATTGAAATCCCCGCCGATCAGGAACGGAACGCCGCTGTCGCGTAAGGTTTTTATATGCTCGAACAGACGGTCGTACCAGGCGAGCTTGAACGCGAATTTCTCGCCCGGCGCCGGATTGCCGTTCGGCGCGTAGATATTGATGATACGGACGCCGTTAATATCGGTCTCCAGATAACGCGCGGGCTCGTCTTCCAGTGGATCCGGAAGGTGGTCGCGAATAACGTCCATGTCGCTTTTAGAAAGAGTTGCTACGCCGTTATAGGCTTTTTGTCCCTTGAACGCGGCGTTGTATCCGAGTTCCTCAAATTCTGCGCAAGGAAAATCCGGCGTTTTGATTTCCTGTAACAGCAGCGCATCGGGCTGTTCCGCCTCAAGCCAGTCTTTCACGTGCCCGAGCCGCACTTTGATCGAGTTAATGTTCCACGTCGCGATTTTCATGAGTGCGATATTGCCCGAGACGGTGAGAAGAAACAATGTTCCGTTTTTGCAACCACGTTTCGTCTTCGCCGCTTTGCAGCTTCGGAACGAGAGGGATAAAAACGAATATATTCCGCGCGCAAAGCGCGCTTTATAGTCATTCGAATAAATAATGATCCATTTTTGCGCCCGGATTATCGCCAGAAAATTTAAACTACAGAGATCGCAGAGGGCGCAGAGTTTTTTTCAAGAGCTCGATTCTCTGCGTTCTCTGCGCGCTCTGTAGTTTTAAAAATGCGCGCCGCGCGATCGCATAAAAGCTGGAGTGGATGGCGCATTAATTATTCAATCCACTATAAATTCGCGCCGCATTCGCGCTCATCTTGTCCGTTCCGAAGCTGCAAAGCGGCGAAGGCGGATCGCGGTTAAAAATTTTACCGGCTTAAATACGCCGCGCCGCGCATCTCGTATAACCTGCTTGCGGTGCGCTGGAATTCGAAGGCGTGATCGCCGCTGCGGTAGAGCTTGTCCGGTTCGGCGTCCGCCGTAATCACGACTTTGGTTCCGCTCTCGTAAAGCGCGTCGATCAGCGTCATAAAACGTTTGGCCTCGTTGCGGCGGTCGTAATTCATCACCGGCGCGCCGTCGATGAAAACCGTATGATAAGCCTTTGCGATTGCGATATAATCCTCCGCCCCGCGCGGGCGCTCGCAAAGCTCGGCAAAGGTAAACCGCGCCGCGCCCTTGGCGACGGCGGGCACGGGAATTTTCCGGCCTTTGACTTCAAGCTCCTCCCGATATGGCTCGGCGTGATCCGTGAGATGCGCGAAAACGCCGTCGGCCTTTTGCCGCGACATATCGCCGAGCGGGGTGAAATAAACGCCTTCCTCGGCGAGGCATTGCGCGCGGTAATCATGGCGGCCTTGCAGATGCATAACGTCCGTATGTTGTTTGAGCAGCGCGATAAACGGGGCGAACCTGTCGCGTTGCAGTCCTCCTTTATAGAGATCGTCCGGCGCGAAATTGCTGGTAGCCACAATAATCACGCCGCGTTCGAACAGCGCGGTAAACAGCCGCCCGAGAATCATCGCGTCGGCCACGTCGGTCACATGGAATTCATCGAAACAAAGGAGTTTTGTTTTCCCGGATATTTCCTTCGCCAGATCGGGCAGAAGCGTATCGACCTTCTTTCCTCTATGCCTATGCAGCCAGTCATGAACCTCGATCATAAAGGCGTGAAAATGAACGCGGCGTTTGGGGAAGCCTTCCGGCAGGCATTGATAGAACAAGTCCATCAGCATCGATTTTCCGCGCCCGACTCCGCCGTAAATGTAGAGGCCTTTGATATTTTCATCTTCTTTTCCAAAGAGCTTTTTCCACCAGGCGTCATTCCGGCGAAAGCCGGAATCCATAGTCACTATAGACCCCGGCTTTCGCCGGGGTGACGATGAAAGATTGTAGTGAAGTTCATCCAGCCTCTCTATCACCTGCGCCTGTTCGGGGTCGGGGGCGAGTTCCCCGGACGCGGTTTTTTGGTCATAGAGAGTTTTGGGCGAGAGTAATTTTTGATTGTTCATGCTAGCAAGTTACGTTACTTAAAGGATAGAAAACAATCATGTTGCGTGGAGGCTGTCATGGGCATTGACTGGATGGGTTTCGGAGGCAAAGGGCCCGAGATGAACGAGCCGCATCCCAAAGAGATAGAAGAAGAAAGAGAGATAGCCCGGCGGAAAGAAAAATTGCTGACCAAGGAAGATGCGCGCCGACATGCCAACGCTGATGAAGCTTTAAGAAGACGGGATTTTGGCGAAGACTTTAGGCCCTAGCTAATTAATTTTCGCGAAGCTTTACGCGTTATCCATATAGAGACCTCATACAACCCCAGCAACGGCACGGCCAGCAAAACCTGGCTGATCACGTCCGGCGGGGTTAAAAACGCTGCGGCGATAAAGACGATAACGACGGCGTATTTGCGCCCTTTCCTGAGCGTATCCGCCGTGACCAGTCCGGCGCGGCCCATAAGGCTCAACACCACCGGCATCTGAAAGCATAATCCGAACGCGAAAATCAGCGTCATCACGAGATCGAGATATTCGCTGACCCGCGTTTCTAACTGTATCGGCAGAACCGTCTCTGCGCCCGTGCTCTGGAAGCTCAGGAAAAACGGCCATGCGGCGGGCATGACGACGTAATAGACCATCGCCCCGCCGAGGAAAAACAGGACGGGCGTCGCGATCAAAAACGGCAGGAACGCCCCGCGCTCGTTTTTATACAGCCCCGGCGCGATGAACATCCAGAGTTGCGCGAGCAGGATCGGCATGGTTAAAAACACGCCGGCGAAAAACGCGACCTTCATATAGGTAAAAAACGCTTCGGTAAGCCCCGTATAAATCAGGCGGCCCGTGCCTTCGCCGTCCATCGCCTGCGCGAGCGGCGCGACGAGAAAGCCGTATATCGGCTCGACGAAAACAAAACACAGCGCCGTGCCCGCAGCCATGGCGACAAAAGCCCATATCAGGCGCCGCCGCAGCTCGGTCAGATGCGCGGCGAGCGTCTTGGGTATGTCCTGTTGTTCGTCTGGCTCGGTCATGCGTTTTTGCTTTTTTTACCACCAAGTCACAAAGACACAAAGGGCGCAAAGTTCTTCTACCCGCGCGAAGCGCGTATTTTTTACCGCTAATAAACGCGAATGAACGCAAATTTTTCCGGAGGACTATTCGCGTGTATTGGCGTCCATTCGCGGTTTTCAAAAAGCCTGCGGCGCTGTTTTCCTCTGTAACTTTCTTTGCGCCTTTGTGGCTTGGTGGTCTAAAAATCGGATTTTGCGTTCTTCTCCTGCTTTTCATTTTCCTCCAGAAGCGGCAGCATTTCGTCCTCGGCGCGCTCGTCGTATTCGTCTTCGCCGGGCGCGCTTTCGAGGTTTCCCTTGCGCAGTTCCTGCAGGTCATGTTCGCGCATGAAGGCGTCGAATTTATCGCTCATCGTAAAGCGCAAATACTGGACGCGGCGCGCCATGCGCCCGGCCTGATAGAGGAGTTTGGGAATATCCTGGGGGCCCGTGACGAAGACGATCACAGCAAGGATGAGCAAAAGTTCCGGCCAGCCGAAGTCGAGCATATTCCAGTTGCGAGTTGCGAGTTGCGAGTTGCGAGTTGCAAGATATTGTTCTTCTTGTAACTCGTAACTTGAACTCGTAACTACTCCCCTTCCTTCTTCTCAATCTTTTCCGGCTCTCCGGACTTCTCGTCCTTGAGGCCTTTTTTGAATGAATTGATGCCCTTGCCGAGGTCTTCCATCATGCGCGGCAGTCTGCCCGCGCCGAAGAGCAGCAGGATCACCAGCACGATTAATGCGATTTGCCAGATGCCAAGAGACATGCGTTTTTCCTCTCCTTTAATTTGTCATCTCGACCGAAGCCTTGCAAAGCAAGGCGTAGCGGAGAGATCTGATCCAGTATAATTTTTTACGCGGATCTCTCGACTGCGCGCCTGTCGGCGCTGCGCACGAGATGACAGCCGGGCGGCTTCTAAACCTCTTCCTCTTCCCGGTCTATCTGATCTCTAAACAAATCCTCGCTGTCAGGCAAGGCTTCTATCGCGGGGCGGCGGTCGAGGAGGCCCGTGGCCTTGAGATCGTCGAGGCCCGGCAGATCGGTCATGCTCTCAAGCCCGAACTGATCCATAAAAGCGTTCGTTGTCACCCAGGTCAGCGGCCGCCCCGGGCTCTCGCGCCGCCGTCCCGGCTTGATCCAGCCCGTCTCCATCAAGACGTCCAGCGTGCCTTTCGAGGTCGCCACGCCGCGGATATTCTCGATTTCCGCGCGGGTGATCGGCTGATGATAGGCGATAATCGCCATCGTCTCCAGCGCGGCGCGCGAGAGCTTGCGCTGGACGTCCTTGTTGAGGCTCAAGGCTTCGCCCAGATCCGGCGCGGTGCGGAAGGCCCACAGACCGCCGATCTCCACGAGATTAACGCCGCGGTCTTTGTAATGGCTTTGTAATTCGCTCAAAAGCGCGCCAAGATCAATGTCCTCGCCAAGTCTTTCGCGCATGGCCCTGGGCGAGAGCGGCTCGGCGCTTGCGAACAATAACGCTTCGAGCAGGCGGAGGTGGTTGTTTTTACTCATGCCTTCACTCTCGCAGCATCCCGGCGCAAGCCGGGATCCAGACAACAATTCACTGGATCCCGGATCCAGTCCGGGATGCAATTCATATTAAACGTCATCGACTTCCGCCCTTAAATAAATCGGACGGAACAGACCGTCCTGCCTGATTTCAAGCCTGCCCTGTTTCGCAAGCTCCAGCCCGGCCGTGAACAGCGAGGCCAGCGCGGAGCGCGAGAAAAGTTTATCTCCGCCCTCAGGAATGAAGCTGTGCAGCGTGGTCCAGACGCTCTTGCCTGCTTTTTGCGGGAGCTGGCCGAACATGCGCGTCATGCGCTCCATCGCCTGTTCCATGCTCATCAATGTGAAGACCGGCATTTCGTAATGCTGTCCGGCTGCGCGGCGCTTGATATCGCCGTAAGCCTTCAGGAGATCGTAGAGGCCGACGTCGTAGGTGACGTTCGTTTGCGTACCGAACTGCTCCGGCATGCCGCGCGCAAAAACATTCTGCCCGAGCTGCGGACGCCGCATAAGTTTATCGGCGGATTTCCGCATGGCTTCAAGACGGCGCAACTGAAACTGCAGAGCCTCGGCCATTTCCTGCGCCGAGAGTTCTTCTTCACCGCTCTCCTGTTTTGGCAGCAGCAGGCGCGATTTAAGATAGGCGAGCCACGCCGCCATGACGAGGTAATCGGCGGCAAGCTCCAGGCGTAAATCCTGCGCGCGCTCGATAAAGCTCAAGTATTGCCGCGCGAGCTGCAGGATCGAGATTTTCGAGAGATCGACTTTCTGGTCGCGCGCAAGCTGTAACAAAACGTCGATCGGCCCCTCGTAGCCGTCGATATTGAGCAGCAACGCATCGGCGGAATGCGCGCTTGCCGCGCCGTATTCTCGCGGCGGATCTTCCTCGAAAGCGGGCTGGTTCATGACGCTACTTTTGATGATTTCCCCGTATTTTGCAACCTTTTTACGGAATCCATCCGCAGCTTTGGCAACGCGTCCGCCAGCCGTTCCATCTCTTTGAAATCCCCGTTGCAGTGCAGAACGCAGTCAAGGCCCGCATTAAGCGCGACGCGCGCGTTTTCCGCGACATCGCCGTAACTGGCCAGAGCCTTCATCTCCATATCGTCGCTAATGAGAAAACCGTCAAAGCCGATATCGCGTCGGATGACGCCGGATATGGCTTTGCGCGACAATGTCGTGGGCAGGTACATGTCAATCTCGTCATAAACCACATGCGCCGTCATCGCCCATACTTTGTGGCCGAATCGTCCGGCGATATCCCGGAACGGCGCAAAATCCTTTTCCAGTTCCCCGCGCGCGGCGCGTACGCGCGGCAGGACGTGGTGACTGTCCGCCGTGGCGCGGCCGTGTCCGGGCATGTGTTTGATAACGGGCGTAATGCCCGCGCCGAGCAGGGCTTCGCAAACGATCCCTCCCAGTTCACTGACGATTTCCGGGTTGTGGCTGAAGGCGCGGTCGCCGATCACGTCATGCGTTTCAGGCGTGAGAACGTCTAGAACGGGCGCGCAATTGACGTTGATCCCGGCGTCCGTCAATTCCCCGGCCTGCGCGCGGATGGCCGATTCCAAGGCTTCGTAAGGCTGATCGGCAAAATCGCGCATGGGCGGATATGCGCTCCAGTGCGGCGGCTTGAGGCGCTGGACGCGTCCGCCTTCCTGATCGATGAGGACCGGGCAATCGCGCCCGAGCGCGTCCTTCAAGTCGTCCGTAAGTTTGCGCAGCTGGTCGGGATCGGCGCAATTGCGCGCGAACAGGATGAAGCCAAGCGGGTTGCTCTCACGGAACAGCGCCTTTTCCCGGTCCGTTAATTCGGGACCGGAAAGAGAGAATATCGCGGCGAGGACGGAAGTATTAATCTCAGCGCTTGACCACAAGGCAGCCACCTGCGCCAGCGCTTTTTATTTCCCCGCATACGTCGTTTGCGCGGTCTTTCGTATAGGGTCCCGCCTGCACGCGATAGAACGTGCCGCGGCCCGGTATGTCGGCGCTGCGGATCCTGTGCTGTTCGCCTTTAAGAACCGAGGCGTGCTGTCCTTCCAGTTTTTTCCAGGCCGAGAGCGCGGCGTCGCGGCTGCCCAGGCTGGCGAGCTGCACGAAATAATCCCGCGGCGAATCGGCGATCGTTCGCTGGACGCTGCCGGCGGCGGGTTCAACGGTTTCTGGCTTCGGCTCGGGTCTGGCTTCGGGCGCCGCGCTGTTCGTGGCCGTATCCTGCTGTTTCTTTTCGGCGGCGGTTTTGTCATGCTCTTCAAGGACGGATTTCACAAGCGCGCGCGTATCCTCCTCTGTTTCATTAGCCGGGGGGCGGGGCTGCGGCGGCATTGTTTCCGTCAGATCGTTTGCGTCAGGCGTATCGGCCTCGTCAAAAAGGTTCTGCGGGGCTTTCTCCTGTATGTCCTGCCGCGTGTTCAGACCGGCGAAAAGCTGATCGCGCGGCATGGGTTTTTCATCCTCGGCCAGCAGATTTTCTATCCTGCCGTTGCCGCCGGTCTGATTGCGGCCCTCGCGCATGCCTTCGAAAATCGTGCTGTCGCGATGCGGCACGTTCATGCCGCCGGGGTCTTCGGGCTTCGTGCGGTATGGCTCGTCATCGGCCCGCACAAGAGGAACCGTGTTGCGGTCATAAGTCTCCGTTTCGCGCGGATAGCTGTACCAGAGAACGCCGACGAGCACGGCGATCATCGACAGGACGACCATGAAGCTGACCAGCGAGCCGCGCCCGTGCACGCGGTTGTTGCGGCGAATCGCCCGGCCGATTCCGGCGATGATGTTATCCTTACCGCCATTGTTCTGTGCGTTTTCCGGCATGTCCCGTCATCCTTCGCGTATATGTTTTGCAATAATAATCAATTAACAGATTAAGGATATGCGCTCAAGAGCGGGCGATTCGGTTGCGGTCGAGTTATCCACTTTTTGAGGATATCAGGCGGGGGCAGGGGCAGGGGCAGGAGATTCCTGTTCCGCAGTCGCCGCGCCGCCGCCGTTGTCCATTGTTTGTTTTATTCTTGCCTGTAATTCCCTGAGATCAGAATATTTCCTTATAATCTCATCGCCATGCTCTTTTTCTTTTCCTTCAAGCTCCAGTACGCCGCGTCCGATAACGCGCCAAGGCACGACGTTCATGATGGCCATGTATATGTCCATGATGCCCAGTGACAGAGAGCCTATGCCGGAGAAGTCTCCATTTAGAGCTTTTGCGCCGCCGCTCATAGCCCCAGCGCTGCCTTTGGCAAGTCCGCCTACAGTAAATAACATGGCGGCAACGCCCCCGGCAGCGAGGATCGCCTCCTCCCTGACAAGACGACGGAGGCTTGCTTTAGGATATGACCACTCGCGAATAGCGTCGACTTCTTCCTGCGGGAATATATCTTCCAGCCTGAGCTTCTTGTGATCAGGCAGAGACTTAGCTGCTTCTCGGTCTATGTCTGATATCAGCTTGTTATCTTCCCTTTGCACGCTGCGATGGAATGCGATACGCCTTTCCTCGGCCGTTTGCAGAAAAGCCCTACGGCAGGTTTTAACGGGGTTCCCCGCTAGTCTGAACGCCGTGCTTAAAGAGGCGGCTGTCTCTTTAAGCGTTTGTCTGGGTTCATGCCAGAAAGAGCGGTAGGCTGTGACGCTTCCCTCGACAAATACGCTGCGTAGCATTTTCGGGGTTTCGCGTCTGATAAGCCCTGGCAAATGACTTAAGCTAAATGCCTCCAGCTTCGGTTTGTGATGCTCGGCTTCATTGATGATATCCATTAAGCCCTGAGGCAGTCTGTTATTAAGCGTAACCTTTTCCGGCTTGAAGGTAACCATGTCATCCCCGGTTCCCATGCCATCCTCATTAGGAATCGAAGCTTCTACCCTGACTATTGGCAGGGCCGCAAAGAATATTTTTTCAGTATCTCCCGGGGCCCGCTTTTTTTTATGACCTGTCGCAGGATTCGTCTCATAATGCGCGAAGTCTGAAATCGCCTGTAAAAGTCTCGTAGCTTCCAGACGTTTATAAAAGCTCCAAGCTGTAGCTGCCCCGGAGGCGATGGAGCCGAAACTCATTAATGCGGCGCCTCCGGCTGCGAAGGCCTCCTCGTCGCCCAGAAAGTAATTTGCGCCTGTATAGCCTGAAGAGACAAGACCAAAGGCATCAAAAAAGCCTTCGACGTAAAGGCCTTCCATATCTTGCTCAAGGTGCGTGCGCTTGAATTCAAGGACGCGCTCAAAAAACTGTGTTGCGCTTTCAACGCGCAGGTCCCCAAGTGACTGACCTGGATTATTTATGATGAGTTTTGTTCTGCCGGCTTGCCCGGCCATTGAAGCATTTCGTGCGCCAGAAAGCTCTGCCGGTTCCCGGCCACTCCATGCAGGATTGCGATCCAGATCACTGCCATGGATATAATCCGAAACGCTTCGCGCAATACGACTCCAAAGAATGCCAGGCCGGACCATCCTTTATCACCCTCTATTTCAAGAAACATACGCAGGGAATAATACGGAAATTTAAGAAAACCGCAAGCGTTATTTTGTTTTTTATGTGGTTTTTGGGGCGCGAAGGCCCGAAGCCTCCGAAGGCGTCTTCGCTTCTTCGCATCTTCGCGCTTCAATAAAAAAACGGTTTATTCAGCACTGCGTGCGGCTTTCTCTTCTCTGCGCCGCTTCTTACCTTTTTGGCTATTTTGTGGTAGAATATATTCCTAAAGGCCAGAGATGTATCCATAGAAAAACGCCGAAAAAAAACGGACTTAGTCCGTTTAACGGGCCCGTTACCTTTTCCAAAAGTGATTATTGAAATTGTGTAAGCTAAGGGCAGCGCCCTGTCTCATTTCAAATCCCAGTACAGATCGAACAGGCGTTCATGTTCGCGGATGGCGAAGCGGTCGGTCATGCCCGCGATGTAATCGCAAACAACGCGCGCTTTGGCGGCGTCGTCTTCGTGGCCGCCCGCCTCGGCGATATCGGCCTGCCAGCGCTCGGGCAGGGTGTTTGGATAGTTGAAAAACGCGCCGAAGAGATCGTTGACGATTTTGTCGACCTTGAACCAGATGCGGTTGATCTTGAAATGCCGGTACATTTTCTCGTACAGAAACGCGCGTAAATTATTGACCTTCTCTTCCATTTCCGGGGAAAAGGTAACGGTCTGCCGTCCGGCGCCGCGGATATCGTCGGGGGTCTGCGCGTTTAGGTCCGAGAGCCTGCGGCGCGTCTCGAGCAGAACGTCATTGACCATTTCCCCGATCATGTCGCGCACAAGCTCGTTGACGAGATAATGCTGCGAGAGCTTGCCGTGGCTTTCGTAGACGCCCTCAAGAACTTCGGCGAGAAGCGGCAGTTCCCGGATTTCCTCGAGGCTGAACAGCCCGGCGCGCAGACCGTCCTCGACATCGTGATTGTTATAGGCGATGTCGTCGGCCAGCGCCGCCGCTTGCGCCTCCAGCGAGGCATGCGTTGACAGTTCGAGATCGAGGTCCTTGCTGACTTTGCCGAGCGTTGCGGGCAGAGGCCCCGTGATCGGCCCGTTATGCTTGACCACGCCCTCGAGCGTTTCCCATGTCAGATTGAGCCCGCGCCAGTCCGGGTATTTGCGCTCCAGAATCGTCAGAACGCGCAAAGACTGGTCGTTGTGCTCGAATCCGCCATAGGGCTCCATGCATTTCTGCAGGAACACCTCGCCGATATGCGCGAAGGGCGTATGGCCGAGATCGTGGGCCAGCGCAACCGATTCGGCCAGATCCTCGTTGATCAGCAGGGCTCTGGCGAGCGTGCGCGTCACCTGCGCGACTTCCAGCGTATGGGAAAGACGCGTGCGGTAATGATCGCCCTCGTGATAGACGAAAACCTGCGTCTTGTATTTCAGGCGGCGGAACGCGCTGGCATGAACGATCCGGTCGCGGTCACGGTGAAACTCTGTGCGGTGCCGACTCGGCGGCTCGTCGTGCAGACGGCCTTTGCTCCTGTCGGGGCGGCAGGCGTACGCGGCCAGCGGCAGGGCGCAGTAATTGTGATCGGACTGGGACAGGGCGGACTGGGTCATGTCTTGCAACAACTGTGATAATCAGAAGGCTTTATTTAACCACGAATGAACGCGAATGGACACGAATACCATGCAAAAAGGCGTAATATCAATTTTAAACCACGGCGATCACAGCGTACGCGGCGAAGCCTGCATTAACATCGCCGTGATCACTGCGCGCGCGGACAACATTCGCGGTTAAAAAAACATCAGACTATCGCGCGCGCCATCTGTATTATTTCCCGCAACGCGATATAATTAATATATGAGCATCACAGTCGACGAGAGCGCGATTGCGCGCGTGAACTATTTAAGGCAGCGGCAGAACAACCCGGCGCTCAGGCTCCGCGTGACGGTGGAGGGCGGCGGTTGCTCGGGCTTTCAGTATCATCTGGATTTGACGGACAATCAGGAGCCGGACGACGTCGCCTTTGGCGGCGGCGCGGTTGTCACGGATAACGTGTCGCTGGAATTCCTCAAGGACGCGCGCATTGCGTTCGAGGAAAGCCTGATCGGCGCGGAGTTCAAGATCGATAATCCCAACGCCAAATCGGGCTGCGGCTGCGGCACGTCGTTTTCGGTTGTGTGAGAAGCGAGTTGCGAGAAACGAGAAGCGAGATATGATGGGTATGGTTTCTCGCTTCTTGCAACTCGGTTCTCGCTTCTGATGTTTTACTTCAAAAAGAAATCCCCCAAAAAGCGCGACCGCGAGACCGAGAAAAAAATCGCGCAGGAAGGCAATGTCAAACAGCGCCTGACGTTGGCGGGCAGCGACGCGACCAGCAAGGAAATCCTGTATTACCTCGCCGAAAAAGACCCGGACCCGCGCGTTCGAAAAGCGGTGGCGGCGAACCCGGCCACGCCGGTGCAGGTGAGTTCCGTTCTGGCCGTTGACGCCGATGAAGACGTGCGGCTTGCGCTGGCGGCGCGGCTGATTGTTTTACTGCCTGAATTATCGTCAGACAGACACAGCCAGCTTTACGCCTTCGCCGTGCAGGCTCTGGCCACGCTTGCGCTGGATGAAGTTTTGAAAATCCGCCGCGCGCTTTCAAGTGCCCTGAAAGATCAGGCGATGGCCCCGCCGAACGTCGTCAATACCCTTGCCCGCGATATCGAGCGCGAGATCAGCGAGCCGGTCTTGCGGTTTTGCGCCGCGCTCGCCGACGACGATCTGATCGATATCCTGAAAAACCACCCGGAAAGCTGGGCCGTGCAGGCGATTGCCGGCCGTGAAAAGGTCAGCGCGTTCGTCTCGCAGGCGGTGATCGATACGGGCGACGTTCCGGCCGGCGCAATCCTGCTCGAAAACAAGGGCGCGGCGATTACGATGGAACTGCTGGGCGATATCGTCAAAAAGGCCAAAGCCACGCCGGAATGGCAGGACGCGATTGCAAAGCGCAAAAACCTGCCGCCCGAGATGGCGCGGGAACTCGCCGATTTCGCGGAAGCGTCCGTGCGCGATTTGCTGTTGAAACGCGGGGATTTTGACGCCGAGACAATCGAGGAAATCAGCGCCGCCTTTCACCGCCGCATGGACTTTGAAACCGAAAGGGAAAGCAAAAGCGATGAAACGCCCGTAGGCCGGGCGGCAAGGCTGAAAAAAGAAGGGCGGTTGAACGAGGAAACAATCGCCGACGCGCTCGGCATGCGCGACGGGGAATTCGTGATCGCCGCGCTTGCCGCATGCGCCGGGATCAAATTCGCGGACGCTAGGATGATCGCCGACATGAAGGCGGCCAAACCGTTAATTGCCCTGTCTTACAAGGCGGGGCTGCCCATGCGGCTGTGTCTGCGGCTGCAAAAGGAGCTGTGTCATATCCCGCCCGCCGAGCTTGTGTATCCCCGAGGCGGCACGGATTACCCCTTAAGCGAAGAGGATATCAATTGGCAGTGGGAGTTTTTGGGGTTTACCGGCAAGTAAGCCCTCCCGGAGTCTCCGCCCGAATGAACGCATCTGGCGCTGCGGCCAGCGTATGCTCCCTGAGAGGAAAATCCTCTTTGTTTATGCCTATGCGCATGCCCCGGTTTAACGTGCCTTCCAGCAGTTTCAAGAGCGGTTTGACATGCGCCGTGTCCGGGCTCCAGCGCTCGTCATGAACGTTGACATGGGTGAATCTAAAGGATTCAATGCCACTGGGATTTCTCTGAAGACGGCCTTCCATTGTGACGCGCGGCGCATAAGGGTAGTGTTTCAAAGCCGTTTGAGAACCGTAATGATCCTGCTCGTACGAACGATATTGTATTTTCAGCCTGTCGCCGTATCTTGAGACGCAGAGAAATTCACCGAAGGCTCCACTTATCTTTTGCGCTTTCGTTTTTCCTTGAGCGGGCAGTTCTTTCAGTTTCAGCTCATCTAATAACTGCGGAACCCTGACTTCATGACCGTTTTCCGTTTTAGAAAAAACAGCGTCCGAAACGGCGCGAAACGCTTGCCGAATTCTGTTTTTGGCCCCATGCCAAGACATGCGCTCCTCCGTATTCAAAAGAATGCCTGCTTTTTTTACCGCATTGAATATCAGCAGGTAAAGGTTTAAGTTAGCTTCAGACAAAACGACCGGAGAGAAACACATGCCCAAACGCAACAAAATCGCCCTTGTCGGGGCCGGACAGATCGGCGGAACGCTCGCGCTTCTTGCGGGATTGAAAGAGCTTGGCGACGTCGCGCTTGTCGATATCGCCGAGGGCGTGCCGCAGGGCAAGGCGCTTGATATCTCCCAGTCCTCTGCCGTTGAAGGCTTTGACGCGTTTATTAAAGGCGGCAACGACTATGACGTCATCGAGGGCGCGGACGTCGTTATCGTGACCGCCGGCATGCCGCGCAAGCCGGGCATGAGCCGCGACGATCTGGTCGAGATCAATACCGGCATCGTCAAGGCCGTCGGCGAGAAAATCAGGCAACACGCGCCGGACGCGTTCGTGATCGTGATTACCAATCCGCTGGACGCGATGGTCGAGGTCATGCACCGCGTCACGGGATTCCCGGCTAATAAAGTCGTCGGCATGGCGGGCGTTCTCGATAGCTCGAGATTCGCGTATTTCGTCGCTGAAGAGCTGGGCGTGTCCGTGGAGGACGTCAATACCTTTGTGCTCGGCGGGCATGGCGATACGATGGTTCCCCTGACGCGCTATTCGACGGTCGCCGGGATTCCGCTCACGGATCTGGTGGATATGGGCTGGATGACGCAGGACAAGCTTGATGAAATCGTCCAGAGAACCCGCGACGGCGGCGCAGAGATCGTCGGCCTTTTAAAAACAGGCTCGGCGTTTTACGCCCCCGCCGCCAGCGCGATATCGATGGCGGAGAGTTACCTGCGCGATAAGAAGCGCGTCCTGCCCTGCGCTGCTAAATTAAAAGGTGAATACGGCGTTGACGGGCTTTATATCGGCGTGCCGGTCGTGATTGGCGCGGACGGCGCGGAGCGGATTGTCGAGATCAAACTTAATGCCGACGAGCAGGCGATGTTTGATAAATCCGTCGCCGCCGTGAAAGAATTGATGGACGTGATCAAGGTTTGAGGGTAAGGATTTAATCGCGAATGGATGCAAATAAACGCGAATGTTTTATGCGCTTAGCGCATTGTAATCTAACCACTAAGATCACTAAGGACACTAAGCGTTCCATGCATATTAAGTCTTAGTGAGCTTAGTGTGCTTAGTGGTTTAAAAATTGCGCCTTCGGCGCGAAATCGGCGTTCATTCGTCGTTAAAGTAAAACGAGTCAGGCGCGAAGGCTTGATGAGTGGATCCCGGACAGCAAGTCTCACTAAGCCCTTTTAGGACTTAGTTCGGCGTAGCTTTCGGGATGACAAGTTGGTTAAGGAGAAAACTTGAGCCTTTTAATTTTTTACCTGTTGCTGGCGCTGTGCGTCTCGTTTTTCTGTTCGATTTCGGAAGCGGTGTTGCTCTCGGTGCGTCCGGCTTATGTCTCCGCGCTGGAGCGGCAGGGTAAGGCGGGCGCGAAAGCGCTTGTGAAGCTCCGCGCCAATCTTGACCGCCCGCTCGCGGCGATCCTGACCGCGAACACGATAGCGCATACGGTCGGCGCGGCCGGCGTCGGCGCGCAGGCGGCGATTATCTACGGCGATGACTCTCTCGCCATTGTCTCGGCTATTCTGACTCTTCTTATTCTTGTGCTCTCGGAAATCATTCCCAAGACGCTGGGCGCGACGTACTGGCAGCAGCTCGCCCCGACATTCGGCGTTCTGATCCTCGGTTTAACAAAAGCGTTGATGCCCTTTGTCTGGCTGTCTGAAAAACTGACGCGGCTTTTTTCAAAGACGGGCGCGAGCGCCTTTACCTTCAGCCGCGACGAGATGGAGGCGATGGCCGAGATCGGCGCGGAAGAGGGCATACTGGAGGCCAAAGAGCATAGAATCGTCATGAACCTGATGCAGCTGCACAAGCTCACCGTGCGCGATATCATGTCGCCGCGCTCGGTGATTTTTTCCGTGCCGGAAAACCTGACTGTGCGGGATTTTTTCACGAAATACGCCGAAACGCCGTTTTCGCGTCTGCCTGTCTATGGCAAGGACCGCGACGAGGTTACGGGCTATGTGCTCAAAAGCGAGTTGTTCATCGCGCAGGCGAGAGACCAGTTCGACCGCAAGCTTTCCGAATTCAGGCGGGATTTTCTCGCGATACCCGATCTGGTTACAGCTTCCGACGTGTTTGATAAACTGACGCGGGCGCGTTCGCATATCGCCCTTGTCGTTGATGAATACGGCACGGTGCAGGGGCTGGTGACGCTTGAGGACGTCGTGGAGACGCTTATAGGGCTTGAGATCACCGACGAGCTCGACAAGGTCGAGGATATGCAGGCCCTGGCCCGTAAACGCTGGCGGGATCGCATGGCCGCGCTGGGCATTGATCCGGATAGTTTAGAGGCGGCGCGGTAGGAACAGTTATCAGTTGTCGGTTGGCAGTCGTCAGTGTCCCTCACCAACTGCGGCTATGGCGCTGTACGCCAAGCCTCCGTATCCTCTCCCTGAAGGGAGAGGAATTTGCCGTTCCATCCCTCTCCCTTCAGGGAGAGGGCAACGGAGCTTCGTTTTTCTGAAAGAAAAGCGTTAGCGAAGTGGGTGGGGGATGCTCCCAACTTACAGTCCGCTCGCGGGCGCGATTTCAGAGGCGTTCTGCGCGACCATGAATTCTTTTTCCATGCCCCGGATATAGGCGATATTTTTCATTTCGCGCGTCACGCGCCACCCGATTTCCCTGTAAGCCTCGGCGGCGTTCAGGGCCTTGCCTTTTTTGAAAAACAGGTGGCGGTTGAGGTTCGCGGATTCGCGCAAGGAAGCGTTTTGCGCCTGCGCGATCGGCTTGTCTTTTTCGTCGCGCATCATCGCGTAGAATTCCCGCGCCAGCTTCAAGCCCAGCAGATGCACGGTGTAGTAGTCAATGGCGTCTACGTCCTTGCTCTTTTTCACGCTGCGGATGACGTAGTACTCGTCCTGCATCTGCCGCGCCATGATATAGGCCGACACATAGGGATCAAAGCGCAGGGCGAGGATATGCGGGCGGAAAATCTCGTCAGCGCCTTTCAAATGCGGAATTGCGCTGCGACGGCCGATTTTGATGGCATTGGCGTATTCGGGAAAGCCCGCGTCCGCGCCGTAACGCTTCATCAGCGTCAGCCATGTCGGCTCGATAAACTGGAACAGACCTCGGGCGGAGCTATGGGCGGCGACCTGATGCTCGCCGATATTGCTTTCCAAAATCGCTTTGAGCATAAGCAGGTCCATATCGACCCCGGTACTGCGGCTGGCTTCGTAAATCGCGAGCACGTTCTCGCAGTCGCGGCCGTCCTGCGCGAGGCGTTTGATATATCCGGCGGCGGTTTGAATGGCCTCCGGATTATCCGTTGTTAACTGATAGGTTTTAAGCGTTTGCAGGCACGCGGCCTCTGGCGTGGCGGCGCGCGCCGCGCCCGCGATGGCGAGCATGCAAATGGCCAAAGCCAAAGTTACAAGCGAATTGTAAAGTTGTACGGGCATGATGCAGACCTGTGAGTAACGCAGTGGATAAGTGTGTGAGCCTTTTCGGGATTCTTTTTTCGTCCCTTTCATCACCACTATGAATTGCATTGGTAAAGAAAGGGTTAGCGTTCCCGGGCATTTTATGCATGCGCCGTGCCAGTTTTGAGGCGAGGGTGTGGATATTCTGTGAACGGGGTATTTCGGAAGGGGTTTTTAAGCGCCTGCCGGGGGAGGGGGCGGGACGGCTAGAGCAGCAACTCTCTGCGCGGCGGCGGGATCGGCCGGCGTAGACGTTTCGGCGGTTTGCGCGGGATCGGTCGGCGCAGGCGTTTCGCCACTTGCGGCGGTTTGGAATTCTGTTCTTGTAGTCGGCTGGCCGCCGTCTGCAAGGGCTTCCACTTCCGCGACCTGCTGATCCGCAGGCTTCTCTAATGGTTCCTCTGCGGCGTTGGCTTCTACAAACGAGCCCTGTAATGTGCGGCCTTCGGCTTCGGCTTCGGCTTCGGCTTCGGCTTTGGCGTCTGCGACTTGAACAGATTCGTCATCTCCATCGGTTCCGCGGGCGGGTATTTTTCCGTTCGCCTGATCTTTGGCAACGCGGGCAGCAGCCGTTACCGTTACCCGGTCTACGCCGCTGGCGTTTAATCCATCGCCATCGTAATAGCTGCGCCCGTTTTGATAAGGCAGTGAAGCCCATTCTTTCGAGAGTTCATTTAGAAAGTCTCTTTCGGACATGCTTCCTTCAACGTATTTGTCAAGGCCGCGCCTTTCGAGAAGCTGAACCGCCATGCGGTCCTGCATGGCCTCGTCAAACAGATTGTCAGCCATAAATTCCTGACGTGACACGCCGTCTTCAGCGGCGAGTTCGTAAATCAGACCGTCCATGGTTTTCTGAATGATCTGATATTTTCCAATTGCCGAGGAAGCTGAACCACCGGCTACGAATTCTCTTTGCCATTGCCGCACTTCGGCGATTGTCGACTCGGTTGCAGGTTTTCCATTGATAAGCGGGTTGCTGCCACCATAAGCCTTGTTGTAATCTCCGCCAGCTTCTTTTTGTCCGATTAGTTCTAACAAAGGATTGCCGCTGTCGGCGAGGGCGGCGTATTTGTGGTATTCCTGTTGGACGCGATCTTCGTCGACGCCCGACCAGTTTGCGCTGCCCAAGGCCTTTGTAAAGCTTCCGCCTGCATTCTCTCGCCATTGATCCATGGCGTCGACATCATCAAAACCTAATAGACCAGAAAGCTGCTCGCGCATGCCTTCGTCCATATTTTCCGGGTCAGTGAAAGCAAGAAGAAAAAGCCCAAGTAATTGCATGAAGACCATCGGATTAGACATCATCATGTGCGTGCGCGCATCCTGATCAGCGCGCCGCTGTTCCAGGGCGTCAAGTTCCGCTGCGCCGGGGCTTACGGACGTTTCCATTTGAACTTCGTTTATATCGCCTGTCTTTAGCGCCATGAAAACCTTCTACTTCATACTTTCCGTATTTATTGCCTTATTATACCGGAAAAAAGATTAACGGATCAAAAACGGGCAGGAATAATGTTTTATTTCAAATTGATGAGGTGTTTTATTCAAGCTAGGGACCGTCCCCCGGAAGTGTAGTCACTTGAATAAGTAGTGATCCATTTTTGCGCCCGGTTTTTCGCCAAAAAAGTTTTTAAACTACAGAGAAGAGGAGCATAAGGAGTTTTGTAGCGGCCGCGCTGTTCTCCTCGCCCTCCTTTTCTCTGTAGTTTGAAGTTTTCAGGACAAAAAATCAGGGTGAAGGCGGACAATTATTTATGCAAGGAAATATAAATTTTCAGGCGAAAATCAGACGCAGAAAATGGATCATTATTTATTGGAATGACTCGATCGAAAAAAATCAGGCCATGGCCATGGACGGAGCCGCTTGGGCAACCTGCCGTTCCAGCGTCGCCGGTCCGGCGGCGGGCGCGGGGGCCGGCGTTGGCGCGGTGGACGTTCCCTGCGCGCTCTCGTTAAACGCAACGGTGGATGTCTGCTGATTTTCTGCCTCGCCGTCATACTGCGATGCGGCGGAGCCATTCGCACGGGGAGATGACGCCGATTGCTCCGCCTCTGCGGCGGCGGGCGCGGCGGCGGTCGCGAGGTCCACGGATTCCTCGACCGTATTGCCGCTTGCGATTCCATCCCTGATGCTGTCCCGCATCCAGGGTGGGAAATCCTGTGTCACCTCATCCAGACTAATATCGCCGTTCGTATAAGCTTCAATTTTATTCTGAAATTCCGGCGTTTGAACAAGCTCTTTGGCCTCTTTAAGGTCCGCAATCTTTTGTTCAAGGCTTTCCATTTTTGTATCGATCTCGGCGATTTGCTCGTCCAGATCGTTGCCGATTTCTCGCAAGCGTCTAATTTCTTCGCGCTCGGCTTCGGCCAGATTTTCCAGTTCGCCGTTGCGCAATTGATCGACGGAAATACCGTATTTGTCTGCGAGATTTTGCTCTTCGTGCTCGAAAGCTTCTTTTCTTGCAGTGATTTCGGTCCGGACATCGGTTAATTCATTTTGTATTTCTTCTATTCTGGCCTTAATGTCGTATTGTTCTGCGGCAGCCGCCCTTTGTTCTTCAGCCCATTGCTCGGCTTCCGCCATGGCCTCTTGCGCGCTTTGCGTCGCTTGTCTGTCGGCTTCGAGATAATCGTTATAGCCGGATTCGCTTAAATTCTTGTCCGGGTTTTCGTCAATTTGATTTTGTATAGCCTCCAACTGCTCTTCAGAGTATTCAACGCGTTCGGTGAGCTGATTTCCGTTCTCATCAAGTACAGGCCTTCCATCATCGTCATAGACCAGGCCAAGCCCGTAAACGTTTCCGTTTTCATCCTGAAGAATGACGTTGCCGTCGTCGTCGTAGAGGAAACGATCTCCGTCGTTTTCTTCAGCAAAGAGATCGTCTCCGGCTGCTTCCTGTTGCTCCTGAATTTCAGCTTTTCTGTCTGCGAGTTCTTCATTGATCTCGGCATGTCTTGCCGCAAGTCCGCCTAATTCGCTCTCCAGATTGTCTTCAAGGTCTTCAAGGCGCGCGATGTCCTCCTGAAAATCAGTCTGTAAATTCTCGTAATTTCTAATGTCAGTTTCAATTTCATCCAGACGTTCTTCAGATTCAGCAATATCCCGGCCAACTTCTGCCCTGCGTTCAACAAGATCGGCGCGTTCAACGGCCAGATCGTTATACTCTTTCTCATATTCCGCGATTTGTCTGTCGATGTTGGCGATGATCTGGCTCTGAATTTGCTGAACGCGGAAACTGACGGCGTCGTGGCGGCCTTTATCCTTGTCTTTTCCGCGCGGGCCTTCCTCACCTCTGTACGCAAAGGCATGGTTTACGCTACCGCCCCTGCCAGCGTCAGCGGCTGAATCAATCATGGCTTGCTGGGTCATAACGCCGCCGACTGGCGCGAATATGTCCTGATCCGGTCTTTGACCGTCGGGCAAATCCTCTTCCAACCCATCCGTGCCCGCGTTTCCTTGCAGCGTATCGTCCCCGCCATCGCCTGCGAGCGTAGCCGCGGCGACGCCGATCGGGCCTGCGGCGGCGGTGGCGACGGTCATTCTTGCGGCATTGTCAGTTGTAATATCCGGGTCAGGGTCCTGCCCGTTTTGCGCGGTCTGGTTTTCCGGGGCTTGCGGGGCTCTCGCGTCAATTTCCGATTGCGCTGCCCTCAGATGATCAGCCTCTGCGGAGGCGTATTGAACGCCGTCACCGTCAGTCCCGTTTGCGGCGGGCGCGTCCGCGCCGTTTGTTCGCGAGGCTTCTGGACCATCTGCGGCGGCGTCATTCAGCTGCCTCTCGATTTGCGAAAACAGGCCGCTTTCCTTTGCCGGATCCGTCAGGCCGAGAGCGTCAAACAGATCGCGCAGGTTGGCCATTCCAAGATTGGCCGGTTCATTGAAAGCATTGCTGGCGGCAAGAAACGCCTTCTTGCCGCCTGCTTCCGCGAGATCAATGCCTCTTGAATATTCTGACCGGTCCAAAGCCATAAAAGCCTGTTTTCCCTCTAATCCATTGTTTCAGGTATGTATTTTCTTAATATACGTACCCGATTATATTGTACCGAAACTCCGTTAAATTATGCCAAAGATGGTCGGAAGTGTTTGGTTTCAAAGGGTTAATAGTTGGAAGTTGCGAGTTGCGAGTTGCGAGAGTTCCCTCACCCTCCCGTCTACGCGCTGTCGCGCTTCGTCGGGCCCCTCCCTCTCCCGCGGGAGAGGGAAACTGCCAACTCCCATCCAAAACCCTCTTTCCATACGCGGTCAGGAATGCTAAACCGTTCATGACTTTCACACAAAACAAGGCGTCAGACCCATGAACATCCACGAATACCAGGCCAAGGAACTCTTGAGAAAATACGGCGTCGCCGTGCCGCAGGGCATCCCGGCGATGAGCGTTGACGAGGCCGTGCGCGCGGCCGAGGTGCTGGGCGGGCCGGTCTGGGTGGTGAAGTCCCAGATTCACTCGGGCGGGCGCGGCAAAGGCGGCGGCGTCAAGGTCGTCAAAAGCATCGACGAGGTGCGCGCCGAAGCGGATCGCATGCTCGGCATGACTTTGGTCACGCATCAGACCGGGCCGGAAGGCAAAGAGGTCAAGCGGCTTTATATCGAGGATGGCTGCGACATCGACCGCGAGCTGTATTTGAGCGTACTTCTGGACCGCGCCACGAGCCGGGTGATGTTCATGGCCTCGACCGAAGGCGGCGTGGAGATCGAGGAAGTCGCGGAATCGAGCCCTGAGAAAATCCTGAAAGTCGACATTGACCCCGCGAGCGGGATGCAGCCCTTTCACGCGCGGGAACTGGCGTTCGGGCTTGGCCTTTCCGGTGACGCGTTCAAGAGCGGCGTTAAATTCATGCTCGGCATGTACAAGGCGTTTACGGAGCTTGACGCCGCGATGGTCGAGATCAACCCGCTGGTCGTGACGAAGGGCGGCGACGTGATGGCGCTGGATGCGAAAATGAACTTCGACGATAACGGCCTGTTCCGGCAAAAAGACGTTGCGGCGATGCGCGACGAGGACGAGGAAGACGAAAAGGAAACGGTCGCCCATAATTACGGCCTGTCCTATGTCGCACTCGACGGGAATATCGGCTGTATGGTGAACGGGGCGGGGCTCGCCATGGCGACGATGGACATCATCAAGCTGCATGGCGGCGCGCCCGCGAACTTTCTGGATGTGGGCGGCGGCGCGGACGAGGAGAAAGTCACGGCGGCATTCAAGATCATTCTCTCCGACAAAAACGTCAAGGGCGTGCTCGTCAACATTTTCGGCGGGATCATGAAGTGCGACGTCATCGCCAACGGCATTATCGCGGCGGCCAAGCAGGTCGAGCTCTCCGTGCCGCTGGTCGTGCGGCTCGAAGGCACGAACGTCGAGAAGGGCAAGAAGATTCTCGCGGGCTCCAGCCTTGACATCATACCGGCGGACGATCTCGGCGACGCGGCGCGGAAAGTCGTCGAGGCCACCGAAAAGGCCAGCATGGCGGCGTGAGGGATTTAAACTGCAGAGAAGAGGAGAAAAAGGAGCGGTTTTAAAGTAGACGCTCCCGCCTGATCCTGAATGCGCCGGGGCAACTTATTCAGGATCAAATTTTCATCCCGCTTGTTGGCGTTTTCATGAGCGCTGAAACAACGACCATAAGCGGATTTGCGCATCCGCCCGCGATCGGGCATTTTCTGCACTATTCCTCGCTGTTGATGGAAGTGATGGGCGTCGCCGTCATTTTGATCGGCAGCCTCGTGGCGAGCGCGTATTTTCTGCGCCAGTGCAAGCGGGGCCAAAGCCTGACGGAAGCGTTCTCGGCGTTCCGGCTGCATGTCGCGCGCGGCATATTGCTGGGGCTGGAGTTCCTTGTCGCCGCCGATATCATCGGGACGGTGCTCGTCGCGCCGACGATGGAGAACGTTTTAATCCTCGGCGTGATTGTATTGATGAGGACGTTCCTGAGCTATTCTCTCGAGATCGAAATCCATGGCCGCTTTCCCTGGCGCGCGCAGGAAGAAAAGAAAGAATAAGCCTTTTACCCTTCGCGTTTTTTCGTTAAGGTCTTGTAAGAATTACCGGGAAATACTGGCCTGACGGCGATGAGCGACGATCGACTGAAGCAAAGACTGTCCGACTTTAAAAAAGCGCTCGCCTCTCTTGAGCAGGGGCTTGCCATCGCTGAGGATGAGCTGCACAGAGACGGCATTATCCAGAGATTTGAATTCACGTACGAACTGGCGTGGAAGACCATGAAGCTCTGGCTTGCCGGAAAGGACGTCATGGTCGGTAACGCAAAGGACGCGCTTAAGGCGGCTCTCGAAAACGGCTTGATAACGGACGGAAACTTGTGGTCGGCGCTGCATCGTTGCCGCAATCTTACGTCTCACACTTATAACGAAGCAACGGCGGAGGAAGTGTTTAACGCGATCCGCGCGGAGGCTTTACCGGCGTTTCGGGATTTCGCTGCGCGCATGGGTCTTGAGGAGGCTTGACGATTGACTCTAAGCTACGGGCTGTCCGAAGATATCATCGCCGGGTTGAGGGGCGCGCTGGCCGCCCAGCCGCGACTTGAACGGGCGACGCTCTTCGGGTCGCGGGCGAGGGGGGATTTTCACCCGGCATCCGATATAGATCTTGCCGTCTACGGAGGGCCGGATTTCACGTTCCGGGATTATCTCGATCTGACGGGGCGTATCGATGACCTGCCAATTGTCTTCCGGGTGGACGTCGTCGACGCGAAACGGCTGGACAAGCCGTCCCTTTTAAGCGAGATTGCGCGGGAAGGCGTGTCGTTTTGGGAGTCCGGAAGAGATTAAAAGCGCGGAATAAGGAACCTGCTCCGCTAAGCGGAGGCCTCTAAAGAAAAGGAGACTAAAAAACACCATGGCCGTACTCGTTGATAAAGACACAAAGGTTATCTGTCAGGGCATTACCGGCTCGCACGGCACGTTTCATACCGAGCAGGCGATTGCTTACGGCACGCAGATGGTCGGCGGCGTGACGCCGGGCAAGGGCGGGCAAAAGCATCTGGACCTGCCCGTATTCGACACGGTCAAGGACGCGCGCGATGAAACCGGCTGCACGGCCTCTGTGATATACGTGCCGCCGCCATTCGCCGCGGACGCGATTTTAGAGGCTTATGATGCTGGCATTGAACTCATCGTCTGCATCACCGAGGGCATTCCCGCGCTGGACATGGTCCGTGTGAAACGCACAATGCAGGGCGGGAATTCGCGCCTGATCGGGCCGAACTGCCCGGGCGTGATTACGCCGGAAGCCTGCAAGATCGGCATTATGCCGGGCCACGTGCACAAGCGCGGCAAGGTCGGCATCGTCTCGCGCTCAGGGACGCTGACATACGAAGCCGTCGCGCAGACGACGAACGCGGGGCTGGGACAGAGCACCTGCATCGGCATTGGCGGCGATCCCGTCAACGGCACCAATTTTATCGACTGCATCGATATGTTTTTAAAGGACGACGAGACCGAAGCGATCCTGATGATCGGGGAAATCGGCGGCACGGCCGAGGAAGAGGCCGCGGAGTTCTATAAAAACGCAAGCGCCAGGAAGCCGATCGCGGGCTTTATCGCGGGCGTCACCGCGCCGCCGGGCAAGCGCATGGGCCATGCCGGGGCGATTATTTCCGGCGGGCAGGGCACGGCTGAATCGAAAACGCAGGCGATGCGTGAGGCCGGTTTTTTCGTCTCAGACAGCCCGGCGAATCTCGCCAATGCCGTACAGGAAGCGATGGCCGCGTAATTTTCTTCCGTCAGGCCTTTTCGGATAACATAAAGAGATGTAATATCTCTTCGTGTTGACGCGGAAGGAAAGGCATGACGAATCCCCAGCTTGAAGAAGACGAAGGTTTCCCTTTTTCCGCGTTGTCGGAAGATGAGAAAAACATTCTCATTCCCCTGCCGTGCCGCGTCGGTTACTGGATCAGCCAGTGCGATCTGGACGGCGGCGAAAGCGCCGAGCAAGCTGAAATACAAGCCATCGAGACGATGATCACCTCGTTTGCGCAAGACATGTGCAAGTCGCAGTTTGTCCAGAGTCTTATGGAGGAAACCGTCGGCAGGCAGGCGGAGTGGCAATGCTGGCAAACCGGTCTCGACAATGTGCCCGAAGAATGCAAACAGGCCTGCGATTTCCTCTCGGACAAGCTGTCGTCAAGGGAGTTGAGTTCATTCCAGGAAACCCTGTTTGATATTGCCTATGCCGTGGCCAATATTTTCCGGGAAAGGCCTTCCGGTTTTTCGCTTGAACTGTTGATGGACAAAATAAGCGGCCTTTTTGAAGACCGTAAGAACGACATACTCTACGCGCCGAATATCAGTTTGCCCGAGCGCGCTGCGCTGAAACGCCTGAAAGATATTTTGACATAATTTTAAGGGGGAGATTGAAATGAGCAACCTTGATAAATTTTCAGAAGAAGAAAGGGAGCTTCTGATTTCTCTGCCCTACCGGATTGGCTGCATGATCAGCGATGCGGACGATGAAGAAGGCGGGCATGACGACGAGCAGGAACAGGAAGCTCTGGAAAACACTTTGAATGAACTGGCTGGGCCCGAGAAAGGAACGCCTTTTACGCGTGAAGTTGTGGCCGGAACGCTGGCGCAAAAAAATAAATGGCCGGTCTGGCAAAACAAGATATTTGACGTGCATGACGATGCGGAAAAAGCGCGCGCGATCATCATTCAGAAACTTGGCAAAACCAAGGCTAAAAACTTTCGCGTGGCCATGCTGAAAATTGCGGCGAGCGTCGCCAAAGCGGCGGACGAGTTTGATGATTTCAATCCGGAAGACGAAGAGACGGGCGTTTCCGCCTTGATCGGTAAGATCGTCAAGAAAGTAAAGCCGGACGCCGGACGCGAGCAGTCGCACCTCGCTAATATCAGCCCGGCGGAAAAGGTCGAGATTGACAGGCTTTCAAGTGTTTTGAAGGTTGAGGATTAAGCGGGCATGGTTAAAAAAATCTACGCCTCGCTCGAAAAATATAATGAAACGGATCAGGTGTTTCTGTCGTCCGTTCTTTACCGCGCCGGGGTCTGGATGAGCTACGCCGATATGCATGGCGGCGTTCATTCCATTAAAAAGGAAATGGACACGCTCAAGCACATGATTGAGGTGATCGCCGGTGATGTTTGCGAGAGTTCTTTTGTTCAGGAACTGGCAGAGAAAACGCTTGAAAATGAAAAGCGTTGGGAAGACTGGCAGAAAAATCCGGACAACTTTCCATCCGAGTGCCAGCGCGCCGTCGACATGGTCAGCAGTCAGATTTCTCCGGAGGATCTAATGTCCTTGAAAATGGTTATCCTCGAAATATCTCTGGCTGTCGCGCGCGCATACAACGAGCGTTTTGAGCAAAAAGATATTGGCAACAAGGTAAAAGCAATGACAAGCTTGTGGGTAGACCGGACGCTTACGCGCATTCAGGGTGTCGGAGAAGATAGGATGTCCATTTACGATGAAGTCAATATCAGCGAGAAAGAGGAAAGCGCGCTCCGTGATCTGGCTTTGGTTTTGAGAGCGGACATTCAGGAAATTTCCGAAGGTTATCACAAACGTCTGGGAACATTGTCATGACAAAAACTGACGCCGTGATGGCGTTGTCCGGCACGAACGCGGATTACATCGCGCATCTCTACGCATGTTATTTAAAATCCCCGTCCTCCGTCGATTCAAGCTGGCAGGATTTTTTCTCCGCGCTCAATGACAATGAGAGCGAATTGCTCAAGGAAATGACGGGCGCGAGCTGGACGCCGGAAGAGAACAGGCGCTTCCGGGGATCAGGTTCAGGCATGCAGGACGCGAACGCCATTGTGACCTCGCCTGTCGTCGAGCGGCCGCACAGACAAGCGGAGCGCGGAACTGAGGAAGAAATCAGGCGCGCGGCGCTGGACGCCGTACGCGCGCTGATGCTGATACGCGCTTACCGGGCGCGCGGGCATTTGATCGCCGATCTCGATCCGCTACAGCTGAAAGAGAAAGAGTATCATCCCGAGCTGGATCCGGCGCATTACGGCTTTCGGGAAAGCGATTACGACCGCCCGATTTTTCTGAACGGCGTACTGGGCTACGAATACGCGAGCCTGCGCGAAATTCTCGCGATACTGAAAGAGACGTACTGTCATACGATCGGCGTCGAGTTTTTACATCTTTCCGACCCGGAAGAAAAATCCTGGATTCAAAAGCGCATTGAAAATATCCGCAATCACACGGACTTCACGATTAACGGTCGCCGCGCGATTTTGCACCGGCTGACGGCGGCGGAAGTATTTGAGACCTATCTGCACAAGAAATATCCGGGCACTAAACGCTTTGGCATTGACGGCGGCGAGGCTCTGATCCCTGCGATCGAGCAGATCATGAAGCGCGGCGGGCAACTCGGTTTAAAGGAGATTGTTCTGGGCATGGCGCACAGAGGCAGGCTCAACGTTCTGGCAAACGTCATGGGCAAGCCGTTCAGCGCGATTTTCGCTGAATTCCACGGGTTGGCCTATGACCCGGAAAATGTGCAGGGCTCAGGCGACGTGAAATATCACCTCGGCACGTCGAGCGACCGGGATTTCGACGGCAACTGCATTCATTTGTCCCTGACGGCGAACCCCTCGCATCTCGAGGCCGTGAACCCCGTCGTCATCGGCAAGGTGCGGGCGAAACAGCAATTGCGGGAAGACAGGGAGAGAACGGAAGTCCTGCCTTTATTGCTGCATGGAGACGCGGCCTTCGCGGGGCAGGGACTGGTCGCGGAAACGCTGATGATTTCGGAACTTCCCGGCTACCGCGTCGGCGGGACGATCCACATTGTCATCAACAACCAGATCGGCTTTACGACGATGCCGAAATACGGGCGTTCGGGGCCGTATCCCACGGACGTCGCTAAAATGCTCGCTGCGCCGATCTTCCACGTCAATGGCGACGATCCCGAGGCCGTCGTGCATGTCTCGCGCATTGCCACCGAATTCCGTCAGGAGTTCGGCAAGGATGTCGTGATCGATCTCTATTGCTACCGCCGTTTTGGCCACAACGAAGGCGACGAGCCGTCCTTCACCCAGCCGATGATGTACAAAAAAATTGCAGAACATGAGTCGGCGCGGACCATGTATGCGCGAAAACTGATCGAGGAAAAAGTCGTCACGGAAAGGGACGCGGAGGAATTTATCGACGACTACCGCGCCGAGCTCGAGAAAGCCTATGAAGCCTCGAATAACTACGAGCCCAATGATCTCGACTTCCTGGGCGGAGAATGGGAAGGGTTCAGCAGACCGCAGGCCGGCCCGCGGCGCGGCGATACCGGGATCACGATGGAGGAGGCGCAGCATGTCGGCAAGGCTCTGACCACCGTTCCCGATGGATTTAACCTGCATAAAAAGCTTGGCCGGTTTATGGACGCCCGCAGGAAAATGTTTGAAACGGGCGAGGATTTCGACTGGTCGACGGCGGAAGCTCTGGCCTTCGGCAGTCTGCAGATCGACGGTTACCGCGTGCGCCTGTCGGGGCAGGATTCAGGGCGCGGCACGTTCTCGCAGCGTCACGCCGTTCTCTACGACCAGGAACAGCACGGCAAATACAGACCCTTACAGAATGTCGTTGAAACGCCCGACATGTTCGAGGTGCATAACAGCCCGCTTTCCGAGCAGGCGGTTCTTGGCTTTGAATACGGCTATTCGCTTTCAGACCCGAATACGCTCACGATCTGGGAGGCGCAGTTCGGCGATTTTGCCAACGGCGCGCAGGTTATTATCGACCAGTTTATTTCTTCGGGCGAGGCAAAATGGCTGCGCATGTCCGGGCTTGTCCTGCTCCTGCCGCACGGCTATGAAGGGCAAGGGCCGGAACACTCTTCGGCGCGGCTGGAGCGGTTTTTGCAGCTCTCGGGCGATGATAACTGGCAGGTCTGCAACTGCACGACCCCGGCCAATTATTTCCATGTTCTGCGCCGCCAGATGTGCCGGAATTTCAGGAAGCCGCTGGTTTTGATGACGCCGAAGTCCTTGCTGCGGCACAAGCTCGCCGTCTCTAAACTCACGGAAATGACCGAAGGATCGAGCTTCCACCGCGTCCTCTGGGATCACGATTACGACGAACTGGCCGCGCCGAATGACATGAAGCGCGTGGTCTTCTGTTCCGGCAAGGTGTATTACGACCTGCTTCAGGCGCGCCGCGAAAAAGATATCAAGGACGTCATCCTGATCCGGCTGGAACAGCTTTTCCCCTTCCCGAAAGAAGTCGTGGCCGAGGAGATTAAGCGCTATCCCGGCGCCGAAATTGTCTGGTGCCAGGAAGAGCCGCGCAATCAGGGCGCATGGGCCTATATGGGCCAGCGTTTCGAAGACGTGCTAACGGAACTCGGCAACGCATGCGGACGGGCGCGCTATGTCGGGCGGGGCGAAATGGCTTCGACCGCGACCGGTTCCCTCAAACGCCACAACGAGGAACAGGCCGCGCTTGTGGATGAGGCTTTGCGGGTTTAGGTTTATTTCATAACCTTTGCAAGGCTAAAATTTTCTCAAAATTCTATCTGCCGGGATGATTGTGTCCGGCTTGGGGAGAGGATGCATTTATGGAAGTTGTGATAATTCGTCCAGACACTGTTCGTGAGATGTTCAACACGGAGAGCTTTCCGACTGCCGAACATAAGCTTAATGGCATAGAAATTTTCAGCGGTCAGATATTTGTCGCTTTGGTTGAGCTCAGCAAGATCGCAAAGTCTGATTCAAAGCTCTTTCTTTTGCCCGGTGAAGTTATTGAGAGAGCGATACAGGAGATACAAGAAGAGCCAGGTCCGCAAACGGACGGCTTTTCTCTTTGCGCCAGCATGTTCGAATCGAAGAGAGCAACATTCACTGATTTTCTTCATGAGATATTGGATTATGTTCTCAAAATAGAAAAAGAGTGGTCTGAAGGCCATCCAGGTTATGACGCGGCAGCCGAAGCGCAGGCTGATCTGAGCCGGATCGTTTCGGACGTAGCGCTTATGAACGCGCAGAAACGAAGGCGGCCTCCTGATAATCGACTGGGAGAACCCTGAGTCTTGCCCTATCTGCACGAAACGCCGGAGATCGCGGCCGGAATAGATCATCTCACCCGGAACGATCCGGTGTTTTCAAAGCTGCCCGCTTATCAGGGCGATATGTGGCCGCGGCTTGCTCCCGGCTTCCCCGGTCTCGCGCGGATCGTGCTCGGCCAGCAGGTTTCGATCAGGGCTGCGAATGCGCTGTGGGTGAAATTCAGCTCCCTGCTTGATCCGGTCGCGCCGTCCGGTTATCTGGGGCTGGAGAATGAATCCTTGCGCGGCGCGGGCCTCAGCCGACAGAAAATCCTCTATCTAACGGGTTTGGCCGAGTCGATGGAGAGCCGCACATTTGACCCGGCCCGGTTTGACGCGATGGATGATGAAGCCGTGACGAAAGAGATTACCGCCCTGAAAGGCTTCGGGCCGTGGAGCGCGCAGATGTATTTGATGTTCGCTCTTGCCAGGCCGAATGTCTGGTCGCCCGCCGATCTCGGGATTCAGGAAGGCCTGCGTAAATATCTGAACGCTGACACGCGTCCGGGGATTGTAGAAACCGCCGCGTATAAGGAACGCTTTACCCCGCATTGCACGGCGGCGAGTCTGCTGCTCTGGTATCTGAATGATCAGAAAAGCGGGACTGGGTGATCACGCCATAAACTGTTCCTTCAGAATACGTTCTTCGAGGCTGTGGTCGGGGTCAAAAAGAAGCGTGCGTGAGACCTGGCGGGATTCGTGAATGCGCACTTCTACGACGTCCCGGATTTCTATGAAGTCCGCCGCAGCGCTCACCGGACGTTTTTTGCTCTCCAGCGTTTTGAACTCTATGCGCGACGTACTGGGCAGAAGCGCGCCGCGCCAGCGCCGCGGGCGGAACGCGCTGATCGGCGTCATCGCCATGACGTTGACCGACAAGGGAATAATCGGCCCGTGCGCGGAGAGGTTATAGGCCGTGCTGCCTGCGGGCGTGCTGACGATCAGCCCGTCGCAGATGAGCTCGCTCATGCGCTCGATATCGTCGACCGTGATTGACAGCTTGGCGGCGAAGCGCGATTCGCGGAACAGCGAGACTTCGTTGAAGGCCAGCGCTTCATGTTCGCCGCCGTCCGCGCAAATCGCGGTCATGCGCAGCGGGTAAATGGTGACGCTCTGCGCGCTTTGCAGGCGCTCTAAAAGGTGTTCGGCGCGATAGGGATTAAGCAGAAACCCGAGCGAGCCGCGGTTCATGCCGTAAACGGGCTTGTTCGCGTCGATCGTATTGTGGAGCGTTTCCAGCATCGTGCCGTCGCCGCCGAGCACGACGTAAATATCGGCCTCTTCAGCAGGCGTCTCCGGGTACATGCCGCGCAGCTGCTCAAGCGCGCTTTGCGCGTCCGGCGTGTCCGAGGCGAAAAAGGCAAGGCGTGGCGCGTGGGTCATTTTTTGTCCTTTAAAGCGTTTTGAATAACTTACGCACTTTTTTGAATCGCAAAGACGCTAAGGCGCAAAGAAAGGCTGCGCACAGATAATCTTGGTGAGCTTAGTGCGCTTAGTGGTTTATTAAATTCGCGCCTTCGGCGCGCTAAACTATATAAACTTTGCGGCTTTGCGTCTTTGCGATTCAATATAAACTTTACTAAGCCTCCTTCTTGTTCCTCTCCTGCCAGCCTTCGGGGTCGTTGAGGAAGGCTTCCACTTCGTACAATTTGGCCGGGTCGAACAGTTTATTCTCGCGCGCGTAATCCAGCACGTCCCACCATGTCGTAAGCGCGTGCAGCGTAACGCCGAGCGCGTCCATATTTTCCTTGCTCTTGTTGTAAATGCCGTAATGAAACACGACGAAGGAATGCTCGACCACGCATCCGGCTTCTCGCAGCGCGTCGATGAATACCTTTTTACTGCCGCCGTCGGTCTGCAGATCTTCAACGAGGATGACCTTCGGATTCTTTCCCTCGATATGACCTTCGATCTGGGCCATGCGGCCGAAGCCTTTGGGCTGCTTGCGCACGTATAACATCGGTTTGCCGAGGCGCTCGGCGATAAAGGCGGCGTAGGGGATTCCGGCCGTTTCCCCGCCCGCGACGTAATCGATGTTCTCAAGGCCCACTTCTTCGGCCAAGAGTTTCGCACCCGATTCCATCAGCGCGCCCCGCGCCTCCGGGAACGAGATCAACCGGCGGCAGTCAATATAGACCGGGCTTAATCTGCCGGAGGTAAACACGAACGGCTCGTCCGGATTGAACAGGACCGATTCCGTATCGAACAGGATTTTTGCGGCTTGCGCGGGCGTGTCCATAGGCTTTCCTCTATTGTCTTTTTCTTCTGCGGGGGATTCGATCAGCTCAATATAATCGCTCATGCTTGCGCCTGTCACTGCGAGGATTTTCACGATGCTCTCCGTTGACGGCCAGCGGGGCTTGCCGTCCGGGCTTTGACGCTTGCTTTTGTTGAAAGAGGTCGGGTCCAGCCCGGCCTTTTTCGCAAGGCCGGATGCCGAATAACCGTGCGCGGCGGCGAGCCGGTCAATGCCGTTCCAGATCTGCGCGTGAGTCACCATAGGATGATATTCATATGAATGCGGGGATGTGTAAAGACCTTCTTTTGCGTCTTGCGGCTCAAAAACAAAAATAGGAAAAAAATCATATTTTGTTCTTGACATGTTCTCGCAACTCTAGCATAAATTAGAACATAAAGTGAACAAATGCGTTCGCTTGTTCTCACAAAAACACGCAAGAAGGAGGGCGCGCCGCGATGCCGAGAGAGCAGTATTCGTTGAAACTTTCGCCCGATCTGGACACGGCGCCTTTTGAATCCGCTGAAGAGGCCTGGTTCTGGTTCATCGCCGCCCAGAAGGCCCGGGACGACGGCGCGCGTATTGTCGCCGGACAGAGCCTGTCGCCGCGCCCGTGCGAGCCTGCCGATATCTATCGGGTCGTGGACCGCCTCTACCGCAACCGCCGCCTCGTGCGCGATCATCTGCTTGTTCTGCGGCATTACGGGATCAGGCATCTGCCGCCCGATCCGCGCCGCCTTAAAGAAGCCCGCGCCGCGCAAATCTGGGACGAGGCCATGGACCGCATCGAGGACGCGCTGAGCGCGAAGGGGATTGTCGAGAGGGCGGGCGTATGACCGGAGATTCGGATGATCGGAAATTCGGAAATTCGGTTTATGTCGCCTTCACCGGCGAGACGGATCTGCCTTACTTGCGCCTGTTTTTAAAGCCCGGCTTCCGGCATTGCTTTGTTGTTCTCAATGACGGGCAAAGATGGCTCTCGTTCGATCCGCTCGCCCACAAGACGGATATCGCCGTTTACCACCATATCGCGCCGGAATTCGATCTGCCGGGATGGCTGCGCGCGCGCGGCTTGACTGTCATAGAGGCGCCTTGCCGCTTCCAGACGAACAGGCCCGCGCCCTGGATGGCGTTTACCTGCGTCGAGGCGGTCAAACGCGTCATCGGACTGCATGCGCGGTTTGTCCTGACGCCGTGGCAGCTCTACCGGCATTTGTTCACTCTTCACGAAACCCAGAAAAAGGAGACCTCTCATGGGAAGCATAAGCTCGCGCCCGAAGGCGCCCAGTATCCCACAGCCTCAGATTGTCTACGTTCCCGCCCCCCAGCCTGCGGCGAGTCCGGCGCCAGCCAAACCCTCCTCCCCGGCGCCGGACCCGCAGGCCTCTTCGGACGGCGCTAGCGCTAAAACGCCGGATGAGGCCGCGTCCGAGACGCGCGCCAAAAGCCTTCTGAAACGCGAGCGCAGCCGCTTCGGCACCGTGCTTACCTGCTTTCGCGGGCTTCTGGGGCAGGCGAACAACGACGCGTCCGCGCGCAAAACCTTGCTGGGAGAATAATCATGAATTCCGAATTCAATCCGAACGGCCCGCCGCCGCATGTAATATTACAGCGCTATGAGCGCGCGCGGTCGCCGCCGGGGCTGGGAAAAGCTTTGGCAGGACGCCTATGAATACGCGCTGCCGCAACGCGCCGGGTTCACGCAGACTCTCGAGGCCGGGGAGCCGCGCACCGACAGGCTTTATGACGGCACGGCCTTGGACGCCGTCGATCAACTGGCCGCGAGCCTGCTCGGCAACTTGGTTCCGCCGTGGTCGCAGTGGTTCGGGCTCAAGCCCGGCCCGGACCTCTCGCCGGAAGAAGCTGAGTCGCTCGCGCCCGCGCTGGAAAAAGCCGCGCGGACGATCCAGGACCATTTCGACCGCTCGAACTTTTCCGTTGAAATCCATCAGAGCTTTCTCGATCTCGTCGTCGGCGGGACGGCCTGCCTGTTTTTCGAGGAAGCCGAACCCGGCGGTTTTTCCGCGTTCAAGTTCTCGGCTGTTCCCTTAAGCGACGTTGCGCTGGAAGAGGGCGAAAGCGGCCAGCTTGACGGCACATACCGGATGATCGAGCTGACGCAAGCGCAAATCGAGGCGCGCTACCCGGAAACGGAGCTGCCGCCGCGCGTCATCGAGGAAGGCGCGCGCGACCCGCAGGCGCGTTTTAAAATACTGGAGAGCGTGTTGCCGAGCGGGCTGGTGTTTCATTATACCGCGCTCCTGATGGAGAACGGCGTGAGCCCGCACCTGCTGGAATCGATGCGGCTTCCGTCCTCGCCCGTCGTCAATTTTCGCTGGGTGAAAACGCCGGGCGAGATTTACGGGCGCTCGCCGGTAATCAAGGCCTTGCCGGATATCAAGACCGTCAACAAGATCGTCGAGCTGATCCTCAAAAACGCCTCGATCGCCGTGACCGGGATCTGGCAGGCCGACGACGACGGCGTGTTGAATCCGACCAATCTGCGGCTTGTGCCAGGGACGATCATCCCGAAGGCCGTAGGCTCGAAAGGTTTGACGCCGCTCGAAATGCCGGGACGTTTTGATATTTCTCAAATTGTTCTGGAGGATTTAAGAGGCCGGATTCGTCATGCGCTCCTGACCGACAAGCTCGGCCCCGTTGGCGCGGCAAATATGACGGCGACGGAAGTGCTGGAGCGCAGCGCGGAAATGGCGTTGCTGCTGGGGGCGACGTATGGGCGTTTACAGGCGGAGCTTCTGACGCCGCTGGTGCAGCGCGCCTTCGGCATTTTGAGGCGGCGCGGCGAGGTGCCTGACGTGAACGTCGACGGGCGCTACGTCGCGCTCGATTACCGCTCGCCGCTCGCCCGCGCGCAAGGCCAGCGCAACGTCCAGAACACGATCAACTGGATATCCGCCGTGTCGGCCATGGGCGGCGGGGCGAGCGAGGCCGTCAATTTCGCGCAGGCCGCAAGATTTCTGGGCCACGCCATGGGCGTGCCGAGCGATCTGATCCGCAACGAGATTGCGGTTGATGCAAGCCCTGAGCCTGTCATCCCCGCCCCGGATCAAGTCCGGGGTGAACTGCGGCGGGGATCCAAAATCCTGTGACTTTAGGCTCCCGCCTTCGCGGGAGTGACACGGATAAGAGTGAGTAACAAAGGAGAAAAAATCATGTTCCTCAAACAAAAACACCCTCTGACCCCTGTTGAGCGCGGCATTGCCTACAGCCCCGACGCGCTCAACAAAATGGAGCAGCGCGATATTGAGAAATCTTTCGCCCGCCTGTTCACAAGCGATGACGGACAGAAGGTCCTCGCGCATTTGCAGGTTATGACCTTTCAGCGCGCCTACGGCCCGGACAGCAATGAAAGCCAGCTGCGCTACGCCGAAGGCCAACGCGCCCTCGTCGCCGCCATCCTCCGCCTTATTGATAGAGGCCGGAACGGGTGATTTGTCCCTCTCCCTTCAGGGAGAGAGCAACGCAGCTTCGCTCCGAAGGAGCGTTAGCGGAGTGGGTGAGGGATAAATCCGTACTGTCCCTCACCACTGCGGCTAAGGCCGCTGGCGCGCCCTAAGCCTCGTTGCCTCTCCCTGAAGGGAGAGGCGAAATATGAACCCTTTCCCAAACCAAAAAAGGAGCCTAAACCATGACCACCGAAACAAGCATACAAAAGAACATGCAAAATAAAACGCAGCCTGAAATTCCGGTTGCGCAGCTACCGGAGAAATTCAAGGACCCGGAGACGGGCGAGATCCGCCTCGACGCGCTCATCAGCTCATATCTTGCGCTGGAGAAAAAACTCTCGGGCAGCCTGCCGCAGCCGAAAGACGAGGACGCGAAACTGAACCTCCTGCGTCATCTCGGCCTGCCGGAAACGCCGGATCAATACGACGTGAATGTCAGTCACGGCCTGTTCACGCCGGACCCGGAAGTCAACGCCCGCCTGCACGCGAAAGGCCTTACGCCCGAGCAGGTGCAGGAAGTCTATGACCTCGCCGCCGAAAAAATGGCGCCTTTGATCGTCGATCTGGCCGCGGATTTCAAGGCCGACCGCGAAGTCGAACGCCTGATCGAGCATTTCGGCGGGCAGGAGAAGTGGCGCCAGGTTTCCAAACAGCTGCTCGCGTTCGGCAAAAAGAATCTGCCTGACGACGTGCTGGAAAACCTCTCGAGAACCTATGAGGGCGTGCTTGCGCTCTACCGCATGATGAAAACGCAAAGCCCCGGAATGAGCGGCAAGAGCGAGGCGTCCGTTCCGGCGGGCGAGGCCGAATTGCAGGAAATGATGCGCGACCCGAAGTACTGGCGCAACAAGGACCCGGCTACCGTCGCAAAAGTCACCGAAGGGTTCCGGCAGCTCTATGGCGGGAAGTAAATTGCTCTGAAAACCTCTCCTTTTAGGGAGAGAAACGAGGTTTCGTTTTCTTCAGAAAACGTTAACCGCAGTGGTGAGGGACAGGTTCACAGGAATTATCCCTCACCCACTTTGCTATCGCTTTTCTTTACAAGAAAAGCTAAGCGCCGTTGCCCTCTCCCTGTAGGGAGAGGGAAAATTGCCTTTTTAAACCACCTGCGATCCCGCAAATTCACTTGCGGCGTAGTCGTCGATGACGCGCTGGAAGCCGCGGAGGATGGATTCGTTCAAGGGCGCGAACTGCAGGGCGACTTTCTCGCGGGCCTTGCGCACGATGCGCCCCCGGTGCGCGAGTTCGACCACGTCTTCGCCGACGCGGAATTTCATTTCGACATTCACTTCATCGCCAACCCGGAACGTGCGTTCATCGCCGTTCAAAAGCGTGCCGCCCGGGCTCCAGTCCAGCACCGGAAATATCTGGCCGTTGACGAAACACACGCAGCGGTCGTGCTGGCGGCGGACATAATTCCGGCGCGTTTCAGCGCTTTCATCGTTGATAACGCGCCCTTTGATGAAGTTTATAAACGACCTGATCAAGGAACCTCACACTGTTTTTTTTTATTGAAAGTAGCAAAATTTTTAGCGCTTGTGTGAAAAAAATGAAAAAACGCTTGACAGATAGGAATAAAATCCTTTAGTTTAAACTTATCAACGCCAGACGTGCGTCCCGCTTTCCCTCTCCCTTCAGGGAGAGGGAAAAGCAGCTTCGTTTTTTCGAAGAAAAAGCGTTAGCGGAGTGGGTGAGGGATCAACACAGATTGTCCCTCACCACTGCGGCTAAATCCGCTTCGCGGCTTAAGCCTCGTCCCTCTCACTGAAGGGAGAGGGTGTTTTGGCGTTGAACTTCTCCCTTCCGTCTGTACGAGAACTTTGCCGGCGTTCCGGAGAACGGCGCGCGTATCAATCACGCGCCGCCCGGACGCCGTTTTTTTCAGATGAGGGCCGCGTCTCAATCCGACAGACAGGCCGACAACCCGCGATCTGAAGCGCTTTTCCAAACAATCTTAACGCTTTAAG
>CAZCIB010000003.1:0-27812 GCA_964498755.1 uncultured Pseudobdellovibrionaceae bacterium | reverse complement strand
CAGGCCGACAACCCGCGATCTGAAGCGCTTTTCCAAACAATCTTAACGCTTTAAGGAGATTAGCATCATGGCTACTTCCATAGACCAGGCCTTCATCAAGCAGTTCGAACGCGAAGAATACAAGCTCTTGAAAAAAACTCTGCGCCCTCTGTAGTTTAAAAATTATAGTCGTCCTTGATAAGAATGAAACACACAGTCCGTCACCCCCGCGGCGCACTTCAGTGCGCTTAAACGGCGGGGGTCTGGAAAAGTGTGAAGGCGTTGCCTGTACACTTTTCTGTTGCCGGATGCCCGCATTCGCGGGCATGACAATTTTGTGCTTTTCTTATCCAGAATCACTGTTTCAGGCAAATATCAGGGCGCAAAAAATGGCTCATTATTTACGCAAATCACAATAAACGGCATAAGCCCCGGATATCGCTTCGCGCTTCCGGGGTGACGCAGAACCTAAAAGAACACACACAGAGGTGTAAAATGACCATTATTCCGGATAATCTGATCTGGTGGATTACGGCGGTGGAACTGCCCGCGCTTGCCGGGTTGCTGGCGTTTATCTGGCGGACGCGGAAAGACTCCGACGAGTCCTTCCGTATCCTGCGGGAAATGCTGGAAACGCGCAACAGCCAGATCCGCGAGGCTATCGCCGCCTACAAGCTTGAAGTCGCCAAGACCTACGCGTCCAACGGCGACCTGAAAGAACTGGAAGCCCGGCTTGTCGCGCATCTGCTGCGGATCGAATCCAAGCTCGACGCGACCGCGCTGAAAGCAGAGGGGCTTTCGAGAGATCATTGATTTTTCATTCCGCGCCTCTCACCCGCTGCGCTAACGCTTTTCTCTCAGGGGAAAAGCGGAGCTGCGTTGCCCTCTCCCTGGGGAGAGGGTGATCCAAGCGATGCGCGAGGATCGGGTGAGGGGATGCGGCCTAACAGCAAAAAAGGAAACCAGCCATGCACAGACCTAAACTCGTTCCCGTACGGAAAAGCGCCGCTGACGGCGAGGCGCACGCCTATTACCGCGAACTGGAGATTGACACGCTCGCCCGGACGATCTGGGGCGAGGCGCGCGGCGAGGGCAGCGTGGGCATGCAGGCCGTGGCCGCTGTTATCCTCAACCGCCACAAAATCAGTGAAGCCAAAGGCGGAATGTGGTGGGGCAATACGCCCATTCAGATATGCCAGAAGCCTTACCAGTTTTCCTGCTGGAACCGGTCCGATCCGAATTTCCGCAAACTCATCGACGTCGGCGAGGACGATTTGTATTTCGCCACCGCCTTGAGAATAGCCCGGCGCGCGCTTTGCGGCGCCCTGAGCGATCCGACCAGCGGCGCGACGCATTACCACGCCGCAGGAATTTCGCCGTACTGGGCGAAAAATGAAAAGCCCGTGGCCGTGATCGGACGGCATATATTTTATCGGCTGATTGGCTGATTGGCTCATTAGCTGATTGGTTGCTTCTAATCAGCCAAGAAGCTAATCAGCTCCCGAAAGGATATCCCATGCTCTCAACCATACTCGCCAAAATCGGCATTCCCGTGCTCGTGCGCGTTCTCGCGGAAACGCTCGGGACTGTGGATAACCCTGTGACAAAGTCTGCGGAAAAAGCGTTGAAAGATGTGTATAAAACATTGGAAAATGGCGGGATAAATCCGGATCAGATGCAGGCGGCGCACCGGCATCTGGAAAAAATCGCTGAACTGGAATCACAGGAAAACGCCGCAATCCTCTCTGAAATCAATGAAACAATCCGGGCCGAGGCGGCGTCAAATGATCCGTATGTCCGGCGCATGCGCCCGACGTTCGGATATCTGATGGCTTTGACCTGGGCGGCGCAGATGTTCGGGCTGGCCTATGTGATCATCTTTGAAACGGAGAACGCGCCGCTCGTGTTGAACGCGATGGGCCTGCTTGGGGCGATCTGGGCGGTCGGGCTGTCATTTACGTTTACAAGCGCAGCGAGGATAAAAAGTTATTTTACCCATCTAAAGAGGCGATACGCTGGAGCGGGCCGCGCGTGAAATAGTTGCGAGTTGTAAGTAGTGAGTTGCCCCCTCCCACTCCACTAACGCTTCTGGCGAAGCGAATCGTCATTGCCTTCCCCCGCTTGCGGGGGAGGGTTGGGAGGGGGATCGTAACTCGTAACTCGAACTTGTTTCGCCAGCATATATTCCCTGCGGATAACGTAGAGCCCGGCGCCGATGATGACGGCTGCGCCGAGAAACGTCGACGTCGGCGGCATTTCGCTGAAGATAACGATGCTGAACAGTATGCCCCAGAGCATCTGCATGTACTGAAAAGGCGCGATGACGGCAGCGAGCGGCGTTTTCGCAAAGGCGTAGACGAACGCGATCTGGGCCGATGAAACCGCCAGAACATACAGAGCCAGCAAAGGCAGATCGCCGGGCGCGGGCATCGTCCAGTCCGATAACGCCGGAAAGGCGCTGTAAGCAAATGTCGTGATGGCGGGGAAAAACAGGTAGAGCGGCCAGAATTCCTGCCCGCCGATCTTGCGCGCGATCATGGCGTTAATCGCGACGACGACGGCGCCGGCGAGCGCAAAGGGATGACCGGGGTGGAATGCGCTGAAGCTGGCGCCTGTGATCATCAGAACCCCGGAAAAGCCGATGATTGCTGCGATGGTCCTGTGCCAGCCGACATGCTCTTTCAAAAACAGTTTTGAAAACGCGAGGATGAAAAAAGGCGTTGTAAAGACAATGCCGTAGAAATCCGGCAGGGGGATGTCGCGCCCGAGCGCGGAAACCATCATCACGGCGGTTAACGTGACAAACAGGCCGCGTATCGCCAGCCATTTCAGTTTTGGCGTCCTGAAGCTTTTTGCGCCTTTCGTAAACGCCATATACAAGCCGAGCGTTGCTAATAGAAAGACGGCGTAAACGAACAGCAAAAATTCCACCGAATAGCTGCGCGCAAGAAATTTGACGCAGGCGTCCGAGACCGCAAAGCCGGTCCAGCCGATGCAGGAAATGAGGATGGCGTGGAAAGTGTTCTTTGAGGAGGGCATGCGTTATTCCAATTCGGGTTGTGCGGACTATAGTCTATGGTTAAACTCTTTGCCAAACTTTGAATAAATTGTTTTCAGGATGCCTATGGACGAATTTATCAGACAGGCCGGAAAGAAAATCAGGGACAAGACCCGAAAGGCGGCGGGTAAAACCGCGGATTCCGCAGCGAAAACGGAAGAAGCGTTTGAGGAGACTGCGGAAAAAGCGGCCGGAATTGTCATGGACGCCGCCGATGTGACGGCGCGAAGATCGGCCGGCCTGATCGCGCGGACGCGGGAGTTCTTCCGGCTGGAGGCGGCCGGCGGCATCATCCTTGTGATTGCGGCCATGGCGGCCCTGATTGTCGCGAACTCGCCCTTGCACGGCTTTTACTATCATATCCTGAACGGCATTAATTTCAGCATCGGCTTTTCCGGAGTGGAAACGGATTTTGATCTGGAGATTCAAAAATCGCTCCTGCTCTGGATCAATGACGGCCTGATGGCCGTGTTCTTCTTTCTTGTCGGCCTTGAGATCAAGCGCGAACTGGTCGAGGGCGGTCTCTCGACGCGTGACAAGGCTCTGCTTCCGGCTCTCGCGGCCATTGGCGGCATGGCGGTTCCGGCGGCGATTTACTGGTATATCAACAAGGACATGCCGGAAAATCTTGACGGCTGGGCAATTCCGGCGGCGACGGACATCGCCTTTGCGCTTGGCGTTCTGGCGCTGGTCGGCAGCCGCGCGCCGGTAAGTTTGAAAATCCTTCTGACCGCGATTGCGATTATTGACGATATCGGCGCGATTGTGATTATCGCGCTGTTCTACACTGCGGATATCGAGTTCATACCGCTGGAATTCGCCGCCGCCGCGCTTGCGCTGTTGTTTGTGCTGAACCGGAAGAACGTCTCGAACGTCGCGCCCTATATCCTGACCGGGATTATAATGTGGGTCGCGGTTCTGGAATCCGGCATTCACGCTACGCTCGCGGGCGTGATCACGGCGCTGTTCATTCCCGTGCGCAGCAAGAAAAACCCGGAGCATTCGCCCTGCGGTTATCTGGAGCATTCGTTGCACCCGTGGGTCGCGTTCGGAGTGCTGCCCGTCTTCGCTTTTGCAAACGCCGGCGTGCCGTTTTACGGGATGACGCTTGCGGATTTGCTCGATCCGGTGACGCTTGGCATTGCCTTAGGCCTGTTTGTCGGCAAGCAGATCGGCATTTTCGGCATCATGTGGCTGACGATTGTTTCGGGCTTATCGCCCAAGCCAAAGGACGCGAACTGGACGCAGCTCTACGCGGTGTCGCTCCTCTGCGGGATCGGCTTTACCATGTCGCTCTTTATCGGCGGTCTGGCGTTTGAAGGCGTGGAGATGCAGGCGTCCGTACGGATGGGCGTCCTGATGGGATCGGTCTGTTCGGCTGTGCTGGCTTACCTGCTGCTGAGATACGGTCCGGCTTGCCGGAAGTATAAGGCTTGTCATCCGGCGCAATGAGCGGTTTGTTTATAGCGCGGGACCACTTAAGTCCCGACCACCCGGACCGCCCGCAACGGGCCGTCGGCTTGGCTGCTTATGCTTTTCCGCTTCTCTGTAAAGCCTGAGCATAATATCCAGTGAATCTGCGGCCTGCTGCGCACTGACGAGTTCGACCGTGGGGTCCTTCAAGGCGTCCAGAAAGCGTCTAAGGCCGCTCCCCGAATCGAGTTCTGTATTGTAATAATCTTGAGTATGTAGAAAGCCATCAATCGTCGTAATTAGCTGTCTCTCCGTGGCGATGGCATCCCCTCGCGTTCCTTCCACCCTGAGGCTGACCAGGTGATCGTCTGGCGCTTTCCAGCCTGCATAAAAAGAACCTTCCACGCCGTTTTTAAAAGTCATTTTTCCCGTGCCGAAATGGTCCTGTACGCTTGTATTAATACCTTCAACGGTTCCTGTGCTGGCGTCGAGGCTCAGAGGTTTGCCGAACATCCAGGTCAGTAGATCAACGCTGTGCAGTCCTAAATCTCCGAAACCACCCAGAGCCGGCTTTTTCTTCATCCACGCATACTCACCATCGAACCAGCCAAGCTCCAGACCATCGTGGCTGCACGTATGTTCCGCGCTGATGATTTCGCCAAGTTCTCCCCCTTCAACGATCTCCTTTAGCCTTTGAAAAGGCTTGTGGTCGCGGTGGAAGAGATTGACATGCACAAGGCGCTCCGTTCCGTCATGCCGGGGTCTGGAGAGCAGGCTGGCGCAATGACGGGCATGTTCGGCGTCCAACGAGATCGGCTTTTCAATGAAGACATTTTTTCCAAGGACAGCGAGCGCAGGCACAAGGCCGCCATGATCCTTTGAACGCGGGGCGATTATGACGTTCGGCGTGTCTTCGATCTTACTAACAAAATCAGGGAATTCTCTACAGGCATGCGCTCCAAAAGTTTCCGCGATGCGCTGCGCGCGCACCGGGTCACGGTCATAGACAGCCGTGACCTCGACGTCATCGCAACGCTCCAGCAAAACGCGCTCGAAATCCGGCCAGTGAATATGCGCGGCTCCGGCGACTGCTATTTTGATTTTTTCGGTCATTTAATTTTCCTGTTTTATGTCTAAAAATTATCTTTTAGCCGCCTTCACCGTGTTTTTCAATAAAAAAGCAATGGTCATCGGGCCGACGCCGCCGGGGACGGGGGTGATCGCGCCCGCGACGTTCACGGCCCCGTCAAAATCGATGTCGCCGACGAGTTTCGTTTTGCCCTCGATTTCCGGATGCGGGACGCGGGTGATGCCGACGTCTATGACGGCGGCGCCGGGCTTGACCCACTCGCCTTTGACCATTTGCGCCCGGCCCGTGGCGGCGACGAGGATATCGGCGCTCCGGCAAAGGCTCGCGAGGTCTTTCGTTTTCGAATGCGCCGTTGTGACGGTGCAGTTCTCGTTCAACAACAGCTGCGCCATCGGTTTCCCAAACAAAAGCGAGCGTCCGATAACGAGCGCGTTCAGTCCGGTCAGATCGTTCTTTACGCTTTTAATCAGGGCGAGCGCGCCCTGCGGCGTACACGGGACAAGCCCGTCCAGACCGGAAAACAGCCGCCCGGCGTTTAACACCGTCAACCCGTCCACGTCCTTGTCCGGGTCGATGAGGTTAATCAGCGCGTTTTCATCAAGATGGCCGGGCAGGGGGAGCTGTAATAAAATGCCGTGCACGGCCGCGTCCTGATTGAACGCGCGGATCACGCCCGCAACGTCCTCAAAGGCCGCATCCGCGGGCAGGATTTTTTCGAAGCTTTGAATGCCCGCCTGCTGGCAGGCCTTGACCTTGTTGCCGACATAGACATGGCTGGCCGGATCGTCGCCAACGAGAATCACGGCCAGACCCGGCTTGTCCGTCATGGCCGCGACGTCCCGCGCAATGTCCTCCCGCAATTCCGCCGCGATTGCCTTCCCGTCGATGATATGCGCGCTCATTTCAATTCCCTCAGCTCGTTACAAGGTCTGCTTTCTAACACGAACCTGCGTATGAAAACCACAGATAAACGCAGCGGCAACTCTCTTTGGAACGGACGAACCGTCCCCCTCAAAACACCGGTTTGACGCACAGGACCTCGAGGTCGTAACGCAAAAACGCTTTGTCGGAGGTCAGGAACGCGCATTGCTGCGCGATGGCCGTGGCGGCCAGCATACGATCGAACGGGTCCTTGTGATCGTTAAACAGGGGCAGGCGCCGGTAAACGCCGATTGTTTCTTCCGTGAGATCGATGCGCGCGAGCCCCGCTTTTTTGACGGCGATGTCGCGTATCTCGCTGATCTCCGTATCCATCTCAATCCGGTCTTTGACTTGAAGCTGGGCGATCTCCCACAGGCTGACAATTGAAAAACAGGCGGCTTCCGCCGCGAATACCGCCTCCATCGCGCGTGGGTCCAGAGCCTCCGGCGCGGATAAAAACCCGATCAGGATATTGGTATCCAGCAAAAGCCTCACACGCCGAAATCCTCTTCCACCTCTTCGGACCAGCCCTCGAAGGCTCCACGCCGCACATGGATGCGGCCGGCCAGCGCGCCGGGCATGGCCTTGCTGTTATTCACTTCCGGCGTGATTGTGAAGCGGCCGAGATCGCGATGCAGGATGCTGACCTGCCCGCCTTCTTTCACCGCTTTCAGAACGGAGAAGATGTTGCGTTGAAAATCGGACGCGTTGATCGTTTCCATTTAGGCGCCTCATAACTCATGTACATAACTATTGTATAACTTATGTACATGAAAGGCAATTCCGCCGCAATTGCTTTTCCATCGATGATATGCGCGCTCACTTAAAACTCCGGTAAAAATCAGTACGCCATCGAGAAGAACACGTAGGCGACAGCGTGTTTCAGGATCATCAGCGCGAAAATCGCGATCAACGGCGAGAGATCGAGCCCCGAGATCGGCGGAATGACTTTGCGGATCGGTTTCATGATCGGCTCGGTGGCCTTGCCGATCAGGGCGACGATCTGCTTGGCTTTCGGATGCGAGAGATTGAAAACGCCGAACAGAACCAGCCAGCTGATCACCACCTCGATAATGATGATCCACATGTAAATATCGATCGCAAGGATCAGGATAGAACCGATCAAACCCATTTTCGTACCTTTGCCTTTATGCCAAAAAAGCTACATACCATCTCCGTATGGTAAAATAAAGCCTGCGCGCGTTTTTGTTAATGTTTTGCGTTTAAGGTTGTAAAAGTGGGCAGGCAATATGTTTGGACTCGACGTCATAGCGGTAAGCGGTTATCTGATGCTGGCGGGCAGCGGGCTTGTCGAGTGCAAATTGCCGCGCGCGCCGCAAATCGAGGTTTATCCGAAAACCGCGCCGACGGCCTACGATTTTTCAAAAACGCTGGAGGAGCTGAACCAGATCCAGGCCGATACGATTTCGCCCTACGGCAACCACGCGACGACGACGTTCGGCTTGCATGAGGGGCGCTTGCTGGTGTCGTGGAAAACCGGCCTTGGCATCAGGAAATGGGACGCGCTGGGACTCGGCTGTATCTACTACGACAAGATCGAGGTGACGATCGAGCTCAACCCGGTTGTCTACGTGGTCAAGGAGTTTATCCCGGGGACATGCCGCCACCGCGCCGTTCTCAATCACGAGAAAAAGCACGTGCGCGTTGACCGCGAAATCGCCAATAAATACGCGCGGGAAATCGGCGAGGCTCTGCGCGAGGGCGTCAACAAGATGGGCGCGGTCGGGCCTTACCGGCTTGAAGACCTGCAAAAGAACCAGGACCAGATGACCGAATACGTGAACAGCCTCGTCCGCTCCGTGCAGGCGCGCATGCTGCAGGAACAGGTGCGCCGACAACAGGCCGTCGATACGCATGAGGAATATGAGCGCGTCAGTGACGAAATCGAGCATAAATGCCATTACGACATTCCGAAGCGGCTCAGGCGCCAGCTCGAGGCGTTGCACGGGGAGTAGGCAGGAGATGTTGGGTTTGTAGGTTTTAGGTTTTTAGGTACAAGGCGTTAGGTCCCGTTTTGCAGGCGTTAATGCAAACCTCTCACCTTTTGCCTAAAAACCTCATTCCTCACTCCTAAAAACCTATAAACCCAGCCCCCGCTCCAGATCATCTATCAAGTCCCCGCAATCCTCGATGCCCACGGACAGGCGGATAAGGTTGTCCGTGATCCCGGCCTTCGCGCGGCTTTCGGGGCTCATGCATTCATGCGTCATGGTGGCGGGGTGGTCGCACAGGCTTTCAATCCCGCCGAGAGATTCGGCGAGGAAAAACACGTCGAGCGCGTTGCAGAATTCTTTCGGATCTTTGCGAAGGTCGAAACTCACCATCGCGCCGGGGCCGCTTTGCTGTTTTTGCGCCAGCTTGTAACCCGGGTGCGTTTCAAGGCCGGGATAGTAAACCGTTTCGACGCCCGGATGCGCGCTGAGAAATTCCGCGATTTTCTGCGCGTTTTCTTGCGCGCGTTGCATCCTGACGTCAAGCGTTCTCATGCCGCGCAATGTAAGAAAACAGTCAAAGGCCGAAGGCGTATATCCAATCGTATTCGTCCACCAGAGAAGCTCGTCCTGCTGTTCCTGCGTTGTTGTGACCAGCGCGCCGCCGATGACGTCGCTGTGGCCGTTGAGATATTTGGTCGTTGAGTGAATGACGATATCCGCGCCGAAATCGATCGGTCTTTGCAGCACGGGCGAGCAGAACGTGTTGTCGACAACCATGAGCGCGCCGGATTTTTTACAAAGGTCTTTAACGCGTTCCAGATCGATGATCCTTAAAAGCGGGTTCGTCGGCGTTTCGGTGAAGATCATCCGCGGTTTGTGTTCGAAAGCCTCTTTTAAAGCGTCGTTGTCCGACTGGTCGACGAAGAGGACCTTGAAATGGCCGCGTTCGTGAAGCGTTTCAAGCAAACGGTACGTGCCGCCGTAACAATCGAATGGCGCGATCAGCAGGTCGCCGGGCTTCAGGAGGTGAAACAGCAGATCCTGCGCGGCCATGCCCGACGACGTCGCGACAGCGCCGTAGCCCCCTTCAAGATCGGCGAGGGCCTTTTCGAGCTCGGCGCGAGTCGGGTTGGCGATGCGGCTGTAATCGATGGGCGGTTTCTCGCCGAAGCGCTCGAATTCGTAGTTCACCGCCTGGTAAATTGGCGGGGCGATGGAGTTGAATTCCCGGTCGCTTCCGAGCGCGGCCTGCACGAGGCGGGTATTGATGCGTCTGTCTTCTTTCATGGGGGAAAGGGTAGGGGGAATAAGAAGGGAAGGCAAGTCTTTGCCCCTCACCCAATCTCGGCTAATGCTTTTCTTATGTAAGAAAAGCAAAGCCTCGCTACCCTCTCCCTTGGGAGAGGGAGGGGCCCGGCAAAGCGTAGCGGAGACGGGAGGGTGAGGGGATACAAGGTAAAGACAGGCCCACAAAGCAAAACCGCTGTCCGGATTGGCGGGGACAGCGGCTGCTTAAAGTTGTCAACAAAGCTGGCTATGCGATGGAGGAGTACGGTTAAATTCTGTTAAACGGTTAAGGACACCGTATCCCTTAATTCTTATATTCGCATGCGATTGTGGCGAAATCCGGGCAGGGTTATGACGGAATTTTACTGTTTTTTAGTCCGTGACGCCCCAAGGATGGATTTGTTTGCTGTATCGCCAAGGCGCAAAAGCAACCTTTCGCGTCTCCGCGCCTTTGTGATTTTATAGTTTGTGAGCGCATGGTTTTATTCCGGCACTTAGGCACATTAACGTGAAATTAAACATTGACAAGAGGCAAGATTTTACATAGATTTGCGCTTCGCAATGGAGAAATCTTATGAATACTGAAGGTCTTAAATTTTGGGCTATATTACCCGGTGAAAGTGGTGATTCGCCATGCAATGTAATTGGCTATATGCGGAGCGGGCCTGAAAGGCCTTTTGCAGCCCTTGTGTCTACTTGGCCGCAGGAGAGAGTGGGGAGAGGCACTGATATTTACATTGCGTATGATATTGGGCCCGGCCTCGAAGAAACATTGATTTCTACGGGCTGTATATGGGGGGACGTATATCGCGAAAGCGGCATTTTTGATGAATTAAGAGCTCAGCTCAAAGCTCTTAACGACGGTGCGCAAGATATTGAAGATAATTTTATTCCAGCCCCCGGCTTGAGCGATGAAATAGATCGGGAAAAACTTTTTGGAAGGCTGAGGGATTTAGAAGCGCAAATCGTTTACAATGATTTTAACGGCAGTTTTCGTGGGCTACCGGCGTTCCCAAGACCTCCCTTGCGGATCCTTGAGGGGGATGAAAGGATATATGGAATTTCCCCTGATACGGGGCGGCCTGCCATTAAGACAAGCGTTGGCTTTCTCTGTCGCGGTCAGATTGAATCATTGGAAGAGCCGGTGAGAAACCTGATGGAAAAGGCGGACGAAATTGCTGAAAAATTTCCTGAAACGCGTCGTGAACATTTTTCGCCAGAAGAGATAAAAAACCGGTTGGCTGAATATTTAGAAGATTGCAATAGGGAAATTGAAAACCTGAAGAGGCAAGAGCTTTCTTTCGATCATGACGGTTTTGACAGCGCTGCTGTCGCGTCGGCAATGCAGTTTATTAGCTCAATCGAGGCTCATGAGAAAAAGGCATTCTTTGACCCTGATCTGCAGCAGTTTTGCATAGCTGTAACGCATAGAAAAAAGGCGGATGATAAAACGATAGACTATAAGCTTTCTCAGTGCGATCTGGAGAATATGATTCGCTTGGTTCAATATTGTGATAAAAAGTCTTCTAATAAACAGGATTTTGGGCAGGATCGCGTAAGGGAAATTGAAGCCGTTATCCGCAATGCTGTTTCTATTTACGAAGGCAATGATAGCTTGCTCAGGCATGCTTTTGAGACGAGTGCGCAACGCGATCCTGAAATTTCAGCCTGGGCCTCATTGCCTCGTCCGGATCCAAACCTGTTTCGTGTTCAGAAGTATGTAGATCACAAGCCAGCCCGCAGTCCTGCGTAAATTTCGCTGTGTTCGCTGTGATCGCCGTGGTTCAATAAAAACAGGAATTTTATTGCGCTGCGCGCTTGTTTATTGCCAGTAGCCTTTGCGTTTTCGCGTCTTCGCGTTTCAGAAAGGCGCGCCCTTGTCCGTCTCTCAAATTCCGCTACAATCTCTTGTGCAAAACAACGAGCAGGACCGACTCCATGACCCGCACCGGACAGGACAGTTTTCAGACCCGCAAGACCCTCTCGATCGAAGGCAAGGCTTACGATTATTTTTCATTGCACGATGCGGCGCAAAAGCTCGGCGATATCTCGCGCCTGCCGCATACGCTGAAAATCCTGCTCGAAAATCTCCTGCGCTATGAAGACGGGCGCAGCGTCACGAAAGAAGACGTTCAGGCGCTTGTCGACTGGCAGAAGGAAAAGCGCTCCAACCATGAAATCGCCTACCGGCCCGCGCGTGTTTTAATGCAGGACTTTACCGGCGTTCCGGCGGTGGTAGATCTGGCGGCGATGCGCGACGCGATTGCGAAGCTTGGCGGCGATCCGGAAAAGATCAATCCTTTAAGCGCGGTCGATCTGGTGATCGATCACTCGGTGATGGTGGATGAGTTCGGCACGCCGATGGCTTTTCAGGTCAATGTTGAACGCGAGTTTGAGCGCAATTTCGAGCGCTACCAGTTTTTGAAATGGGGTCAGCAGGCGTTTAAAAATTTCCGCGTCGTGCCGCCGGGAACAGGGATCTGTCACCAGGTGAATTTGGAGTATCTCGGCCAGACGGTCTGGGTGGAGGACGATGAAAACACGGGCAATCCCATCGCCTATCCCGATACGCTCGTCGGCACGGACTCGCACACGACGATGGTCAACGGCCTTGCGATACTGGGCTGGGGCGTCGGCGGGATCGAGGCGGAAGCCGCCATGCTCGGCCAGCCCGTCTCGATGGTCATCCCGGAAGTGATCGGCTTTAAACTGACGGGCGCGCTCAAGGAAGGCGCGACGGCCACGGACCTTGTTTTAACTGTGACGGAGATGCTGCGCGAAAAAGGCGTCGTCGGCAAGTTCGTTGAGTTTTACGGCGACGGGATCGCCAGCATGACCCTGCCGGACCGGGCGACGCTCGGCAACATGTCGCCGGAATTCGGCAGCACCTGCGCTTACTTTCCCATCGATGAAGAAACGATACGGTATTTGAAATTCTCCGGCCGCGACGAGGCCCGCGTGAAACTTGTAGAAGCGTATGCGAGAGAGCAGGGGCTCTGGTGCGACGCGGCTACGCCGGACCCGGAATTTACCGATACGCTGGAGCTTGATCTCGGCGACGTTGAGCCCTGTATCGCCGGGCCCAAACGTCCGCAGGACCGCGTGTTGCTGAAAGAGGCGGCGGGAGCTTTCAGAGAGGTTCTCGGCCATGGCGCGAAGGACGTTTCCGACCAGCGGAAAGCTGTGCTGACGGAAGAAGCGGGGATGGAGGAAGTCACCCCCTCACATGGTCCCTCACACACTACGCTAACGTCTTCGCCTTACGGCGAAGTTGAAGCTTCGTTGCCCTCTCCCTTAAGGGAGAGGGAGGGCCCCGGCGAAGCATCGCGAAGCCGGGAGGGTGAGGGACATGGTTTGGACGCAAACTACGCCCTCCGGCACGGCGACGTCGTGATCGCCGCGATTACGAGTTGCACGAACACGTCGAACCCGTCCGTGATGCTGGGCGCGGGACTGCTCGCGCGCAACGCCCTGAAAAAGGGCCTGAAGGTCAAGCCTTGGGTGAAGACATCGCTCGCGCCGGGCTCGCAGGTCGTCACGGATTATCTGGCCAAAGCGGGGCTGCAGGACGATCTCGACGCGCTCGGCTTTAATCTCGTCGGATACGGATGTACGACATGCATCGGCAATTCCGGGCCGCTGCCGGAAAAGATCGCGCAAGCTATAACGGAACGCGATCTGAACGTCTGCGGCGTGCTCTCGGGCAACAGGAATTTCGAGGGGCGGATTAACCCGCACGTCAAATCCAATTATCTCGCCAGCCCGCCATTGGTCGTAGCCTACGCGCTGGCCGGATCGATGCTGGTGGACTTGCTGAACGATCCGCTGGGGCAGGACGCGGAAGGGAATGACGTTTACCTCAAGGACATCTGGCCCGGCAGCGATGAGATTAAAGACACGATCGCAAGCAGCATCACGCCGGAAATGTTCGTCGCGCGGTATTCAAATGTGTTCGAAGGCACGAAGGAATGGCGCGATATCGACAGCGGCGCGGGCCAGACCTATCAGTGGGAAGAAGAGTCCACTTACGTGAAAAACCCGCCTTATTTCGAGGGCATGAGCCTTGAACTTGACGCGCCGGAGGATGTGCGGGATGCGCGCTGTCTGGCGCTGCTGGGCGACAGCGTCACGACCGATCACATTTCACCTGCGGGAGCGATCAAGACCGACAGTCCGGCGGGCGCGTATCTGATCGGAAAAGGCGTCGAGCCCCGCGAATTTAACTCCTACGGCGCGCGGCGCGGCAATCACGAGGTCATGATGCGCGGCACGTTCGCGAATATCCGCATCCGCAATGAAATGGCGCCGGGCACGGAAGGCGGCGTGACGCTGTATCTACCCGGCGGCGAGACGATGCCGATTTTTGACGCGGCGATGGCCTATATGAAAGAGAACAGGCCGCTGATCGTCATCGCGGGCAAGGAATACGGCACGGGCTCCTCGCGCGACTGGGCGGCGAAGGGCACGCGTTTGCTGGGCGTACGCGCGGTTATCGCCGAGAGCTTCGAGCGCATTCACAGATCGAACCTCATCGGCATGGGCGTGCTGCCGCTGCAGTTTACGGGAGGGCAGACGCGCGGGAGCCTGAACCTCACGGGCAGGGAAACATTCAGCGTTTCCGGCGTTACCGATTTAAAGCCCCGCGCGGAACTGAAACTCACCATTATCCGCGAAGACGGCACGGAAGAGGAGGCGGCTCTGCTCTGCCGCATCGATACGCTCGACGAACTCGACTATTACAAACACGGCGGGATTTTACACGCCGTTCTGAGGGGCATGGCGGGGTAGAGACGCAGGGGACATGATAAAGCGCGCAAGCGCTATCGTGTCCCCACAGGAAATAATCCGATGGGGACACAATAGATCCTCCGGACCTTTATTGATGTCCCCTGTGCCTTTGGCAAAAGTCAGCTTATAAAAACCGTCGCATCTTTGTGGCTTCCCGGTTATAACTCTTTTCCATGAGCAAACCACTGACAAAACCACTGGAACATATTCGCAACTTCGCGATTATCGCGCATATCGACCATGGGAAGTCGACGCTGGCCGACCGCTTGATCCATGTCTGCGGCGGGCTGGAAGAACGCGAGATGAAACAGCAGGTGCTCGATTCCATGGATATCGAGCGCGAGCGCGGCATTACGATCAAGGCCCAGACCGTGCGTCTGGCTTATACGGCCAAAGACGGAATCGAGTATCAGCTCAATTTGATGGACACGCCGGGGCATGTCGATTTCGCCTATGAGGTCTCGCGTTCTCTGGCCGCCTGCGAGGGCTCTCTGCTGATCGTCGACGCCACGCAGGGCGTTGAGGCGCAGACGCTTGCCAATGTTTATCAGGCGCTCGATAACGATCACGAAATCATCCCGGTGATTAATAAAATCGACCTGCCCGCCGCGATGCCGGACGAGGTGAAACAGGAGATCGAGGATGTAATCGGTTTGCCCGCCGACGACGCGGTTCTCTGCTCCGGCAAGACGGGGATTGGCATTGAGGATTTGCTTGAGGCGATTGTGCAGAGATTGCCGCCCCCTCATCCCTCACCCTCCCGGCTTCGCGATGCGTCGCCGGGCCCCTCCCTCTCTCTGAAGGGAGAGGGCAACGGAGCTTCGACTTCGCCGTCAGGCGAAGTCGTTAGCGCAGTGGGTGAGGGAAAAGCCTCAAGCGACCGCCCACTCAAGGCCCTGCTCGTCGACAGCTGGTACGACTCCTATCTCGGCGTCGTTGTGCTGGTACGGGTGATGGAGGGTACGATCAAGAAAGGCCAGCGCATTCAGTTCCTTAACACGCGCGCCGTGCGGGATATTGACCGCGTCGGGTTTTTCTCGCCCAAGCCCGTTTTGATCGACGCGCTTGGCCCCGGCGAGATGGGCTTTATTACGGCCTCTATCAAGGACATTGAGGAAACGCAGGTCGGCGACACGATCACCGAGGAAAAGCGCCAGTGCGACGCGCGCCTGCCCGGCTTTAAGCCATCCGTTCCGATGGTGTTCTGTTCGCTGTTCCCCGTCGACGCGGGCGATTACGAAGACCTGCGAGACGCGCTGGGGCGCCTCAAGCTCAATGACGCGAGCCTGCATTACGAGCCCGAAAATTCGCAGGCTTTGGGCCTTGGCTTCCGCTGCGGTTTTCTCGGCCTGTTGCATATGGAGATCATTCAGGAGCGGCTCGAGCGCGAGTACGGGCTTGATCTGATCCCGACTGCGCCGAGCGTTGTCTATCACATCTACATGACCAAAGGCGAGAAAATCGAGCTGTATAACCCCGTCGACATGCCGGACGTCGTCAAGATCGACCATATCGAGGAGCCGTGGATCAAGGCCACCATCCTGACGCCGGACGAATATCTCGGCGGGCTGTTGCAGCTCTGTCAGGAGCGCAGGGGCGAGCAGATCAATCTCACTTACGCGGGCAACCGGGCGATGCTGGAATATTATCTGCCGCTTAATGAAATCGTGTTTGACTTTTACGACAAGCTGAAAAGCATTTCAAAGGGTTACGCGAGTTTTGATTACGAGGTTTACGGTTACCGCGAGAGTGATCTCGTCAAAATGGAGATCAAGGTCAACGGCGAGAGCGTCGACGCGCTCGCCATGATCGTCTGGCGGCACGGGGCCGAAAAGCGCGGGCGGCAGCTGTGCGAGCGGCTGAAAGAGCTGATCCCGCGCCAGATGTTCAAAATCGCCGTGCAGGCGGCGATCGGCGGCAAGATCATCGCGGCCGAGCATATCAGCGCGCTTAGAAAAGACGTGACGGCCAAATGCTATGGCGGCGACGTGACAAGAAAACGCAAGCTGCTCGAGAAACAGAAAAAGGGCAAGGCCAAAATGCGCCAGTACGGGAATGTCGATATCCCGCAGTCGGCGTTTATCAACGCGCTGAAGATGGGCGGGGATAATTAGCGCCCATGCTCTTGTAAGGGGCCCTTGACAAAATAGTATCAAAAAATGATATCATTATCAGGAAAGCACAGAAAAACGCTTGAGAGGATTTTTGATGATCCGGTGCGTTCGGATGTGGCCTGGAGCGATATAGAGAAGTTGCTGGTCGCTCTGGGCGCGAAGGTCGAGGAGAGAAGCGGCAGCCGCATCGTGATCAAGTTGAACGGGAGGGCAGCCGTTTTTCACCGGCCGCATCCGCAGAAGGAAACGGACAAGGGCGCGCTGAAATCCATGCGCCGGTATTTGATAGAATCTGGAGTAAGAAATGCTTGAATATAAAGGCTATATCGGTCACGTCGTTTATGACGACGCATTCAAAATCTTTCATGGCGACGTCATCAACATGAAAGACGTCGTCACGTTTCAGGGCAGACATGTCGATGAGCTCGAACAGGCGTTCAGGGACTCCGTTGATTGTTACCTCGCGTTTTGCGAAGAAGAGGGCGTTGAGCCCTCCAAACCCTTCTCCGGCAAATTTATGGTGCGCGTCAACCCCGATCTGCACCGCGATGCGACAATCAGCGCAAAGGCGGCGGGCCTGTCGCTCAACGCGTGGGTGGCGCGCGTCCTTCAAAACGAAACGAGCAAAAGCGTGTAGGGCCTTCTCTACTTCGTCTTACCGATCTCCGCGCAGGCGATGCGGTCGCCGGCCGCGCCTGAGGGCTGGCTTGCGTAGTCGTCCGCGCCGCTATGGATGACGAGGGCCGAGCCGTCGGCGTCATAGAGCGGGGCGCGCCCGTCACGGCTTTGATCCGAGAGAGCGACGCGGGCGTTAAAGACTTCCGTTTTTATTTCGCCGTTCTGCAGCACGAAAATATTGGGCATGTCGCCCGCATGCGGTCCGCCTTTCTCGAGAAACCCGTGCTCCGCGCCGTGCGGATCGTAATGGCCGCCCGCGTTTGTGAAACTTTCCTGCGGCGTACAGTCGGCGGTTTCATGGATGTGAAAGGCGTGCTCGCCGGGCGGCAGGTCCCGCGCTAAAGCGTCAGGAGAACGCCCGCCGGGCCATTCTCAAGCGTGACCGAGCCGATATTCCGACCCTCCGTGTTTTCCAGCGAAACCTGTGCGGTTTTGCCCGTCTCCGGCGCGCCGTTCACCTGCGCGTTTGCGGGGGCGGAGCCGAAGGATAAAGCGAGAAGCGCGGTTGCGAAAGCTGCATGTTTCATGGGGACGTCTCCTTTTTTAATTTCTTGCATGAAAATCAACCACCCGCGTCCGGGAATGTTCCAAGGTCTGCACAAAGATGGCGCACGTTCTACATCACTTCCCATGACTTTGAACAAATACGCGTCGCTGGCGCTCTGGATTTTGGTTTTTGAGGCCGTGTCGTTTCTGATCGGGCAAGCGACGCAGCCGGGCGTGGACGGCTGGTATGCGGGCCTGACGCCGCCGCCGCTTTCGCCGCCGAATATCGCCTTCCCGGTGATGTGGACGATTTTGTACGCGCTGATCGCCGCGGCGGGCTGGACGCTCTGGCGCAACCGGGACGGGCAGGGCGTTAAAACGCTGCTGTTCCTGTTCGCCGGTTACATGGCTCTGAACTGGAGCTGGAGCTTCGTGTTTTTCGGCGCGCATATGCTGCTGGCCGGATTTCTCTGGATCGCCGCGCTGAACATCCTTGCGCTCGCTTTTATTTATAAAGCATGGACATCCTGCCGCCCCGCCGCGTATTTCATGATCCCGCCGACGCTGTGGACGTCTTTCGCGATGTATTTGAACGGCGGATACTGGTGGCTGAACGTTTGACGCAGACGCTTTAACGCGCCGTCACGACCCATTCCCGCGCCATGTCGGTTTCGCCGCTTTCGAAAAGACGGACCTCGCCGGGGAAAAACGGCGTGAACATCGTCGTCATGTTTTTAACCCACTCGTTATCGGTAACGAGGGCGATGTGCGAAAACTGCGTCCAGTGGCGCAGGCCAAAGCGCGTGTCCTGCCACATCGCTTTCAAATCAAAGCCGTCCATGTCGCCGAGAATAAAAAGCATCTTCAGACTGTCATGCGTTTCGAGTTTTTCCTCCGCCGCAGGGATCAGGGTGTTCTCGTAGTCCTCTCCCGTAATTTTACCGCGCGCCTCAACGCCCAGAATATCGTCAGGCAGGTCTTTGATAATCGACATCATGGCTCGGACTCCTTTGTCTGGCGAATGTACCAACCAAGCTCCAACAACTATACCGCGCCGGGGTTCACGCTGTCTGCAGTAAATTTCCGCATAAAATCGTATGCATGGCGGAGTCCATTAATCTCTTACCAAGAAAAATGCCCTATGCTATATCTTCGTAATACAAAGAGAGACCTTCAGATGTCCGGTAACGCCCACGAAACAAGAACCGTTGAAATCACGCCCGAGATGGAAAAGCAGGCGCAGGAGCTGATGGCCGTTCTGCACGGCCAGATCAGCGCGTTTGAGACCTTCGTGGCGCGGCGTTTCGATGAAATATCCACGGAGATCAACGCTACGTCGCAACAGGTCGACATGGTCGAGGGCAATATCGCCCAGCGCTTTGGCGATATTCTCGGCACGCTCGGCTCGATCTCGCATCACGGGGAGGGGCTGACGCCCGCCAATGCCGGCGTGGAGCTCGACGCCGTGATCAAGACGACGGAGGACGCGGCGAATACGATCCTGGATTCGGCGGACAATATCGCCGGCGCGTTGCAGCAGGATGTAGACTGGACGGACGATCAGGCGCGCAAAGCTTGGCTCGACGGCATCAACGCCAATGTTCAGGATATCCTGCTCGCCTGCACGTTTCAGGATTTGACGGGCCAGCGCATCACCAAGGCGATTGAAAACCTGCGCGCCGTGGAAACCCAGCTGAACGGGACCTTATCCGCATTGGGCATAGAAGTGCCCGCCGTAGAAAACGCCGCCGTGCGAATGGAAAACACGGGCGCGTCGCAAGACGACATCGACGCGCTATTCGGGGGCGGGAGAGGTTAGAGCCCCGGTGATTTCTCCAGCATTGCGTTCTTCTTCGCATAATGTGTCGAATGAATTAAAGCTATCCCTTGCCTCTTCAAGAGTAGAGCTTGCGGGCGCATAAGCCCCCATTAATAGCACGGAAGCTTGTATATAATCCGGTAGTGGCAAAGGTTCTTCTTTCATGTTGTTTCGCTCAGCTTGAATAAATTCATTGTAATTATTCAGCGATTCCTCAGCAGCTTTTATCCGGATATCCCATATAAAATGAAATTGCGAAGGAATGTTTTCCCGATCAAGACCTCTTGCGGCGATTTCGAACTCCGGATCAATTTCGGCGAAGGTTGTGTCAGAAAGACGAGCGTCTAGCCTGTATGCCTCGCGAAACTTGGCGATGATTTCCAGGCTCTCTATTAATTTATCCTCAAGCCGCTCACGTCTATCCCCAAGCCGCTCATCCGGCAGGTAGCCATACAAATTATATCGAAAATCCAGATAATGGCCACCAGTGACGTCAAACAAAATTTCCATTTGCCTGTAAAGATCTCTTTGTAAATCGTGCGGGTCTTTTTCGCTGTTACGAACAGCCCTCCAAAAAGCATTCGGACAGTGGCCATAGATTTTTACTTGTTCACCAGTGACTTGCATTTCAGTTACGGGCTTATGGTTTTCTTCTGCCGGATCCGCCGCAGCGTCGCTAAAGATCACAGATAGCACTAAAAAAGCCGCCGCCCCTGCGGCGTAAGACTGTAATGACATTATTAATACTCCCTGCATTACAAACGCTACGCTTGGACCGTGCGCGTTATGTTTTTCTTGTTGCTATCCATAATCCTTATCTGTATTACATGCGATGATGAAAGACTTTTTTACAATTGCCGATCACGTCCGTTACGCTGTAAGCCGTTTCAATGAAGCCGGGCTGTTTTACGGCCATGGCACGGACAACGCGTTTGACGAGGCTGTTTTTATCGTCATGGAGGCGCTGCATCTGCCGCCCGAGACCGCGTTGGAACCGTTCTGGAACTGCCGTTTGACGGAGGGCGAGCGCGCGAAAGTTCTGGAAATAATCGAGGCGCGCGTCACAACGCGCAAGCCCGCGCCCTACCTTCTGAATAAAGCCTATATTCAGGGCATTCCCTTCTATGTCGATGAACGCGTGATCGCGCCGCGCTCCTATATCGGGGAAATCCTGACGCAGGAAGACGGCTTTACGCCGCCGGGCTTCCCTGAAAAAGTCACGCGCATTCTGGATTTGTGCACGGGCTCGGGCTGTCTTGCCGTGCTGGCCGCGCTTGTTTATCCGGAGGCGGAAGTCGACGCGGTGGATTTATCGGCGGACGCGCTGGACGTCGCCCGCAAGAACATCGAAATGAACGGCGTGGAAGGGCAGATCACCTTATATGAGGGGGATCTGTTCGCGCCGGTGAAGGGTGAAAAATACGATCTGATTATCGCCAACCCGCCCTATGTCACGCGGGAAAGCATGGAAAACCTGCCGCCCGAATATCGGCACGAGCCGGTTATGGCGCTGGCGTCCGGGGAAGACGGGCTGGACGCTGTAAAGCAAATCCTTGCGCGGGCCGGGGAGCATTTAAATACGCCCGGCGGTTTGCTGTGCGAGATCGGCAATGGCCGGGAAACGGTCGACGCCGCCTTTCCGCAACTGCCGCTTCTCTGGCTCGATACGGCGGAGAGCGAAGGCGCGGTGTTCTGGATTAAAAGCGGGGAGCTCTAATCAAGCCGCCTTTGCCCAGCCCGAAGCGTTGATCGTTTTCAGGATCAAATCCACCAGCCTGTCCGGCCTTGGCAGGACGAGCGATATTTCAGGAACGTCGTAGCCCTCGGACAGATTTTCCGGGGCCTTGTTCGGGTCCGGTTCGGTTCCGTCGAAATTTCCGCCTTGCGGGTGGTGCGTGTGCACGTTAAAGAACGGAATGCCGAAACGCGCCTGCAATTCTTGCGCGCGCACCATGCCGTAATAATCCGTGCCGGGACCGCCGTCGCTTTTACAGACGTCATCACCGGAGAAAATAATCGCCGTCGGGCGTTTGTCTTCGGGCAGCTTCATGGCCTCAACAGCGATCGCCTCCAGCCCGTGGCCCTTGTTGACCTTGGCGATTTTGATTTCGACGGCGGCCGGCGCGCCGAGCACTTTGAACACTTTCGTACCGTCATCTTCATCCGGGCCTTTATCCGCGTAATCAGCCAGCTTTGCTTTTAAAGCGCCGCCGATGGCCTGATCGAGGTTTGAGCCTTCAGGCTCGCCGAAATGTCCGAGAACGTTACGGAAATGAATGTTACACGCCGTACCTTTTTGTTCGATGAAAACGCCGGGAATGCCTTCCGCATCAAGTCCCAGCCCTTTGACAGTATGGCGAACTATACCGTCAAATTCGTCCTGAAGGCCGTTAATATCAAGGATGTACTGGTTTTCCTCGTCCGAAAGCTTGCGCACGTCATGACGCGCGCCGTCAAAAAACAGCGCGCCGCCGCTGTCGGCGACAAGCGTCGCCTGTTCCGGCTCTTCGACTTCGGACTCGCGCATCAGCTTGACCGCGTCTTTCGCCCCGCGGGAGGTTAGAAAGCCGACCGCGTATTTCATGCCGTTTTTCGTGTTGGCGTTGACCATGTCGACCAGGTCCTTCGGCAGGCGCGCGTCCATGGCCTTGTCCGCGAACAGCCCGACTTTCAAAACGCCCTCGCTTACAAGCCTGTCCAGATCTTCCTGAGACGCGCCGAACGGGATCGACTGGTTGTCCGGGTTGTCGCCGTCGTTCAGGGGAAGCGTTTGCCCCGCAACGAGCGAATAGCCCTTCATGATGTTGCCGTCCATGTCACAGACGAACAGCGGGCGTTCGCCAAGCTTCGCAACGAAGTTATCGATTTCGGCGGGGGATGAATACGCGGTCATGGCACACTCCTCTAAGTGACGCAAAATGATGAATCAGTGATTCTCATTTGTATTACGAAGGCTCTGCGGGGGCAAGCATGGCGTATGTGAGCGCTGTACGGGGATCCGGTAGATATGTGTGGCGCTTAAAAAGCGCCACGCTTTTTTTCGCCAGATCCCCGCCTGCACTTTCGCGTCTCAAGAGACGCTCTCGTTTGCGGGGATGACGATAATAAAATCCTATTTCCGGCCCGCTTCTTCAAGCGTGCGGCCTGCGCTTTGAACGTCCTTGCCGATTCCTTCGACCGTGTTGCATGCGCCAAGCAGCATTGACGAGGAGGTTAACAAGAAAACTGAAATTATAATACGCATGTCGTTATCCCTTTTCATGCAGACAAATTGGAACGGAAACTCAGCAAAATCAAGTGTCTTGTTCGAAAGGACGGAAAACAGCTTTTGCCATGATTTTGCCTGCGTGCTAGAAAGAAAGAGTCGGCTCAATCATGAAAACCGGAACGGCACAGATATGCAGGACCTGCGCGATATACACGACGAAGCGTTTGCGGCGGAAGTCGACAAGCTTGTGGAGTTTGCGGAAGAGTCCCGTTTAACGCGCAGCAAACAATTCGATTCGCGAAAACGCAACTCATTCGGCATTAATCTGATTGTTATCACGGGAGCTTCCAGCTGGTTTCTCTGGCTTTTGCTCTCGCCGGACGGCGATTTGCGGCTTGCTTTTATTTCCTTTGTTTCGATGATTTTCATCCCGCTGCTGCTGCATCAGTGGACGATGGCGCCGTTCAAACAATACAAGCATGAATTTAAATCGCAGCTGATGCCGCGCATGGCCAAGCTGCTTGGTAATCTGAAATACAGCCCCTCCGGCGGCATCAGCATGAAGGCCGTGATGGCTTCGCGCGTCGTACCTGCGCACACGGAATATACCGGCGAGGACGCGTTTCTCGGCAAGTATAAAGATACCAAAATCATGGTTTCCGAAGCGCGCCTCAAAGGCAAGAAAAAGGAGCCTGTTTTTGACGGCGTATTCGTTTTGCTGATGACGCCGAAAGACAAGTTCAAGGGCCATACGATCATCACGCCGGATGACAAGATGATCAAACGCTACAGCAAGTCACGCTGGAAGCATTTGCAGGAAGTTCCTTTTGCGCCCGGCATAGACAAGAAGCTGTACCATATTTATTCCGATAACCCTGAAGAGGCGAAAAGCCTTGCCGACGAAGATATGATGGAGCTCCTGCACAGGCTTAATCATCTCTTTGACGATACGCAGATTACGGCCGTATTCTTCAAGGGCAACCGGGTTTTCCTTCAGATCCCCTATGACGGGGATATGTTCGAGCCCGGCGATATCTACATGCCGATCACCAACAAATCGCACGCGCTGAAATGTAAGAAGGAGATTGAGCAGATTATTTCGATTGTTGACGTGCTGGACGTGTACGAAGCCGACTCGGTTAAGAAAACAGAGGAGAATACCGCGGCTGAGCCCGCGGTCCAGCCACAGCAACAGCAACAGACGGAGCCCGCGTCTCCGGCATCGCCGCCGCCTCCGCCGCCGCAACAGACCGCAGGGCCGCCGCAGGACGCGCAAACGCCTCCCACGCCGCCAGAGCCTCAGCAGCCCGAGGAAAACCAGAATTCCCCGCCGCTCCAGCCGCCTCCGCAAGAAGCGCCTCAGCAGCCGCAGACAGAAGAGCCTCAGACTCCTCCAGAACCGCCTGCGGACGATCCGGATCGGGTCTAATAAGCCGTTTCGTGATGCTGTTTATGATCCTTGCCCTGCTGGCCTGACACGGAAGTGAAGTGCCCGAATGCGCTTGCGGCGAAAGACAGTAAGATGACGCCGACGATCAATATGGTTTCCTTGTCCGGCATTGCGCGTCCTTTCCTTTTTATAACGCTTTCTTTACGTTATACTTATTAAAGTAATAGTTTGAAGTGATTATTAAAACAAGATCAAAGCCGTATCCATGGACGCATTCAGCACAACGCTACTCAGAGAGAAATTTGAAATCCGCGACTCGGCGCCGGTTTCCGACGAGGAGCCCGTCGTCGCGCTCAGCAACCGTCTCGTGACGCCGATACCGGGCAGCCCGAAGGGCGAGAAATTTGTCGTGCGCGCGCAGAATATGCATTCCTGCATTCGCATGGCGGCGAAAATCGTGACGGCGACCCTGGATGAAGGTTCGCTGATTGAACGGGAAAAACCTTATGACTGGGAAAAAGCGTGGGACAGCGTTAATGAGGGGTTCGAAAAGAAGTACAACCCGGCGCGCTGGGTCGCGGTTTATTTCAAGGGGAAGCTTGTTTTCAGCGAAGGCAATCATCATCAGTTTCTGGATATTATCGAGGGATGCGACGCGAAAAGCGCGCAGGATTACGAGCACTCCGTCGTCATGGCGGAGAACGCCTTCAAGCAGGCCGGAAAAGTGGTCAGGATCACTCATGACGCCAATATCGCGCTCGTTGTTAATATTACGCCGGAGCAGGGCCGGTGCGGCGTGATCCTGCGCGGCGCCGACAAGACGACGACGTTTAACTTCACCGCTAAGCCCAAAGGCGGAAAAGAGGTTAAAGTCTCTCAGAGTTTGACCGTGTCCGCAGCCTATCTGGAGGGGATACAGCTGGCCTTCCAGGTTGGCATGGGACGGGAAAAGCGCAAATACGGGCTGATCGAGGCCGGCACGGATGAGTACATTAAGGTAGAGGCGGCCGAAAAACGCCTTGGCAGGTTAAACGCCGCCGTAAGGCAATTTGACCAGATGCTGAATGTTTCCTATCGCCCCGACAAGCCCGATTTCTTCAAGATGGTAGAGGACGCGCAAGGCGTCGCCCGCACAATGCTGGCGCCGCAAATCCAGGAAAAACTCGAATCCGGCGAACTTGATGAAGACGAATGGGTGATTTAGCGAGTTGATCAGGCGGCTGGCGCAGGCGAGGGCATTTGAATGCCAAAAGTATTCCCCAGACTTTCCATCATTTCCTGTCCCCACCCGGGCTCGCCATCCTGACCTGACATCATGGCCATGACGCCAAAACAGGCCAGCGCCGCAACCGCGCCAAAGGCGATGCCCGTATTTCCGTCGCCGGTAGCAAGGCCTGTAAAGACGGCTCCGACGATACCGAGCAAGAGCGAACTTATTCCAGCGCCCTGCGCGCTTTGAGTTAAATGATTGAACATCCCGCTGAGAACGTTGCCCATGGGGTTTTGCGCAAATTCGGAAATTTCAGCCGTGTCTTCTTCCGTCAGCCCTGCGGCCCAGCCGATAAAAGCCTCCTGCTGGCCTTCGCCGTCAAGTCCCTGAAGCATTTCCGCAAAGCCCGCAATGTTTTTCCGCGCGTCCGCATCAAAGTCTTTCAGGGTTTTTAGCTGCTCAAGAAGTTGCGCGCGGCCCGCCTCGTCCATTTCCGCAAGCCCCATCTCATCGACCGTGGCGAAGAGTTGACTGCGCGTCTGATCGTCCATGCCGTTCAGCGCGGCCAGCGCGCCGCCCAGCTCCTGCGCCGCTTCCGGGTTGGCGAGCTGATCAATGAGCGCATCGCGCTGCGCGTCGTCTTCAAGTCCCGAGACAAATTCCAGAACCTGAACGCGCGCGTCTTTATCCATCCCGGCAAGCGCGCCGTAAGCGCCGACAAAACCGGCGCGCGCATTGTCATCCAAAGAGGCGAGGCGGGTGAGATGGCCGCTCAGCGCCTGGCGCTCTCCCTGCGTCATGCCCGCGAGCGTGGAAATCATTTCCGCGCGCTGTTCAGGAGCGCCCATTCTACCCAGAGATTCTGCCGTTTCCTTCAAGCCGTCTATTTCTGTGCTTTCCATGGACTGAATGGTAAGCAGCGTATTGCGCAGGCTTTCACGCATCTCCGGCGTCATCTCGCCGCCTTCGCCCATATGTTCGCGGGCATGCGCCTTGAGCGCCTCGCCGCCTTCAAAGACGGATGCGTCCAGTCCTAAAGCAGAGGCTAACCCGGCGCCGCCCTCGCCCTCCATGATATCCAGAATTTTGTCAACGCGCTCTTCGCCCTCGCCGAGATGCCACTCAGCAAGGCCTTTCCAGCCAAAGCTTGTTTCTGCGTCCTGCTTGAGGATATCGTCCAGCGCCGTAATCATCTCCGGCGTCATGCCCGCGATAAAGCCGGCGGCCTGAAGCCGTTGCCCTTCGGGAAGACCGCTCAGACCGGAGAGAAGCGGGTTGTTGCCATTCAGGAAAGACTGGACCTTGTTAAAGCTCGCATGATCGTCGACCAGAGCGGCAATGGATCCCATTGTTTCCGGCGGAATCGTCTCCGGCATTTCCGCCAGCTGTTCCCTTCCGTAAGGTCCCATGCCTTTCAAAACCTGAACAATCTCGGAACCGGCCTCGCCTTTCAAAGACGCAAGCGCGGCTTCGTTTCCGGCCAGCGCCCCGGTCAGGCGCGCGATCTGGTCCGTATCTATATTTCCGGCCTGTTCGAGCAGGAGCGCGCGTTCATCTGCGGTTTTCGACATAAAGTCGCTAAACGTCGCGAAAGCTTTATCGTCGGTCAGAAGCGTTTCAATCGCGGCAAAGGTTTCTTCGTTATCCAGCGCGGCGAACAGCGTTTCAAGCTGCGCGGGATTTGTTCCTGCGAGCGTTTCCAGCAATTGCCTGCGCGTTTGCCCGTCCATTTCGGAAATCTGGCCGAACAGGTCCGGCGCGCCTTCGCCGCCGCCATTCCGGTTCATGCTTGTAAAGAAAGTCTGGATTCTCTGCTGGTTGCCTTCATTCATGCTTCCCCACAGCTCCTGCAGCGCGGGAGGAAGATCGGCCTTCATGTCATATCCGATCCAGGACGCAAACTGATTAAAAATTTTATTAAGATCCTCCACCGGGGAAAAGCCTTCTTTCTTATGTAATTATTAAGCATATGATAGCACAGAGGCATGAAAGCATTCCTCTTAAGCTTCTATCATATTGAAAATATTTTAAGAATTTATTTAGTTCAGGCTCCGTCAGGACGCCCCCGTCGGCGCATTTATAAAACTATAAAGCGCGCAGAGACCGCATAGAATATCAGCTCTTGAAAAAAACTCTGCGCCCTGTGCGATGTCTGCAGCTTAAATCTCTCCGGTCGATCCCATGCCATCGATTACATGATGCGCGAAAGCGAATTCCCTGGCGAAATCTCCCACCGTTAAATGCGCAAAAGGCCGGTCCAACGAACCGGCCTTTTCAGGATAAAATAAAGCGCCGAAGAAAGTGTGAACGGGGTCAGGGGGCGGGACCTTCTGGCGCGTGGCCTCCCGGCTGAGGACCGTCAGCCGCACGATCCTGCAAAAGCCATGGCAGACCAAGACCGCCCACGATCGACATC
>CAZCIB010000002.1:0-85426 GCA_964498755.1 uncultured Pseudobdellovibrionaceae bacterium | reverse complement strand
GGACAGAATCGCAAATCTATAGCCAAATGTCAGGGGTTTTTAGAGGCGCCCTATTCATGTTTGAAGAAATGCCGCTATACGGCGGATTGCCGAACGCCACCATGATCGGCATATCGCGCTTGATGCGGCTGGCTTCGTTGGCTTCTTTCGAGAGCCATGAGGCGAAAAGCGTGTCCGCGTCCCTGTGGTGTTCTTCCAGCGAATTGGTCAGATATACGCTCACGCGCGGCGGCTTGTCAGGATCGGACGGCGCATAGCCCATTTCGGACAGGAGCAAATCCAGCTTCATGTGGCACATGGCGTAGCTGGCCATCAGCAATTCAAAACCGTGCATGCGGGGCAGAAGGTCGTTTTCGACATAGCTGCTCCATGCCCCTGCAATGTCTTTGTGGCGCGGATATATCTGCTGCACGACTTCGGCGAGAAACGTGCCCGTCCCGGTGGCCACGTCGAGAAGCTGGACCTTGTGGATTTCTCTCTTTGCGCGGCGGTAGCCTGTCGGGCTGCGGTCGTCGCGGGTTTGCGTATCCACTTCGATTTCTATTTTCGAGTTGTCGGCGATCCCTTCCGTCAGGCCGAAATGCGTCTTCAGCACGTCGTCTATCGCGCGTACGATGAAATTCACGACGGGCTGCGGCGTGTACCAGACGCCGCGAATCTCACGCAAATTCTTGTCGTACGCGCCGAGGAACGTCTCGTAGAAATGAAGGATCGGATCGGCGCGCTTTGTCGGCTCCAGATAGCGCTCGACGATCTCGCGCACATTGGCGGCCTGATAAACCTCGCACAGATTGTCGACGTATTTGACGACGCGCGGGTCAAGATCGGGGCCGGTGACGTAGTGAAACAGCTGGCGCAGAAACGGGTTGCTTTTCGGGATCAGCCCTTGCGCTTCGCCCCTTGAAAAATCATCGAGCGTCGGGTCGTGGAGGCGGGCGGTGAAAAGGCCGTAGGTAATCGTCTGCGCGTAAATATCGGCGAACTGCTTTTCGTCGAGATCATGCATCAGCACGTCTTTAAACGCCTTGTACTGGTCTTTCAGGGTGCTGGGCGATTCCATCGTAAGCGCCTCGTAGAACACCTCGCGCATCAGGCGGGCTTTCCGCGCCATCATTTCCGCGAGCTTCTGGGCGGAGCGGATGGTCTGGCCCTGAAACGCGCCGAAATCCAGCAGCAGGAGTTTCAGCTTTTCAAAATTTTCCGGGCGCGGGATAATTTCGCCCATGAGCGCGTCGCCGATGCGCACCGTATCTGTTTTTTCGCCTTCCCGGTAAAAACGGAATTCCAGATAATCGGTCAGGATCAGGTTATCGAGATCAAGATAGCGCCTGAGCTGTTCCGATCTTTCGACCTTGTCGAGATTGACGTTGACGTCCTTGGCCTCGATATAGCCGACGTCAATCTCGCCGCGCCGCACGATGAAGTCCAGATTTCCGGTCTTGCCGTCACTGATCTGAATGCGCGCCGGGTCTTTAAAGGCGGTGACGCCCGGCAACGTGTCAGATATCAAAGCCTCCAGCGCCGGGCGGTAAACGTGCTCGCTCGAGATTTTGCTTTGCAGTTTGGTCTGAACCTGATCGAGATAGTTTTGAACGGACATGGAATAAATCTGAACAGGGTTTATTAATCACATAATATGGCGGAGGAGGTGGGATTCGAACCCACGGTGGGCGTGAACCCACGCCGGTTTTCAAGACCGGTGCATTCAACCACTCTGCCACTCCTCCGGGCTATATCAGGCTATCTATATCAAGCTATCATGAAAAGCGGTTGAATGGTTTTTTTAAACGGAACCCAGCGTCCTTTGGCAACCACTCCGCCGCCCCTCTCGCTTTCAGGGCTGAATATCTGAAACTTATACATTTGCGCGCGCCGTAATTGCAAGCATTGCGCAAGTTTTTTCGTTTTGCGGCTTTGCCCTCGCGCCGAACGCGTCTATTCTTTTTTGCAAGTCATTTTCAGGAGGGCATGATCATGCGGCGCATTTCGTTTTTGTTGATAGTATTCCTCGTCAGTTTCACGGCGCCCGCCGTTTCTCACGCGATGCAAAGCTTTGACGCGTGGCTCGCGGAATTCAGGAACGAGGCCGCGCGCGCCGGAATTTCCGCGCAGACGCTCTCAAGCGCGCTGTCCGGGGTGCAGCCTGTCAACCGCGTCATAGAGCTCGACCGCAAACAGCCCGAAGGCAAGCTGACCTTCGCGCAGTACCGCGAGCGCGTTATCAGCGCGCAAAGGATTAATCAGGGCCGCGCGATGATGCGCCGCCACGCGGACGCGCTAAAGGATATCGAGGCGCAATACGGCGTCGCCCCGCAATATATCGTTGCGCTTTGGGGCATTGAGACAAGCTACGGCGCCAACACCGGCGGCTTCGACGTGATCCCCGCGCTGGCGACGCTGGCCTGGGAAGGGCGGCGCGGCGAGTTCTTTACCAAAGAGCTGATCAACGCGCTGAAAATCGTGGATCAGGGGCATATCCCGGCGAGCCGCATGAAAGGGTCATGGGCCGGCGCGCTGGGTCAGAATCAGTTCATGCCCTCCAGCTTTCATAATTTCGCCGTCGATCATGACGGCGACGGACACAAGGATATCTGGGGCACGCTGCCCGACGTGTTCGCCTCAAGCGCGAATTACCTGAAGAAAAACGGCTGGCGGGAGGGCGAGCGCTGGGGCAGGCGGGTTGTCCTGCCGCCCGGATTTTCTTCAGATTTAACAGGAAGAGAAGTACGCAAGACGTTGATGGACTGGCAAAATCTGGGCGTAAGGCTTCCGGGCGGGGGCGACCTGCCGCATGCGCCGGGGATGAAAGCTTCGGTCATTGTGCCGGACGGGCTTGGCGGCCCGGCGTTTTTGGCTTATGATAACTATAACGTCATTATGGCATGGAACCGCTCGGTTTACTTCGCCACCTCCGTTGGCCTCCTCGCCGACGCCATCGCCACCAGATAGCCTGAAAGCCCATGCGCAAGCTTTGTATAATTCTCGCTCTTTTAACGCTCCCCGGTTTTCTGGGGGCGTGTTCGCAGGCGCAGCTCGGCGCGCATGTCGCCAAGCAGCTGTCCCCTTCCGCGCGGCCTCAAGGGTATTTCAAGGTGGGCAATCCCTACCGCGTGATGGGGCAGTCCTATACGCCGCGCGAATCTTACGATCATGTCGAGACGGGAATCGCCTCGTGGTACGGGCCGAACTTCCACGGCAAGCCGACGGCGAATGGAGAGGTGTTTGACAAGAACGAGCTGACGGCGGCGCACCGGACGCTGCAGATGCCCTCGCTTGTGCGCGTCACAAATCTTGAGAACGGAAAGTCGCTGGTTGTTCGCGTGAATGACCGCGGCCCTTTCAAGCGCGGCAGGGTCATTGATCTCTCCGAAAAAGCGGCGGAACTGCTTGGCTTCAAGCATCAGGGAACCGCCAAGGTCCGCGTTCAGGTTCTGGACCGGGAAAGCCGGGCGATTGCCGAGGCCGCCCGCCGCGGCGTGGATACGAGCGGGGTCGAGATCGCCCTCAATAAAGGGCAGCCATTCCCTCAGCAGGCCGAATACCAGACCGCCGCTTTAACGCCGCCGCCGGCGGAACCTCAGGCCCCGGCGCATGCCCCGCGCGCGCAGCCTGCGTCCGGTTTTGAATCGGCGGCCGTCAAGCCTGTGCAGCAGGAAGCTTTAAAGCCCGTGACCGGGCATGTCGAGAATGGAAGGTTTCTGCCTGACCCGGTCGTCTCGCAGGTTCCCGTTCAGCCGAGCAGCATTTTCGTTCAGGCCGGTTCGTTCTCCGTAGAGGACAACGCGATTGCGCATGCGAAGCGGCTGGCGCGGTACGGGGACGCGCGCGTCTATCCCGTTAATCTGAACGGGCGGACATTTTACCGCGTCCGTCTGGGACCGTTCCAGCGGGTCGCCAGCGCGGATACCGCCCTGAGCCGCCTCGCTTCCGGAAATTACGGCGATGCGATCATCGTCGTTGATTAACGGCTCCGATACAGTGGTTGACGCTTTGCCCCGCCGCCGTTTAATGTCTAGGCAACTGAATTTCGAGTCTGCAACGGGTTCCCAGAAGATGCGCATATTTCTGACATTCCTCCTTTGCCTGTTCACCGTCATGCCCGCCGCCATGGCCGAGCAGATCAGCTCCTACAGCTCGGCGAAGCAAGCGATCCTTGTTGACTTTGAAACGGGCACGGTTCTGTTTGAGAAAAACGCGGATCAGAAAATGCCGACGTCCTCGCTGAGCAAGGTGATGACGATATTAATGGTCTTCGAGGCCCTGGATGACGGCAGGCTGACGCTTGACGCGCGCCTTCCCGTCTCGGAGAAGGCCTGGCGCAAGGGCGGCTCGAAAATGTTTGTGGAAGTTGGCGATTCCGTGCGCGTTGAGGATCTGATCAAGGGCGTTCTGGTGCAGTCCGGCAATGACGCGACGATCGTGCTGGCCGAAGGGCTGGCTGGTTCCGAGCGCGCCTTTGCCGAACAGATGAACATGCGCGCCGAATCTCTGGGCATGAAGAACAGCAATTTTATGAATGCGAGTGGCTGGCCGGATGCGAACCACTATTCCAGCGCGCGCGATCTCGCCATTCTGGCGCGTCATATTATCGCCGAGTATCCCGAATTTTTTCAGTATTTCTCCATACCTGAATTTACCTATAGCGCAATCAAGCAGCGCAATCGCAATCCCTTGCTGCACAGGAATATGGGCGCTGACGGGATGAAAACCGGCTACACTGCGGCTGGCGGTTACGGGCTGATGACGACCGGCATGTTTGGAGGACGTCGCGCGATACTCGTCGTGAACGGCCTTGAAAGCAGCAAGGAGCGCGCGCAGGAGGGCGCGCGCTTGCTGGAATGGGGGCTGAAAGGATTTAAGAACGTATCGCTCTACGCCTCCGGCGAGACGGTAACGGAGGCCAAGGTCGCTCTCGGCAAGGACAAGACCATACCGCTCACGATTCCCGAAGACCTGAAGATCAGCGTGCCCGTCGCGCGCGCCGACCAGACCGTATTAGAGGCGGTTATTAAAGAGCCGCTTGTCGCGCCGGTTGCGCGCGGCGATCAGGCCGGAGTTTTAAAAATCGCCGTTCCGGGCATGCGCGCAATAGAAGTTCCGCTTGTTGCGGCGCAAGGCACGGAAAAGCTTAGTTTGTTCTCGCGAACCTTCGCCAAGATGAAAATGTTCTTCTCCAAAACGGCGGAAGAAACGCTTGAAGGCGAGTAAACGCGATGTTTATTACGTTTGAAGGCGGCGAGGGCAGCGGCAAATCCACACAGATCAGGCGTCTGGCCGATCGGCTGGAAAGCGGCGGGCATAATCCCGTTGTCACGCGCGAGCCGGGCGGGACGCTAGAAGCGGAGAAAATCCGCGATCTTTTGGTGCAGCGTGAGGGCGGCGACTGGTCTCCTGAAGCTGAAGCGCTTCTGTTATTCGCCGCGCGGGCGATGCATGTGCGCGATCTGATAAAGCCGTCTCTTGAGGCCGGAAAAATCGTTTTATGCGATCGCTTCACAGATTCTACAAGGGCTTATCAGTGCTATGGCCATGGTTTTCCTTTAGACAAAATTGAAGAGCTGAACCGGATCGCGCTGAACGCGTTTGAACCGGATCTGACTTTCATTCTTGATATCGACCCTGAACAGGGGCTGGCGCGCAGTCAAAAGCGTCTGGCTAACGTCTCCGCCGCTGATCCGTCGAAAACCGAAGACCGGTTTGAACGGCTGGAGCTCGAGTTTCACCGGCGTTTGCGCGAAGGTTTTTTGAAAATAGCGGAAAACGCGCATGAGCGTTGCGTAGTTCTGGACGCGAGTTTGCCAGTAGACGCTCTGGCCGGGGAAATTGCGCGCGTGGTTGAAGCGGAGCTGGGCGGATGAGCCTTTTCGGCGATGACGAAGATATCGAAGTGGCTGAGGACGACGATTTCGTCGCCGCGTCTGGCGATGCGCTTTTGCCGCCGAGACAGTCTGCGGTTCTTTACGGGCATGAGGAAATTGAAAAACGTCTTTTGAAGCTTGTGGCGGGTGAGCGCGTTCCCGGCGCGCTGGTCTTCGCCGGGCATGAAGGCATCGGCAAGGAAACGCTGGCTTTCCGTTTTGCGCGTTACCTGTTCGAAAAAGGTGGTGATGAAGACACGGGAGCTCTCTTCGGCGAGGCTTTGCCGGAGGCAGAGCCGGAGAGTCTTTACATTGACCCTGAAACGCGCTCGTTCCGGCAGGTGGCGTCCGGCGGGCATCCGGACCTGATCCATATCACGACGCCGGAAGACAAGAATATTCTCCCCGTCGAGGAATGCCGCAAGATCGCGCCTTACTTACGCATGCGTCCTTCATACGGCGGTTACCGCGTGGCCATTGTTGACGGGGCGGAAACCATGAACCGCAGCGCGCAGAACGCCTTGCTCAAAATACTGGAAGAGCCTCCGGAAAACGCAATCCTGATCCTTGTAACAAGCCGTCCGGGGCTCCTTCTGCCGACGATCCGCTCTCGCTGTCAGAGCATGCATATCAAGCCGCTGGCCTATGGAGCGTTTGAGCGGATTGTTGACTTGTCGGCCGATACGCGGGCTTTGGAAAGCGCGAAGAAACAGCTGCTCTATGAGATGTCTGGCGGCAGCCCGGGCCTTGCGATCCGTTACGCGCAGGATAATCTCGGCGAATTGTTGCAGGATATCGCGCAGGCGATTGCGCCCTATCCGGGTATTGACTGGGTTCGCGCGCATGCGCTGGCGGATTTTCTCTCGGGCAATGCTCAGGACCGGGCGTACAGGGATTTGCAGGATGTTCTGATCCGCCTGATACACAGGGCCGTGACGGGTAAGGCGCGGAACGGCGCAACAGAAGGAGTGCTTTCATCTTTGACGGAACGGCAAAGCCTTGAAAATCTCTGCGCGATATGTGAAAACCTTGAGGCGCACTTCGCGCGGGCGAACGGTCTTAATCTCGATAAACGCCAGACGGTTCTGGGCATGTTTATGGCGATGCAAAACGGAAAAACGCAATGATAAAAAGCTACTACATCACAACGCCAATCTATTACGTGAACGACAGGCCGCATATCGGGCATGTGTATACGACAGTTGCATGCGACGTTCTGGCCCGGTTCAAGCGGCTGGACGATTTTGACGTAAAGTTTTTGACCGGCACGGACGAGCATGGTCAGAAAGTGCATAAGGCCGCGACTGCGGCGGGCATGGACCCGCAGGCTTTCACGGATCAGGTTTCGCAGAATTTCCGTGATCTCGTCGAGACCATGAATTACTCGAACGACGATTTCATTCGGACGACGGAAGAGCGGCACAAAAAAGCCTGTCAGTTTCTTTGGGAGCGGCTTGTCGAGTCCGGCGACATATATCTCGATAATTACGGCGGCTGGTACGCTGTGCGGGACGAGGCCTATTACGGTGAGGACGAGCTGACAGACGGCCCTGACGGTAAGAAAATTGCGCCGAGCGGGGCGGAATGCGAATGGGTTGAGGAGGAGAGTTATTTTTTCCGCCTTTCCGCATGGGGCGATCGTTTGCTAAAGTTTTATGAAGAGCATCCTGATTTTGTTTTGCCGCAGGCCCGGTTCAACGAAGTTAAAAGTTTCGTGAAATCCGGCCTGCGCGACCTGTCGGTCAGCCGCACGACGTTTGACTGGGGCGTGCCGGTCCCTGGCAATGACAAGCATGTCATGTATGTCTGGATTGACGCGCTGACGAATTATATTACCGCGCTCGGCTATCCGGACACGGACGCGGAGGATTATAAAAAATTCTGGCCGGCGGACGTCCACATGGTGGGCAAGGACATCCTGCGTTTTCACGCCGTTTACTGGCCCGCGTTTTTGATGAGCGCTGGGCTCGCGCCGCCGAAGCGCGTATTTGCGCATGGCTGGTGGACGATTGAGGGCAAGAAGATGTCCAAGTCGCTTGGCAATGTTATCGCGCCGCAGGATCTGGTTGAACGTTACGGCGTCGACGCCGCGCGCTATTTCATGTTGCGCGAGGTTCCGTTCGGCAATGACGGGGATTTCAGCCACGAACAGGCCGTGAACCGGATCAATAATGATCTTGCCAACGGGCTCGGCAATCTGGCGCAGCGTACGCTTTCGATGATCCATAAGAACTGCGAGGGAAAAATACCGGAATACGGCGCCTTGACGGAAGAAGATAAAGCGTTGCTCGAACAGGCGCAAACGCGGTGCATTGCCGCAGCTCGAACCCATCTTGACGCGCAGGCGTTCCACAAAGCTCTGGAAAGCATCTGGGACGTCGTGAACGCGGCGAACGCCTATATTGACCATCAGGCGCCGTGGAAGCTGAAAAAAGAGGACCCGGCGCGCATGGCTGTTGTGCTCGGCGTTTTGGCCGAAACGATCCGTTGCCTGGGCATCCTTGTTCAGCCCGTGATGCCGGATTCGGCTGCAAAACTGCTGGATCAGCTTTGCGTGGCTGAAGACGAGCGCAGCTTCACGCGCCTCGATCCTGCATGCGCCCTTAAGCCCGGAACGGATATTCCAAAACCTGAGGGCGTGTTCCCGCGTATTCTCAGCGAGGAAGAGGCGGCGTAAAAAAATCTTGCAAATCTATATAGATCGCATATAATTATTATATGCCAAATTTATTGATATCCAATGTTGACGCTGAAACGCTCGCCGCTTTAAAACTGCTCGCGAAATCCAACAACAGATCCGTGAGCGGGGAAGTGCGGGCGATGATTGACGCGCGGCTCAATGATGCCGATTCTGTTAATGCGTCTGAAAAAACTGACCCGAAACTTGCCGTCAAACAATGGCGGCAAAAACTCAAGGGCCGGAACATGACCCCGACATATGAAATCCTTGATGAGATCGCCGCCGAAGAAGACGCAAGGGCTGAACGGCTATACGGTTTCCACGAAGGGCCGCAATCTGATACGGGCCACGGCGGCGGACATGAAGAAAAACATAATCTGCGTTCTGGACGCTTCCGTCGCCGTGAAGTGGTTCGCCGCCGATGAAATCGACTCAGATATCGCTGACGCGGTCCTCGACAACGGAGAAAATTTCATCGTGCCGCGCCACTTCCAGGTAGAGGTTTATAATGTTTTGATCCGTTACGCCGCGCGCGGACAAGTCGAGGAGCGCGAGCTTTCCGGCATGCTGGGCAGCTTTGAGGGGCTTGAGCTGTTTACTTATGTTCCGACGGAAGACCTTTTACCCGCCGCATGGCCGCTGGCCTGTGCGCTGCGGCACGGGATTTACGATTGCCTTTATCTCGCGCTGGCGGAGGCGTCGGGTTTTCCGTTCGTCAGCGCGGACGAAAAATTCGTTCGCAAAATTCGCGAGGCCGGATTTGCTGCGAAATACCGTGACCTTGTTTTGACTTTGAAAGAGATCGCCTGATGTATATCGATTCTCATTGCCATTTGAATCACGACCGACTGCTGCATATCGGCGGGGCGGCGCAGGCGGTGAAAAACGCGCGCGCGGCCGGGGTAGAGGGCATGCTGACGATTTCCTGCCGCATTCGCGGTGAGTTCCCGCAAATTCTCGAGATGGTCCGGGGGCTGGAGAGTGTCTGGTGCACGGTCGGCACGCACCCGCATGACGCGGGGCTGGAGGCGGAAAAAGCCGTGCGCGAGGAGGAAATCGCCGCGATCGTCCGTGATAATCCGAAAGTCGTTGGCATCGGCGAGAGCGGGCTTGATTACTATTACAAGCATTCCACGCCGGTGGATCAGCAGGAGTCTTTCCGCAAGCATATCCGCGCCTGCATTGCTGCGGACGCCCCGCTGGTCGTGCACTCGCGCGACGCCGAAGAGGATACCATGCGCATCATCCGCGAGGAGGGGCAGGGGAGCGATTTAAAGGGCGTGATGCATTGTTTCAGCTCCAAAAGAATACTGGCGGAAGAGGCGCTTGAATTCGGGTTTTATATCTCGTTCTCAGGCATCGTGACCTTTAAAAAATCCGAAGAGCTGCGGGAAATTGCGCGGGATGTGCCGCTGGACCGGCTTTTAATTGAGACGGATGCGCCGTTTCTGGCCCCCGAGCCGGAGCGTAAACGGATCAATGAACCGGCCTACGTCATCGAGACGGCGAAGGTTCTGGCCGGTCTTTACGCAATCTCTGAAGAAGAGATCGCAAGCATAACAAAACAAAACTTTTTCGATCTTTTTAAAAAGGCGGTGAATTAAAATCTTCGCGCCGCCTCTGGCGTTTGGACGTTCAAGGGCCTAGATTGGCCTGTATGACCGCAACGCTTAAAATTCTCGGCTCCGGCAATTCTTCGGGCGTGCCTTCGATCGGCAACAACTGGGGCGCGTGCGACCCGGACGAGCCGAAGAACCGCCGCACGCGTCCCTGCGCCGCGCTGCAGGCGAACGGCAAGACCGTGATCATCGACACGGGGCCGGATTTCAAGGACCAGTATAACGCATCCGGCCTGCCGCGCGTGGACGCGGTTTTTTACACGCATGCGCACAGCGATCACGTGCTGGGCATGAACGAGCTGCGCATCCTGTGTTTTCGCCAGGGCCATAAAATCCCGGTTTACGGCACGGAAAGTACGCTGGAGAGCGCGCAACGCCTTTTGCCCTATATGTTTTTAGGGACGGCGGACGGTCTGTACGAACCCGTCGTTGAAAGCCGTTATCTCAAGAACGGCGATATGAACAAACCCTTTGATCTGGCCGGATTCCCGGTCACATTGTTCGAGCAGGATCATGGCAGTTGCGAGACGATTGGCCTGAGGATCGGCGATTGCGGTTTTTCGCCCGATATGATCCGGCTCGATCAAAAGGCGCTGGACGTCCTGAAAGGCGTGAAAACGTGGTTCGTCGACGCTTCAGGTTATAAGTCCGATAACAATCCCGTGCACGCGAATCTCGAGCAGGTCTACGCAATGAACGAATATATCGGCGCGGAGCAGGTTTATTTAATCCACCTCACGCCCGGGATGGATTACAAAACGCTCTGCGCGGAATTAAAGCCCGGTTACTCCCCGGCGTGGGACGGGCTTGAGGTTCCGGTAGATTTTTAAACAATATTCGTCTGTCCCGGTCCGGCGTCCACCAGGTTTTCATGAATTTCAAGGCGCAGTCCGCCAATGTCATAGGTATGCATTCCGCTGATGTTACCGGCATATTCGGCGTTTAACGCCTTGCCGATTGTTTCAGCATCTGCAGCTGCGACCGCGTCGCCGAACAGGTCCAGCTCAAGCGTGTTGGCTCCGCCGCTGGACTCAATGCTGAAGATGCCGTTGTCGCTGGATTTCAGAAGATTGAAAATGTTTTCCGTGGTCAGGGTTACCGTTTGCGTCGCGCCGCCCATATCGAGCTTTTCAATGCGCGATATGCTTTCCGCGCCGACTGTCGAGAAATTCAGCGCCGTTCCCCCGCCTTCTACGATCAGGTAATCCGCTTCGCCGCCGCCGCCGTCGATATCGCGGAAATCATTAATGTTATCTATGACCGTATGATCATCGCCCGCGCCGCCCCGGAATGAGATATCGCTCTGCGCGCCGGCGGACATTGTGGTTAAATTCGCAGAGTCATTGCTGATCAATGTCTGTCCGTTTGCGCTGGCTTCCATGTTAAAAGCCGTTCCGTCGGCGTCAAATCCGTCATTGTCATAGACCCTTTGGCCCGGACCTTCATCTCTTCCATAGATGATCGCCGTTGCGCCGTCATTTGATCCGCCGTCGTCCAGATCCGGCATGCCGATGGCGAAATCGGAAAATCCGTCGCCGTCCAGATCGCCAACGCCGGAAACTTCAAAGCTGAAGTCCTGCGGCAACGTATCATCCGCTCCCGGTATCGTATAGCTTAGCTTGAAAGCGTTGTTCGCGTTTTCCAGCGCCGGAATATCCAGAAGTCCGCCAAGGCCGTCATGGCCGTAGACGACGTAAATATTCACGTCGTAATTGTCACGCATGATAACCGCAAAATCATCCCAGCCGTCGGCGTTAAAGTCGCCCACGCCGCCGCCGCCCTCGATATGCCAGCCGGAGTCGCTGATCTGAAGATGCGCCTCGGTCATCACGGCGTTTGTCACGCCCCCCGACTCGGACGCGTCGCCGTCGAGAACGTAGAGCGCGCCGCGCCCGCTGTTATCCAGTTCAGAAAATACGGCAATATCGCCAATGCCATGGCTGGCGCTGCCGACGCCGCCCGTCACGTCGCCCAGATACATGACCGGCGGCGCGTCGCCGCCTGCGGGCGCTAGAGAGGTAAGAGTCATAACATCCGCGGCGTTCAGGCTATGCATGCCGATATCGTGCCCGCCGAAGACGATTTTGACTTCTCCGGCGCCGCCGTTATTGCTGGAGATCATAAAGTCGTCAAAGCCGTCGCTGTTAAAATCGCCCGCTTTTGACAGTTCCCCGCCGAACTGTTTGCCCGCTACGCCGCCTTCGATATCGAAGCCGAGCGGCTCTATGTCGAAACTTGTCAGATAATCCGTTCCGGGCCCCGCGTCGTCATTGACGCTGAAAAGATAATTGTCCTCGCTCAGGGCCATCTGGACGGCGTTATCGTCCTCCGCAAGGCCTGCGCCGATATCCGGGGTTATCAGCATTGGCGGCGCGCTCATGTCGCTTACGTCCCATTGCTCTATGCCGGCGCTGGTCGAGAGATAGGCGACGCCGCTGTCGACGATCATGTCCGTATAGCCGGAAACAGGTCCGATACTGTGATGGCCGATTTGTATCGGGGAGGCCCCGGAAGAGATATCGTAAGCGCTCAGAAAATCATTCACGCCGTCATTCTCGAGAATGAAAAGAATGTTCGCATGCTTGTCTAGATGCATGTCCGTTATAAAGTGCGCGTCTATCGCTCCCGCCAGAGCCGGATTTGCGCCGCCGAGATTAACGATGCTGACGGACTCGGTAAAAATGCCGCCGCTGTCGCTATCATGTTCCGTCGCGACATAAGCGTAATCGCCGTTAATGACAGTCTCCTGTCCGGCGTTCGCAAGCGTTGCGCTGCCTGTGATCGGCGTTCCGTGCAGGTTTAAGGTCACGTAATCCGCAGCCGCGTCGAGTTGAACCAGTCCTCCCGTTGCTCCTGATCCGGTCGCGACGACGATCCTTCCGCCGTCAACGTCCATTGAGCGCGCGTTCAGTAAATCGGCGCTTGAATAGCTTTCGACGTACTGGATGCTTGCCGGGTTGGAGATATCGAATACTGTCACCTGTCCGGTTGTGCCTGCGTTGGTCTGTCCAGAGAGAATAAAGAGAAAATCACCTTCAACCTGCATATCCATGAAGCCGGTCGAGATCAGGTCCGCGTCCCCGGCATAGCCGGGCAGGACGTTGATCATGGCTTCATCCAGGGTCGTAACAAGTCCGGGCGCGGCCGGATCATCGACGTTTATTACGGTGATCAGGTCGCTGCCGGTGAGGACAAAGGCGTGTTTGCCTGCAGGCGTGTGCCCAACTGCGATCTGGAGGCCGCCAGCCGTGCCAATATTAAAATTGCCGCCCGTATGCTGCGCATCGTCCATTGTATTGACATTCAGCGTCGGATTCGGGGCGTTATTGCCGAAGACGACATATGCCGCGCCCGAATCCGTTCCCGCGCCGCCGTCATGCATTGGCGCGCCGATTGCGACGTCCATGTAGCCGTCGGCGTTGATGTCGCCTATGCCCGCAACGGCTTCGCCCGTCCAGTCGCCGGTATTCAATCCGTCAAGTTCGAGAATGACCGCGCCTCCGCTATCCATGACGAATGCCTGGCCGGAAGTCGTCGCGCCCGGGGAGTCCGCGTCAAGCGCGCCGATAATAAAATCACCTGTTCCGTCGCCGTTGAAATCCCCGACCGAAGAGACGACGGCGCCGTGATCAGTGCCTGTAAAACCTGCATTGATGACGCCGAAAAAGGAATCGGGATTATCGTTAAAGGCGGCTTGCTGGCCATTGAGCAGAGTGTAATTATCAACGCCGTCATAGTTGACAATGACGTCGTCATAGCCATCCGCGTTTATGTCGCCCATAGCGGCGACGCTTGCGCCAAAGCCCTTCATGGCGGAGCTATTTATCCAGAAGTGACTTCCGGCATCTGGAATGGCAATATTCGTCCCGGAGAGTCCGTTTACCGTCAGGCGTCCGCCCGCGCCATAATCATATTCCACGATGAGGGTGTTACCAGTAAAGGCGTTATAAAACTCGGCGAATCCGTCGCCGCCGGACGTATCAATATCTCCGTCGTTCAGGGCATAATCGGGGTGTGTAAGCGTGAGATCGAGCGTATCCATGCCGTCGAGCTGGATTTTCAGCGTTTTATTTTCGTTAGAATCGATCATTTGCTCATAGACAGTAATGTCTATGGTGTCCGTGGCGGCGTTCATCTTGAAGTCTATGATTTCTATGCCTTCAAAGATATCTTCGCCGTTCGCGTCAATCGTAAATACGCCGCTGCCCGTAAACTGCAGCGTATCGTCATCGCCGATGGAGTCGCCGCCTCTTATGTCCATTGAATAGCCGTCGTTCATAATATCGAAATTATTCCGGCTTATCTCGATCAGATCGGCTCCGGCGTCACCCTCAGCCCAAAAGTCATATAAATCGTTTCCGTTGTATATGATATGGTCGTTGCCTGCGCCGCCAATGGCCATGTCATATTCATAGATCGTCAGCGTGTCGGCCCCTGCGTCGCCTTCAATTTGTTCGTATAAGAGATTGTCTCCTGCGCTGATATTGTCGTCATAAACGGAACCCTGAACGATCTCGATGCTGGTCAGCGTGTCATTGCCCATTCCGCCGCTGACGGCTTGCGGTCCCACGACGTCGAGGTCAATCGTAATGCCCGCAGCGGCGTCAATATAATTCACGGTGTCCGTGCCGCCTGCGCCGTTGAAAACGTTATCCTGCGCGCCGGAAATAAAGATGTCGTTGCCGACGCCGCCGGTCACGTTCTCGATTGAAGCAAACTGGTAAAAATTGCCAAGGCCGTCATTGGCGATATCGCCGTTAAAGAAATCGATGTGAACGTCGCCTGTCGTGTTACTGAATTCAAGCGTGTCTATCCCCGCGCCGCCATGGATGAACTCGATATCGTTCAGAGTATCCGTGCCCGCGCCGCCGGCCCCGCCCGCAACCTGTCCGCTGGCGAGAGTCATGTCGAAAGTAATAGGCGCCGTGACCGCCGAGGCGTCGTAGACGTCCATTCCGCCCGCGCCGCCATAGATCGTATCGTCGCCATCGCTCATTTCCGCAAAGAAAACGTCATCGCCGAGCCCCCCCTGCAGAGTGTCGTTACCGGCGTTGCCGTATAAGTTATCGTCGCCGGCGCCGCCCTGAATCACATCGTCGCCGTCGCCGCCATAAATCGCGTCGTTGCCCTCGCGTCCGTCGAGCATGTTCGCCGCGGCGTCGCCGATGATCGTATCCGCGCCCTGGGAGCCTGATATATTCTCTATGTTGACAAGATTGTGTACGCCGCCGCCCGCGATTGAGACGGTTCCGGCGGACAGGTCCGCGTTAATATTTTCCGGCGCAAGGAGCAGAGAAAAGTCGGCAAGATCCGTATTCGCGCCGCCATTAAGCGTGTAGCTGACGCCCGGAAGGGCCGTGAACTTAAACGCGTCCATGCCGATGCCGGACTTTATGATCTCTATGTTTGATACGCTGTCCGTATAGCCGCCCGCATGAACCTTGGCGATGTTTCCGGATTCGATCTCAACGGCGACGGCCGTCGTGACGGCGCTTGCGTCGTAAATATCTCCTGTCGTATCGCCGCCGCCGTCAATTACGTCATTGCCGTCATTGTTCTGCGCGACGTAGGTATCGTTGCCTGCATCTCCATCCAGAATATCGTCGCCCATTGTGCCGGGCTCGATATCGTCGTCGATCACGGAATTAACCGTAATGCTGGTCTGGGCGATGTTGCTGTCGTCCGTTCCGTCATTGACAGTAATATCGACGGAGCGCGGGCCGGTGTCCGGATCGTCCAGCCTGTTCTCGTAGTAGATTTCTTCGAGCAGAAAATCCTGATATTCGGCAAGGCTTGCCGGGCCACTAAGCGTAAGCGCATGCGTACCGTTCCCTGTGACCGTAATGCCGTATGCGGAAGCGTTGCTCAGGCCTGTCGCCGTTAAAAACAGGCCCTCATTCGGGCCGTCCACTGCGCCGTTCAGCGTCAGGGTCATCGAGATCAGGCTTGCGCCGTCCCCGTCGAGGATGCTTGAGTCCGCGTCGGCGATGTTCGCGCCCGCCGTATCTTCCGTGAATATGGTCGCAAATCCGGTGCCGGCCGTATTCCCGTCCAGATCAATTTCCGGCGCGGTATTGCCAGGCGGCGGAGGAGGAGGTGGTGGTGGCGGCGGTTCAGGTTCTTCCGCCGTAGGAGGCGGCGGTGGCGGCGTATCAGTCGTGGCGGTCGTGTCAGGGCCGGTATCGCTTCCTGAATTCGTTTCGCCGCCTGAAGCGTCGTCATCGGAGCCGCTTCCCGTATCCGCGCCTTGCGTTCCGGCATTGCTACCTGTTGTTTCGCTCGCGCCTGTCGATTGCGCCGTTCCTGATGACGCGTTGCCGGCCTGACCCGGGGCATTGGAGCTCTCTCCTACGGTGATCGGTTGAGGCGCGGGTTTCGGGGCAGTGGGTTCGCTTGCCGTTTCTCCGTTTGCTCCATCGCTGGCGTTTTCGCCCGCTGTTGCGTTTTCGACATCTCCGGACTGGTCTGAAGCCGCTTCCTCGCTTGAGCTTTCCTCTGATTGCGCCTCTTCCGCCGCGTCTTCGCCGCTATCCTCCGGAGAGTCTGTTGCTTCCGCCGGAGATTCGTCCGCAGACTCTGTTAGCGCTTCTTCGCCGCTTTCATTCGCGGCGCTTTCGCCCGGCTGATCTCCTTCCGCATTTTCATGCGACGATCCGGGCGCGTTGGAGCCCGTCGCTTTCGTCGCCGCTGCTTGGCCCTCGCTTCCCAAAGCGCCGAAGAATACGGGAGAAACTTTGGCGATGGAGGCGAACTTCGCGCCGACCGTTGCCGCGTCGGCCTGGCCCATATGAACGATATCGCCGGACGGATCGAATTTCGCCGTTTCAAACTGGCTGGCGAGCGTGGTTTCCGCGCCGTTAGGCGAGCGCATCACGATAGCGCCTTCGATCACGGTGACCTCGCCCGACGTAACGTCGCCCGCGATTATCGTGCCGCGAATGCCGATCGAGCCCGAAGGCGTATCGATGTTGACGTCGTCCGGATCGTCCCGGCCTATCAGGCCGCTGGTAAACACGAACACGCCGCGCAGGATGCCGAATTTGGAGCTGCCGCTTTCCGTGACCGGGTCAAAGACGTATTCATCAATGGCAAGTCGGGCGTTTTCTGAAACGGAAAAGCTCGTGTCGTCTATGAACTCGATGCTGACCGCGCCGTCCATTTCCGTTTCGATGATGTCGCCCTGAAAGATCCGCATTCCATTAGTGAGGGTTTCTACATGACCGTCCGTGCGCGTAACGGTGACTTCTCCCGAAACTTCGCCAACGGTTCCGACAGGACTGACATCGCTCTGGACGTGGGCTTGCGCGTACTGAACGGTGCCTGTGCCTTGCGCAAAATAATTTACAAGAGAGGGCGTTAGCGTCTGGCCGTTTGACGTGACAAGATCAGGCGGCGGCTCGGCAAGGAAGTAGCCCTCTATCCGGATTTGAACGCCTTCGGCGTTTTCCAGGATCAGATCATGTCCATTACGCAGGATTTTCGCGTCGGCCACGGATAGTGGCTCGGAAATCTCTATTATTTCCTGACTTGAGGTGAATTCATAGAAAACGCCATCATCGGCTTTTCCGCTCAGAGTTCCGGAATTTTCGCCTTGTTCATGGGTATCGCGCATACCGCTACCCTAACCCTTTTCGCTTGCCAGTTTTCAGCTTGCACTGCTCCAGATTCAGAGTAGCAAAACAGTCTTAATAAAAGATGCATAACGAATTCATTTAGTTATGTAATTCGATAAAATGCGTTCTAATGGCGCAGGCGTGGAAAGTCTTTGGAAATGCCATTGTTTGCCCCTATATTGTGAGCTTGGAAATGAAAGTAATTGCGCATGCCGATTGACCCTCAAAAAGACCTTGCGGAGTATATACAGGAAAACCTTGGCGTTTCGGTGACAGGCTTTGAAAGCGACAAGGGCGAATTGAATGTTTTCGCCTTGTTGAACGATATTGCGCGTGTTTTACAGTTCCTGCGCGACGACCGCGAATGCCAGTTTAAAATGCTGGTGGATATCACGGCTGTTGACCGCCCGCAGGAAGAAGAGCGCTTCGAGGTTGTTTATAATCTTCTTTCCATGCCGCAAAACATGCGCGTCCGCGTAAAAACGCGCGTAGCTGAAAATGCGTCTGTGCCCTCCGTGTTCAGGGTTTTCAGCAGCGCGGTCTGGTATGAGCGCGAAGTCTGGGACATGTTCGGGATACCTTTCGCCAATAATCCTGATTTACGCCGTATTCTGACCGATTACGGCTTTGAAGGGCATCCGCTGCGTAAAGAATTTCCACTGACCGGCCATGTCGAGATGCGTTACGACGCAGAAAAAAGGCGGGTCGTATATGAACCGGTGCAACTGGTTCAGGATTTCAGGGATTTTGATTTTACCTCGCCATGGGAGGCCATGACGGACGTGCAGCTTCCGGGCGACGAAAAAGGCGTTAAGCCTGAGCATGGCTGGCGCAAAAGTTAGTTGCGAGTTGCCAGTTACAAGTTGCAAGAATTTTCAAAAGGCTTTTCTTGCAACTTGTACCTTGAAACTTGTAGCTAAACGTCATGAGCATACTGGAAGAAAAAGAAGCGCAAACGGCTGACGTCGTCGAAGAACGGCAAATCAAGCCGTATACGATGAATTTCGGCCCGCAGCATCCGGCGGCGCATGGCGTGTTGCGTCTTGTGCTGGAGATGGACGGCGAAGTCGTGGAGCGGGCGGACCCGCATATCGGCCTTTTGCATCGCGGTACGGAAAAGCTGATTGAGTATAAGACGTATCTGCAGGCGATTCCCTATTTTGACCGGCTCGATTACGTCGCGCCTATGAATCAGGAGCATGCTTTTGCTCTGGCCGTTGAAAAGCTGCTCGGCATAACGCCGCCCGAACGGGCGCAGTACATAAGGGTTTTGTTCAGCGAGATTACGCGCATTCTTAATCACTTGCTCAACATCACCACCTTTGCGCTGGACGTCGGGGCGATTACGCCGTCCCTGTGGGCTTTCGAGGAGCGCGAGAAGGGCATGGAGTTTTACGACCGCGTCTGCGGCGCGCGGCTGCATGCGAATTATTTCCGCCCCGGCGGCGTACATCAGGATTTGCCCGCAGGGCTCGCCGAAGACATTATGGACTGGGCGGAAAACTCCGTTACGAAAGTCATCGACGACCTCGATAATCTCCTGACCGAAAACCGCATTTTCAAACAACGCACGGTGAATATCGGCGTCGTGTCCAAGGCCGAGGCTCTCGACTGGGCGTTCACCGGGCCGATGCTCCGGGCAAGCGACGTGCATTGGGACTTGCGCAAGGCGCAACCTTATGACGTTTACGAGCGCATGCATTTCGACGTGCCGGTGGGCAAGACGGGGGATTGCTATGCGCGTTATCTGGTGCGCATGGAGGAGATGCGCCAGTCGCTCAGAATGATCAGGCAATGCATTGAAGAAATGCCGGAAGGTCCTGTAAAAGTAGACGATTTTAAAATAGCGCCGCCGCCGCGCGCCGAGATGAAACGCTCGATGGAAGCGATGATCCATCATTTCAAGCTCTACACAGAGGGCTATCACGTTCCGGAAGGCGAAACATACGCCGCCGTGGAAGCGCCGAAAGGCGAGTTCGGGGTGTATCTGGTCTCCGACGGCTCCAACAAGCCTTACCGCTGCCGTATCCGCGCGCCGGGTTTTGCGCATTTGCAAGGCCTTGACTTTATGTCTAAAGGCCATATGCTCGCGGATACAGTGTCGATCATTGGATCGATGGATATTGTTTTCGGGGAGATAGACCGTTAAAACCCGCTCAATAGGGGCTTTTGCGAAGGCTCCATATCCGGCGGTTTCAGGTTTTCGCCCCAGAGCATTCGAGTAGTTTGCTCCGCGTTAGCCGAACGGATGTCATGCGTTCCGGCGTCCAAAAAGATCGCATCTCCGCGCGCGACTGCTTCGCCGTTTATGCTTATCCCGCTTCCTGATTGGAGCGTGTAATTGCCTGCTACCTTGATTTCAAAGCTTTGCGGCGCGCCGCCTTTTGTTTCGATCTTTTTACCGGCCAGATAAACCGGTCCCCAGAACGGCAGGTAATTCTCTTTAATTGCCAGCGTATCTTCGGGCGTTAAGCGGTAGGCGGAAGGAATCTCCTCCTGATCGTAAACGGTTTCATAAACGTCCAGCTGCGCGATATTGGCGAGAATGAAGACGGGTTGCTCTTCTTGAATAATAGTTCTGATAGAGCGCGCCTCGCCCCAGGGTTCGGGAATGCTGTCCGGGGTATGCGCTATAGCCACGGTCTCGCGGTAATTATCCATGCCCCACGTGCTCATGAAAAAGCCCGTCCACGGGAAGCTCGCAACCATGCCGCCGCGGTCGAGATAGGGGACGGGCTCCGGGAACAGGTCGTGAATGACGGCCAGAACCTCGCGCTGCGGCGCAAGCGGCCTGTGAATGGGCCGGATGAAGCTGTGCAGAACGATGTTGATACAGAGAGCGGCAAGCGCAGCCATAAGCAGCGCGCGCCTGTCTTTACCGGCAAGCCAGTCCCAGCCGAGAGCGCAGAGAACGCTCACCGGCGGCAGGATAAAGACGTAATAATAAGGGTAGGCGTTCCTGTAAATCAGCAGAGAAACAAGCGGCAAAGCGAGTGCAAGAAGCAGCATCGCGCGCGGCCTGATCTTGTCGCGGACCGCCATACAAAACCCGATAATCACAAACGTCCAGAAAAACGGGTTGGCGGCGAGAGAAAAAATAAAATGACCGAAGCCGAAAAAGAACGGGTCGAGCGTAATGCTCTTATTAAACCCGCCGCCGAGGAAGCTTTCTCCGCTTTGCGCGTCGGGAAACGTCGCGGCGTGCAGAAAATAGAGCGCGATCAAAAACGCAGCCGTTAGCCCGCCATAGAAAACTGCGTATAGCCAAGCTGATTTTTTTCTTTCCGAGACAAGGATTCCGTACAGCAGCGCAAAGCCGAGCGTCGGCACGAAAAACACGGCCTTGACCGTTACCATCGCCGAGAGGGCCGTCAGGAACGCGGCCAGCGCATAAGTAAGCTGCGTTCTGTTTTCTTTTATAAGCAAAAACAACGCGGCCATGAGCAGGCACGCCGCGATCCCGTCCGCGCGGAAACTCGCGCCCTGCCAGATGACGTAGGAAAAGCTGAAATAACACAGGGCCGCAAACGCGGACGCATTCACGCCGGCGAACTTTCTGGCGGTTAAATATATGAACAAGCCAGTAAGAGCCTGAAACAAAAGCATCACGATTCTCGCCGCAATAACCTGTTCGGCTTCATTGTGCGACGTCAGCGAGAGCCATTTAAACGCGTGTACGTATATCGTCTGAAAAACCGGAGCGAGCGCGCCGCGTTCATGCGCGTATATATGGTTCAGAAAAAAGAATTCATCCCAGTTGATTTCATAAAAGAAGACCAGAGCCATCCGTCCGGTGAACGCGAGCAATAATGCCGCGCATATCAGTTTTCTTAGCGGGTCGGATAATTTAAAGGGCATAGGGCGTTAGGAATTGCGCTTCTATTTCATTAACTTTATTCTATGCTAATTCCGGGTTTCGCGCTATGTCCGATTGATCCCCATCCAGCTTAGCGCTATCAATAAAAAGTCATGAAAAAGCTCCTCGACAGAAACGCGCCGTATCAGCCTGAAAGCTTTCAATTTCGTGATCCCGGAAAGGTCGACGAGATATTGGCGCGCTATCCAAAGGGGCGGCGGCGCAGCGCGATTATGCCTTTACTGGATCTTGCGCAGCGTCAGGTCGCTGAGGACGGCGCAAAGGCTGATCCGCCTTATGGAGGCTGGACGCCTGCTGCGGCGATGGAAGAAATCGCCCGTATTGTCGGCGAGCCGGAAATTCATGTGCTCGAAGTGGCTTCATTCTACACGATGTACCATTTTGCGCCGATCGGAAAATATCTGTTGCAGGTCTGCACGACGACTCCTTGTTGGCTTTGCGGTTCGGACGCCGTCATGAAGGCCTGCCGGGATGAGCTGGGGATCGGCCCGGGCGAGACAACGGAAGATGGATTGGTTACAATCGAAGAGGTTGAGTGCCTCGGCGCATGCGTGAACGCGCCTATGGTTCAGATTAATGACAATTACTACGAGGATTTGACAGAGGAATCGATGCGCGGACTTCTTGACGATCTGGCCAGCGGCAAAGAGCCGCCTGCGGGTTCGCAGGCCGGGCGTAAATGCTCCATGGCCTTGTCCGGGCCGACGACGCTTGAGGAACAGGCGAAAGAGGCGGGCATTGCGAAATAAATACTGGCGATTGGCGGATTTCCTAAGCGTATTCGGGCCCTTGCTGATTTTCTGGGCCTATATCAGCCTTATGATCTGGGGCTTGCTGTCATTTGTGGTGTATGCGCTTATGTTCGAATTTGTGGTCGAAGAATATGCGCGTTTCTTAACACGGTCCTGGTCTTCCCTGTTCCTTTTCATTTTTTCAGCCCTTTCAATGGGACTGATTATTTTCCAGCGCTGGCATTTGCCGAGTTTACGGGAACTGATGAGCGAGGAATATTTGAACGATAATGAGGACGAAGAAGAGCTGGAAGGCGGCGAAGAACAGTAATCCCTCTTGATATCGCGCAAGTATAAATAAGATAATCATAATGTAACTCTTCAGGCGGCAGGTATGTTACAGGACAGCGACAGAATTTTTACGAACCTCTATGGGTGGGCGCCGTACGCGCTTGACGCGGCGCGAAAGCGCGGCGACTGGGACGACACGAAAGCGATTATTGCCAAAGGCCGCGAGGCCATTATTGATGGGGTGAAGGCTTCGTCCTTACGCGGACGCGGCGGCGCGGGTTTTCCGACAGGGATGAAATGGTCGTTCATGCCGAAAGAGCTTGGCGAGCGGCCGCATTATCTGGTTATTAACGCCGACGAGAGCGAGCCCGGCACCTGCAAGGACCGGGAAATTATGCGCAACGAGCCGCATAAGCTTCTTGAAGGCGCGTTGATCGCGGGCTTCGCGATAGGCGCGCATACGTCCTATATCTATATCCGCGGCGAGTTTTACGATGAAAGCTCGACTTTGATGCGCGCGATTGCCGAGGCCTATGACGCGGGGCTTTTGGGCAAAAACGCCGCCGGGTCCGGCTGGGATTTCGACGTGATCGTGCATCGCGGGGCGGGCGCTTATATCTGCGGCGAGGAAACCGCGCTGCTGAACTCTCTTGAGGGCAAAAAGGGCGAGCCGCGCAACAAGCCGCCGTTTCCTGCGATGGCCGGTCTCTATTCCTGTCCGACAACGATCAACAACGTGGAAACGATTGCCGTCGTGCCGACGATTATGCGGCGCGGCGGAAGCTGGTTCGCCGGGCTTGGCAAGGATGAAAAGAATACGGGCACGAAAATTTTCTGCATCTCAGGCCATGTCAACCAGCCCTGTAACGTCGAGGAAGAGATGGGCATTCCCTTGCGCGAGCTGATCGATAAACACGCGGGCGGCGTGCGCGGGGGCTGGGATAATCTGAAAGCCGTTATTCCGGGCGGCTCATCCACGCCGCTTTTGCCAAAAGAGATTTGCGAAACCGTGACCATGGATTTCGACTCCTTGCGCGCCGTGCAGTCCGGGCTCGGTACGGCGGCGGTGATCGTGATGGACAAGTCGACGGACCTAATCTACGCCATTACGCGGCTCGCTTATTTCTATATGCATGAAAGCTGCGGCCAGTGCACGCCCTGCCGCGAGGGAACGGGCTGGATGTGGCGCGTCATGAAGCGCATGGTGAAGGGCGACGCCACAGTCGAGGAAATAGATATGCTCTGGGATATTTCCAAGGAGATCGAGGGTCATACGATCTGCGCCCACGGCGACGCCTCCGCCTGGCCGATACAGGGGCTTATACGGCATTTCCGGAGCGAGATGGAAGAGCGGATACTGGCATATCGGAGAGAGGCGGCATGATAATGGAATCTCGGAATCTCGGAACTTCAGAATCTCGGAAAGCTATCGTTTCGGGATGTTATTGTATTTTCCGAGATTCCGAGATTCTGAGATTCGGAGATTCCAGCTAATGCCCAAACTCACAATAGACGGTAATGAAATCGAGGTCGAACAGGGGATGTCCGTCTTGCAGGCGGCGGAGATGCTTGGCGTCGAGATCCCGCGCTTTTGCTATCACGACAAGCTGAGCGTTCCCGCGAACTGCCGCATGTGCCTTGTGGAGATCGAGGGCGGGCCGCCGAAGCCGCAGCCCTCCTGCGCGCTGCCCTGCGCTGACGGCATGGTCGTGAAGACCGATACCGAGATGGTGCACAAAGCCCGGCGCGGCGTGATGGAGATGCTGCTGATCAACCATCCGCTCGACTGCCCGATCTGCGATCAGGGCGGGGAGTGCGATCTGCAGGATCAGGCGATGGGTTACGGCTATGACCGTTCGCGCTATTACGAGGCCAAGCGCGCTGTCGCGAATAAGGATTTGGGGCCTCTTGTGAAAACGATTATGACGCGCTGCATCCAGTGTACGCGCTGCGTACGTTTCTGCGATGAGATAGCGGGAACGAGCGAACTCGGCTATATCAACCGGGGCGAGAACGCGGAGATCGCCCCTTATGCCGGGAAATACGTGACAACGGAGCTTTCCGGAAACCTGATTGATATCTGCCCGGTCGGGGCGTTGACCTCCAAGCCGTACGCGTTTGAAGCGCGGCCATGGGAGCTGCGCAAAACAGAGACGATCGACGTTCATGACGCGCTCGGCTGCAATATCCGCGTTGACGCGCGCGGCAACGAGGTCATGCGCGTTCTGCCGCGCCTCAACGAGGACATTAACGAGGAATGGATCAACGACCGCACGCGCTTCGCCTATGACGGATTGCAGCGACGCAGGCTGGATACGCCCTATATCCGCGACCCGGAAAGCAAAAAGCTCAAGGCCGTGAGCTGGGAGGAAGCGCTTGCGTTTACGGCTGAAAAGCTTGGCAAGTTTAAGGGCGATGAAATCGCGGCGCTGGCCGGGGATCTGTGCGAAGCCGAATCCATGGTTGCGCTGAAAGACCTGATGCATGCGCTTGGCAGCCGAAATCTTGATTGCCGCACAGACGGGAGCCAGTTTGATGCGTCCGCGCCCGCCGGCTATCTGTTCAATAGCGGCATTGCCGGGATTGACGAGGCGGACGCGGTCTTGATCGTCGGCTCTAACCCGCGCTGGGAAGGCACGCTCGTCAATGCGCGCATTCGTAAAAACTGGCTGGAAAAGCGCATCAGTGTCGGCGTGATCGGCGAGGCCGTGGAACTGACCTATCCGTACGAGCATCTCGGGACAGGACCGGACGACCTCGAGAAACTGATGAAGGCGCGCAGCGGCTTTGCCAAAATTTTGAAAGACGCAGAGAAGCCGATGATGATCGTCGGCAGCGGAGCCTTTGAACGCGATGACGGCGCGGCGGTTCATGCGCTGCTTTATGAATGCGCTGAAAAGCTTCGAATTATAAAAGAAAACTGGATCGGATTTAACGTGCTGCAACGCGCCGCCTCCCGCGCCGCAGGATTGCGGACGGGTTTTCTCCCCGGTGATAAAGGTAAAGGCTTTCACGATATACTCGCCGGAACCAAAGACGGCTCGATCAAAGCGGTTTACCTGCTCGGCGCGGATGAATTCGACGGGCGCAAGGAAATCGGCTGGCAGACCTTCGTGATCTATCAGGGGCATCACGGCGATTTCGGCGCGCACCGGGCCGACGTGATTTTCCCCGGCGCGGCCTATACTGAAAAAGACGGACTGTATATGAATACCGAAGGGCGCGTCCAGATGGCGAAGAAAGCGGTCTTCCCGCCGGGCGAGGCGCGCGAGGACTGGAAGATTATCCGGGCGTTGTCCGGCGCGCTGGATAAAACGCTGCCCTATGATACGCTGGCGCAGTTGCGTGAACGGATCATAAAGGATCATCCGCAGTTCGCCCGTGTCGATGAAAAGCCTGAGCATGAATGGCGGGGATTTGGCAATAAAGGCAGCTTGTTAAAGGATGATTTTAAAAGCCCGGTTGAGGATTTTTACCGGACGAATGCGATCTGCCGCGCTTCAAATACAATGCAAAAATGCGCGCAGGCGTTTTTGCGTGGAGAGGAAATGGAAGAGGCGGCGGAGTAATTTGCGCTGAGGCGCTGTTTCGCTGCGGCGCTGATGCGATAAAGTCTTTGAAACAGCGAATCAGCGCAGTAGCGAAAGGAATAACATGACCAATAGAACCACACTCGAATGCGTGCGCGAATTCCATGAAGCCTATGGCGTGGTAAACAAGGACGCGCCGGATATTTCAGACGAAGGGATCAATAATCTGCGACTGTCGCTCCTGCAGGAAGAGCTGGATGAACTCAGGGACGCGCTCGCGAACAACGATATCGTCGAAGTCCTCGATGCCTTGAGCGATTTGCAGTATATTCTGGATGGCTCTTATTTATCGTGGGGGCTTGGCGATTTAAAGGAAGCCGCGTTTAACGAGGTGCACCGCTCGAACATGAGCAAGCTCGGCGAGGACGGCAAGCCGATCTACCGCGAGGGCGACGGCAAGGTCCTGAAAGGGCCGAATTATACGCCGCCGGACCTGGCGCAGTTTTTTGAGGACAAGAAGGATAAAGCGGCATGAATTTCGGAATCTCGGAATCTCGGAATCTCGGAATCCAGGAAACCTGCGGCATCGTCATTGCGAGGAGGGCTGAAAGCCCGACGCGGCAATCCATGGAAAGGCGATTGCGGGCAGGATCATCTGGATTGCCGCGCTCATGTTATTCGCTCGCAATGACGCCCGGGAAAAATTCCGAGATTCCGAGATTCCAAGATTCGGAGATTCGAGCGTGCAGGAGACAGTCATGATCGAACTCGTCTGGACTTTCGCCATTGAAATCCTGCTGCCTATCACCCTCATGATTACCGTCATTCTGCTGGCGGTGGCGTATTACACCTACGCCGAGCGCAAGATTCTCTCCGCGATGCAGCGCAGGCAGGGGCCGACGCTGGTCGGGCCGCTTGGCCTGCTGCAGCCGATCGCCGACGGGATCAAGCTCCTGTCCAAGGAGACCATTATTCCGCTACAGGCGAACCGGCCCGTGTTCCTGCTCGCCCCGGTCCTGGCGTTTACGCTCGCGCTCGCCGCATGGGCGGTGATCCCGGTCGATTATCAGCTGGTCATCGCCGATATCAATGTCGGGATTTTGTACCTCTTCGCCGTCTCGTCCATGGGCGTGTACGGCGTGATCATGGCGGGATGGGCCTCGAACTCGAAATACGCGTTTCTGGGCGGGCTGCGCTCGGCCTCGCAGATGGTGAGCTACGAGGTTTCCATGGGCCTCGTAATCGTGGCGGTCCTGCTCTGCGTCGGCTCGCTGAACCTGACCGACATTGTCATGGCGGAGCGGCCGTGGTGGGTGCAGGTCATGCTCTTGCCGATGCTGGTGGTTTTTCTCGTGTCTATTCTCGCCGAGACCAACCGCGCCCCGTTCGATCTGCCGGAAGGCGAGTCGGAGCTGTCCGGCGGGTTCATGGTTGAATATTCGGCGATGACGTTCGCGCTGTTTTTCCTCGGCGAATACGCGAATATGATTTTGATGAGCGCGATGACGGTCATCCTGTTTCTGGGCGGGTGGCTGCCGCCCTTCGGGATCGAGGCCCTTGGCGTCGTGCCGGGCGTGGTCTGGTTTGCGCTGAAGACCGCGCTTGTCATGTTTTATTTCGTCTGGGCGCGGGCGACGTTCCCGAGATACCGCTATGACCAGCTCATGAGACTGGGCTGGAAAGTCTTCCTGCCGTTCACGCTTATCTGGATCGTCGTGATGTCGGGAACGCTGCTGGCGTTTGACGCGTTGCCAGAAAAACACAGCAGGGTTTCTGAGAAAACTGGCTATACGCTCTCGGCTCCGCCTATGAAAGAAGGGGAAAATTGCCATCAATATAGTCACAGATTGGTACAAGAGGGTGCAGGGATTACTCTTAACTGTTTTTAATCGGCATTTGGTATCACTCCTTGTCATCCCCGCGAAGGCGGGAATCTAAAACCAGCAGACATTGGATCCCCGCCTACGCGGGGATGACATGTAATAAAAAATGAAAGACCACAACTACTACGTCTACATCCTTGCGAGCCGCGAAAACGGAACTTTGTATATTGGCGTAACAAACAATTTGATCAAACGCGTCTGGCAACATAAGGAAGGGGTGGCGGACAGTTTTACAAAGAAATACGGGGTCGACAAACTTGTTTTCTATGAGCATCATACGGATATTAATGGGGCCATCGCGCGCGAAAAGGCGATGAAAAAATGGAACAGGAAATGGAAACTGAGACGAATAAACGAATTTAACCCGGAATGGAATGACCTGTACGATTCCCTTGCCTAGATTTTGGATCCCCGCCTTCGCGGGGATGACACTCAAAGAGAGCGTGACGTGACCGTAAATAACCTCATCAACTCCTTCCTTCTCACTGAAATCATGCGTGGCATGGCTCTGACGCTGAAATACGCGTTGTTCAAGCCGCGCGTGACGATCAATTACCCGTATGAGAAGGGGCCTATATCCCCGCGTTTCCGCGGCGAGCACGCGCTCAGGCGCTATCCGAACGGGGAAGAGCGCTGCATTGCCTGTAAATTATGCGAAGCGATTTGCCCGGCGCTGGCAATCACGATTGAATCCGAGCCGCGCGAGGACGGATCCCGCCGCACGACGCGCTACGACATTGACATGACCAAGTGCATCTATTGCGGGCTGTGCCAGGAAGCCTGCCCGGTTGACGCCATCGTCGAAGGGCCGAATTTCGAATTCGCGACCGAAACGCGTGAAGAGCTTTATTACAACAAGGAGCGTCTTCTCGCCAATGGCGACCGCTGGGAAGCGCAGATCGCGCAAAACCTGATACAGGACGCGCCTTATCGTTAGTGGCGAGTTACAAGAAACGAGAAGCGAGATTTTTATAGATATTTTCTCGCTTCTCGCTTCTCGCTTCTCGCTTCTATTTAAAACGGAATGCTGTAATAGACGCTGATCACTTCGCTGCCGGGGTTGAAGTCGCCGAGATCGGCGTTCGAGATGTGGCTGGCCGCGATTGAAATGTGGTTTTTGTTATCGAATTCGTATTGAAGCTCAAGCTGAGTACGGAACTGCACCGTATTCCCGAGATCCTTGCCGCCGCCATCCGCGTAGAGTCCAGTGCCGAATGACGGCACGAAATGGTATTTGTCCGCGAATTCAAAATCATAAAGCAGGCCGCCAAGGCCGAAAACCGCGCCGTCCGACGTGACCTCAAGGCCAAGCCATGTGCGCAGTTCATAAATAATCGGCTCGCCGAATCGGTATTCGATGCGGAAATCCGCCGCTTCCTTGTCGTCATGGATGTCGTAGTATCCAATGGCAAAAGCGAGGAGGTCATAGTGAGCCGTGTCTTCCTGAGACGGGTCAGCTGCGGCGGTCATCGAAAACAGGGCGGTGGATATAAAAATCGCGAGCGCGTATTTTTTTATGCGGCGCGTAAACTCTGACATTGCTTTTGGAACCTTTGCGCGTTTATCGAAAAAACAAATAACTCAAATCAGCCTGCATAAAAATTCAAAGCGCGTAAATAAGCAATCCTGAAAATATTCCGGGCATTTATCTTATCCACGGCCTTGCTTATGAACGTTTGCTGATTTAGTAATGACGGTGGTTTAAACCTGATCCGAAGCGTTATCATGATCGCGGCGATTGCCTTTTACATGTTTGCGGGAGTTTTGCTACTCAGCGGTTTTTTCGTGATTACCGCGCGCAACCCTGTGTATTCCGTGTTGTTCCTTATTCTGGCGTTTTTTAACGCGGCGGGTTTGTTTGTGCTGCTGGGCGCAGAGTTCGTCGCGTTTATCCTTGTGATCGTCTATGTCGGCGCGGTCGCGGTGCTGTTCCTGTTTGTCGTCATGATGCTCGACGTCGATTTCAAAAGTCTGCGCAAAGGCGCGATGCAGTACGTGCCGCTAGGGATTATCCTGGGAGTCGTATTGTTGGCCGAGCTGTATTTGCTGTTTTCCGCGCTGCCTTCGACGGAGGCGCGGATGCCGCTCGCGCAGACTGAGAACGCTCTGACGAATACGGAAATGCTCGGCCGCGTCTTGTATACGGATTACGTGTTCGCATTTCAAATGGCCGGGATGATCCTGTTCGTCGCGATGATCGGCGCGATTGTTTTGACTCATCGCGTACGCACGGACGTCCGCCGCCAGAAGGTCGGGGATCAGCTCGCTGTAAAACGTGAAGATGTGGTTGAAATCCGGAAAGTCACGCCGGGGACGGGAGTGTAGCGGATGATCAGACTATCAGATGATCAGAGGATCAGAGTTTTGGGAGCCGGGAATTGCGGCATTCCGGTCGTCCGATCATCCGATCATCCGATCATCGGGGGCGGAGCCGCGCCATGCTAGACATCACCCTCATCCACTACCTGACAGTCGCGGCAATCCTGTTCACCCTCGGGCTGTTCGGGATATTCCTGAACCGTCGCAACGTGATTATTATCCTGATGTCGATTGAGCTGATGCTGCTGGCCGTGAACATTAACTTTGTCGCGTTCTCGGCGTTTATGGGCGATCTGGCCGGGCAGGTGTTTACGCTGTTCATTCTGACCGTCGCGGCCGCCGAAGCGGCGATCGGTCTTGCCATTCTGGTTGTGTTCTTCCGCAATAAAGGTACGATCGCGGTGGACGATGTTTCTTCAATGAAAGGATAGATAAATGAAATCACCTGACTTAACGGCTAGATTGCATCAGGACTTTAACGTTTTTATAAAAACTGTTTCTTCTTTAAATGGAAAGTTGCACAGGAGGATCAAGGATGAATTTGGCATCATGTCCTCTCCTCATCTTGTCGGCGTGATTGATGGCAAGATCGAAATTGTAATAGACCCGAAAGCCATAGATGGAAATGGAACAATCGGGCAAGAGCATGCAAATTATGCAAAAAATAAAGCTAGGCTATGGCTAGATGATTCCGGGTTGTTAGAGGAGCGTGAGGTTAATGTCACGATAGGGCGTATTAGAATGGGCGAAATTGAGCCCGGGCTAAGCTATAAAGAACCCTAAAGGCTCATCATGGATATCCTAGCTATATTCGCGCCGCTATTCGGGTTTTTGATCGCCTTTCTGTTCGGGAAACAGATCGGCGACAAAGGCGCGATGTTCGTGACATGCGCGGGCGTGATTATCGCGGCGCTGTCCTCCTTCGTCCTGTTCCAGCAGGTTATTCTCGAAAGCGCGCCTTACACGAAAGTCTTAAGCGAATGGATCGTTTCGGGCGATTTCGCCGTCAACTGGGCGCTGCGCTTCGATCAGCTTTCCGTCGTGATGATGCTGGTGGTCAATATCGTCTCTTCTTGCGTGCATGTGTACTCCATCGGCTATATGAGCCATGACCCGCACCGGGCGCGGTTTTTCGCTTATCTCTCGTTGTTCACCTTCGCGATGCTGATGCTGGTGAGCGCGGATAACCTCTTGCAGCTCTTCTTCGGCTGGGAGGGCGTCGGCCTGACCTCGTATCTTTTGATCGGGTTCTGGAACAAAAAACATACGGCCAACTCGGCGGCGAACAAGGCCTTTATCGTCAACCGCGTCGGGGATTTCGGCTTTCTGCTCGGGATATTCGCCGTGTTTATGCTCTTCGGCAGCGTCGATTTCGATACGATCTTTGAACTAGCTCCGGATTACGCGAACGCGACGTTCGAATTCATTGGCTATACCGTTCCCGCTCTGACGACAATCGGCCTGCTTCTGTTCCTTGGCGCGGTCGGCAAGTCGGCGCAGGTCGGTCTGCATACATGGCTGCCCGACGCGATGGAGGGACCGACTCCGGTCTCGGCGCTTATTCACGCCGCAACCATGGTCACAGCCGGTGTCTTTCTTGTGGCCCGGTTTTCGCCGCTCTACGAATACGCGCCGCTAGCGCTGATGGTGATTTGCGTCGTTGGCGCGCTGACGGCGTTCGTCGCGGCGACCATCGGCATGACGCAGTTCGATATCAAGCGCGTGATTGCCTATTCGACGATGAGCCAGCTCGGCTATATGTTCTTTGCGCTTGGCGTATCGGCATATGGAGCGGCGATGTTTCACCTGTTCACGCACGCGTTTTTCAAGGCGCTGTTATTCCTTGGCGCAGGCTCGGTCATTCATGCAATGAGCGACGAGCAGGACATGCGCCGCATGGGCGGGATCTGGAAACTAATCCCGACGACTTACGTTCTGATGTGGATCGGCGCGCTCGCGCTTGCGGGCATACCGTTCTTCGCCGGATTCTATTCAAAGGACATGATTCTGGAAGCCGCTTGGGCCGATCACACGTGGTTCGGGACGTTTGCCTACTGGCTCGGGATCGCGGCGGCGTTCATGACGGCGTTTTATTCATGGCGGCTGATTTTGATGACGTTCCACGGGCCGCAGCGCGCGGACGAAAAAGTCATGGCGCATGTCCACGAGTCGCCCTCCGTGATGCTGATGCCGCTGGCCGTGCTGGCGGTCGGCGCGATTATGGCGGGCTCGAGCTTTTACGGCGGCTTTGTCGGCTCCCCGAGCGATGAGGTGATTATGCGCGACGGCAAACCATATGTCAGCGCATGGCACAGGGAGTACTTCTGGGGCGAATCGTTGAAAGTCCTGCCGGAAAACGATACGGTCGAGGGCGCGTATCACGTGCCGAAATGGGTCAAATATCTGCCCGTTGTCGTGGGCGTACTGGGAATATTGACGGCCTACCTGCTCTATCTCTGGCGGGCGGGGATCGTATCCCGTTTAACGTCGCTGCCTTTAATCCGGCAGTTGAACGCGCTGTTTTTCCGCAAATGGTATTTTGACGAGCTTTACGAAAGTCTGTTCGTTAAAACCAGCTTTTTCGCAGGAATGGCGTTTTCGGGCACGGGCGATCGCAAGGTCATTGACCGTTTCGGCCCGGACGGGTTCGCGTGGCTGTCGCAGAGGCTTGGCGCCGGCGCCGGCAAGGCGCAGAGCGGTTATATCTATCATTACGCCTTCGTGATGATTGTCAGCGTCATTGGCATTATCTCTTTCATTTTGCTGTTCGGGGAGCGCTGAAGCCATGACGCCGGACCTTCCCGTTCTGACCATGATGCTGGTTCTGCCTCTGCTCGGGGCGTTTTTTATCCTGACGATTCGCGGCGAGGATCAGGCGGCCGCGATGAATGTGCGTTACGTCGCGCTTTATACTTCGCTGTTCGCCTTCGCCTTGAGCGTTTACATGTTAACGCGTTTTGATCAGGACACGGCGGAATTCCAGTTTGTTGAAAAATATGACTGGTTTCCCTCGCTCGGCATTTCTTATCACGTCGGCGTTGATGGCATTTCCCTGCTTTTCATTTTGCTGTCGACTTTCTTAACCAGCGTTTGCATCGTCGCAAGCTGGAACAGCATTCAAAAACGCGTTCGTGAATACATGATGGCGTTCTTATTGCTGGAAACCATGATGATCGGCACGTTTTGCGCGCTCGACACGGTACTTTTCTACGTATTCTTCGAAGGCGTATTGATCCCAATGTTCCTGATTATCGGCGTCTGGGGCGGGCCGCGCCGGATTTACGCTTCTTACAAGTTCTTTCTCTATACGCTGCTGGGCTCGCTTCTGATGCTTGTCGCGATGATCGCGCTCTATCTGGAAGCCGGGACCACCAGTATCCCTGAGCTCATGCAAAATCCTGTCGCCTCGCATTTGCAGATATGGCTGTGGCTTGCCTTTTTCGCCAGCTTCGCCGTCAAGATGCCGATGTGGCCCGTGCATACCTGGCTCCCCGACGCCCATGTCGAGGCGCCGACCGCAGGCTCGGTCATCCTTGCCGGGGTGCTCTTGAAAATCGGTGGATACGGTTTCCTGCGCTTTTCCCTGCCTATGTTTCCGGAGGCGAGCGAGATGTTCGCGCCGCTCGTGTTTACGCTCAGCGTGATCGCGATTATTTATACGTCGCTTGTCGCGCTGGTGCAGGAAGACATTAAGAAGCTGATCGCGTATTCCTCCGTCGCGCATATGGGCTTCGTGACGCTCGGCATTTTCAGCGCCACGCAGCAGGGCATTGAAGGCGCAGTGTTCCAGATGCTGAGCCATGGGCTGATTTCCGGGGCGCTCTTCCTGTGCGTCGGCGTTTTATATGACAGGCTTCATACGCGCGAGATTGGAAAATATGGCGGGATAGTCTCGAACATGCCTGTTTTCGCTACGCTCTTCATGATCTTTATGCTGGGCTCCGTCGGCCTGCCTGGGACCAGCGGTTTTGTCGGTGAGTTCCTGACGCTGCTGGCGGCGTTTGAGGTCAATACGCTTTATGCGACTTTGGCGGCGACAGGGGTGGTTCTGGGCGCGGCTTATATGCTGATCCTTTACCGCCGCGTTGTCTTCGGGCAGGTTACAAATCCGGAAGCGGAAAAAATGCAGGATGTTGATCTGCGCGAGAAAAGCCTTCTTATCCCGGTCGCGCTTATGGTCCTCGGTCTTGGGGTTTTTCCGGGACTGATACTGGACCGGACATCGGCGTCCGTTGAAAATCTTGTTTCGCTTTACGAAGCCGGGATTGAAGGCGGATTTAACAGCCAGGAGGCCGGGGAAGAATGAACGAAGCCTTTGCGTTTTCAGATTACGCGCCGCTTTTGCCGGAAATCGTTCTCGCGGTTTTGACCATGATTTTGTTGATGGCGGGCGCATTTACGGGGAACAAGTCAATGCGTCTCATTTCCTACGGGGGGCTTGGAGCGATTGTTATAACCGGGCTGACGCTTGTGGGCCTGGACTGGCATTCGCGGACGATTCCCGGCGGCATGATTATCCTTGACGGCTTTGCGGGGTTCGTCAAGTTGCTGATTCTGGCGGGTCTTGCCGCTGTTCTGGCAATCTCGATGCGCTATTTACAGCAGGAGCGCATAGGCCGTTTTGAGTATCCTGTTCTGGTTTTGCTGGCCGGTCTCGGCATGATGCTCATGGTCAGCGCAAATGATCTGCTTTCGCTGTATCTCGCTCTGGAATTGCAGTCTTTAAGTCTTTACGTGCTTGCGGCGTTTCACCGCGATCTGGCGCGCTCGGCGGAATCCGGGATAAAGTATTTCGTTCTTGGCGCGATTTCGTCGGGCATGATCCTTTTTGGCGCGTCGCTGATTTACGGTTTTGCAGGAACGACCAGCTTTGACGGCATAGCGTCGGCGGTATCTGAAGGCGAGCATTTGCGGCTGGGTCTGCTTGTCGGGCTCGTTTTCGTGCTCTCTGGCCTGGCATTTAAAATTTCCGCCGCGCCGTTCCATATGTGGACTCCGGACGTGTATCAGGGCGCGCCGACGTCCGTGACGGCCTTGTTCGCCATTGTGCCCAAAATTGCGGCGCTCGCATTATTGATCCGCCTGCTTTACCAGCCTTTTGGCGGAATGACCGATGACTGGAGCCAGATCATTTATTTGCTGTCGCTTGCGTCCATGGCTTTGGGCGCCTTCGCCGCGCTGGTTCAGGATAATATCAAGCGCCTGCTGGCCTACAGCTCGATCGGCCATGTCGGTTACGCCCTGATAGGCGTCGTGACGGGGACTGAAGAAGGTATAGGCGCCGTTCTGTTTTACGGTCTCGTTTACATGGTTATGAGCGCCGGCGTGTTTGCTTTTGTGCTGGCGATGCGCCGGGACGGGTATGCCGCTGAAAAAATAGAGGATCTTGCGGGGCTGGTAAAAAACAGGCCGTTTTCGGCCTACGCTATGACCGCGCTTTTGTTCTCCATGGCGGGCATACCGCCGCTGGCCGGGTTTTTCGCCAAGCTCTTTGTCTTTCAGGAAGCCGTAGCAGCGGGATATCCCTTGCTCGCCGTTATCGGCGTTTTGACCTCTGTCGTTGCGGCCTTTTACTACTTAAAGCTGATTAAAATCATGCTGTTTGACGAGCCTTCAGAAAGCTTTGATCCGAACGTCTCTTTCTCCAGCCGACTTGTCATGACGCTGTGTTCCCTTTTTGTGATTTTGTATATATTCGCGCCGGAGCCGTTAAGAGTCCTTTCCTATTCGGCGGCCTCAGTCCTGTCGAGCGGATGAGTTTTCTTTTTACACTTGCGTCCGTAAGGAATATCATCAAATCGTAAAAGTTATGAGGGCAAGAGACCGGAATGAAATTCAACGTTCGAACATTAGAGACCGTCGAAAGTACGCAGGATCTCATCCGTGAGGAAGGCGAGATGGCGACCGGTGAGGGCCTCGTTATTCATGCGCTTGAACAGACAAGCGGAAAAGGGCGTATGGGCAAGACGTGGGAGTCGCCGCGCGGCAATCTCTATATGTCCGTCTTGCTAAGGCCCGAATGCCTGGCCGAGGATGCGGGTCAGATCGCTTTTGTTTCGGCTTTGGCCGTGTCGGCGGCGCTGGAAACCTATCTGCCCGCCGGCCACGAAAAGACGCTCAAATGGCCGAACGATATTTTGATCGACGGCAAAAAGATCGCCGGAATTTTATGCGAGACCTCTCTCGTGCGCGGCCGGGTTGACCACATTGCGCTCGGCGTCGGGATTAATGTTTCCGCGCCCCCGGAAGATCCGGGAGCAACGGGGCTGGATGCGATTAACGCCAGGGAAAACAGCATTGAAGGGCTGCGCGATAACGTGCTGGAGAGCTTTGACAGGCATTACAAGGTCTGGCTCGATAAAGGCTTTGAGCGCATCAAGGCAGCGTGGCTCAAGCAGGCGCATGGCGTCGATTGTCCGGTAACCGTGATTTTACCAGACGCCGAAATACAGGGCGTCTTTAAAGGCATGGATGAAAACGGCGCGATGATTATGGAAGACAAAAGCGGAAACGAACGCCATATCAAGTCCGCGCAGGTCATTTTCAAGGACTAGGTCGCCATGCTTCTTGTTATTGACGCGGGCAACACCAATATCGTGTTCGCTCTTTACAACGGTGAAGACCTGCTTGGCGCGTGGCGCATTCGTACCGATTCCAGCCGCAGCCGCGACGAGTACGCTTCATGGCTGATCCCGCTGTTCGGTCAGTTTGACCTGAAACTTTCCGATGTCAGCGATGTCATTATCTCTTCCGTCGTGCCGTACGCCGGGCACCATCTGCGCGGTCTTTGCCGCCAGTATATGGACGTTGAAGCCAGGTTCGTTGATTACGAGATGGTCAGTAAATGCGGCCTCGCCGTGAATATCGATCAGCCGCGTGAGGCCGGCGCCGACCGGCTTGTCAATGCGCTGGCCGTTATCAAGGAGTATCGTTATCCGGCTGTGGTGATTGATTTCGGCACGGCGACGACGTTTGACGCGATTGATCAGGGCGGCGCCTATGCCGGCGGCGCGATTGCGCCGGGCGTGAATTTATCCATGTCGGCGTTGCACGGAGCTGCGGCGATGCTGCCGCGCGTCAGCATTGCAAGGCCGGAAAAGGTAATCGGCAAAAGAACCGTGACCGCGATGCAGTCCGGGATATTCTGGGGCTATACAGGATTGATCGAGGGCACGATTCAAAGAATGAGCGAGGAAATCGGCGCAAAACCCTTTGTGATCGCGACTGGAGGATTGTCGCCCGTATTCGGCGAGAGCATTGACCTGATTGAAACGGTAGATCGCAATTTGACAATCAAGGGGCTATACCGCATATATCGGTCGTGCAAAAACCAATGATGTCATCCCGTCGGCATTTTGCTTTAGCAAAATTCGCACAAACGGGATCCACAGCGTGTGCAGCAAAGCTGCATGCTTTACTGGACCCCGGATGTTTAAGCAAGCCTGTCGGCTTGCCTCCGGGGTGACGGAGAAAACGAAGAATAGATGACAAACCTGAACCCTGAAGAACTGTGTTTTATCCCGCTCGGCGGCAGCGAGGAATTTGGAATCAATCTCAACGTTTACGCCTACAAAGACAAGTTGCTGGCTGTCGATTGCGGGCTTGGTTTCGCGGACAAGCGCTTTCCCGGCATTGATCTGCTTTTGCCCGATCCGCAGTTCCTCGAAGACAATATGGACAGGCTTGAAGGCCTGATCATCACGCATGCGCATGAGGATCATATCGGCGCGGTCGCGCATCTCTGGCCGCGTTTGCGCTGCCCTGTTTTCTGCTCGCCCTTTACGGGGGCCGTTCTGAATCACAAACTGAAAGAGGCCGGTTTAACGCGGGACGTTAACGTCCAGATCCTCCGCCCCGACAAAAACGGTAAAAAGCTCGGACCGTTCAAGGTTCAGGCCATTAACGTCGCGCACAGCGTGCCGGATACGCGCGCGCTTGTGATCGAGACGGAGCTCGGGCGCGTCGTGCATAGCGGCGACTGGAACCTCGACCCGAAACCCGTTATTGGAAAGCCGACTGACGCCGAGGCGTTTAAGGAAGCCGGGGAGCAGGGCGTGCTTGCTTACATTGGCGACTCGACCAATTCCGGCGTTCCGGGGCGTGCAGGCAGCGAGTCGGACGTTGAGGAGGCTTTTAAAAAACTTTTCCCCGATTGCAAGGGCCGGATCGCCGTGACGATGTTCGCGTCCAACGTAGGACGTTTGCGCAGCGTTGCAATGGCGGCGCAGCATGCGGGCCGCAGCGTGGCCCTGCTCGGACGCTCGCTGCACACCATGGCGGCGGCGGCGCGGAATTGCGGTCTTCTTGACGGCCTGCCGGATTTTATCGACGCGGATAACATAAAGGACATTCCCGCAGACAACCTGGTGATTGCCGTGACGGGATCTCAAGGCGAGCCGCGCGCCGCGTTGTCGCGCATCGCGAAAGGCGAGCGCAGGGACATTGAGCTGAACCGCGGCGACACGGTGATCTTTTCCGCGCGGCCGATCCCGGGCAACGAAAAGGAAATCAATACGGTCAAAAACAATCTCGTCGCGGGCGGGATCAAGGTCATTACGCCGGACAATACGGATTATAAAATCCATGTCTCGGGGCATCCGTGCCGGGACGAGATCATCGAGATGTATCAATGGGTCAAGCCGCAGATCGTCGTGCCGGTGCACGGCGAGCGAACGATGCTGGAATCGCAGGCCGCGCTGGCCTGTGAATGCCAGATCCCGCACGTGATCGTGCCCAATAACGGCTCGGTCATAAAGCTCGCGCCCGGAACTCCGGAAACTGTGGATCATATCGAGACCGGCATTCTGGCGGTGGACCAGATGCGGCTGCTTCCGTCCGATCACGCGTCTATTTCCGCCCGCAGGAAACTGCAGTTCACCGGCGCGGCGCATATCACATTGGTCATGAACGGGCGCGGTGAGCTAGAAAAAGACCCTCTCGTCTCGACGGAAGGGCTGTGCGACCCGGACGAAGACGATCTCGAAGACAAGATGATCGAGGAGATTTACGAAATTCTCGACGACATGAGCTGGGAAGAGCGCGAGGACGATAATTTCGTCTCCGAGGAGATCCGGATCGGCATGCGGCGGTTCTGCGCCCATGTTCTGGGTTTAAAGCCAAAAACGAGCGTGCATCTGGTGCGGGTGTAGGAATGTCTTTGAAACGTCATTCCGGTGAAAACCGGAATCCATACTGTCATTGGATATTGGCTGTTTTCCTATGGATCCCGGCTTTCGCCGGGATGACGGTGATGGGTAATAAGGGAGCGAATGCCGAAACCGTCACCGCAAGTTCCCGCAAGCCCAACGGGTTTTGCACAGTTCTGACGCAGCATATCCCGCGCGATGACGTGACCTATAAGCCCAACGCCGCGCGCCCCGCCGATATCCGGGCGAGCTCGTTCGACGTTCCGGACGAAACCGTGTTTCCGCTCACGGTCGATCTTCGGGAATTTTTCGGCGCGAATATCCCGGCGGGCGTTGATCTGGAGCCCGATCTCGGCCTTTTCCGCATCAAAAAGGACGGACGCGTCTTCTGGAACGAGACCGACATGACCGGGCAGGCGTTTGATTATTGCGGCATTGAAGCCGCGCAGCCAAATGCGCCCGTCGTAGTAGCGCCTCAAAAACCTGTTCAGCCCGCGCCGCTCGCCGAAGTCCCCGCGCCCGAATACCCGCAGCCTCTTGTGAAAGAAGAGGAAACGATATACGGTGCTTTTCCGGAATAGTCAGGAAAGGAGAAGCGAGTTACAAGAAACGAGAAACGAGACAGAAATCAAAAAAATCTCGCTTCTCGCTTTTAGTTTCTCGCTTCTGATAAAACATGAACGCAAAACCCAGAACAGCCATCACCCCGACCCGTGCGGAAGATTTTCCCGAGTGGTATCAGCAGGTGATCCGCGCCGCCGATATGGCCGAGAACTCCCCCGTGCGCGGCTGCATGATTATCAAGCCTTATGGATATGCTCTGTGGGAGAATATGCAGCGCGTCTTTGACGACATGATCAAGGAGCTGGGAGTCCAGAACGCCTATTTTCCTTTGTTGATTCCGCTGAGTTTCATCAGCCGCGAAGCCGAGCATGTGGAGGGCTTCGCCAAGGAATGCGCGGTGGTGACGCATCATCGCCTTGAGATGGGCGAGGGCGGGCTCGTGCCTGCGGAATCAGCGAAGCTGGAAGAGCCTTTTGTGATCCGTCCGACATCGGAAACCATTATCGGCGACGCGATGAGCCGCTGGATCCAGTCCTACCGCGATCTTCCTCTAAAGCTGAACCAGTGGTGCAATATCATGCGCTGGGAAATGCGCACGCGCATGTTTTTAAGGACCAGCGAATTTCTCTGGCAGGAAGGCCATAACGCTTTTGAAACGGCGGATGAAGCGCGGGCCGACGCGCTTAAAATGCTGGACGCTTATGTGGATTTTGCCGAGAACTGGCTGGCTATTCCGATGGTGAAGGGCGAAAAGACGCCAGACGAGCGCTTTCCCGGCGCGAACGCGACGTTCTCCATGGAGGCGATGATGCAGGACGGCAAGGCATTGCAGGCCGGAACGTCCCATGACCTGGGCCAAAATTTCGCAAAAACCATCGGCATCCGTTTTCAGGGGCGCGACGGGCAGGAGCATTTCGCGCATACCACAAGCTGGGGCATATCTACGCGCCTGATTGGCGGGATGATCATGACCCATGCCGATGATGACGGGATGATCATGCCGCCGCGCGTCGCGCCGACGCAAGTGACGATCATTCCGATCATACGTGATGATGGCGACAGGGATATATTATTGACGTACTGCGCTCGGGTTGCGGAGAAACTGAAGGAAAATCGCGTACGCGTGCATATCGACGAGAGTGACGCAAGGACGCCCGATAAAATGTGGGCCTCAATCAAGAAGGGCGTGCCTTTGCGCGTCGAGATCGGCATGCGCGAAATGGAAGAAGACGCTCTGACCCATGTGCGCCGTGATCTGGGCAAGGATTCGAAAGAGACCTGTTCCGTCGACGAATTTTGCGCCAAGGCCGGGGATATTCTTGAAGACATTCAAATGAGCCTGTTTAACAAGGCGAAAGCCTTTGCCGCGGAAAACACGCATAATGTTTCAAACGCGGATGATATCGACGCCTTTTATAAAGGCGGGCGTATTGGGTTCGTCCGCGCGCCTGTCTCCGTTCTGGAGGATCAGACATACGCAAAGGTCAGAGAGACGCATAAACTCACTTCCCGCTGCCTGCCGTTCGAAGATGAAGGCCAAAAGGTCCTGATTGGGAAGGCTTATTGATTGTGATCTTCACCCCCTTCGAACGCATGATGGCATTCCGGTACTTGCGCGCGCGCAAGGCCGAAGGGTTTGTCTCGGTCATCGCCGGGTTTTCCTTTCTCGGGATTTTGCTGGGCGTGGCGACGCTGATCATCGTCATGAGCGTGATGAACGGCTTCCGGCAGGAGCTCATCGGGCGGATTCTGGGGCTGAACGGGCATGTGAACATCTACGCGAGCGGCCCCTTGGCGGAATATGAAAGCCTAGCGGAGCGGGTTTCGAAAGTTTCGGGCGTACAGACCGTCATCCCGCAAATCGAGAGCCAGGTGTTGATGAACGTCAATAATACGGCCTCCGGCGCGCTCGTGCGCGGGATTTCGCAGGAAGATTTCCGTACCAAGCCGATCCTGAACAATTCGATCGAACGCGGCTCCGTTGCGGATTTTCAGGGCACGAATATCGCGGTCGGCAAAGCGATGGCCGAAAGACTTCGAATCCTGCCCGGCGATGAAATCGTCCTCATTTCACCAAAAGCCAGAACAACGCCGTTCGGCACCATGCCGACGCAGCGCCGCTATACGGTCGCCGTCATATTTGACGTCGGCATGTACGAATATAATAACGGCTTTATTTTTATGCCGCTTGAGGCCGCGCAGACGTTTTTCAGGCTGGACGGCGCGGTCACGGAACTGGAGGTGTTTCTCGAAGACCCGAACCGGATCGACGAGACCCGCGCCAGCATAGAAAGGGCGATTGAGGGCTTTGCCCGCCTTCATGACTGGCGCGATTCGAACAAGAGCTTTTTCAACGCGCTTCAGGTCGAGCGCAACGTGATGTTCCTGATTTTGACGCTGATCATTCTCGTTGCGGCGTTTAATATCATTTCCTCGATGATTATGCTGGTGAAGGACAAGGGCCGGGATATCGCGATCATGCGTACGTTTGGCGCGAGCCGTGCCAGCATGCTGAAGATTTTTATGCTCACCGGCGCGAGCATCGGCTTTCTCGGCACGTTCGTCGGCGCGGCGGCGGGGATCGCGTTTTCGATGAATATCGAGGCGATCCGCCAGTGGCTTGAAGGGCTGACGGGAACGGAGCTGTTCGCCGACGAGATTTATTTCCTCTCGCAGCTCCCGGCCGAAGTCGACTGGACGGAAGTCACGACCGTCGTCGCGATGGCCTTTACGCTCTCTATTTTGGCGACATTGTACCCGGCCTTCCGCGCGGCGCGTCTGGACCCGGTGGAGGCTCTCAGGTATGAGTGATACGCTTCTGACCCTCAAGGAAATTACGAAGACCTACACCCAGGGCGGCAAGGCGCTGAACGTGCTGAACGCCGTGAACCTGCAGATCGAGCCGGGGGAGATCGTCGCGCTTGTGGGGCCGAGCGGATCGGGAAAATCGACGCTGCTTCAGATCGCGGGCCTTCTTGACCGTCCGACGAGCGGGCTGATCGCGATAGCGGGGCAGGACGTCTCAAAGGCCTCGGACAACGCGCGCACGAAACTGCGCCGCGAAACGCTCGGCTTTATTTACCAGTTTCATTATCTTCAGGGCGAATTCTCCGCAAAGGAAAACGTGATCATTCCGCAGATGATCGCAGGGCGGTCCAGAAAACGCGCCGCCGAGAGGGCGACGCTTTTGCTGTCCGATCTGGGGCTGCTCAAGCGTCTGGATCACCGTCCTGCACAGCTTTCCGGCGGAGAGCAGCAGCGCGTGGCGATTGCGCGCGCCATGGCGAATTTCCCGAAACTGATACTGGCGGACGAGCCGACCGGGAACCTCGACCCCGAAACGTCCGACTTCGTGTTCAATCAGCTTCTGGAACAGGTGAGGACGCGCAAGATCGGCGCGCTTGTGGCGACTCACAACATGGATCTGGCCGACCGCATGGACCGGATTTTAGAGCTCAAGCACGGGCGCGTGAGCGCGTATTAGAGAACGGCTTATTTCACCTTCCGGCGCAATATATCGTAGAGCGCCAGGCGATACCGTTCAAACTCGGTTTCGCAATCCTGCATGGCCTGCCGGGTTTGATCGCTGAAATCCGCATTTTTCCCGGCATTTTCCAGCTGTTTGGCCAGTCTCTCGAGCGGCTTCGCCCCGCTCTGGCTGGCTACGGATTTAAGCGCATGCGCGGTACGGGCCAGATTTTCAGAGTCCTTGCTGTCCAGATTCTGCCTGCATTGCCTGACGAATTTTTTTCCGTCATTGACGGCCAGCGTGACAAAGGTGGCGATTTTGTCCTTTGTCGTTCCGATAGCCGAATAAAGAAACTCCGCGTCGATAACCTCAAAGGCGCCGTCGTCTTTTGAAGTCTCAGGTTTTAACGCCGGCGCTTCAGCCTTCCTGTTAAGCCATTGATCGAGAATCAGGCTGAATTGTTCCGAGGAAACCGGCTTTGTAAGAAATTCAGAAAATGTTTCCGACGCTTGTTCCGGCATATTCAGATTGCCGCCCGTCAGCGCAATCACCGGCGTGTCCGTGTTCGGGCCGCCTGATGCGCGAATTTTCGCGAGAGCCTCGGGACCGTCCATAACCGGCATGTTAATGTCCATGAAGATCAGGTCGTATTTATTATTTCCGGCCATTTCAGTCGCAATCGCGCCATTTTCCGCAATGTCCGTCAGGCAGCCAAGTCTTTTGAGCTCTTCTTCATACAGGTAGGTGTTAGCCTCCATGTCTTCCGCGATCAGTATATATGGTTGTTTTTTGTTCATTAGAAAAGACTATTTTACAATCTATAGTTTATCAATGCCGAATATTTGCGATGGACGATTTTTTGAATTTTCTGGTCTTTGTTGCGCGGAGTTGTCTAAACTTCCGGCATGGATTCAACAGAAAACGCTCCGTTCGTTCACCTGCACGCGCACAGCGCGTATTCGCTTGCCGAGGGCGCGATCCCGGTCAAGCAGCTCGTCAAGCTCTGCAAGCAGAACAATATGCCCGCCGCCGCGATTACGGATACGGGTAACCTTTTCGGCGCGATGGAATTTTCGCTTGAGGCCGTTAAAAACGGCGTACAGCCGATACTCGGTTGCGAGCTGGCCTTAACGGAAGAGCGCTATGAAATTGTTTTGATCGTTCAAAACGAGCAGGGCTACCGCAATCTTTGCGCGATCATCAGCAAAGCCTACATGGAAGGCGACCCGGCGCATGATCCCTATACCTCATGGGAGACGCTCTCGGAATATCACGAGGGACTGATTTGCCTGACCGGCGGCGTGAACGGGGTTTTGTACCGGCCTCTGTTTCATCATCAGGACGAGCAGGCTGAAACGTTTCTGGAGCGACTAAACCGGATTTTCGGCAACAGGCTTTACGTCGAAATCCAGCGCCATGGCTGGCCGGAACAGGACCGCGCGGAAGGACGCCTGATAGATCTTGCGTACAAATGCGACGTTCCGCTGGTCGCAACGAATAACGCCTATTTCCCGAAACAGGCCATGGCCGAGGCGCATGACGCGCTGCTGTGCATCGCGGACGGTCGCTATATCACGGAAGAGGACCGCCGCCGCGTTACGGCGCAGCATTACTTTAAGAGCGCGTCGGAAATGTCTGAATTGTTTCAGGATTTGCCAGAGGCAATTCAGAATGCGTCCGTTATCGCGCAGCGTTGTCACTTCCTGCTGAAGCCGATTGATCCGCTCCTGCCGCCCTTTGAAACGGGCGAGGGCCGTGACGAGGTCGAGGAGCTGAAAGCGCAGGCGCATGCGGGCCTGAAATGGCGTCTGGAGAATTTCGTCATTGGCGGCGATCAGGACGAAAAAATAAAAACCTATACGGACCGCCTTAATTACGAGCTGGACGTCATTATCAAGATGGGTTTTCCGGGCTATTTCCTGATCTGCTCTGACTTTATCAAATGGTCAAAGGAACAGAATATTCCCGTCGGGCCGGGGCGCGGGTCCGGCGCAGGATCACTCGTCGCCTGGGCTCTGCAGATTACGGACCTTGATCCGCTGCCGTTTAATTTGCTCTTTGAGCGGTTCCTGAACCCGGAACGGGTCTCGATGCCCGACTTCGACGTTGATTTTTGTCAGGACCGCCGCGATGAGGTGATCCGCTACGTGCAGGACAAATACGGCCATGACAAGGTTGCGCAGATCATCACGTTCGGAAAACTGCAGGCGCGGGCCGTGGTGCGCGACGTCGGGCGCGTTTTGCAGATGCCCTACGGTCAGGTGGACCGGATCGCCAAGCTGATCCCGAACAACCCGGCTAATCCCATGACTTTGGGCGAGGCGCTTGCGCAGGACGCGGATTTGCGCGCCGAGCGCGAGCGCGACGACACGGGCCGCAAGCTGATTGATATCGCTCTCAAGCTTGAAGGCCTTTACCGCCACGCCTCGACCCACGCGGCGGGCGTCGTGATCGGCGACAGACCGTTGCAGGAACTGCTGCCGCTTTACCGCGATCCGCGCTCTGACATGCCTGTGACGCAGTTCAACATGAAATACGTTGAACAGGCGGGGCTCGTGAAATTCGACTTTCTCGGCCTTAAGACCATGACGGTCATTCAGAAAGCCGTCGAGCTTGTCGCCGATAAAGGCATTGACGTGGATTACCTGCAAATCCCGTTTAATGACGACAATACCTTCAAGCTTCTCACGGACGGGAAGACGACCGGCGTGTTCCAGCTGGAAAGCGCGGGCATGCGCGATACGCTGCGCAAGCTCAAGCCCGACCGGTTTGAGGATATCATCGCGCTCGTCGCGCTCTATCGTCCGGGGCCGATGGATAACATCCCGCTCTATATCGAGTGCAAGGAAGGGCGCAGCGAGCCGGATTATCATCATCCGAAATTAAGGCCGTATCTCGAGGAAACCTACGGCATCATGATCTACCAGGAACAGGTCATGCAGGCCGCGCAGGAGCTTGCCGGGTACACGCTCGGCGGCGCGGATTTGCTCCGGCGCGCGATGGGCAAAAAGATCAAGGAGGCCATGGACGCCGAACGCGTGAAGTTCGTGGCGGGCGCGAAGGAGCATAGCGGCATAGATGAAAAGCGCGCCAATGAAATCTTTGACCTGCTCGCGAAATTCGCCGGTTACGGCTTTAACAAGTCGCACGCTGCGGCTTACGCGCTGATCGCCTACTGGACGGCCTGGCTCAAGGCCAATCACCCGGTTGAGTTCATGGCGGCGTCGATGACGCTCGATCTGCATAACACGGACAAGCTCAGCGTGTTCCGGCAGGATCTGCTGGAGCAGGGCATAGAATTGCTGCCGCCGGACGTCAATGCGTCCAGCGCCGAATTCAGTGTTGAGGACGGCAAAATCCGCTACGCGCTTGCCGCGCTGAAAGGCGTAGGAGAGCAGGCGATGAGACTGCTCGTCGAGGAGCGCGCGCAAAACGGGCCTTACAAGTCTATTGAGGATCTGACCTCAAGGCTTGATACGAAAGTTTTGAACAAGCGTCAGCTTGAGCGGCTCGTGCATGCGGGCGCGTTTGATTCGCTGGAGCCGAACCGCGCGAGAGTCTTTAACGGCATTGAACGCATGATCGCCCACGCGCATGCCCTGGCCGACGAGCGAGAGAGCGGCCAGAGCTCGCTGTTCGGCGGGGAGAGCGGCGTTAGCGCTGGCGCGCTTGAACTCCCGGACTCCCAGCCGTGGGACCCGCTTGAAAAGCTGCAGTACGAGTTCGAGGCCGTCGGGTTCTATCTGTCCGCCCATCCTCTGGATACAAAGGCCGAGCAACTTAAGCGCTTGAATATTTACACGATGGCCGATGTGGCCGAGGAGCTTGCCAACAAAAATGCGGCGGCCGTGAAAATGGCCGGCGTGCTGATTAAAAAGCAGGAGAAAGTCTCCGCAAAATCCGGCAAGAAATACGCTTTCCTGCATGTCTCCGATCCGTCAGGCGTATTTGAAGTCACCGCGTTTTCCGAAACGCTGGCCGCCGCGCGGGATTATCTGGAGACGGGACAGACTCTGCTGCTCAATGTTTCAGCGGAGCAGCGCGAAGACCAGATTCGCTTTACCGCCCAGAGCATCGAACGCCTTGACGGACGACTGGAGAGAACCTTGGAAGAGGTGCGCGTTCACGTGTCCGAAAAAGACTGCCTGCCGCAGCTACAGACTCTTTTGCAAACAGAGGGGCGTGGATCTCTGCGCATGACGATTATGGTTGACGCGCCCGATGGCGAATGCGTCCTGATCCGGATACCCGGGAAATGGAATTTCTCTTCCGCGGCGCGGCAGGCTATACGCCATGCGCGGGGCGTGATTGAGGTGGCGGAGTTGTAAGTAGCGAGAAACGAGAAGCGAGAAGCGAGTAGCGAGTAGCGAGTAGCGAGTAGCGAGTAATGAGTAGCGAGTAGTGAGAAGCGAGAAGCGGGTAGTGAGTAGCGAGTTGTAAGAACCCCTCACCCTCCCACGCTTCGCGCGGGTCCCTCCCTCTCCCTTGGGAGAGGGCAATGGAGCTTTGCTTTTTCCTGCGAGAAAAAGCATTAGCGTAGTGGGTGAGGGAAAATCTCGCTTCTCGCTTCTCGCTACTCACGACTCGCTTCTTGTTTCTCGCTCCTCAACAAGCTATACATAACCTTATGATAACGAAACCCGAATGCTGGAGTATTAATGCGCAGGATTTTCCGCACAACGGAAAACCCGAGGAAAAGCTCGCGTTCTGTTTGCATTACGCCGTTCTGGCTCCCTCGACCTATAACGCGCAGCCCTGGCATTTCGTCATCCAGGACAACGCGGTTCTCCTGTTCGCCGACCGGCGTTACGGTCTGCCCGTGATCGATCCGGAAGACAGGGAACTGATTATCGCCTGCGGATGCGCGCTGTTTAATTTGAGGCTGGCGATCCGCGCGTTCGGGTATAATGAAATCACGGAGCTCGTCCCCGACCCGCAGGACAAGGACTTGCTGGCGCGCGTGAAGATCGGGGACAAGGCTGCCGCGCCCGAACAAACGGATAAGGAACTGTTTGAAAGAGTGACGGAGCGTCACGGCAACCGCGGGGCGTTTTCAAACAAGACTGTGCCGGAAGATATGCTTCATGCCCTTATTGCTGAAGCGTCCAAAGAGGGGGCATGGCTTCATGTTCCGGGCATGGAAGAGAAAAAAGTGCTTGTGCGCATGATCGCCGAAGGCGATCACATTCAATCCAGCAGCAAGGCGTTCAGACGTGAAATGGCCAGCTGGATTCACCCGCGCCGCGTGCTTTCGCAGGACGGGCTGCCGCAGGACAAGGTCTCGCATGCGGATATCATGAGCAGTCTGGGACCTTTCGCGATACGCCGTTTCGAAATGGAAAAAGGCGAGCCCGCCAATAATGAACAGTTGGAAGCCGGCTCGCCGGTTATCGCCGTGCTTGGCAGTAAGTCGGGCGGCGTGGTTGAGCGGCTGCATACGGGGCAGGCCCTGATGCGCGTCTGGCTGCGCGCGGAAAGCATGGGGCTGTCGATGTCCTCTCTCAATCAGGCCTGTGAAGTGCCGGAACTGCGCATCCGCGTGCATGACGAGATCAATCAGCAGCACGGGCGCGCGCAATGCATTTTGCGGATCGGCTATGGCGGCCAGAAGGCTTACACCAACAGGCGCCCGCTTGACCAGGTGACGAGTTACGGCGACGCCACGCTCAGCGTCAAAACGCCTGAGGCGGGAGGCGGCAAAGGCTTTCTTTCAGGTTTCCGCAAGCTTTTCCTTGCAAAAGGCCGATGATGCGGGTATAAGCCCGTTCTAGTTGTAAGCGACGTGTGATGAGTGGCGAGTTGTTAAAAAGCTCGCAACTGTCACTCGCAACTCGCAACTTAATTCACATGCAGGCTTTGGCGGTTTTTGACCTCCATCCGGTGTTGTTCGCAAGAGAGCAATCACAAGGGCCTGCAGAGGCAAGAACCGGAAAAGGAGATAGAAACATGGCTATGCCTGAATTTACAATGCGTCAGCTTCTCGAGTCTGGCGTTCACTTTGGTCACCACACGCGCCGCTGGAATCCGAAAATGCGCCCGTTCATCTTCGGCGTAAGGAACGGCGTGCATATCATTGATTTGCAACAAACAGTTCCGCTTCTGGACCAGTCACTCCGCGCGCTGAGGGATATTGCCGCTAAAGGCGGGCGCATCCTTTTCGTCGGCACCAAGCGTCAGGCGCAGGATAAAGTCCGAGACGCGGCCAAGCGCTGCGGCCAGTATTACGTGAATCACCGCTGGCTTGGCGGCATGCTGACCAACTGGAAAACGATGTCGAATTCCATCAATCGTCTGCGCGAGCTCGAGGAGCTGCTTGGCTCCGGCGAAGAAGTCAAAGGCTACACCAAGAAAGAAATCCTGATGCTTACGCGCGAGCGCGACAAGCTTGAGCTGTCCATCGGCGGGATCAAGGAAATGGGCGGCCAACCGGACGCGCTGTTCATTATCGACACGAACAAGGAAGATATCGCAATCAAGGAAGCCAACAAGCTCGGCGTTCCGGTTTTTGCAATACTCGACACGAACTGCGATCCGGCAGGCGTTCAGTACCCTATTCCGGGCAATGACGATGCGATACGCTCGATTGAGCTGTTCTGTGAACTGGCTTCCGCCGCTGTTCTGGACGGCATTCAGGCGGAGCTTGGCTCCAGCGGCGTTGATCTCGGCGCGGCGGAAGAAGTGAAGGAAGAGATTCCTGCGGAAGAGCCTGTCGCTGAAAACGCGGAGAAAGAGGCCCCGGCGGCTGCGGAAGAAGCTCAGGCTGAACCGGAAACCGGGGAAGATCCGGCTGAAGAGCCGAAGAAAGCAGCCGCGCAGGGTTAAACACCAAAATCAAAAGAGGGAAAACATGACGGATATCAAAGCTTCAGACGTAAAAGCCCTGCGCGAGCAAACAGGCGCAGGCATGATGGACGCCAAAAAAGCGCTTGTCGAGAGCGGCGGCAGCATTGAAGACGCCGTTGACTGGCTGCGTAAAAAAGGCCTGTCCAAGGCCGCCAAGAAGTCCAGCCGCACGGCCGCCGAAGGCCTGGTGGCTCTGGCTCTGGGCGAGCGCAAGGGCGCGCTCGTAGAGGTCAATTCCGAGACGGATTTCGTCGCGCGGAACGATCAGTTCCAGGAATTCGTTAAAAACGTTGCTGAAATTGCGCTTCAGGACGTAACGAAGCTGGACCAGCTATCTACTGCTGACTTCGGAAATGGCCGCAGCGTCGAAGAAGAGCTGACGGAGAAGATTGCGACGATCGGCGAAAACATGTCTTTGCGCCGCGCTGTGGGGATCAGCGTTGATAAAGGCGTCGTCACTGGCTACATGCACAACCAGACTGCGCCGAACCTCGGCAAGATTGGCGTGTTGATCGGGCTTGAGTCCGAAGGCGATGCGGAAAAACTCAACGAGCTGGGCAAAAAAATCGCCATGCACGTCGCCGCGGCGTTCCCGCAGTTTCTTGATCCGGAAAGCGTGGATCAGGAAGCGCTTGACCGCGAACGCGCCATTTTCAGGGATCAGGCCATTGCCTCCGGCAAGCCGCCTGAAATCGCGGAAAAAATGGTCGAGGGACGCGTCCGCAAGTATTATGAGGAAGTTTGCCTGACGGAACAGACATTTGTCATCGATAATGAAACCAAAATCTCAAAACTTCTGGAAGACGCGGCCAAAGAAGCGGGCGCGCCAGTCAAGCTTACCGGGTTCTTCCGTATACAGCTTGGCGAGGGCGTCGATAAAGAGCTGAGCGAGGCGGCTTGATCCGGACATAGCTCTTTGACGTGGAGCGTTTTCAATATGCAGGACAGCCGCGTTGCAACTCAGCGCGGCTGTTACTACAATGAGCGAACTAAAAAAGACAGGGTAAACCGATTATGACACAAGCCGCCAGCGACGCGCCGACTATCAGTTCTTCCCCGGAGCCGCGTTTCAAACGCGTCCTGCTCAAGATGTCCGGCGAGGTTTTGATGGGCGAGCAGGAGTTCGGGCTTGACCCGGCGACTGTCCAGCGCGTTGCGGGCGATATCAAGGAAGCCGTGGATCTGGGGACCCAGGTCTGCGTCGTCGTCGGCGCGGGCAACATATTTCGCGGCGTCTCCGGAGCCTCCCAGGGGATGGACCGCACGACGGCCGATTACATGGGCATGCTGGGTATTGTGATTAACGCCCTGGCCCTGCAAAACGCGCTGGAAGGCATGGACGTGCAAACGCGCGTCCAATCCGCCATTCGCATGGACGCCATCTGCGAGCCCTATATCCGACGCCGCGCATTAAGGCATATGGAGAAGGGGCGCGTTGTGATTTTCGCCGCCGGAACGGGTAATCCTTACTTTACGACCGATACGGCCGCAGCCCTGCGCGCTTCGGAAATGGATTGCGACGCGTTGCTGAAGGGCACGAAGGTTGACGGCGTTTATTCCGCCGACCCGATGAAAGTTCCCGACGCCAAAAGATACGAGCAGATCAGCTATCTGGATGTTCTGACAAAAGACCTGAAGGTTATGGACGCGACGGCCATCTCGCTGGCGCGGGAGAACAACATCCCCATCATCGTTTTCTCGGTGCGCGAGCAGGGGAATTTCGCCAGGGTTTTAAAGGGCGAGGGAACGTCGACAATCGTCAAAAACGCGAAAGAGTAGCATAAAGGAAACGTAATTACGCCTTATTCAAAACACGAACAAGAAAGAGGATAGCATCATGTCTGCTGTTGATATGAAAGATTTGAAACGCCGGATGGACGGCGCGCTTGAAATGCTGCAAAAGGAATTCTCGGGCTTAAGAACCGGGCGCGCCTCGATCAATATGCTCGAGCCCGTGCAGGTCTCGGTTTATGGCACGAACATGCCGCTGAACCAGGTGGCCAATGTAAGCGTGCCCGAGCCGCGCATGCTTCTGGTGCAGGTCTGGGACGCCAATAATACCAAAGCCGTGGAAAAGGGGATACGCGATTCCGGTCTCGGGCTGAATCCGCAACCTGAAGGCTCAACGATCCGCGTGCCTGTGCCTGAGCTAAACGAGGAACGCCGCGCGGAGCTGGTCAAGGTCGCGGGAAAATATGCGGAGGCGGCGCGCGTATCCATTCGCAATATCCGCCGTGACGGGATGGATAGCGTCAAGAAGGCTGAAAAAGACAGCGAAGTTTCAGAAGACGAGGCCAGGCGCGCGTCGGATGAGGTTCAGAAACTGACGGACCAGTATATTAAAAAGATCGATGATATACTGGCGGACAAAGAAAAAGACATGATGACGGTGTAAATGTCTCCTTCCGGCCAAATCACATACGACAATAATCCTGCGCACATTGCGATCATAATGGATGGCAACGGACGCTGGGCCAGCAAAAGAGGACTGCCAAGAACGGCCGGGCATCAGCAGGGCGCGGAAGCTGTAAAAAAAACAGTTAAATCCGCCAATGAAATAGGACTCGGATATTTGACCCTGTTCGGTTTTTCTTCCGAGAACTGGCAGCGTCCGGCTGAAGAAGTCGGCGAACTTATCCGCCTTCTACGTATTTATCTGCGCTCGGAGACAGCGGAACTTCACAAGAACAATGTTCGTTTGCGGGTTATTGGCGATAGAGGCGCGTTTGACAGCGATATTGTGGACATGATTGAGCAGGCTGAAAATCTGACGTCCGCAAATTCAGGGCTTAACCTGACGATTGCCTTGAATTACGGCGGCAGGGGCGAGTTGCTCAATGCCGCATACCGCATGGCTAAAGATATGCATGATCAGGGAATATGCCCTGAAAGAGAAACAGTTGAGGCGCGGTTTGAACGTTATTTGATGACGGCCGGTATGCCGGACCCTGACCTGATGATCAGGACAAGCGGCGAAAAGAGGATCAGTAATTTTCTTTTATGGCAGTGCGCATACGCGGAATTTGTTTTTACTGATACGCTTTGGCCTGATTTCTCTGGAGCCGATCTGAGCGCCGCAATAGAGGAATACTGCGAACGCGAGCGACGTTTCGGCCGCGTCAAGGCGCTAGGCGGAGGTGGGAGCAATTGAAAAAAATTGCTTTAACAAAGCTACATAAAAGACTGATATCTGGGTTTATTCTGGCTCCGATAGTTCTGGGCGTGTTGATTGTAGATGGCGTTTTTTTGCTGGCGCTACTGGTTTTTACTTTTTCCCTGTCTGTTTTTGAATGGCTGCGCATGGCCGCGCAAGGCGGGCGCAGGCTAACCGATTCCGCGTTCGGCCTGCTTTATCTCGGCGTTAGTTTTCTCTCTTTTTATCTGTTGCGCAGTCATTTACAGGACGGACTGTTTTTGTCGCTGGCTCTGTTTCTCTCTGTTTGGTCAAGCGATACGGGCGCATATCTGGCGGGGAAAGTTTTCAACGGCCCTAAAATGTGGCCATCCGTCAGCCCGAATAAAACCTGGTCGGGTCTTGGCGGAGCCATGTTTTTTTGCGCCCTGATGCTTGTTCTATGTTTTTACGCAGCGAATTTTTTTCCGGTTGCGCTTTCGCCCTCCGGAGCGGACTATATATTTTTAGTTGTAGCCGGGGCGGCCTTCGGCGTTCTGGGACAAGGCGGAGATTTGCTGGTTTCCGCTTTTAAGCGTCGTATAGGCGTTAAAGATACGGGCGGATTTATTCCCGGTCACGGCGGTTTACTTGACAGGATCGACGCTTTGCTGCTTGTTTGTCCCTGTTTTACAGCGGTTATGTGGGTTTGGATGTTGACATGAAAAAAATCAGTATACTTGGCGCTACCGGATCCATAGGCGAAAGCACAATAGACGTTATTGTTGATCAGCCTGAAAAATTCAAAGTTGTTGCGCTGACGGCGAACAGGAACGTTAAAAAGCTGGCGGATCTGGCGATTCGCATGGAAGCGGAAATGGCCGTAATCCGGGACGAGAAGCTGTTGCCGGAACTGAAAGATTTACTGGCGGGACGCGGCGTTGACGTCGCCTGCGGGGAGGCGGGCCTGATTGAGGCGGCGCAAACGGATTGCAATCTCGTGGTGGCTGGCATTGTTGGAATGGCCGGGTTGCCGCCGATTTTGGCCGCGCTGGAAAAAGGAACGGACGTTGCAATTGCCAACAAGGAGCCGCTTGTGTCAGCCGGGCCGCTCGTGATAGAGGCGGCGGAACGCAGTGGCGCGAAGATTCTTCCCGTCGACAGCGAACATAACGCGATTTTTCAGGTCTTCGAAAATAACAACCGCGATGCCGTACGCCGTCTTATTCTAACGGCGTCCGGCGGTCCATTTTTGAATTTTTCGCAAACCGATCTGGCGGGCGTGACGCCCCAAATGGCCGTCAAGCATCCAAACTGGTCCATGGGCAAGAAGATTTCCGTCGACAGCGCGACGATGATGAACAAGGCGCTTGAGGTGGTCGAGGCGCATTACCTGTTTGATATGCCCGTCAACAAAATTGATGTTCTGGTCCACCCGCAATCTATCATTCATTCCATGGTTGAATACGCTGACGGGTCCGTGCTGGCCCAAATGGGGGATCCGGATATGCGCACGTCAATTGCGCATGCGATGGGATGGCCGGAGAGGATAAGAAGCCCCGCCAGAAGGCTTGATTTTACCCTTGCCCCAAACCTGTTTTTCGAGGCGGTGGACCCGTTTAAATTCCCGGCTTTAGAAATGGGCTATTCCGCGTTGAGGAAGGGTTCGTATGCCTGCAACGCCTTGAATGCAGCCAATGAAGTCGCCGTGGAGGCTTTTCTCGAGGGTAAAATCAGCTATCTTCAAATTGTCGACATTGTCAGTTCTGTTACGGACAAAGTAAAAAGGCAAAAGCTGAAAACGTTAGAGGACGTTCTCTCGTTTGACCGGGAAGCGCGTTTGCAGGCATTAAATCTAATTAAGAAAAAGGCGGCTTGATACCAATGAATACAATCTTCGACTACGCCAATCTGCTGGCAAGCAATATCTGGCTTTATGGCGGGACTTTCGTTCTGGTTCTCGGGATCCTTGTCTTTGTTCACGAATGGGGCCATTACATTGTCGCGCGGCTTTGCGGCGTACGCGTGGAAGTTTTTTCAATCGGCTTCGGCAAGGAGATCTACGGCTTTAACGACCGTCACGGGACGCGCTGGAAAATTGCGCTTTTCCCGCTTGGCGGTTACGTCAAGATGTTTGGCGACGTTGATCCGGCCAGCGCGAAGCACGATGACACGGTGAAAGATGAAGATGGCGAAGTCCGTCACTTTACCGAAGAAGAAAGGCAGGTTGCCTTTTTTAATAAATCCGTCCTTCAGCGCAGTTTGATCGTATTCGCAGGCCCGGCTATTAATTTTATCTTCGCGATTTTTGTTCTGGCCGGACTTTATATATTTTATGGGCAGCCCGTGACTCCGCCTCTGGCGGCGGCCGTGAAGGTCGATAGCGCAGCGGCGGGGGCGGGACTTCAGCCGGGCGATATGATCGTTTCGATTAACGGGGCTGAAATCAACCGTTTTGAAGAGGTGCGGCGCAGCGCAATGATTGCGCTGGACACGCCTCTGGAGATGACCGTTTTACGTGAAGGGGAAGTCGTAACGATAAACGCGACGCCAAGACGACTAGAAAGCGAGGACCGCTTCGGGTTCCGTCATTCCCGCGGCGTCCTGGGCATTCTCGGGCCGCTCGGTCCGGGTAATGCGTTTTCCATTGAAAACATCAAGTCCGTGAACGGGGTTGCGCTTGATAGTCCGGATCAGGTTCGCGCGCGCATTCTCGAAAATCTGGGGGAGCCGATCACAATCGGAATTGATTACGGTACGGGGCAGGTTGAAAAAATCGTCGTCAAGCCGCCCCCGGAACTCAATCAGGGGCTGAGGGATCCGCAGTCGGAACAATACAATGCGCTCATGATCGACGGTCAGCAGGGCGATGCGCTGATCAGGCATGGTCCCGTCTCGGGTATGATTATGGCCGCCAAGGAAACATGGATCATTACAAGCAGCACGCTGCAGGCCTTGGGGCAGATGTTTACTGGCGTACGCAGCGCCGAAGAGCTTGGCGGCATTATCCGGATCGGCGCGATTGCAGGGGACATGGCGCGCGCAGGTTTTATCGCGCTGATCACGTTCACGGCGCTGCTTTCGATCAATCTCGGCTTGATTAATCTCTTTCCTATCCCGATGCTGGATGGCGGACATCTTGTGTTTTATTTTCTGGAAGCGTTAAAGGGATCGCCGGTTTCTGAACAAATTCAGGAATATGCCTTTCGTTTCGGACTAGTCATACTGGTAGGAATTATGCTATTTGCTAATCTGAACGATGTTGTTCAGCTCATAAGATAACAGACATTTCAGACAGACAGATGCCGTACATGATTAAATTCAGGATTTTGCCTTTCGCTTTTGCCGCGTTTGTGTTTCTAAGTCTCTCCGTTTCCACCGGAGCGGCGCAGGCGCAGCAGCGGATTGATGACATTCGGGTGACGGGAGTTGAGCGGATCGATCCCGAGACGGTGATTGCGTATATGGATGTGCGACCGGGCGATCCCGCAACTCAGGCGACGCTCGACCGCGCTTTGAAGAGCCTCTTCAGAACCGGCCTTTTCGCGGATGTCGCGCTCAAACAGGAAGGCGGCGTTCTCAGGGTGGATGTAAAAGAAAACCCCGTGATTAACGTCATCGCCTTTGAAGGCAACGATGATATCAAGGATGAGGAATTGCGGGCGGAAGTCCGTCTGCGTCCGCGGCAGGTGTTTACGCGCACGAAAGTTCAGTCCGATCTGAACCGCCTGCTTCAGGTTTACCGCCGCAACGGCCGTTACTCGGTTCAAATTGAGCCGAAAGTTATCCGTCTGGATCAGAACCGCGTAAATCTTGTTTTTGAAATCGACGAAGGCCCCGTTACGAAGGTCGAGAGCATTCGTTTTGTCGGAAACAAGCGCTTTGACGACGATCTTTTGCGCAGCGAAATCACGACAAAGGAGAGCCGCTGGTACAGGTTTATTTCAGCGAACGACCGTTACGATCCGGATCGGCTGGCGTTTGATGAAGAATTGTTGCGCCGTTTTTACCTTTCCCGCGGCTATGCCGATTTCCAGGTGATTTCCGCCATCGCGGAGCTTTCGAAAAACCGCAAGGATTTCTTCGTGACGTTTACGGTTGAGGAAGGGCAAAGATACAAGGTTGGCGAGGTGGCGATTGACTCGCGCCTGCGCGATTTTGACGCCAGCGTCCTGCGCGATGAAATCACGCTTTCCAGCGGCGACTGGTATAATGCCAACGAGGTTGAGACTTCCGTTGACAACATGGTAAACGCTCTGGGCGATCTGCAATATGCGTTTGTAAACGTGCGTCCGCGTACCGAACGTAACAGGCAGGCGCAGACGATCGACCTTGCTTTTGAAATAAGCGAATCGCCGCGCGTCTTCGTTGAGCGTATTGATATCACTGGCAACGTAAGGACTCTGGATAAGGTCATAAGACGCGAGTTTGAACTTGTGGAGGGGGATCCGTTTATCCGGTCCAAGCTGCAGGAGTCCGAGCAAAATATTCGCGACCTCAATTTCTTTGAGGAAGTGGAAGTCAACGCCCGTCCCGGCAGCGCGCCTGACAAGAGCGTGGTTGAGGTTGACGTGGCTGAAAAATCCACCGGCGAGCTTTCTGTTGGCGCAGGCTTTTCAACATCAGACGGGCCGCTGGCTGACTTCCGCATCCGTGAAAGAAACCTGCTCGGCAAGGGGCAGGACCTGCTGCTGGCGGCCACGGTTGCCGGGGAGCGGACGGAGTTTGACCTTTCCTTTACCGAGCCGTACTTCCTGAACCGCGATCTTTCGGCCGGATTTGATCTGTTCCATATCACCCGCGATCTGCAGGACGAGGCCTCTTTTGATCAACGCAGAACCGGCGGCGCTTTGCGCATTGGTTATCCGCTGTCCGAAAAGTGGCGTCAGACGCTGCGTTACCGGTACGAACGCAATGATATCCGCGATGTCGCGGATGACGCTTCACTTTTCATCAGCGAGCAGGAAGGCGTCCGCAATACTTCCGCAATTTCGCAAAGAATTTCCTTTGACAGCCGCGACAGCCGCCTTTTCCCGACGGACGGTCTGAATGCCTGGCTGGATACGGAACTCGCCGGTCTCGGCGGCGACGCCCAGTATGTGTCCGGCCGCCTCGGAGCGTCGTGGTACTATCCTGTTCTGGACAGCGTTGTTTTCAATCTTCTGGGCGAAACAGGCGCGATTCAGGGCTGGGGAGACGAGGAAGTTAAAATCAACGAGCGCTTCTTCCTTGGCGGCACGACCTTGCGCGGTTTTGAAACGGCCGGGGTTGGTCCGAGGGACGTTCTGACGGATGACGCTCTGGGCGGTAACTATTTTTACCGGGGGACGGCGGAACTGTCATTCCCGATCGGCTTGCCGGAAGAGCTGGGCGTGAAGGGGCATTCTTTCACCGACTTTGGTACGCTCTGGGATGTTGACGGCACGTCCGGCGCCAATCTTGTTGATGAGAACTCGATACGGGCATCGGCAGGTCTTGGCGTTTCCTGGCGGTCCCCGCTCGGCCCGGTACGCGTTGATTACGCCATTCCCTACGCCGACGAGGAATTTGATCAGGAAGAAAATTTCCGGTTCAGTTTCGGCACGCGTTTCTAGGCAAATGTTAACGTCTTAAAAGAGGGGCTTTAATGAAAGCGGCTTTTACAGCTTTGATCGCAGTGATTTTCCTGGCGATGCCTTTCACGGCTTCGGCGCAGGAACAGCGTATCGCGGTGATCGACGTACAGAAACTTTTGTCCGATTCTCTGGCGGCGAAGGATCTCGATAAAAAACTGTCCGCCGAGCGTCAAAAGTTCGAGGATGAATTTTCAGAGCATGAGCGCAAGTTGATGCAGGCGAACCGCGAACTTTCAGAGCGACAGGAGAGCCTCTCCCGGGATGAGTTTGATGACCGGCGCGCCGAACTGGAGCAAAAAATTCTCGAAACCAGCCGTTTGGCCAAGATACGCAAGCGCGATCTTGACGAAGCTTTTAATGCGGCGCTGAACAGGCTTCGCTCTGAAATTGTGAATATCACGGCGCAGATCTCGGAAGAGAAAGGTTACAGCATTGTTTTGACCAGAAAGGATGTTGTGATCGCGGAAAAGGAAATCGACATTACTGGCGATGTTTTGAGCAAGCTTGACGAAAGTCTGCGCGAGGTCGACGTTGATATTCCCGCAAATTAGTTCCCCAGAAGGTGAGAATGGCTGATACCCGTTTTTTTCAACGGAGCGAGCCGAAGACGCTGCAAGAACTGGCGCGGCATTGCGGAGCCGAAGTATCGGAGGGCGCAAATCCGGATCAGGTTATAGATGACGTTGCGCCCCTGGACCGCGCCGGACCATCGCATATCGCTTTTTTTGAAAACAAAAAATACAAGGAAGACTTCCGCGAAACAAAAGCCGGAGCCTGCATCGTTGCGCCGGATCATGCGGACGCGGCCCCCGAAGGTCTGGCCCTGCTTTTAACGCCTTCTCCTTACAAGGCCTATGCGCGCGTTGCGGCCCTGTTTTATCCGGAAGCCTGGCCGGATCCCGGAGTCGCTAATTCCGCCAGCATAGACAAATCCGCAATTCTGGGCGATGACTGCGTTATAGGCCATGGCGTTGTGATCGAAGCAGGCGCGCAAATCGGCAATCATTGCTGGATTGAGCATGGCGCAGTGATCGGCAAGAACGTGAGCATTGGCGACCATTGCAGGATCGGCGCGAACGCCGTAATTTCACACGCTCTGATTGGCAGTCATGTGCGGCTCTATCCGGGCGCGCGCATCGGCCAGGACGGTTTCGGCTTCGCTATCGATCCGCAAGGCCATGTCAAGGTGCCGCAGCTCGGCCGCGTGATCATCGAGGATCATTGCGAGATCGGGGCGAATACCTGCATCGACCGCGGGGCGGGGCCGGATACGGTGATCGGGCAGGGGACCTGGATCGACAATCTTGTCCAGATTGGCCACAACGTTAAAATCGGCAAAGGCTGTATTCTCGTTTCGCAAGTCGGGATCTCCGGAAGTACGGAGCTGGGTGATTTCGCGGTTCTGGGCGGGCAGGCCGGGGTCGCGGGGCACTTGAAAATTGGCGGCGGCGCGCGGATCGCGGCGCAATCGGGGATCATGCGCGATGTCGAGCCTAAGGCCGAATTGATGGGCAGTCCCGCCGTGCCTTTAAAACAGTTCATGCGGCAGGTTGCTTTTCTTTCCAAAATGGTCAATAAAAAATAAAAAACTTCTCGTAAAAGAGCGCGTTATGAGTGAAGACCAGAAGAGCGAACAGATCGACATCAACCGGATCATGGAGATGATTCCGCACCGTTATCCGATTTTGATGATCGACCGGATTGTGGAATTCGAGCCGGGTCAGAGCGCAGTTGGCCTTAAAAACGTGACGGCGAGCGAGCCTCACTTTCAGGGCCACTTCCCCTCTTTTCCCGTCATGCCGGGCGTTATGATTATCGAGGCCATGGCCCAAACGGCGGCCTGTCTGGTTGTGCATACGCTGGGAAAAGACGCTGAAGGAAAGCTGGTGTACTTTATGACGATTGATGACGCGCGCTTCCGCAGGCCCGTCACGCCCGGCGATTCGATTTACATCCATATCAATAAAATCCATGACCGGCGCAATGTCTGGAAATTTCACGCTGACGCCAAGGTCGACGGAAAAGTTGTCGCCGAAGCCACGTACAGTGCCATGATCATGGACAGAAAGTAACGCTTTGCAACAAAGCGTGATTTGTGCGGCCATGCGTTCCGCGCAAGAGTAGGCAGACAGGAAATTCATCATGCCCGCACAGATCCACCCGTCCGCGATAATAAGTGAAGACGCCGTCATAGGCGAAGGCGCCCAAATCGGCCCTTACTGCGTTGTCGGCGAAGAGGTAAGCATTGGCGATCACTGCGTTCTTAAATCGCATGTCGTGATCGAGGGTAAAACGACGATCGGCGAGGGATGCACGTTTTACCCCTTTGCCTCCATCGGTCATGCGCCGCAGGATTTGAAATACCACGGCGAACCGTCAGAGCTGTTGATCGGGAAAAATTGCACGATCCGCGAGCATGTGACGATCAATCCCGGAACGGAAACGGGCCTCATGAAAACGGTGGTCGGCGATAACTGCCTGCTCATGATCGGCGCGCATGTCGCGCATGACTGCGTTGTCGGCAATAACGTGATACTCGCGAACAACGCCACGCTCGCCGGGCACGTCAGCGTTGGCGATTACGCCATTATCGGCGGCTTGTCGGCTGTGCATCAGTTTATACGCATCGGCGCGCACGCCATGATCGGCGGGATGTCCGGCGTGGAAGCGGACGTTATTCCCTATGGACTTGTTAAAGGAGAGCGGGCGTTTCTGGCGGGCTTGAACATGATCGGCATGGAACGCCGCGGCTTTTCGCGCGATGAAATTCGCAGCGCCATGAAGGCGATGAACGCGATCTTTACCGGCGACGGAACGCTGGAGGAGCGGGTCGCATCCGTATCCACGGAGTTTGCTAATGACGAAAGCGTGCAAAAAATAGTATCCTTTATACAGGAGAAAACTAATTATCCGCTATGTCAGCCGCAGAAGAAAGCCACTTGACCGACGCAGATATGGAAACGCTTGGCATTATCGCCGGCGGCGGGGTGTTGCCGGAACGCTTGCTGCATGCCTGTGACAAACGCGGCATAACGCCCTTCGTTATTGGTTTTGAAGGCCAGACGGACCCATCCGTATGTCTCGGCCGCAATCATCTCTGGACGCGCATCGGCGCGGCCGGACAGATTATCAACACGCTAAAATCCCATCAGATACGCGACCTTGTTTTAATCGGCAGCTTGCGCCGCCCGTCCATTCACGAACTGAAGCCGGATATGCGCACGGCGCGTTTTTTCGCGCGGCTGGGCGTACGCTCGCTCGGGGATGACGGACTTTTAAAAGCCATCCGTCACGAGCTCGAAAACGAAGGTTTTGTTATCCATGGCGTTCAGGACTTCGCCGACAACCTGATTGCGGGCGAGGGCGCAGTCGGACGCACCAAGCCGAAAAAGTCCGACTGGACCGATATTGACCGCGGGCTGGAGGTGTCGCGCATGTTGGGGGCTCTGGATGTCGGCCAGTCGGTTGTCGTGCAGGAAGGTATTGTTTTGGGCGTTGAAGCCGCTGAAGGAACGGATTCGCTCATCCGCCGCTGCGCGAATATTAAGCGCGCCGGGCGCGGCGGCGTTCTGGTGAAAACCTCGAAGCCGCGGCAGGACCGGGATCTCGATTTGCCGACTGTGGGACCAAAAACGGTCGAGCTTTGCGCCGAGGCGGGGCTTGCGGGCATAGTCATGCAGGCGGGAAGTACGCTCCTGATTGATCCGCAGGATGTCGCCGATATCGCGGACAAGCGAAATCTTTTTGTCGTCGGCGTTGATCTGGCAAAAGTTAAGTCATGAAGGTTTACCTGATTGCGGGCGAGTCCTCAGGAGACGTGCTTGGCGGGCGGCTTATGGGGGCTTTGCGGCTGGCTGTCGGCGGCGCTGGGGTTGATTTCCTTGGGATAGGCGGCGGAGCTATGCAGGACGCAGGCCTTAAACAAAGCCTGTTCCCCATGGAAGAGTTATCCGTGATGGGACTTGCGGAAATTCTGCCCAAAATCCCGCGCCTCAAAAAACGCATTTCAGAGACCGTGGCGCACATTCTGGATATAAGGCCGGATATCCTTGTCACGATTGATTCCCCTGATTTTTGTTTTCGCGTTGCAAAAGAGGTTAAGGCAAAAGCGGAAAAACCGCCGCTTATGATCCATTACGTCGCGCCAACCGTTTGGGCCTGGCGTCCGGGCCGCGCGAAGAAATTGGCGGCTCTGTACGATGGCGTCCTCTGTCTTCTGCCCTTTGAACCGCCTTACTTTGAGGCGGAAGGCATGCGGGCCTGTTTTACCGGCCATCCGATGCTTGAAACCGGGATACTGGACGCCGACGGCGCCGCCTTCCGTAACAGGAACAATATCCCGGAAGACGCGCAGGTTCTCGGCCTCCTGCCGGGGAGCCGGAAAAGTGAATTACGGTGCACGGGAACCGTTTTGTTTGAGGCCGTACAAAAACGGGCGCAAGAAAGCCCGGAGATGCATATCGCGCTCCCAACCTTGCCGCATCTGGTGGATGAGATTAAAAAGCTTTATCCGGGATCAAAAGGTCATCTTCACATTATCACGGACGGCGTCCCTGAAAAATGGGATGCGTTCAAGGCCTGTAACGCGGCCATGGCGACGTCGGGCACAGTCGGACTGGAATTGGCCGTGTGCGGCGTGCCGCATTTGATCGCCTATAAAATGAGTCCTGTGACATGGGAAATGATCCGCAGGCTTGTGCGCGTCAAATACGCGCATCTTGCGAATATTATCCTGGGCCGGGAAGTTGCGCCGGAGTTTATTCAGGATGACTGTAAGGCGGACGCTCTAGCAAGTCAGGCGCGCGCCCTGCTTGATAAGAAAACCGCGCATCAGCAATTAAACGAATTTCAAGCCATCAGGGATAATATAAAACCTGTAGGGGATATGACGCCGTCGGAATGCGCGGCGCAGTTTGTATTAGAGCTTTACGGAGGCAGGTCATGAGATATTTGCTGTTATTTTTGTCTATGGTTTTTTGTTTGGTTACAAGCGGCGCTTATGCCGGAGAACTGACGGAGGAGCGCGTCAAAGTTTTTTATGAGGAAAGCGCTGCGCTGATCGGTCAGGGCGAGCAGAAAATTCAACGCTTTTTATCCAATCATCTGCATCCGGATTTTGTAGCGGAAAAGGAAGTTTTTATGCGCTTTAGCAATACGGGTAAAAAAAGGTTTTCAAGGCAGCTCACAAAAGAAGATTTTATTTTCGCCGCGATTCGCGCTGAAAGCCTTGTGACCTACGAGGACGTTCAGCATGACGTTTCCAAGATCAAGATAGCTCCCGACGGTCAGAGCGCGCAGGTTATAGACACTTTCAGGGTGAAGGGCATTGAAAAAGGATTTGGCAGGGATGGCGGCATGGTGGAACGCCCGTTCACGGCAACGTCCGAGTGCCGGGACCATGTGATCCTCGACCACCATGACATCATCCAGATAAAACGCTCGGTATGCACGACCGACGCCGTTTATGACGCGGCCTTGTAACCCCGCTCTTCTAGCGGTACGTAAGGTCTGGCCGTGGGGCCGGTGTAGAGCTGGCGCGGGCGCCCGATTTTGAGCGTCGGCTCCTCGATCATTTCCTTCCACTGGGATATCCATCCGACCGTGCGCGCGACGGCAAAGAGCGGCGTAAACATCGTCGTCGGGAATCCCATGGCTTTCAGGATAATGCCGGAATAGAAATCCACGTTCGGGTAGAGTTTCTTTTCAACGAAGTATTCGTCTTCCAGCGCGATTTTCTCCAGCTCTATCGCGATTTCAAGCAGCGGGTCGTTATGAATGCCAAGGTCGTCAAGGACCTGATCGCACGAGGCTTTCAGAACCTGCGCGCGCGGGTCGTAGTTCTTATAGACGCGGTGGCCGAATCCCATCAGGCGGAACGGATCATCCTTGTCCTTCGCGCGTTTAATGAATTCCGGGATGCGGTCTTTGGCGCCGATCTGCGCGAGCATTTCCAGCACGGCCTGATTCGCGCCGCCGTGACTTGGTCCCCAGAGCGAGGCGATTCCGGCGGCGATGCAGGCGAACGGGTTGGCCTGCGACGATCCCGCCAGCCGTACGGTTGAGGTCGAGGCGTTTTGTTCGTGATCGGCGTGCAGGATGAATATCTTGTCCATTGCGTCGGCCAGAACCGGGTTGACCTTGTACGGCTCGGCGGGCACGGCGAAACACATATGCAAAAAGTTTTCGGCGTAATTGAGATCATTGCGCGGATACATGAACGGCTGGCCGAGATTGTATTTCATCGCCATCGCCGCAATCGTCGGAATTTTCGCTACCAGCCGGTGCGCGGAGATTTCCCTTTGCCGTGGGTCCCATATATCGAGCGAATCGTGATAGAAGGCCGAAAGCCCGCCCGCGATCCCGCACATTACGGCCATCGGGTGCGCGTCGCGCCGGAAGCCGCGAAAGAAATAATTCACCTGGTCGTTGACCATCGTGTGATAGGTGATGTTCTTGCGGAAAGGCTCGAATTCGTCTTCTTTCGGCAGGTCGCCGTATAGAAGCAAATAGCACACTTCCAGAAAATTGCTTTTCTCCGCCAGCTCCTTGATGTCGTAGCCGCGATGCATCAGGATGCCTTTTTCGCCATCAATGAAGGTCAGGCGCGACTTGCAGCTGCCGGTCGAGGTAAAGGCGGGATCAAAAGTAAAATGACCGGTATCCGCGTACAGACTGCGTACGTCTATGACGGAAGGGCCCTGCGTACCGTCCCTCACCGGAAGCTTCCAGCTCTCTCCCGTTTCATCATTGGTCAGGGTAAAGGTTTTCTGCGGGCGTTTCGTCTCTGAGTTCATAAGCTATCCTGTGCGGCTGGATGGGGTCTAAAGGACTGCAAATCAATATAAACGCGATCAGGCCCAAATCAAACAGCTTCTTGTTTCGCCGCGTCGCCCGCGTTGATCCACGCAAGCGCTGCGTCAACGCGGCGCAGGACTTCCGTCTTGCCCAGAATTTCTGCGGCCATGAAAATCGGCGGCGAGGTTGTTTTGCCGGTGAGCGCGGCGCGGAACGGCATGATGACTTTGCCGAGCTTTCCGCTTCCATGCGTTTGCGCGAGATTTCTGAAAGTGTTTTCTAAAGTTTCGTGGTCATAGTCCTCTAATTCATCGATATAATCACGCAGAACCTTCAGAAGGTCATATGAGCCGTCCTGAAGCGTTTTTTGCGCTTTGTCATCGTAGACTTCTGGCTGTTTGTCCAGATAAAACAACGCTTCGTCAGCCAGTTCATTTAAAGTCTTGACGCGATCTTTTAAGTCATTGAGCCCGGAGCTGATCCGTTTTTGCTCCGTATCATTAAGCGCAGATCCCTGCTTTTCGTAACTTTGCTGAACCAGACCGAGCAGACGCGCATTATCGGCCTGACGGATATAATGCGCGTTCAGGCTTTCCAGCTTGCCGAAATCGAAGCGGGCCGCTGACTTGCCGATATTCTCAAGGTTAAACCATTCAATGGCTTTCTCTGTCGGGATGATCTCGTCATCGCCGTGCGACCAGCCGAGGCGCAGCAGATAATTGCGCATCGCTTCAGGCAGGAAGCCCATATCCCTGTATTCGGCGACGCTTTGCGCGCCGTGACGTTTCGAGAATTTCGCGCCGTCCGGCCCGTGAATGAGAGGCAGATGCGCATAGACCGGTCTGTCCCATCCCATCGCGTCGTAGATAACGTTTTGCCGGAAGCAGTTGTTGATATGATCGTCGCCCCGGATCACGTGCGTGACGTTCATATCATGATCGTCGACCACGACCGAGAGCATATAAGTGGGCGAGCCGTCGCTGCGCAAAAGGATAAAATCATCCAGATTGGCGCCGTCGAGCGTAATCGGGCCCTGAACCCTGTCATCAACCGTTACGTTGCCCTCCAGAGGCGACTTGATCCTGATGACGTAAGGCGCGCCCTCTGGCATATCGGACGGGTCACGGTCGCGCCAGCGCCGGTCGTAAACGGCGAAGCGGCCTTCGGCGCGGGCGCTTTCACGCATGGCCTCAAGCTCTTCCTGCGTACAGAAGCATTTATACGCCTTGCCCGCAGCCAGCAATTCATTGGCGACGTCAATATGGCTCTGGCGATTTTCGTATTGTGAATAAATTGTTCCATTATTGTTATCCCAATCCAGCTCAAGCCAGTCCAGCCCGTCCAGTATCGCCTGCACGGCTTCTTCCGAATGGCGCGCGCGGTCGGTGTCCTCTATGCGCAAAAGAAACTTTCCGCCGTTGGCCCGCGCGAAAAGCCAGTTAAACAGCGCCGTGCGCGCATTGCCTATATGCATAAACCCGGTCGGTGAAGGAGGGAATCGCGTTACCACTGTCATGAAATGTCTCCAGAGCCCTTGTCTTACGTTAAGTGTTCATTCAATAATATGCGCGCATGTTCCAGATAAGCAAAAAAGCAGGGTTCGCAGACCGCGTCAATGCCCGAATAAGGCGCGCGCTGGACGATGCGCGTCCCCGGGCATCCGCTTTCTGGGGCGAGGCGATAGAAGCCCAGAAGGGCTGCCTGATTTACTGGCTGCCGGTTTTGTTCGGGATCGGCATAGCGTGCTATTTTTCCCTGAAGAGCGAGCCGCATGTTTTTCTGGCCGCCCTGGCGTTTTGCGTTTCCGGAGCGGCGTTAACGATTCTCTGGCCGGAGCGCAGAAAAAATATTCATTATCAGATAATTGCGATGATTTGCTTGTGCGTTTTCTGGATCGTTTCCGGGTTTCTGGCGGCGCAAACGCGCACCGTTTTGATTGCCGCGCCCGCCTTGCAAAAAGAAATGAACCCGGTAGAGGTAACCGGAACCGTACGGAATATTGACCGACTGAACGAGGACGGGGCCGTGCGGATGACGCTTGGCGATCTGGCGATCGAAGACCTTGCGCCGGATCAGACTCCGCGCACTGTCCGCATCAAGGTGCACAAAGGGGCGCATTTAAGAAACGGCATGCGGGTCTCTTTGCTGGCCGGGCTTAATCCGCCTGCCGCGCCGGTCGCGCCGGGCGCATTCGATTTTCAGCGTTACAGCTTTTACCGTCAGCTCGGCGGCGTAGGCTTCAGCTATAGCGAGCCTGAAATCCTGTCGTTCAGCAAAAGCAGTTTTCAGGGCTGGCTGGACAATGCGCGTCAGTCAATCGCCGAACGCGTTGATTCGCATGTCGGCTGGCCCTATAGCGCGGTTGTCACGGCGCTTTCAACCGGCGAGATCAGCGCGATTCCCGAAGAAGATATGGAAGCGATGCGCCATGCCGGGCTGGCGCATTTGCTTGCGTTATCCGGCATGAACGTCGGCATGATCGCCGCCAGCGTATTCTTTTTGTCGCGCCTGTTAATGGCGTGTTTTCCCGGCTTCGCCTTGCGCCGGCCAATTAAAAAATACGCCGCTCTTCTGGCCTTGCTCGCCGCGACCGGCTATACGCTTTTCGTCGGCGCGAACGTGCCTGCCGTGCGCGCCGTTCTCATGACCGGCGTCGTGATGATCGCGATCATGCTCGACCGCCGCGCGATTTCGATGCGTCTTGTGGCTCTGGCCGCGCTTGCGATTTTGATCGTGACGCCGGAGGCCATGACGGGCGCGAGCTTCCAGATGTCTTTCGCCGCCGTGGCCGCGCTCGTCGCCTTTTACGAAGCCTTCCGGGAGAGGCTCTCGGAGTTCTACCGGCATGCCGGGATCTTCCGCAAGGCCGCGCTTTATATCCTGGGAGTCAGCGTTACGACGGTTATCGCGACGCTGGCGACGGCGCCGTTTGCGCTATTTCATTTTCAGAATCTCGCGATGTACGGCGTGCTCGCGAATATGGTGGCTGTGCCGCTGATGTCCTTTATCGTGATGCCCTTTATTGTGCTTTCCTATATCACCGTGCCGCTCGGGCTAGGCGCGCTGACGCTATGGCCTGCAGGACTTGGCGTGGAATGGACGCTTGACATCGCGCGCTGGACGTCTTCGCTTGATGGTTCCGTTCTGCTTTTGCCGGAATGGCCCGCAGCCGGGTTTTCCCTAATTGTTCTTGGCTTCGCGTCAGGGTTGATTTTGCAGGGACGCGCGCGTGTTTTTGCGTTTTTCCCTGTACTGGCCGGGTGTCTGGTCATTGCCGGGCACAAGCCGCCAGGGATTTACGTGGCCGCATCCGGCGATCTGGTCGCGTTTCGCGGCGCGGATGAAAGGCTTTACGTTTCAAGCCTGCGTTCAGAGCGTTTTGACCGCGAGCAGTGGATGCGCCGCAACGGCATGCGCGAGGATGATCTGGCCCGCTGGCCGAAGGAGGGCAAAACCTATGACGGCAATTTGACATGCGGGGAAGAGGGGTGCCGCCTGTCCTACTATGGCAAGCGGGTCGCCGTGCGCCATACGCTTTATGATCTGGAAAAGGACTGCGTATGGGCGGACATACTTATTGCGCGCGAGCCCGTGCCGGAGTGGCAGTGCAGGAGCGCGAAGGTCATTGACCATTTCGACCGCTGGCGCAACGGCGCGTATAGCCTTGTCCCCTCGGGCGAGGGCCTGAAAATTTCACACGTGGCCGGCATGCGCGGTCACAGGCCGTGGCACGTCACAAACGCCAGATAATCTTTTCGCGGATAATCAGTTATAGGCGCGCATCAGGCCGACAAGCCGTCCCTGGATCATAACCTGATCCGGGTCGTAAACCTGTTCGTGATAATCCATATTTTCCGGGATCAGGGCAATTTTGCCCTTGCGGCGCGCAAGCCGCTTGAGCGTGGCTTCCTCCCCGTTGACAAGGGCAACGACGATTTGCCCGTCTTCGGCGTCTTCGCAGCGACGGATCACGACGATATCGCTGTCATTAATACCGGCCTCGATCATCGAATCGCCCTCGACGCGCAGCGCGTAATGCGCGCCTTGTCCGGCAAGGGCGGGGGGGACGTCGACGCTGTTGCCGTCATCGCGCAGAGCCTCGATCGGCGTTCCGGCTGCGATTTTGCCGTAAAGGGGAACGGCGCTAAAGGTCTCGGGCGTCCAGGCCGGCGCAGGGGCGGGCGCGCTGGCGGGTTCGTTCCTGTAACCTTCGGGCAGGCGCTTAATTTCCAGAGCGCGGGCGCGGTGCGGCAGGCGTTCAAGGTAGCCTCGCTCCTCGAGCGCGGAAATAAGCCGATGGATGCCTGATTTGGATTTCAGCCCAAGCGCGTCTTTCATCTCTTCGAAGGAAGGGACGACGTCGCCTTGCTGTAATCGCCCGTTAATAAAAAGCAGCAGATCGCGTTGCTTTTTGGTCAGCATGGTAAAATCCGTTCCGTCTGAATTCTATTATCTTTTAAAACAAAGCTTTATTATGTTCTACTTTAGTTCTTGTTCTGTGTCAAGATGTTCCAAGCAGTTTTTTGACGGCGCCGTCGAGATTTTCCTGCGCAAGCAGGCTTTCTCCGACCAGACAGGCATGAAACCCGGCGTCGTGGCAGGCGCGCATGTCATTGACGGTTCGTATGCCGCTCTCAGAGACCTTTGTGATCTCGGTTGGCAGTTCATGCGCCAAATCAAGCGATACATTAATATCAATCTTTAAAGTCTTAAGATTCCTGTTATTTATCCCGATCATTTTTGGATTAATTTCAAGGGCGCGCCGCAGTTCAGGTTCATTGTGAACTTCAAGTAAAACATCAAGACCCAGCTCTTGCGCCAGTGAATAAAGCTCTTTTATCTGGTTATCCTCAAGCGCAGCGACGATAAGCAGGATACAGTCGGCGCCGATTGCCCGCGTTTCCAGAACCTGATAAGGCTCAAGAATAAAATCCTTGCGCAGAACTGGGAGGTTGCAGGCGTTTCTTGCGGCAACGAGATCGTCCCGCCCGCCCTTGAAGAAGTCCGGCTCGGTCAACACGGACAGGCACGCCGCGCCGGATTCTTCGTATGCGCGCGCGATTTGGGCCGGATCAAAATTATTCCTGATATCGCCTGCGCTCGGGGATGCTTTCTTGATTTCCGCGATGAGCGCCGGAACATTCCGGCTTTGCCTTGCATGAATCGCCTGAATAAACCCGCGCGCCTGAGGCAGTTCAACGACTTTCTTTTCCAGGGCGCAGAGGGGAACCTGTTCCTTTTGCGCCTCGACGCGTTTCTTTCGCGCCGCGCATATGCGTTGCAAGGCGTTCATGGTCGCTGGCTGTTCGTAAATTGAGCATACTTTTCAAGAAGCTCTAATGTTCTTCCTGAATCAATGGCTTCTGACGCAATCTTGACTGCTTGAGTTAAGTCTTGCGCTGTTTGATGGATCACAAGAACCGCCGCCGCGTTGGCAAGAACGATATCGCGGTAAGCGTTCCTTTCGCCTTCAAGAATAGCGCGCAAGGCGGCGGCGTTATCTTCCGGCGCGCCGCCTTTCAGGTCTTCCGGTTTGCAGGTCGGCAAGCCGAAATCCGTCGGCGTCAGTACTTGCTCCGTAATCTGTCCGTCTTCAAGCCGTGCGACATTGGTCTCGCCGGTCAGCGTTATTTCGTCGAGGCCATCTGCGCCGTGGACGATCCACGCGCGTCCGGCCCCCAGAATTTTCAAGGCTTCCGCCATGGGCGCAAGCCATTTGCGATCGAAGACGCCGATCAGTTGTCTCTTTGTTCCAGCCGGGTTCGCCAGAGGCCCGAGCAGGTTGAACAGCGTACGCGTGCCCAGCTGCTTTCGGACCGGGGCGACGCGTTTCATGGCGTCGTGATGGCGCGGCGCCATGAGAAAACAGAAATGAAAGCGCTCAAGCGCGTCTTCAAGCGCGTCGACGTCAAGGTCCAGGTTGACCCCGAGAGCCTCAAGCACGTCGGCCGTGCCGGATTTTGAACTGGCGGCGCGGTTGCCGTGCTTGGCGACGGGCGCGCCGCAGGACGCCGCGACCAGAGCCACGGCCGTTGAGATGTTGTAGGTTCCCGCGAAATCGCCGCCTGTTCCGCAACAGTCAACGGCGTCTTCCGGGGCGAGGATGGTCAGGGCCCTGTCGCGCATGACAAGGGCGGCGCCCGCGATTTCCGCAGCCGTTTCGCCGCGCACGGACAGGCCCATCAGAAAGGCTCCGATTTGCGCCTCCGTTGCGTCGCCGTTCATAATTTCCTGAACAGCATGATAAGCTTCATTTTCATTTAAAGCAGTGTGTTGCTGTATTTTTTTAAGGTAATCGATCATGCCAGTTGAACCGTTTCAGATGCGCCGCTGTCCACCATATCCAGAAAGTTCCGCAGCAGGGCGTGGCCGTTTTGCGTGGCGATACTTTCCGGGTGGAACTGTACCCCGTAAAGCGGTAACTCCTTATGCGCCAGTCCCATGATCAGTCCGTCATCCGTCTCCGCCGTGATATCGAAGCAGTCCGGAAGGCTCGCGCGCTCGACGACCAGAGAGTGATAGCGCGTCGCCTGAAAAGAATCCGGCAAGCCGCGGAAAACATTTTCATTTTTATGCCTGATTTTCGAGGTTTTACCGTGCAGGGGCGCAGGTGCGCGGATCACCTTGCCGCCGAAAGTCTCGCCGATTGCCTGATGACCAAGACAAATGCCAAGTACGGGAATATTATGTTCGGCGGCTTTTGCGATCAGCTTGTTACAGATCCCCGCGTCTTTCGGCTCGCCCGGGCCCGGCGAAACGACTATGGCGGCCGGGTTCAGCTCCAGTACGCCAATGACTGAAATTTTATCATTCCTGTGGACCACGGCGTCGCAGCCCAGATCGCCAAGATACTGGACGATGTTGTAGGTAAAGCTGTCATAGTTGTCGATAAGGACTAGCATGAAATTTTAAATACGCATTCCAGCCATTGCGCGCAAGGCATAATCACGTTTAGACTGGATTTATGTCTCGTTCCCATTCTTCCCCCCGGGACCGTCTCAGTTTTGCCGTCATTGCCATTCTGATTTTGGTCTTCACAGATATGATTATTCTTGGCGGCTATCGTCCCTATGCGCCGCAGGAAAATTATGCGCCCGAAACGGATAGCGAAATTACGGCCTTTTCCGAAGTAATTTTCGAAATGGAAGGGGCGCCAGTCGATCCAGATGTTTTTCAGGACTTACGGAGCGCGGAGTTCGGATTAAATCAAAATATTCTGGACAGCTACGCGCCGCCGGGGCGAGAGTTGAGGCTGCTGGGCTACGTCGGCGACGCGCGCTCCGATGATTTAAAGGCGGCGATCCTTGACGCAGGGACGCTGCCTGACCTTTCGCCTTATGTGATCACGCGTGAAATATCGCCTGGCGCAAATAAAAGCGGCAAGCCGTCTCGTGAAAAAATGACGAACAGGGCGCCGCCGCCTTTGCCCGCTGCGGGCGCGCCCGTCTGGCGGCAAAACGCGGTTCCGGCTACTTTGTCCGAGAATAAGCCGACCGTGGTTATTATTATCGATGACCTCGGCATTAACAGAAAACTGTCCGAAGCCGTCATAAACCTGAAAGGTCCCTTGACGCTTGCGTTTTTGCCTTACCCGGAGATGTCGCCCGGTCTTGCCGCGCAGGCCCGCAGGGCGGGGCACGAGCTGATTGTCCATATGCCCATGCAGCCGATGAACGCGCGGCTCGATCCGGGCGAGGGAGCCTTGCTGACGTCAATGGACGCCGAAACGCTGCGAACGGTCCTGCAAGATAATCTTGAATCCTTTGAAGGGATCGTCGGCATTAACAATCACATGGGCAGCAAGCTGACCCAGGATTACGTCGCCATGGCTGAGATCATGGCCGTATTACGTGAGCGGGGCTTGTTGTTCGTCGATTCCAAAACAATTCATACGTCAAAAGCTTCGGACGCCGCGCGCGATTACCGGATCCCGCACGCCAGCCGTGACGTGTTCCTGGATCACTACCCGGACTATGACAGCGTAATGAAAGCTCTGAAACAGCTTGAGCGCATCGCGATTGAGAAGGGCTCGGCCATCGCGATCGGCCATCCCAAGCGCGATACGATCCGCGCGCTTTATGAGTGGCTGCCGACGCTTGAGGCGAAAGGGATACAGCTTGCGCCGGTAAGCGCCGTCGTCAGGACGCCCGCTTCAGAGGCTTCGCTGGATCTGGTTGCCGCGCAATCCGCAGCGCCTCCTCCGCAGCCCTGATAATCGCCTGCGCCTTGTTACAGCTTTCCTGATATTCGGTCTCCGGTACGCTGTCGGCCACGATGCCGCCGCTGGCCTGTATATGCAGTTTTCCGTCCTTGACGAGCGCGGTCCTGAGGCAGATACAGGCGTCCAGATCGCCATTGGCCGAGAAATAACCGGCGCAGCCGCCGTAATAGCCGCGCCGCGTCGGCTCCAGATCGTCGATAATTTCCATGGCGCGAACCTTGGGCGCGCCGCTAACCGTGCCGGCGGGAAATCCCGCGAACAGGGCGTCAATGGCGTCCAGATCCGCGCGCAACGCGCCCTCGACATTCGAGACGATATGCATGACATGCGAATAATATTCGATGACGAATTGTTCGGTGACGCGCATGGAGCCGGTTTCCGAAACGCGCCCGACGTCGTTCCGGCCCAGGTCCAGCAGCATCAAATGCTCGGCGCGTTCCTTGGGATCGCTCAACAATTCGTGCGCCAGCCTGGCGTCTTCTTCGGAAGTGGTGCCGCGCGGGCGCGTCCCGGCGAGCGGACGGATCGTCACGGTTCCGTCGCGCAGACGCACGAGAATTTCCGGGCTTGATCCCACGAGCTGGAAACCGCCGAAATTGAGATAAAACAAAAACGGCGAAGGATTAATGCGGCGCAAAGCCCGGTACAACTCAAAGGCGGGCAGATCGAACGGGGCTGTAAAACGTTGCCCGATCACGCACTGGAAGATGTCTCCCGCATAAATATGCTCGATCGTTCTCCGGACCATTTCATAATACTCGTCCGGGCTCATATTCGATTCCGCCGAGAGCCGCTCAGGCAGGCCTGTTTTATGATTCAGCGCCGAGTCCGGAATTTCACGGCGCAGATTTCTTTCAATGTGATTCAGCCGGGACCGGGCGGCGTCATAAGCGTCTCGCGCGCTCCGGTCGTCGGGATAGACCGGCGCGGACAGGCAGATCATATGCTTGATATTATCAAAGATGACCATCGTGGTCGGCCGGACGAAGACGCTGTCGGCTATGCCGTCGATATCCGGGTTCGTGTCCGGAATATCCTCGTACAGCCGTATCATGTCATAGCCCATATATCCGAACAGCCCGGACGCGGCCATTGGCGGCAGGTCTTCCGGGATGGCGTCGATGCGGCAGGTATTAACCGTTGCCCTTAGAGATTGCAAAGCATCTGCGTCCTGCGCCTTTCCGTTGATGGAAACGGCCTTGCCGCGGCATTCCCAGATCAAATCCGGATCGAGTCCGATAATGGAGTATCTGCCAAGCGTTTCGCCGCCTTCCACGGATTCCAGCAGGAACGAGTTTTCCCTGTCCTCGCAAAGCTTGAGATAGGCCGATACCGGGGTTTCCAGGTCCGCGACGATCCAGCGGTAAACCAGTTGCGGCTTGCCGTTGCCGTAAAGGGCCTCAAAGCTTTTGAGATCGGGATCGGCTGGCATCAGTTCAACCCGTCCGTATCGCCGTATTCCAGCTCCAGAAGGTCCTCGTTGATCGTGACGTTTTTCTCTTCAAATATTGAGCTGGTCAGGGTCATCAGGATTTCCGACGGTATCTGCCGGTTCAGCCAGGTCGAGATATTATCAAGGTCTTCACTGTCCTGCGGCGGCGCTTCAGGCAGAATGATTTCCGAAACGACGCCCACGACGAACCCGTCTTCGGTCGAGGTCATTGCGGCTTCGCCCTGACCGGCGTCAAAGAAAGGCATGCGCTCGCGCGGGCCAAGCGCGGCGTTCTCCTCATTGCCCGAACGCGGAACGGTCATTGCGCGCGTTTTCAGCCCGTCGTCGGCGGCGGCGTCTTCGATAGCGGCGCCTGTCTCCAGTTTCTTCAGAAGCGCGTCCGCTTTCTCCGCAGCCATCTGGCGCCGCGTCCGCGTTTCCCAGCGTTCGAGAACGTCTTCACGAACCTCTTCAAGCGCCGGATAGGACTTTTCCGACACGGCGTCGGCGCGAATAACGGCGAAGCGGCCATCGGAAAGTTCGAGGATCGGCGAGATATAGCCCTCTTCCATCTCGAACGCCATTTCAAGGATCTCGTTCTTGCTTTCGCCATACGCGCTCAACTTTTCATCCTGATCCACGCCGAGGCCGAAGCTGTCAATGTTTTCGTAAGTGACCGTTTCGAGGTTGAACGTCTCGACCGCTTCTTCGAGCGGCGCGCCGCCCGCGATCAGATCATCGACCTGGTTGGCCATTTCAAAGAGCTCGTCGGCGAGCATCGTATTAAGACGCTCTTCATAGAGTTCGTCGCGCACTTCTTCGAACGGCGTGACGGCGCTCGGGATCGTGTCATTGACGTGAATGACATGCCAGCCAAGCGGGGTTTGCACGGGCCCGACGGCTGCGCCTTCTTCGGCGTCAAAAACGGGCTTGGCAATCTCTTCGGCGAGGCCGTCCGGCTCAAGCGTTTGCTCGCCGAGGAACGACTCGTTTGACCCGGTTACGTTTTCAACGGCTTTTTCAAGCGGCGTATCGTCTTTGGAAACGGCCTGAAGCGTCGAAAGCGCATCATCCTGATTGTCAAGTATGGCCATTTCAACGACGCGCCGTTCGGGCAGGGTATAGTCCTCGATGAACTCTTCATATACGGCCATCAACTCCTCATCGGCAATGCCGATCGTCTGCTCGACTTCTTCGGCGTCGACGAAGGCCAGCGTGATGGTGCGGCGTTCCGGTATGGCGTAGCGTTCCTTGACGCTGTCGTAATAGGCCGCAAGCTCTTCTTCGGAAGGCTCGGGGATATTCGTGATTGAGTCATAATCGATTTCAACGACCGTGAGCTCTCGTTTCTCGTTCGTGAAGGCATGGAGGTCTTTGGCGAGCGCGGCGGGCACGGGCGCGGCTTCGGCCTGAAACGCGCTGACAAGTAGCGAGTTCGCCATTTCTTTACGGACGGTTTCAACCAGCATGGCTTCGCTCATGCCCTGACTGGCCAGAACGCGGTCGAGCGCTTGCTGCGGCGTCGTGTTTTCATCCGTAAATGGCGCGACGAGCGTGGCGATTTGCTGCGCAACCGCTTCTTCGGAAATCGCAATGCCGAGCTCCCGCGCTTTCTGTCCGAGAAGAATGCCCTGTATTTCACTCATCAAAATCTGGTTGACCAGACCAAGGCGGTAGGCCGTCTCCATATCAAGGCCCTGATTGCGGACGACCGTGCGGACGGTGCGGTCAAAATTTTGCAAGGATATAGCCTGTCTGCCGACCTCGGCGACCTTGTTCGATCCGCGCACGCCCTGAAACGCCCCGCCGACGTCCATAAGCACAAGCCCCGCCACGCCAAGGCCAAGCAAGCCGAACAGAATGATTTTAAGAAAGCCTGAGTGTGCGCCGTCGCGCATGGCCTGAAGCATTTGTTGTCCTTCCACGCATTTAAATCGTCATAATGAAACGGAAATATAAAGAGCCCCGCGCAATCGGGCAACAGATGATTGCATTTCATCGCCGGGAACGGTAAACACTTTACGCAGAGCGGATTAGATTAAGGGAATATGCGGATGAAAAAACTGATAGCCGGAAACTGGAAAATGAACGGGACGCTTGAGGACGCGCGGAAACTCGCGACCGAAATCGTCGCCGGGCTGGATAATGAGCAGTCTTTGCTTGGCGCCTGCAGTTTTGTGGTTTGTCCGCCGTTTATCCATCTGGACGCGGTGAAGCAAAAACTGGACGGCAAGCATATCTGGCTGGGCGCGCAGGATTGCGCGGCGCAGGATAACGGCGCGTACACGGGGGAAATCTCCGCGGACATGCTTGCGGATTTTGGCTGCAAATACGTAATTCTCGGCCATTCCGAGCGGCGGCAGTTTTTCGGCGAAACTGACAGATCCGTTTTTGAAAAAGCGCAAAAAGCTCTGTCGAAAGGACTTAAGGTTATTATCTGCGTCGGCGAGACGGAATCCGAGCGCGACGCGGGCAAGGAAAAAGACATCGTCGGCGCGCAGCTCGCCGAAGCCGTGCCGCAGTCCGGCGTGAACGCGGATAACCTTGTGATCGCCTACGAGCCCGTCTGGGCGATAGGCACAGGCAAGACGGCGACTCCGGACGATGTTAAAGAAATGCACGCGTTCATCAGGGAGACGCTTGAGGAAAAGCTTGCAGATTCTGAAAACATCCGTATTCTCTACGGCGGTTCCGTCAAGCCCGGCAACGCCGAAGAACTTTTCAAGGTTCCAAATGTAGACGGCGCGCTGATCGGCGGGGCGTCACTGAAGGCGGATGATTATCTGGCAATTGCGCGGGCGGCTTAGGAAAAGGGTTTAAATATGGAACAGGTTGTTCTCGTAATACACTTAATGCTCGCGCTGGCGATTATCGGGCTGGTTCTGGTCCAGCGCTCTGAGGGCGGCGGCCTCGGCATTGGCGGCGGTGGCGGCGGCCTCGGGCAGTTCGCCAGCGCCCGCGCGACGGCGAATGTTTTGACGCGCGCGACGGCGATTTGCGCGGTTTGTTTCTTTTGCACGAGCCTGCTTTTGGCCTGGCTTGCGGGAACGCATACCGGGCAGGACGGCATTCTGGAGCGCGTCGACGTCGATAAAGCGGCGGAAGCGCCGGCTGTAGCGGGCAACGCTGAAGAGGGAGTCGGCGCCGGAACGGAACAGGAAACTGAGGAAAACGTTCCACCAAAACCGCCTCAGGCCCCCATATCGCAGTAAAGTGAAGTAGAATAAAAAATTATGAATCTGATCCGGCGTTGCGGCGCCAGTCCTAACCCCGTGTAACTCTTAAGCTATGACCCGATTTATTTTTATTACCGGCGGCGTCGTTTCCTCATTGGGGAAAGGGCTCGCTTCCGCTGCGATTGGCGCGTTGTTGCAGGCGCGCGGCTTCAAGGTTCGCTGTTGCAAGCTCGACCCTTACCTGAACGTCGATCCCGGCACGATGAGCCCGTTCCAGCACGGCGAGGTTTACGTTACCGACGACGGCGCGGAGACTGATCTCGATCTCGGCCATTACGAGCGCTTTACCGGAAGGCCTGCGGCGCAGACTGACAACACCACCACGGGCCGTATTTACATGAACGTGTTGCAGCGCGAGAGGCGCGGCGATTATCTTGGCGCGACGATACAGGTCATTCCGCATATCACTGACGAGATTAAAGCTTTCATCCGCGAAAAGGACGGCAGCGCGGATTTTGTTCTCTGCGAGATCGGCGGCACGGTCGGGGACATTGAAAGCCTGCCTTTCCTTGAGGCCATACGCCAGTTCGCCAATGAAGTCGGGCAGGCGCGCGCGCTGTTTGTGCATGTGACATTGCTGCCCTATATCCCCACGGCGGGCGAGCTTAAAACCAAGCCGACTCAGCATTCGGTGAAAGAGCTGATGAGCGTCGGTATTCGTCCGAAGATCCTGCTCTGCCGCAGCGACAGGGAAATACCGGAGGACGAGCGCCGCAAGATTGCGCTGTTCTGCAATATCGACGAGGAATGCGTCGTTCAGGCGCTTGACGTGAAGTCGATCTATGAAGTGCCGCTGACCTATCATATGGAAGGTCTTGATGAGCAAATCATGCGCTGCTTCAAAATCGAGGACCCGAAAGCCCCCGATCTCTCGTCGTGGAAAGAAATCGTGCGCCGCGTCAAGGAGCCGGAAGGCGAGGTTAAAATCGCGATCTGCGGCAAATACACGAACCTCACGGACAGCTACAAGTCACTGAACGAGGCGCTTACGCATGGCGGAATCGCAAACAAGGTTAAGGTGTCATTGAAATTTGTCGAGTCGGAAGTCTTTGAAGGCGAGGACCCGGCCTATCATTTGCGCGATTGTAACGGGATTCTGGTGCCAGGAGGCTTTGGCGTGCGCGGCACGGAAGGCAAGATCAAGGCCGCGCGTTTCGCGCGCGAGCACGGCGTTCCCTATTTCGGGATTTGTTTCGGCATGCAGATGGCCGTCATTGAGGCCGCGCGCAATCTCGCGGGGATAGAGGGCGCAGGCTCAACCGAATTTGGCGCATGTGACGACCCGGTCGTCGGCCTGATGACCGAGTGGATGAAGGGCAATGCGCTGGAAGAACGCAAGGCGGGTGGCGATCTTGGCGGGACGATGCGTCTCGGGGCGTTCCCGGCGAAGCTCGTTAAAGGCTCGAAAGTCGCCGACATTTACGGCGCAACCGAAATCAGTGAACGTCACCGGCATCGCTATGAGGTCAACACGAAATACCGGGAGGCTCTGGAGTCCAAAGGCCTTAAATTCTCCGGCCTCTCTCCGGACGGGCATTTGCCTGAAATCGTCGAGAATGAAAACCATCCCTGGTTCATCGGCGTACAGTTCCATCCCGAGCTGAAATCCAAGCCATTCGACCCGCATCCGCTGTTCGTCTCGTTCATCAAGGCGGCGGTTGAACAAAGCAGGCTTGTTTAAGAATTGTTATGCGCAAAAAAGATTTGACAATGATAGCGTATGTGATAGCATTATTATGAAGGTTGTTCTTGATACGAATATTTTCGTCGGGGCTCTTCGGTCCGGCGACGGCATAAACCGCCTGATGCTGGAAATGGCGTTCCGGCGCCAGATAACCCCGCTGATGGGGGAGGCGCTGTACCGGGAATATCACTGTCTGATTGGGCGAGAGGGACTTTATGATGATCGTGTCCTCAATTTCCAGGAAAGACAGGAATTGCTGGAGTCGTTGTGTTCCGTGTGCGTTTGGACCGAGATTTACTACAAGTGGCGCCCAAATCTGAAAGACGAGGCGGATAACCATTTGATTGAACTGGGGTTGGCGGGAAATGCCGAGTATATCGTCAGCTGGAACATAAAGGATTTTAAAGGCGGCGATTTGTACATGCCGGACGTGAAAGTGGTAAAACCTGCGGAATTATTACGAAGCTTGAGAGAAAGTAAAAACTAAAGGAGGATAAAATGGCGACCTTGACCATCAGGCTGCCGGACGATATGGCCGAACGGCTTCGCAATCTCGCCGATATGCGGGACATTAGCGTCAACAGCATGTTTCGAGAATGGGCGACCGTTGCCCTTGCGGAATTTGACGCCTATGCAAGCTTCCGGGCGCGCGCCGAACGCGGCTCGCCCGAACGCGGTCTTGAACTGCTTGCGCTGATGAACGCCCGCGACCGCGAGGCGGGCGTCGTCTCGCACGGCCTTCATGACCAGGAACAGGTCCCGTTCGAGCACGAACAGGCTGTAACGAAAACCGAAAAATAAAGCAAAAAGCCGGGATTAAATTCCCGGCTTTTCTCTTTAAAAGCGTCTTTCTTTGACGCGCGCAATCGGACGTGGCAAAGTTCTGCCCATGAAAACAGTCTCCGTCCAGAACATTGAAATCGCCAACGACCGTCCGTTTACGCTAATCGCCGGGCCGTGCCAGATGGAGAGCCGTACGCACGCCTTTGACATGTGCGGCGCGCTCAAGGAAATCTCGGGCGAACTTGGCATTCCCTTTATTTACAAAACCTCATTCGACAAAGCCAACCGGACGTCCGTGTCCGGCGCGCGCGGGATTGGGCTGGAAAAGGGGTTGGAGGTCTTCGCCGATCTGAAAAAAGAATTCGGCGTCCCGGTTCTGACCGATATTCACACAGAGGAACAATGCGCGCTCGTGACCGAAGTCGTGGACGTGTTGCAAATCCCGGCGTTTCTATGCCGTCAGACGGATTTATTGCTCACCGCCGGAAGAACGGGCGCGGTCATTAACGTCAAGAAAGGCCAGTTCCTCGCGCCATGGGACATGAAGAACGTCGCCGCGAAAGTCGCCAGTACGGGCAATGAGAAAATTCTCCTGACCGAGCGCGGCGCGAGCTTCGGGTATAACACGCTTGTCTCCGACATGCGCGCCCTGCCGATTATGGCGGAAACGGGCTATCCGGTCGTGTTCGACGCGACGCACTCGGTTCAGCAGCCGGGCGGGAAAGGCGCGTCGTCGGGCGGCGACCGGAGCATGGTGCCCGTTCTCGCTCGCGCCGCCGTGGCTGTCGGCGTCGCCGCCGTGTTCATGGAAACGCATCAGGACCCGGACAACGCGCCGTCCGATGGGCCGAATATGGTGGAACTTCACCGGATGAAAAATGTTTTAAGCGTATTAAAGCAAATCGACGCACTGACCAAAAAGGAGACCGCACAGTGAGGTTAACAATAGTGACAATGCTGTTTATCTTCGGGATTTTTGCCGCGGAATCCCGTGCGCAAGGCGATAATTGCGCAGAGAGCTTTATAAAGGAACAAACCCGAAAGGCCGTCGAGTCGCTGTCCCGGACTGACCAGGGGCGCAACGCGCTGGCCGTGATTGATCAAAAAATTGAAGAAGGCTCTATCCCGGCAAATAAAAGGGAAGACGTCATTCATGCCAATATGGAATTATCGATCCGGATGAGTCTTGGATGTGAGGTTCCGGATGCGTTGAAGCAGCGCCTGATGCAGGCGCATAGTCTGGAGACCGGAGAAGGAGAGCAATGCCCCGTGGGCAAGTTTAAAAGCGAGGCGCAGAAAAGAGTTTCAGAGGCGCAGGAGAACAATCAGGACTATGAAACCTTTGAGCTCCAAGCCTATGAAAAATTGCTCTCGGAAATACCGCCCGAGGCGCATGGCAGGTTCAAAAGCGTCTGGGACTCAGATGCGGCGTTCAGGGAACAAACGGTTACGGCCATTTACCAGACAGGATTGCGCGAACAGAACGGCTGCGCCAATCCCATCCTGCCTATGACGGGCGTAATGGAGAAACTTGTCAAGGCAATGAACAGTCAGTAAGCATCACCCTGTCTCTGGATAAATTCATCTGTGTCAATAAATATATTTGACTCCTTCGAATCATTTATTGCTTGAAGCGCGAATCGGATTCTGTAAGATAATCCTCGCGCCCGGATGGCAGGGGCTTACGCCTGACGGGTCTCGCCTTATCGTTCATTTTATCTTTTTATCCTGTGGAGGGGGTATATCATGACAGCAATCATCGACATCACCGGACGCCAGATTCTGGACTCGCGCGGCAATCCGACCGTGGAAGTGGAAGTCACGCTTGAGACCGGCGCGATTGGCCGCGCGGCCGTGCCTTCGGGCGCGTCAACCGGCGCGCATGAGGCCGTGGAGCTGCGCGACGGCGACAAAAACCGTTATCTGGGCAAGAGCGTCGAGAAGGCTGTTGAGAATATCAATACCGAGATTTACGAGGCGATCGGCGGTTATGACGCAGAGGAACAGGAACTCATCGACCGCACGATGATCGAGCTGGACGGCACGGAGAATAAAGGCCGCCTCGGCGCGAACGCGATGCTGGGCGTCTCATTGGCTTGCGCGCACGCGATGGCGGACGAGCTGGAAGTGCCGCTGTTCCGCTACATTGGCGGCGTGTTCGCCAATACATTGCCGACGCCGATGATGAATATCCTCAATGGCGGCGCGCATGCGGACAACCCCGTGGACATTCAGGAATTCATGATCATGCCGGTCTCGGCGCCGAATTTCGAGGAGGGTCTGCGTTGCGGCGCGGAAATTTTCCATGCGCTGAAAAAAGAGCTTTCCGGCGCGGGATTGAACACCAATGTCGGCGATGAGGGCGGATTCGCGCCTGCGGTCAAGTCCTCGAACGAAGCCCTCGACTACATCATGAAGGCGATTGAGAAGGCCGGATACAAGCCGGGCGAGGACGTGATGTTCGCGCTGGACGCCGCCGCGACCGAATTCCACAAGGACGGCAAATATAATCTCGAGGGCGAGGGCAGGGTGCTGTCCTCCGATGAAATGGTCCGCTATTACGAAGACCTGTGTAGCAAATACCCGATTGTCTCCATTGAAGACGGCCTTGACGAAGACGACTGGGAAGGATGGAAGAACCTTAATCAGACAATCGGCAACAAGGTCCAGCTCGTCGGCGATGACCTGTTCGTGACCAACCCGCAGCGCCTCGCGCGCGGCATTCAGGAAGGCGCGGCCAACGCGATCCTTGTCAAGGTCAACCAGATCGGCACGCTCACCGAAACGCTTGAAGCCATCGAAATGGCCAAACGCGCAGGCTTTGGCATTATCCTCTCGCACAGGTCCGGGGAAACCGAAGACGCGACCATCGCCGATCTCGCCGTGGCGACGAACGCCGGGCAGATCAAGACAGGCTCGCTCTCGCGCTCCGACCGCATCGCCAAGTACAATCAGCTCCTGCGTATTGAGGAGCGGCTTGGCGAGTCGGCGAAATACTCCGGGCGCAGCTTCATGCGCGGCGAACCCGTCAAACCCGCCGAAAGACGCGAAGCGGCCTGATTGGTTAATGCGGCCTGCCTATAGGGGACGCAATAAATTCATTGCGTCCCCGTGGCTTCCCGTTGCCTGGTCCTTTCAGGTCAACCGCCAAGACGCCAAAAGTCACGTAGTCATGCGCCGAAGACGCAATATGTTTTCACAGCAGAGCGCACAGAGGTCACAGAGTGTTTTTGACAAAGTCATTCTCTGTGCGCGCTGTGATCTCTGTGTTTTAAAGAAGCTTGCGGCGGAATACGTTGCGCCGGGTCTTTGAATCGTTTTTCTCCTGACTGCGTCTTTCTCACCCGTAGAAAGGCGCATTTTTCCATTTGACAAAAATGTGAATCATTAGAATCGGTTAGCTTTATTCGTTCTCTCTACGTTCTCATTTAAGTTATTGATTCAAAACGTTATTTTCTTGACGCGGGTGATTCGTTTGTGATTCGATGAATCTATGAACGGACGTCTGTCATACCGCGCTTACCTGAAGCAGAACCTGATCGCCGTGATCGGATTCAGTCTGTGCTTTTATTTTTGCTATCACCTGATCCACGGGCAGCGCAGCTACATGCGCCTTCTGGTTCTGGAGAAAAAAATCGAGAGAACGAACGCGCAGTATGAAACGGCCAGAGCCGCACGCGAAGATCTTGAGCGCAAGGTCGTGATGATGCGCCCCGGCTCAATTAATAAGGATTTACTCGAAGAGCGGATTCAGCACGTGCTCGGCTACGTCCCCGACGGCGCGCATGTGTTGCTGGACCGCTGATGTGCTTGAAGGGCATCAATAATGCGAAGCGCATCATGTCCCCTTTAGGCGCAAGGTCTGCTTCTAATCCAGATTTAGAAGCCTTTCACCAAAATTCGTTCTTTGTTCTGGGGTTGTGTGGCTAATGCCTACGGCAGCAATTGTTACTGCGCCCGTCAACAAAGCTGTGCCTATCAGAGCATTTCGCACAGTTTTATATGCCGAACGATCAAATGAAGTTTTACTTGTTTTATTGTTATCTGGCATGGCGTTGCTCCAGTTATGTGCACACTACCGGACTCTGCATCAGAACACATTGACGGGTAAGGGTTTTCGTGGGA
>CAZCIB010000001.1:49623-116991 GCA_964498755.1 uncultured Pseudobdellovibrionaceae bacterium | reverse complement strand
ATCTGAAAGTATGAATCAATTCACCGCCTTATCCCAACTGTGTCCGGTAGTGTGGCGCCGGGCAATAAAGATCTTGCAATATTGCATGGCAATTGGCTCAACGCCTCCTGATTGACGTTAGCAAGGGAACATTTTTTACTATGCGCTATACGCCGGAACAGAATTTATGGAATAACTTTATCAGCCTGCGCGGACGCGAGCGATATGAGCAACTGCTCATCTCTTTCAGAGGTGAAGTCACAGAACGTGATGCGCAGGAAATACTTGAACGCTTCAAGCGGCAGGGGGAACACTATAAAGAAATAGTTTCATGCTCCGGCTGCTTTAATGGAGCCTCCGTTGAGGCCTATTATGCTTTTCTTGGCCAAGCGATGATTGAGGTCCACGGCGTAGAGAATATTGTCAACGGAGAGAAACCGGGAGACGAGGCGAACAAAAAGCTCTGCGAAAAAATATTCCGCTACTGGGAACAGCGCGAAAAAATGGACCAGTGCACGAACACCCAAAGAGGCGTCTACGCCTGCTTTTGCGAACATAATTAAAAGAGCCAGGACTCTTTATTTCCGTTTTAGAGCGCTATACGGTTATGCAGAGTTACGCCATCCCTGCCCCGGATCGAGTCCGGGATAAACTGCGGCGGGGATCCAAAATCCTGCGACTTAGTGCCTCGGCCTTCGCGGAGGCGACACGATGCGATTACAATGCTCCAGAAATCAAAAGCCAGTTGGTAGTTTCCCCTCACCCAATCTCGGCTATCGCTTTTCATTCTGAAAAGCCAAGCCTTGCTACCCTCTCCCGAGGGAGAGGGATTCGGGGGAGGCTTGCTCTTATGCCCCTCTCCCCCGGGAGAGGGAGGGGTCCGGCGAAGCGCGGCAGCGCGTAGACGGGAGGGTGAGGGGAAGCTCGCAACTCCCAACTCGCTTCTCGCTTCCCTATTCTTCCCTGTGCGTTTTTTCCATGCGCTCGTGGCGTTCCTGCGCCTCGATGGAGAGCGTGGCGATCGGGCGGGCGTCAAGACGGCCGATGGAAATCGGCTCGCCGGTTTCCTCGCAATAGCCATATTCTCCGTGTTCGATGCGCAGCAAGGCTTCGTTAATCTTGTTGATCAGCTTGCGCTCGCGATCGCGTGTACGCAGCTCCAGCGCATGATCGGTCTCGGCGGAGGCCCGGTCGGCAAGATCGGGCTTCTGAAGTTCCGTGCCCTGAAGCGTCGTTTCAATCGTATGCTGGGATTCTTTCAGCAATTCCTCGCGCCAGGAGATCAGCTTCTGCCGGAAATATTCCAGCATCACGGGATTCATGAATTCGCCCTGATCCTCTTTCGGGTCGTAGTCGGGCGGGATCGTCACATTACTGGTCGCGGTCATGGATTGCTAAGCCCCCATAAAACATGAAATTAAGGTGTAAGGACTATAAGGCCCTTAAGGCTTCAAGACAAGGGGAAATGGAAAGAATCAGATCGCCGCTTTTTCGAGCGCAACGCGCATTTTGGCAAGCTCGACCTGCGCGCGCAAGTCTATTTCATCCATGAGCGCGACAAGTTGCGGATCGGTAATTCTTTCCCGGTGCGAGGCGACGACGTCGGCGACGTCCACCATATGCCCGACGGTGAGGTTGCCCGTCAACATCGCCATGCGGATGCTTTCAAGCTCGTTCAGCACGTTTTCCGAGCGCAAAACCATTCTGCCGCGCGAGGCGCGCTCCGCCGGGTCTTCAGCGGCCTGAACGGACAAAAGCGCATCGACGCGCGCGATATGCTGCGTCGCGCTCGTTTCTTTCGCGCCTTCGGCGCCCGAAGTCAGGAAATCCCCGAAACTGCCGTCCGAAGACGAGACCTTGCCCTTGTTTTTTACTGATTGAGCGCCGCCGGTTTTGTTAGGTCCCTCGATTTTCATTCGCGCCTCCTCCTTACAGTATAGCGCATCGGCTTTCAGTTGTCAGTTGTCAGTTGTTCGGTTGTTACCGGCAGGGTCAGAGACTTTTTTAACTGATAACTGATAACTGATAACCGATAACCGAAACTGGCACGGTTTTCGCATAGCTGTTCCCGCAAAGGAATAACCAGCGAAAGCCGGAAGCATGGAAAGCAAAAGCTTTTTAAACCAGATCAAGCGATACCGTCTCGACAGGAATGACCTGTTCGAGATTGTCTGGATGCTTGTAATCGTAGGCCTCGCGCTTATCGGCTTCGCCTCGACCAGTCACGCTAAAACCTCGCGCATCAAGGACATCGTCGCCGTGGAAGGCGTACGCGACAACATGCTTGTCGGCTACGGCCTTGTCGTCGGCTTGGACGGCACGGGCGATTCCCTGAACAACTCCCCGTTCACCGAGCAAAGCCTGATCGCGATGCTCGAGCGGCTGGGCGTAAATATCCGGGGTCAGAACCTCAACACCGGCAACGTCGCCGCCGTAATGGTGTCGGCCACCCTGCCCCCCTTCGCCAATCAGGGCTCGCGCATCGACGTGCAGGTTTCCGCCCTTGGCGATGCGGAGAGCCTGCGCGGCGGTACGCTGCTTGTGACGCCGTTATTGGCCGCCGACGGCGAGGTTTACGCCGTCGCGCAAGGGTCAGTCGCTATTTCCGGCTTTTCCGTGACGGGCGAAGCGGCGACAATTACCCGCAACATTCCCACAACGGGCCGGATTTCGAACGGCGCGATTGTCGAGCGCGAGCTTAAATTCGATCTGGAGGCTCTTGGCGTCATTCGTCTTGCGCTGAGAAATCCCGACTTTACGACGGCGCGGCGCATTGCACGGGCCATTAACGGCTTCATGTCGGCAGAAATTGCCGAGGCGGAAAATTCCGCCAGCGTCAAACTCAGAAAGCCGCGCGGTTATGACGGCACGCTTGTGGACCTGATAACGGATATTGAGCAGCTGCCTGTGCAGCCGGATATGATCGCCCGCGTCGTTATTGATGAAAACTCCGGCGTGATCGTCATGGGCGCGGATGTGCGCATTTCCCCGGTCGCCATCGCCCAGAGCAACCTGACCGTCAAGATTACCGAGTCCCCGCAAGTCTCTCAGGCGAACCCGTTCGCGCAGGCCGGACAGACAGTTGTGGTTCCGCGCACCGATCTGGAAGTCAATCAGGGCGAGGATGTGAATCTGGCGCTGCTTGAAACCGGCGTCACGCTGCAGGAGCTGGTGACGGGCCTCAACAGGCTGGGCGTGTCCCCGCGCGACGTGATCACGATTTTACAGGCCATTAAAGCCTCCGGCGCGCTGCAGGCCGATATAGAGACGATGTAGGAAGCGAGAAGCGAGAAACGAGAAACGAGAGAAGAACAAGAGAATAAAATGGACGCGTTGTTACAGGACTCATCATTGCTTTTAAGCCAGTCGGCGCAAATGGACGCCGAACGCAAGGCCGGACACCTTAAATCCGGCCCGGCCAATATGGAGCAGATCGAGAAAGCGGCGAAAGAATTCGAGGCGGTTTTCTTAAGTTCAATGTTGAAGCCGATGTTCGAGCAAATCGAGGTAGACGGGGTTTTTGGCGGCGGCAAAGGCGAGGAAGTCTTCCGCGGCCTGATGGTGCAGGAATACGGGAAAATGATTGCCGACAACCACAGCGTCGGCATCGCCGAACAGGTCAAAGCTGAAATGATCAGGATACAGGAGCAGTTTTCAAATCCTGTCATTCCCGCGAAGGCGGGAACCCAAATGCAACGAACCGAGGTTCCTGGATCTCCGTCTTCACGGGGATGACAGAGCGATTGTTTTTGTAGCGAGGCAACACTTAAAAAAGAAGGCATGTAAACCATGACTGAAACGGAAAATAAAAAAGCGGCTTCCACGCTTACCCTCTCCAAAGACCCGGCGCAGGCCGCAAAGGAAGTGCTTGCGATTGTCGACCGGCTGCACGCGATTATCGACAAGGAAACGGCCGCGCTTGAAGCTGCGGACAACGCCGCTTTCCTTGCGCTCCAGCAGGAAAAAATCGACGCGACGCAGGCTTACCATCAGGCCGGTATGCAGTTGATGGCGCGCAAGGAAGAATTCGCCCCCGTCCGGGATGCGCTGAGAAGAAAACTGCTGGAGCGCGAAACAGCCTTTCAGGCCAGCACGGATAACAACATGAAAAAGCTGCAAAGCATGGGACGCGGCCTCAAACGGCTTTCGGGGCGGTTGATGGAAAACGCGCGTGAACAGGCGCAGAAAATGCGCGCCGTGAATTATTCAGCCGAAGGAACAATTAATGACGGCTCGACGCGGGCGGTTTCAATCGGCGTGAGCAAGTCAGCGTAAAGCGGCAGAGAGTTACGAGAAGCGAGAAGCGAGAAGCGAGAAACAGGTTATAAATTCGAGTTACGAGATAAAGGAAATTTAAGATGGATCATGCGGCATTTCATACCACCGCGGCCAAATCGGCGCAGGGCGGCGCGCAAAATAATCTGGCGATCAGCGGCAAGGGCGCGCTCGCCAAAGCCGGACCGGCCAATCTGTTTGAGCTGATGTTCGCGCGGCTATCGACCGCGCCAAAAGCGTCCGGCGCCGGCGAGCAAAATACGCAAACGGCGCTTCAGGGCAAAAATTCCGCATTAAGCGCCCTGAAAAATATCAAGGTCACGGAAACGCCTGACGGAAGCCTTGGAATAACCGTCGATGGAAAGACGGTTGATCCTTCGGTTTTACAGCTTGATCTTCTGAAAGACGACGCCAATACGGACCTGCTCAAAAACCTGAAATCCCGAAAAGGTTTCATGGATTTCCTCAGCAGCCTTCTGGCCGGATTGCCGGAAGGTGAAAAGCCGGTAATAGGCCTGTCAGGCGAAATTACCAAGAAAGGCCTGATGAACGCCCTTTCCGGGGACAATTATTCCGGACTTGTCGCAACCGGGCTGACGCCGGACCAGTTGACGGAAGCCATGAGCAAGTTCGGTCATGATGTCCTGAAAGAACATGAAGGCGAGGAAGGCGTTGCGGGCGTTATCGTCGGCCTCATCAAGATTATGCCGCCTACCCCGGACAAACCCTTTGAAGCCGTAATTATGCCGAGCGCGCTGTTTGTGGAGAACAGCGCCAGCAAAGAAGCCGCAGAACTTTTATTCGGCAGCCCCGCGCAAAAATTCGCGGCGCGGCTAAATAGCCTGCTCGGCGCGCATCCCGTCGGCGCAGGCTCCACCAGCGTGGCGCCCGGCTTTAACCCGATGACTTTTACAGGAAAAAGTTCAGGCGACGCGTTAACCGGCAAAGGTAACGCGCTGCTTAAAAACGGCCTGAGCGGATCGGGAGAAGCAGGCCCGTTGCCTGGCGGCATCCCCGGCAAAGGCGAGAACATGGCCAATTTGCTGAACGGGAACCTGCTTGACGGGCTCGACTTTCCTTTTGCGGGCGACCTTTGGGCGCAGCGCGGCTGGAGCGATCCCGTAATGGAGAGAATGGGCCTGCATCCGCTTGGACAAAACATCAATAATCCGGCGCAACTCACTCAAATAATTACGCAAGCGCAACACGCCAGCGCGCCGCATCCGGCGACGCAAATGGTCGCGGCGCATTTGCAAAAGGCCGCCGGTAACGGCGAGTCCCGTAATTTAACACTGCAGCTGGACCCGCCCGATCTCGGACGCGTCGAGATCCGCATGCAGTTCAACGCCAAGGATAAAAGCGTCAAGGCGCATATGCTGATCGAAAAGCCGGAGACATACCTGATGCTCCAGCGCGACTCGCAGGCCCTTGAACGCGCACTGCAGAATGCGGGGCTCGAAGTGGACGGGGACTCCCTCAACTTCGAGCTGGCCCAGGACGGGCAGGAATTCAGCCATGACGGCGGCCATGACGGTCAGGGCCAGATGGGCCGCGGCCGGGACAATGACCAGGATGAAACCACGCTGATCGAGACAACCATGACGTGGTTCGTCGACCCGGAAACAGGCATGCAGAGATATGACATCCTCGCCTAGTAGCGAGTCGCCAGTGGTGAGTAGCGAGTAGAAAGAAATGAAGGAAACAGTCAGACACAGCAAAAACGTGAGAGTTGTAAAACGAGTATTCGCAGAAGGCTCGTACCTCAAACTCGCAACGCACAACTCGCAACTCGCAACTGCGACAGACAGGGAGCGCTAAAATGACCAGTGAAGTCAACATCAATACGGCGGTCAACCAGCAGCGGCAAACCAGCGCGACTGTCGCAAGTCTGGCAGAGGACTTTACGCAGTTCCTGACCTTGCTGACGACGCAGCTTCAAAATCAGGATCCGCTTAATCCCATGGACACGAGCGAGTTTACCAACCAGCTTGTCCAGTTCAGCCAGGTCGAACAGCAGATCAACTCGAACCAGAAGCTCGACAGCCTTGTGCAGCTGGGCGTTTCAAACGCGTTCGGCAGCGCCCTTGGCTATGTCGGCCTCGATATCAGCTACCTGTCATCCGAGTTTAACTTTAATGGCGAAACCCCTGTAACTATTGACTATGCGCTCAGCGAATCCGCGCGCGCGTCAAGGCTGTTCATCCTCGATGAAACGGGGGACGTCGTTTATTCCGAAGAAGCCGAGACCGGCGCAGGCGCGCACCAGTTTATCTGGGACGGAACCAGCGACGGCGGGTTCCAGCTTGAGCCCGGCACCTATCAGGTCCGTATCGACGCCTCCGACGACGATGACGTGGTTGAAACCTCAACAGTCGTGTCGGGACGCGTTGACGGCGTTGAGACGCAGGACGGGCAAATCTTTATGCTGGTTGGCGAGCGCGCCGTTCCGCTTTCAAACGTACTGAAAGCCAAACAGGCCCCTGCCCCGATAACTGAGGCCCCGCCTGCGGAAGAAGAGCAACCTGAAGAGGAGGCCGCGACATGAGCCTCTTTGGATCCTTATATACCGGCGCATCCGGAATGATCGCGCAGGCCAAGGCGACGGCCATGGTCTCTCAGAACGTCGCCAATTCCTCGACAACCGGCTACAAGCGTTCGGAAGCGTTTTTCAACGAGCTGGTGACAACGCGCGGCAGCGGCGGCGTTCAGGCCCAGAGAGTCATGCGCGCCGACCAGCAGGGCGGCATCCAGCAAACCGGCATCGCCACCGATATCTCCGTTTCCGGAAACGGGTTCTTCGCCGTGCGCGCAAACGAAGACCCTAACCTTGATCTTGTGTACACGAGAAACGGCACATTCAGCGAAGACCGCAATGGCATACTGCGCAACACGGCCGGGTACGTGCTTCACGCCTGGGCGTTTGACCAGAATGACATGCTGGTTGGCGGCGCGGACGCCTCTTCCCTCGTTCCGGTCGATGTCGACGTGCTTGACCTTGCGCCCGTAGCGACAACGCAGGCGACGCTGAAACTTAATCTGAACGCCGCGCAGCGCGATATTGATCCGCATTCGATTTCGCCGCCGCAACAACTGCCCGTAACCGATCAGGGAGTTCACTTTTCAAGGACGATAACCGTTTTTGACAGCCGTCCGCTGACCGCGCCCGGCGTTGTTCCGGCGGTTACGGCGCAGGACGTCCAGCATGACGTCACCTTCCAGTTCCGCAAAGTGGTCGGCCCGATGGCGCACTTTACCTCAAACACCCCGATTCCGTTTGAAACCGACACGCCGTTTGTCGGCGGCCCGGCAACTTCGGGGATTGCCGACGGAGACACCTTCACAGTCGATGTCGATGGCGACGTCGAAACCTATATGTTTGTAGATCCTGCGCTGGGCGATGATCCGTCCATCAACCAGATCGCCACGGTGAAAGGCCTGCTTGACGCGCTGGACCAGCACGGAACGACGCCGGAAGCCGGACTTGTAGCCAATATCAATCCGGAAGGCCGCCTGCTCGTCCGCGCGGTCAATCCTTCGGCTACGATCACTTTGGCCGAGCCGGGACCGAATAACCCGCTTGGCAACACGGGTTTGAACGTTGTTCAGGACCCCGACTCGCCTGCGGATTACATATACGAGCCGGACTTCGACATCAATGCGGCTGCCGCGCCCGGGGCGACCGCTCCACCAGCGCTTCCGCCTGTCACTCCACCGGCTTATCCTGATCAGGAGGATTTTCCGGCTTTTGCGAATTCGACCGACCCCAATCCTTTCGGCTGGTGGGAGCTTTCAGTGAAAAAGCCTGATCCTGCGGACCCGACCGGACAGACCCTGATTGAGGACCGCACGGGCCTGATCAACTTCGGAACGGACGGACTGCTGAACGCAACGCCCGACGCTGACGGTCGAGTCACGCTTGATCTGGCCACGACGCCGGTTGACTTTGACCCGGCGACGACCGGCGATGAAGTCGGCTTTACCGTCGATATCACGAACTTCACGCAATTCGCCGGCGAGTTTACCGTGATCACCGCTGACCAGAACGGCGCAGGCGCAGGCCAGCGCACCGGCGTTGACATTACGGCGGATGGCATAGTTCAGGCGCGCTTTTCAAACGGACTGCGCCAGAACCTCTATCAGATACCGCTGGCCGTCTTTAACAGCCCCAACAATCTCAACGACCGGAGCGGCACCGTCTTTGAAGAAACCGCCGAGTCCGGGAGCGCCGTGATTACAACGCCCGGAACGATGGGCGCAGGATTTGTTAACCCGGCCACGCTGGAAAACGCGAATGTGGATATCGCCGACGAGTTCGGGCGCATGATCGTGAGCCAGCGCGGCTATACGCTGAATTCGAAGGTCATCACCACAATCGACCAGATGACCCAGAGATTATCGGAGATGAGCCGATGAATAAGAGTTGCAGGCTACAAGGTACAAGTTGCAAGAAGCGCAAGACTACCCCGTCATGCGCCATCACAAGCAACGCCCGCCTTGTAACTTGTAACTTGCAACTTGCAACCAAAAGGAGTTAAAAAATGTCACTCTTCGGATCCCTTTTCACCGGCGTGTCCTCGCTTGCGGCGCAGAGCCAGAACACGGCCATGATTTCGAACAACATCGCGAACGTAAGCACAACGGGCTTCAAACGCTCGGAAGCGTTCTTTGATTCGCTCGTTACCACGGAAAGCCGGTCGTCAAGGTTTTCCCCTGGCACGGTTTCGGTCACGCGGGTTCAGCGCGTCGACCAGCAGGGCCCGATCCAGCAAACCGCGTCGGCCACGGACGCGGCGATTTCCGGCAACGGCATGTTCCCGGTCAAGCGCTCGACGGATTCAGGGCAGGAATTCCTGTATACCCGCTCCGGCTCGTTCTCCGAAGACGCGCAAGGACTGCTCAGGAATACGGCCGGCTACGTCATGTTCGCCTGGCCGATAGACTCAAATGGCAACCTGCCCGCAGGCCAGGGCGACCTGAGCTCGCTTGTCGCGGCCGACGTCGCCTTCCTTGGCGGTCTGACGCGCCCGACGACAACGGCGGAGCTTGCAATTAACGTGGACGCGAACGAGCCGGACATCCAGACGGTGAATAACGGCGGCACGGCGGTCAGCGGCATCGGCCTTCCTGTTCCAAACACGCAACAGACTTCTTTCTCCCGAGGCCTGACCGTGTTTGACTCGCTGGGTTCGGCGCAGACGCTGGACCTCAGCTTCCGCAAAATTACCGGCCCTATGGCGAACATCACAACGCAGACCGGCGTTGAATTATCGCCATCAGACAATCTGGTCGATGTGTTAACGGGCATTAGTGACAGTGACGAGGTCAGCATCACCATGGCGGGCGCCACGAACCCTGACCTTGTGATTGAATTTGACAATGATGGGGTTACGGACAACGACTCCACTACAGTTACAAACACGGTCAGTACTGTGCAGGACTTCATCACGGCCATTAGAAACTATGATTTCGGCACGCCCAGCGGCAGTAATCTGGAAGCGCGCATCGACAGCAGCGGTCAGATCATTATTCAGGCCGAAAATGTTACCGACAGCTTCACATTTGCGAACGTCGCCGGTCAGGGCACGCCCGTGAATGGCGGGGCCGGCTCGCTTAACCTTGACACGGCGGTCTCCGTAACAGCCGCGCCCACGGCCATAGCGGCGAACTACCCGGCAAACGACCAATCCCTCGCCAATCCGGTTTTCCCCGCCTTCGCCAACCCGACGACGCCCAATACGCAAGGCTGGTGGGAGCTTAAAATCAGTTACCCGGATGGCTCGCTGGCCACTCAAGGCCTGCTGAACTTCGATACGGACGGCTCCCTGAACGCAGCGCCCGACCCGGAGGGCAATATTGACGTCGAGCTGCAAAACCTCGACTTCAACAACGGCTCGGCTTTGCAGGACATCCGGATCGACGTGAACCGCTTCAGCCAGTTCGCCGGGAATTTCGACGTGATCTTCTCGGATCAGAACGGCGCCGAGCTTGGCCTCAGAACGGGCGTTGAACTCACGCGGGACGGCGTGATCGTGGCGCGGTTCTCGAACGGCGCATCGGCCGATCTCTATAAAGTGCCGCTGGTAACGTTCGCGAACCCGAACGGGCTGCAGGAAGTTTCCGGTACGGCCTATAGCGAAACGGAAGAATCGGGCGAAGAAAACCTGCGCGAGGCCGGAAGCGGCGGCGCGGGCTTCGTCGAGCCTTCCACGCTTGAGACCTCGAACGTCGACATCGCGGACGAGTTCGCCAAGCTGATCGTCTCGCAGCGGACCTTCACCGCCTCCACCCGGGTGATCAACACCGTCGACCAGATGACGGAAGATTTGATCAGACTGCGTTAACGCTAAGTAAAGGCGTCATCCCGGACGTGATCCGGGATTTCCGCCGGAGGCTTGACAACCTTCCGTGGCATAAACCCCGGATCGGCCAAAGGCCGTCCGGGGCGACGTTTTGAGCAAAGGCGTCATCCCCTCTCGCATCTTGCGCCCGATGCCCTTATACTGTTCCCCTGACTGATCCTTACTTCGTTAACCATCAGGAATGAAACATGGCCGCTTCCGACGCAAAAATCGAAAACCAGAAATCCGAAACCATAGGCACGGGGACAAGCTATGACGAAACCCCCTATGACAGCTATCCGTTTGCGCAATCGCACCCGGACAGGCTGTATTGCGTGGGCAAGCTCTTCGGCCTCACCCCGCCGCCTATCGACAAATGCCGCGTTCTGGAGCTTGGCTGCGCCGGCGGCGGAAATATTCTGCCGCTGGCGGTCAAATTCCCGCAGTCGGAATATGTTGGAATCGACCTGTCGGAACGCCAGATCGCCGACGCCAACCGGCACAAAGAAGGCCTCGGCCTCAAAAATTGCAGCTTCAGCGCCACCAACATCATGGATATCGACGAAAGCTGGGGCGCCTTTGATTACATTATGTGTCACGGCGTTTATTCGTGGGTGCCGGATTTCGTGCGCGAGAAAATTCTGGAGATTTGCCGGAACCGCATGAGCCCCGACGGCCTTGCGTTTATCTCTTATAACGCGATGCCCGGCTGGGGCCCGCTGCGGACGATGCGGGAGATGATGCTGCTGCACATCCGCAATATTGAGAGCACGGAGGAAAAGGCCGCCCAGGCCCGGGCATTGATTAAAGTTCTGTCCAAGTACACGCCACAAGACGCCTATAGCAGGAATGCCCTTTCCTACATGGAAGAAAAAGTCTTGCCAAAGCAGGACTATTACTTTGTTCACGAATTCCTGGAAGAGGAGAACAATCCCTTTTACCTGACTGAATTCAACGACCACATCGAGAAACATCAACTGAAGTATGTTGGCGATTCCTCTATCGAAACCATGTTCGCAGGAAACATGCCAGGGGAGACAAAAGATTTTATTAAAAAGATCAGCGATCTTGTTAAGCAAGAGCAGTACATGGATTTTATCAGAAACCGTCAGTTTCGTCAGTCTGTTATCTGTCACGGCAACAAGCCCCTGAATAGAAGTTTTGCGCCAGATAATGTTCGCGATCTTTATTTTAGACCTATAGTCAAGCCGGTCAGCACGGAGGGGCCTTTGGATGCAAGCACAGAGTATAAGAATCTCAACGGCAAAACAGTTTTCAAAGCAGACAACCCGCTCATCAATGGGATGATGCGATATATGCACTCTGAAAACGGGCGCCCTATGTCCCTTGAACAAATTTGCAACGGCGCGCTTAATGTGGGCGTTAACGAAGAACGTGAGAAATTTCTGGCATTTCTGAAAAAAAACTCAGTAATTTTTTTATTAAAAGGCATGCTGATGCCTCACGCTCAGGAAATCCAATATGCGGTCAAACCACCCAAAAAACCCAGAGCGTCACGGCTGGCCCGCTATCAATGCGGACTAGGCAATATGAGCCGAATCACAAACCTCGAAGATTACGTGGTGATCTTTGATGATCCTCTACAAAGAAGAATCATGTCTCTTTGCGATGGTGAGAGCACAAAAGACAAGATTGTCAAAAAACTCAAAGCCGAAGTGAAAAACGGTCGTTTAGAATCTGATCTTTCCCGGGAGACTCTCGGCGACGATCAAGCTTTAACAAATATTGTCGCGTCCTATTACGATCAATCGGTTGATTTTTTTCTCAAAGCCAAATTCTTACAGTAGCCTGCCAGAAAGATGCATAAAAGCCTGTTTAAAAATCCAACTTGTTAATTTCCAGTTAATCTTTTCCATGGTACTCTGAAAGAGATCGGGAGGATTCCGGTCTATATAACACCTAGGAAAGGAGAATACATCATGTCTAGTGATGTCGCACTTACAGCTGCCCTACGGCAGAATCTTACTTCACTGCAAAGTACATCCAGCGCCATTGACGTCGTTACGAACCGTCTGTCGACGGGCCGTGAGGTCAACTCGGTGTTCGATGATCCCATTAACTTCGCAAAAGCCCGTGGTTTCGGCGACCGCGCCGGCGACCTTGGACGCGTCCTCGACGGCATTTCCCAGTCGCTGCGTACGGTTGAGCAAGCCAATAACGGCGCAACGGCGATCGAAAGCCTTGTTGACGAAGCCGAATCGCTTCTGAACCAGGCAGAAGAAAACCTGTCTTCCGGAACAGGCGTTGCCACGGTAACTGGTAATGCTGACCTGTCCGGCGTCGACGATGTCGAAGTGGATCTCGGCATTGCCGGCGCATCTGATCTCCTACTGACTGTTGTGGATTCAGATGGAGACGATGCGGCCTATACAATTGATCTCGACCAAAACATCACAATCAATCAACTTGTAGCGGAAATTGACTCTAAAGATGGCTTAAGCGCTGAATTGACCAATGACGGTCGACTGAAGCTCACGGCTACTGAGAGCGGATCACCCTTGAGGATCGGCTTCACAGCTGCTGGAGGCGACACTGAGCAGCAGTTAGCCGCTTCGCTTGGGTTGAGCGATATTGTTAGCGTTGAAGATAACGCCGACGGAAGCACTGACAGGCTGGCCGCCACAATAACCGCAGGAACGACATTGACGTCACTTGCGTTATTCAGCGGCGCGAATCTTGCCAATGCAAGTGACAGTCTGAATGGTCTCACAGATGAGGCAGGTGGTGGCAACACGTTGGTTGTTGGCGCTGACACAGGCGATAAAGCCACTTTTGAAGTTCTCGACACTAACGGAAACTCACTTGCGACGGCCTCAGTCGACATCTCTTCTGGCGGAGCAACTATTCAGGGTCTTGTTGACGCCATTAACGACGGCGATGCTGGTGACTTTATCCGTGCCAGCTTCGACGATACCACAGGCAAGCTAAGCGTTGCGGCGATAAGCGCTGATGTCGCCGCCGTTCAGGTAGGCGCCGCTGATGCTTCTGGAGCCGGTACGGCCGAAGCTGAGTTCAACCTCAATTTTGGAGGCTTCGACACCTTCAACAGGGTTGACGTCGTTGACTCCGATAAATCCGATGCGGTAGGTGTTGAAGAAACGCTCCGCTTTGGGGCTCAGGCTGGTCAAATCTCCCAGCTGGAAGAGAGCTTCAACACGCTTCGGTCCCAGATCGACCTGGCCGTTGAGGAAGCCGAGCTTGCGGGCGTCAACCTGCTCAACGGCGACTCGCTGGAAACGTTCTTCAACGCGGACCGCTCCAGCAGCCTGACGACGGAAGGCGTAACCTTCACCTCGGCCGGTCTTAGCCTGGACGCCGCCAACTTCGGCTCCCAGTCGCAGATCGACAGCTTCCGTACCAACGTGCTGGCTGCGCGTGAATCGGTTCGGGGCTTCTCGACGCGGATCACCACGGACCTGAACATCATCAGCACCCGTGAAAGCTTCGCAGAATCGACGGTTGCCACGCTCAACGCGGCGGCTGATGACCTCACCCTGGCCGACCAGAACGAGGAAGCCGCAAAGCTGACCGCTCTGCAGACCAGACAGCAGCTTGCGACCGTGTCGCTGTCCATCGCGACGCAGTCCCAGCAGTCCGTGTTGCGGTTGTTCTAATCGAATTCGGTTTTTACCGATACAAAACAAAAAGCCGGGAAAGAATTTCCCGGCTTTTTTTGTTATCAGTGGTCGGTTGTCAGTTTTCGGTTTTTTACCTGTCCGACCACCGACAACCGACCACCGATAACCGTCTCTGGCACGAAACATGCATCGATATTTTCTGAAGATTTTCATCGCGTGTTAGGAATTAATGAGTACAATAATAGAATACAACCACTGGCAGAACGCCCGCAGCGCAAGGAAGAACTCCATGGCTTTGGTAATAGACCTGAAACCGCACGAAAAAATTCTGATCGGCAGCGCCGTGATAACCAACGATGCGCAGCGCACGCGTCTGCACATCGCCGGAGACACGCCGATCCTGCGCGAAAAAGACGTGATGCAGGAGGAAGACGCCGACACGCCGTGCAAGAAAATCTATTTCCTTCTGCAATGCATGTATATTGCGAGAAATCCCGCCGAACATCACCCGGCCTATTTCGAGATGATGAAAGAGATCGTCAGGGCCGCGCCCAGTACGGCCCGGTACTTTTTGCAAATCAGCGAAAAGGTGACCGAGGGCAGTTATTACAAGGCCATGAAAACCGCGAAAGAACTCGTCAACTATGAAAAGGAGCTGATCGACAATGCCACCGGCAAACAATCCGCACAGTAACCCTTACGCCCAGGCGGCCGGAACTTACGGCGGCCATGCGCAAAAGCACACACCCGACCAGAGGGAGCTTGAAGCCCGCGTACTGCAAAAAGCGACCAGAATGCTGCAGGATATCCAGAACAACTGGGACGAAGCCGTGCAGGACAAGGAGCGCCTGTCGGAAACGCTGAAATATAACAGGCAGATCTGGCTTCTGTTTTACGATACCGCCCTGGAAAACCCGGAAGGCAACCGGCCGAATGACCTGCGCTCGAATATCGTGAATCTCGCCAATTTTATCTTCAAGCACGAGATGGAGATTCTGGCGAAACCGGAAAAATCGAAACTCAACATACTGATTGAAATTAACAGCAATATCGCCGCAGGACTGATGGAGGGCGTTAAAAAAGACGCCGCGAATACGGAAGGTCAAAAACCGGGGCAAGAGGCAACATCTTCTTCCGGGTCCGGCGCGGACGGGTCGTCTTCTTTCTCGGCATGACGCGCGCATAAAAAAAGCGCTCTCAGGCGCGGACTTTGAACGAGACTGTCAAAGGAGATCAGGCGGTTACGGACACGTTTCCGGAGTCGCTTTCCGAGCGCGCAGTTTCAGCTCCTGCGGAAAACGCCGCAATCTGCTGCGCGCTTTGCGGCGTGGACTGCGTTACCGTTCGCTCAGGCTGCGCGGTCTCTGTGGAAGGCTCGCTTTGCGGGGTCTCCTGCCCTTCGGCTCTTGCGGGACCGACATTAGCGGAACTTCTCTCGGCGTTGCGGCTCTGCGCCTGAAGCGTTTCCAACTGCCGCCTCTCTTCGGCGGCGCGGATCTGCGCCAGCCTTTCTTCCGAGGGAATCTGATCTTCGACGTCGCCGGTCCGGCTGTTTCGCAACTGCAGGACGGCTTTGTTATAGTCATTATCAACGGAGATATAAGGGCTGATGTAAGGCGCCTGCGCAACCTCCTGAACGCGGTCAGGATTAGAGGCGAACGAACGCGCTGCCGAAGCCTGCTCTGCGTTTCCACGAAGCAGGGGCGCATTCGATATCACTGAATTTACAGCCTCCAGCATTATTCCTCACTCGTCCAGACAATTTGAATTTTACTCCCTTTTCTGGACATACTATCCTATTATCATATTACCGCATAATAATGCAAAAGTCAATGTTTTCAAAAAACTAATTGTGGGAATCTGCACTTTTCCACAATATTTCCACGTCCTTTTAACGATCGCCTGCGGCCTCCTGAAATGCGCGCAAAGGACAGCCATGGAAAAAGATTGAAATTCAGGATATAGTTACAGGTAGTGTAAATTTTGTGATTCGCTTCAATCATGGTTTCCTTCAAGTTTATCTAATGAGAACACGCCTTCTCGGTTTTTGTGATACAATTGTAATCGTTACTGTTTCGCAGCTGGCGAAGCGGATGGAGAGTTGCCTATGAACGGACTGGCCGAGACGCTCAAACAGCTTGGCCCGGCGCGTCTTGGCGTCATGGGCGCCGTTATGCTCGCGCTGCTTTTCTTCTTCGTTTTCATGTCCGTGAGGGTTTCGTCTCCGGAGATGAAACTTCTGTACAGCGACATGAGCTCGACCGACACGTCCATGATTGCCGGACGGCTTGAGGAAGCTCAGATACGCTATAACGTCTCCCCAGACAGCTCGCGCATCATGGTCCCGGAAGACCAGGTCGGGCGCGCGCGCATGCTGCTGGCCCAGGAAGGCCTGCCCAATGGCGGATCGATGGGCTATGAGCTGTTTGATGCGCAGTCCGGCTTCGGCACGACGAATTTTGTCCAGAACATCAATCAGGTCCGCGCGCTTCAGGGCGAATTGGGCCGCACCATCAGCTCGATGGAATCCGTTAGAAACGCCCGCGTCCTGATCGTTCTGCCCCAGCGCGAAATCTTCAGCCGCGAAAGCAATAACGCCAGCGCAAGCGTTTATGTGGGGATCCGGCCCGGCTCCAGACTGGAGCGTGAACAGGTGCTCGCCATCCAGTCTCTGGTCGCCTCCGCCGTGCCGGAGCTGCGTCCGACCAACGTCACCGTGATCGACCAGAACGGAAACCTGCTGGCCCGCGGCGGCCAGAGCGAACAGGACATGATGAGCGTCAAGGGCGAGGAAATGCGCCGCAGCTATGAACGTTTGCTGACCCAGAAAATCGAGGACCAGGTCGGGCGCGTCGTCGGTTACGGCAACGTGCGCGCGGCGGTGACCGTGGACCTCAATTTTGACCGCGTCAGCACGAACGAGGAGTTGTTCGATCCGGAAACGCAAGTCGTCAGGTCTTCACAGATCACCGAAGAGAGCGTACTCGAGCGCGAAGCGACCCCGGAAGACGTTTCGATTGAAAACAATCTGCCCGGCGTTGGCGGAGACCTGCTCGTCGAACAGAAGCCCACCGAAGAAAGCAACCGCGTAGAGGAAGTCACAAACTACGAAATCAGCCGGACGGTTCGCACCATGACTCGCGAAACGGGCGAAGTGAAACGCCTGTCCGTCTCCGTGCTTGTTGACGGACGTTACACGGACGGCGAGGAAAAAGGCGAGAAAATCTATGAGCCGCGCAGCGACGAAGAAGTCCAGCAGATTGAAACGCTGGTCCGCTCGGCCGTCGGCTTCGACGCGGACAGGGGCGACACGATTGAAGTCGTTAACATGCAATTCGCGGAAATCGTAACGGAAGAGGAAATTCCTCTGGATCAGATGCTGTTCGGCTTTGACAAGAGCGATCTACTGGACGCGGCTGAAGTCGTGACCATTGCCATCATGATTATTCTTGTCGTCCTTCTTGTGCTTCAGCCTATGGTCGGGCGCCTGCTTTCAACGGAAGGGCCTTCTCTTGACGAAGCGCTGGAAGCCGATCTTCTGGCGTCCGGCGGGAAGAGCCCTCAACTCTCTCCTCCGCGACAGGAAGAGGAAGATTACGTTCCGCCTGAACCGGAGGAAGATCAGATGGTTAACGTCCAGCGCGTCGAAGGAAAAGTCAAAGCCTCTTCAGTCAGGCGCGTTGAGGACCTTGTCGACACCTATCCAAGTGAAACTGTTTCCGTCATCCGCAGCTGGATGAGCCAGGATAGCTAAAGGGAGAATAAAGCGTCCATGCGCATGCGTGAAGATTACCGCTCGTTAAATGGCCCGGAAAAGGCGTCCATTTTTTTGCTGGCTCTCGGAGAAGAGCATACGGCGAAAATATTCGAGCATATGGACGATGAAGAAATCATGGAGATTTCGCAGACAATGGCGAATCTCGGCAAGGTTGGCGCGAATATCGTCGAGCGCCTTTTCGTTGATTTCGCCGAACAGATGAGCTCAACAAACGCCCTTGTCGGCACGCTCGACAGCACGGAACGCCTTCTTAAAAAGGTCCTTGGCGAGGACAAGGTCGATAACATCATGGAAGAAATCCGTGGTCCGGCCGGTCGCACCATGTGGGAGAAGCTGGGAAATGTGAACGAGGAAGTCCTTGCCAACTTTTTGCAGAAAGAATATCCGCAAACCGTTGCCGTCGTCATGTCAAAAATTCAGACAGACCACGCCGCGCGCGTCCTGGCCATGCTGCCGGAAGGCTTTGCGATGGAGGTCATTAACCGCATGCTGCGCATGGAAGCCGTTCAAAAGGACGTGCTGGAGGAAGTTGAAAAAACCCTGCGCACGGAATTCATGTCCAACCTTGCCCGGACGCAGCGCCGTGACAGCCACGAGCTGGTCGCCGATATTTTCAACAGCCTTGAGCGCTCCGTTGAAACGCGTTTCATGGACGAACTTGAAAAAGGAGCCCCGGACTCGGCGGAGAAAATCCGCAGCCTGATGTTTACTTTCGAGGATCTGATGAAACTCGATCCAACGGCTGTGCAGACTGTTATTCGCGCCGTGGACAAGGACAAGCTGACTATTTCGCTCAAAGGCGCAACGGAGTCCTTGCGCGATCTTTTCTTTTCCAACATGTCGGAACGCGCCGCAAAAATCATGAAGGAAGACATGTCGGCCATGGGGCCTGTGCGTCTCAAGGAAGTCGAGGAAGCGCAGCAATATATCGTCAATATCGTCAAGGACCTGGAAGGCCGTGGCGAAATTACCATTGCCAGCGGCAGCGAGGAAGACGAGCTTATTTACTAGTCAGGCTTTACTGATATTCAATACGCCAATGCAAGACGTGATAGATAAAGATAAAAAGAAAAAGTTCTTCTTTGATCTCAATGTGTTCGATGAGCACATTGAAGAAGAGCCTGAAGAGCCGAAAGAACCTCCTCCCCCGACTTATTCGGGAGAGGAGCTGGAAGCGGCGCGCGCCGAAGGATACGCGCGCGGCAAGGCTGACGCTTTTGAAGAAAGCAGAAAAAGCCGTGAACAATTTGTCGCAGAGCAACTTAAAGAGATCGCCAAAAACCTCGCGCCCATATTGGAAGCCGAGCGCGCGCGCGAACAAACATACGAACAGGAATCTCTTGTTTTAACGTCACTGGTTTTTGAAAGGCTGTTTCCTCTTTTCAATGAAAAGTACGGGTTCGATGAGGTTCTAGAAACAATCAGGCAAACGCTGAGCCACGCCGCAGGACAAAAACGCATAGTCATTGAAGTCAGCGCAGGCGCCGCCGAAGGCATACAGGGGCACATGGCCGATCTCTCTTCCCGGCTTGATCTGGGGCAAATCGAGATCAGGGGATCCGACGACCTGGGTCCGGGCAGTTGCAGACTGGGCTGGAATGATGGCGGCGCCGTTCGCGACGCGCAAAACATCGCGCAGAAAATATTAAAGGATATAGAGGGTCTTCTGGCTGGCAGGGGCTCTGGCATTCCACCTGCGGATGATGATATAAATAGGAATCAGGGGCATGCTGATCAGCGCCTTGAAAATAGCGAAGAAGGCTTACAATCCGAAACCCCGGAGGATCCTGCCGCAACCCGGATGTCAGAAAAGGAAAAACCATGAGTGATGACACGGAAATGAACCAGGATGACATTGATTCAATCCTTTCCGGCGACGGTGAAGAGAGCAAGTCCGAAGAAACCGGCGGAGACGATGACGACTCCGCGGCTATGTTTGGGGCAATAGACGAAAGCGGCGCGCCACAGGAGCAGGAAAAAGAATATGAAATCGGCGAGCCCATGGCCAACGACGTCACGGCAATCTACGATATTCCTGTTCAGATTTCGGCCGTGCTCGGGCGCTCTAACATGCAGGTCAGTCAACTTCTGAAACTGGGCCGGGGCGCCGTTGTCGAGCTGGACCGGAAAGTCGGGGAAGCCATAGATATTTACGTTAACAACCGGCTTGTTGCGCGTGGCGAGGTCGTTGTCGTCGAGGACAAGCTTGGCGTGACCATGACCGAAATTGTTAAATCCGACAAGAACTAAGCAGCTCCTGGTAAAATTCTGACATGACAGACGCAGCGATACAGGCCGATGAACCGGGCAACATGCCCCAGGACAAAATACGCGTTTCTATTACTTCGGCCCGGCGCAAGCCCGACCTCGCGACCATGCTGGGTCTGGTCTTCGCTATAGGCCTGATCATCGTTGCGATTTACATCGGACACAGCAAGGCGAATTTCTTTAACGCGCCGGCCATGATGATCGTTATTTTTGGCACGATGGCCGTGACCAGCGTGTCCTATAACGGGGAAGAGCTTCGCAAGCTGTGGTCCATCATAGGCAACACGCTGATGCGGCGCGCCAATCAACCCTCCGTCATGGCGACACAGTTAATGGAGCTTGCGACGATCGCAAGAAAACGAGGCTTGCTGGCGCTCGCCGGGGCGGAACAGGAACTGCGCAAGGAGCCTTTCCTGCACAAAGCCGTACAGCTTGTTACCGACGGCTATTCCGGCGATGACATTGACCGCCTTCTGGGGCAGGAAGTTGATTCGCTCGTAGAGCGTCACCGCCGCAGCGCCAATATTATCCGGCGCGCCTCTGAAGTCGCGCCCGCCATGGGCCTGATCGGCACGCTTGTCGGCCTAGTGCAGATGCTGGCGGACCTCGACAATCCCGGCAATATCGGCCCGGCCATGGCCGTTGCGCTGTTGACGACGTTTTACGGGGCGATTTTGGGGACAGTCGTTCTGGCGCCGCTCGCGGTCAAGCTGGAGAAAAACTCCAATGACGAAGCCATGATCAAGCGGCTAGTCCTGACGGCCATGTGCTCAATCGCGCGGCAGGAAAACCCCCGCCGCCTCGAAATGCTGCTTAACAGCGAACTCCCGCCGCATGAGCGGATCAAGTATTTTGATTGATTTTGTGTACACAAAGAGATATCATGTAAATGTTACTTTATGAAGTAGCCGGATTTGACTGGGATGACGCCAATTTTTTAAAATGCCAGAAACATGGCGTCAGCATTCAAGAAATAGAAGAATTGTTTGCAGGCAATCCCGCCGTTTATGCCGATCCGGCACATTCTATTAATGAGCAAAGATTGCGGGCTATCGGAAAGACGGAGGCAGGGCGTGATTTGCTGGTGCTTTACATTCAGAACACGCGGAAGCATGAAATTTATTCGTCCGGTCAGCTCCCGGTATGTGCACAAGAAAGAAGTAGACCATTATGAAAGACAAAAAAGAACTTAAAACGCTCCCCGTTTTAAAAACGGATGAAGACGCCGAGACGTTTACCGATGAAGCGGATTTAAGCGAGTACGATCTATCCCGCTTTAAACCGGCGCAATTTGAATTCCACCGCAAGACTGCCAGCATTCACTTAAGGCTTTCGGAACCGCTTCTGGAAACCGTTAAAGAGCGCGCGGAAGCGGAAGGAATCCCGAGCCAGCGCTTCATTCGCCGAGCAATCGAAAACGAAATCGCAAGAGACGATGCGCGGTAGGGCGCCTTGCATAACATGAAAACTGTACTTTGATTAGCTATGGACTGGCGCATAAAAGAAACTGTCCCGGATGCAAATGACGACCACGATCTGGTAAGCTTCTTTCACAACCAGACGTTAGAAAAAACCGGTTATGTCTGGAGCGAGGAAAAAATCCTTCTGACCGCTGAAAGCGAGGGGAAAACCGCAGGAAGGCTGTTAGCCGTCACGGGTTTTGACTGGCTGATCGTACGCTTATTGAAGGTAGAAGAACCTTACCGCAACAAAGGACTGGGCAGGATACTTCTTCAGAAAGCGGAAGACAAAGCCCGCGCCTTAAAGCTGGTCGGCGTTTTTCTCAACACAGGGAGCTGGGAAGCGCCCGGCTTTTACGAATCCTGCGGTTATGAATGTTTTGCGGAACTGCCGGACTTTCCGAAAGGCCACAAGCGATTTTCGTACAGGAAAATACTGCCCTCCGAATAACATGAGCAACAAAGCAGAAAACAAATTGCTTTTCTTAATTCTAGAATATATAATTGTTTCTAGAGAGGAAGAAAATGGCGCTTAGCATTAAAGATGAAGACACGGACAAACTCGCGCGCATGCTCGCAGAGGAAACAGGCGAATCTTTGACTCAGGCTGTACGTCGCGCACTCAGAGAACGTCTGGAGCGCGTGCGTGTGCGCGGAAAAAAAAGCAACCTTGCTGACGAGCTCGACGCGCTGGCGCTGGAATGCGCTGCCCTGCCCGTCCTTGACCGCCGAAGCCCGGAAGAAATTCTTGACTATGATGAACGGGGACTGCCCCGGTGATTATCGATTCCTCCGCTATCATCGCTATTCTGACGGACGAACCTGAAAGACGCGCTTTTAACGAGTTGATCATGGACGCGCGACTTAGACTAATGTCCAGCGTCAATTACATGGAATGCGCCGTAGTAACGGAATGCCGCTATGGCGAGCGCGGTAAATACGTCTTCAACGATTTTATAGCGCGCGCGCATATTGAAATCATCCCCGCCGATCAGCAAAGCGCGGATATGGCTCGGGAGGCCTATCGCCGTTTTGGCAAGGGAAACCACAAAGCCGGTCTTAACATATGCGATTGTTTCGCATACGCGCTTGCAAAAAATACGGGACACCCTCTTTTGTTTAAAGGGGCTGATTTCATTCACACGGACATAGACTTTGCTGCGAATAACTGAGAAAGTATAAGGAATATGCGTCTTCTCATCGTCGGAAATTTAGAGGGATATATCAGCCAGGCTGGCAAGATCGCCCTGCAGCGCGGCGCGAAGGTCGTGCATTGCGAGGACGTGGAACAGGCCGTCGGCGCGCTTTTGAACGGCAAGGGCGCGGATCTTGCCATGGTCGACGTCAAGCAGAAGATCGACAAATTCATCGCGCGTCTTGATGAAGAGCGCATCCATATTCCGGTTGTCGCCTGCGGCATCGGCACGGACGCGCGCGCCGCCGTCAAGGCCATTCAGGACGGCGCAAAGGAATACGTCCCCCTGCCCCCGGACGCCGAGCTGATCGCCGCCGTGCTGGAAGCCGTGACGGAAGAATCCAGCGAAATGATCGCGGGCGACCCGGCGATGAAAAAAGTCGTCGAGATGGCCGACAAGATCGCCCCGAGCGAGGCCACTGTTTTAATTACGGGCGAGAGCGGCACAGGCAAGGAAGTGATGTCGCGCTACCTCCACAACAAATCAAAGCGTAAAAACGGCCCCTTTATCGCCGTGAACTGCGCGGCGATCCCGGAAAACCTCCTTGAATCGGAATTGTTCGGACATGAGAAAGGCGCCTTTACAGGCGCGACGGCGCGGCGCATCGGCAAGTTTGAAGAAGCGACGGGCGGCACGTTGCTGCTGGATGAGGTGAGCGAAATGCATCCCCTGCTCCAGGCGAAATTCCTGCGCGCGATTCAGGAACGTGAAATCACCCGCGTCGGCAGCAACGATTCCGTGAAAGTCGATGTGCGCATTCTTGCCACGTCCAACCGCGATCTGGAGGCTTCCGTCCAGAAAGGCGATTTCCGGGAAGATCTCTATTTCCGTTTAAACGTTGTGAACCTGCGCCTGCCCGCGCTGCGCGAACGTCCCTCCGACATCGCGAAACTCGCCCAGTTTTTCGCCGACAAGTACGCCGAAGCCAATGGCGTTCCGAAAAAGAAAATATCTCCGGAAGCTGCGGAGAAGATAAAGACCCACGGCTGGCGCGGCAATATCCGCGAACTTGAGAACGCCATGCACCGCGCGATCCTGATTTCCATGGAAGACGAGATCGAGCCGGAGGCTCTGCATATCGAGACGCCGGCCGCAATGTCTACATCCGTTGCTTCACCCCCCTCCGGCCCGCGGCCTTCCTCCCCCCTCGCAGAAGGGGGAGGTCAGGAAGGGTGTGATAGGACAGATCCCTCCACCGGAGTTCAAAACGCGGGCGCGGTCGAGTCGCTTGTCGGGCGCAAAATCGCCGACGTCGAACGCGATATGATTTTGAATACGCTGGACCAGTGCCTTGGCAACCGCACGCACGCGGCCAATATCCTCGGCATTTCCATCCGCACGCTGCGCAACAAACTCAATCAATACCGGGATGAAGGCGTTGAAGTCCCGACGGGCACGGGCGGTTAGATTTCCGGATTTTCCTGAATTTTCTTGACAATGGATGGCAATAGGGTGGCAATAGGGACACAAAGATTATTACGTGTCCCCTTTTGGGACATGTAATAATCTTTGTGTCCCCAAAGGACCCCTAAAGAAAAGAAAAGAAAAGACAAAGGTAAAGCCATGCCGAGAACAGCGCGTCTTGTCCTGCCGGGAATAGCCCATCATCTGGTTCAGCGCGGCAACAGAAGACAGGATGTTTTTTTCGAAGAACAGGATTACCTCGCCTATCTCGCGCTTCTGCGCTATCTGTTCGCTGAGGCTGAAACGCGGCTTCTGGCGTATTGCCTGATGCCCAATCACGTGCATATCATAGCCACGCCAAGCGATGCTGGCGGCTTGCGCTGTTTCGGTGAAGTCAACAAACGATACACGTATAAAATCAACAAGCGCATGGGCTGGAAAGGATTCCTGTGGCAGTCGCGCTTTTCATCCTGGCCGATGGACGAGCGTTATTTATACGAGGCATTACGCTATGTCGAGCTGAATCCGGTACGTGCGAAGCTTTGCGGACATCCGGCCGATTACCGTTGGAGCAGCGCGCGCCAGAGATTGCCATCCGGAAAAGGGACGCAAGACCTGCGCGTCTGCCCGCCCCCGGCTATGGTTGACGACTGGGAGAAATACTGGGCCGAAGGTCTTGAGAAAAACGATGTGATCGAAACGCTGAGAAAGAATGAGTCCAGACAGAGCTTTCTGGGAATACCTTAAAGGCCCCAAAGAATCCTATGGGGACACAAAGATTATTACGTGTCCCCTTTTGGGACACGTAATAATCTTTGTGTCCCCTCTGGATGTCCCCTCTGGAAAATTTATTCCGGGCTATAAGGCAGCGACGAATGATGCAGGTTGATCTTCAGATCGCCCGCCGCGTCCTTCACATAACCAAAACTGTACTCAACCTTGACCTCTTCACCTTCAGTGGTCGTGAAGAAGTAATTGCCCATCGCCAGCGCCGAGTCGCAGTCCGTAACAATGCCGGTATTGTCGAAGCGCACATTCGTATAGGGCGCAAGCGCAAAGCCTTTATCTTCTGGGATCGCGCCGCCCACGAAGTAGGACAGAGCTTCTTCTTTCGCGCCGCGGAACTGATCCGCCGCCGCCAGCGTCGGCTTGAACAACACATCGCCCAGATCGTACGCGTAAAGCGTATCAAGCAGTTCGGATGCGCGCGCTTCCGGATCTTCAGCCCCGCCGATGTTTACGATCCCCTCGCCCCAGTCTTGTTGCGCCGCTCTGACTTCGGCCTCGGAAATCTTACGCGCCTCGGCGGGACAGTCCGCAGCCAGAACGGGACTTGAAATCATAATCGCTAACGCTGTCAGAAGTCGTAATTTCATGTTTGCTCCTTTCGGTTAATTATTGCCGAACAGGAACATGACACAGGGAAGGTATCGTCAAAAACGATTAATTTGAATTTTAATAATCGCCTTTGCGAATAATTAATTTCCCGGCTTTACTTCTTCGTCATCAGAATATCGACCCGACGGTTGCGGGGTTCACGCACGTTATCAGGGGTTTGCACGAGGAGATTATGCTCGCCCTCCGCGTACAGTTCGGCGCGGTCCTTCGCGACGCCAAGATCATGCAGCGCCTTTTGAACCGTCTTTGCGCGGCGCAAGGACAAGCCGTCATTATAGCTTTCCGGACCGACCGTATCCGTGTTGCCGGTCAGAACGACCTTCAGGGAAGGATTGTCTTTCATCGCCTTTGCGACGACGGCAATCGCTTCCTTTGCTTTCGGCGTCAGTTCGCTTGAATTGAAGTCAAAAAAGACCATGAACGCCTCGGACAGATCGAGCCGCCCGAGCAGCTTGTCCATCGCTTTCAGGAAGTTCGCCTTGCACAGCGCGGCCTGTTCCATGCCGGTCTTTTCCTCGAGATTTTCGATCCAGCAATCATATTGCACTTGCGCGTAGGCAAGAACTTCCCAGGTCTCCGGCGACTTGAGAGTAAACAGCGCGTCGATCAGCTGGCTCCGCGCCACGGCCAGCTCGGCCAGGTGTTGCTGCGGGACGTCGCGCTCGGCGATCAGCGTTGGCTCGACATAAAGATTTTTATGCGATTGCAGCGCTTTGCGCGAAAAATAATCCGCATCCGCATTATCACTCAGCTCTTTTTCGTAGAGCGCCAGCGTCTGGTAACCACGGCCCAGGTAATGATTGAACTGCGTACCTTCTATCCTTGATTGCTCGACCCTGCTGATATTCGAGCAGGAGCTCAGAAACGGAATAAGAAAGAGCGTTAAAAGAAGTCTTTTTGCCATAGCGATTTCCTTGGGCGGTTTCCTTGGGCGATTTCTTTGCTTCGTCATCCCGAAAAACTTCTCGCGCCGGGAAGGACGTTTAATATATCCGAAACCATGGTAAACAATCATGTGGAAAGCTCAAGAGAGGTCATGAATTGAAACATCTCTCGTGCACAGGTAATATATATCAAGGTTTAATTCAGGCGCTTTCAGTTTATGTCCGACACATCCACCCCGTCCGGCTCGTCAAGAGCCATGACAAACGCGCAAGGCATCGCCCGCGGCGTTTTTCGCGGCGACGTCATGTTCGCGATCGGCATGATCGGGATCCTGATGTTCATGCTCGTGCCGATACCGACATGGCTGCTGGACGCAGGGCTTTCACTCTCGATCACGTTTTCGGTCATGATTTTGATGACGGTTCTGTTCATCATGAAGCCGCTGAACTTCTCGACCTTTCCGACCGTGCTGCTGATCGCGACGGCCTTGCGGCTGGCCCTGAACATCGCCTCGACGCGCCTGATTCTCTCTGAGGGACATGAAGGCAATGACGCCGCCGGACAGATTATCGAGGCGTTTGGCTCGTTCATTATTCAGGAAAGCTATATTGTCGGCGGCATCGTCTTCGCCATCCTGGTGATCGTAAACTTCGTCGTGATTACCAAGGGCTCGGGCCGCATCGCCGAAGTCGCGGCGAGGTTTACGCTGGACGCGATGCCCGGCAAGCAGATGGCCATCGATTCGGATATGTCTGCCGGTTTGATCACCGAAGAAGAAGCCAAAGCGCGCCGCAAGGAGCTGGAGCAGGAAAGTACCTTCTTCGGGGCCATGGACGGCGCGGCGAAATTCGTACGCGGCGACGCGATAGCGGGCCTTTTGATTGTTTTCATCAATATCATCGGCGGCATTATCATTGGCACGGCGACGCGGGAAATGAGTCTTGCCGACGCTGCGGCGACGTATACCATCCTGACGATTGGCGACGGACTGGTCAGCCAGATCCCCGCCCTGATCGTGTCGGTCTCCGCCGGCCTGCTCGTCTCCAAGGCGGGCGTCGAAGGCTCGGCCAATCAGGCCCTGTTCGAACAGTTCAGCCGCTACCCGAAAGCTCTCGCGATCAGCGCGGTCCTGCTCTTCGGGATCGGCCTGATTCCGGCGATTCCGTTTTTACCGTTCTTTGTTCTGTCGGGCGGCATCGGCTTTGCCGCCTATACGGCATGGCAAAAAACGCTTGAGGCCGAGGAAAAGGTCAAGGAAGCCGAAGCCGCCATGCAGCCCGGCGCGCCCGGCGCGCCGCCTGCGGAAGAGCCGATCTCCAAAGCGCTTGCGATCGACACGATCCGGCTTGAACTGGGTTACGGCCTGCTCCCGCTCGTGCAGGGCGAAGGCATGAAACTGACGCAGCAGATCAAGGGATTGCGCAGACAGCTCGCCGAAGACATGGGCTATGTTCTCCCTTCCGTGCGCATTCAGGACAACCTGCAGCTGCCCGCCAATACCTATGTCGTGCGCATGAAGGAAATCGAGGCCGGGCGCGGCGACGTGCGCCCCGGAATGTATTTATGCATGGACCCGACGGGCGCCGCGATTTCGTTGCCCGGGGAAAGCACAGTGGAGCCGACTTTTGGACTACCGGCGATGTGGATCGATGAAAAATACCAGGAAGAGGCCAATTTCAAGGGTTACACGGTCGTAGACGCGCCGACGGTCGTCACAACCCACCTGACCGAAATCATCAAGGACAATATGTCCGATCTGCTGTCCTACGCGGAAACGCAAAAGTTGTTGGACGAACTGCCGCAGGAATATCAAAAGCTCGTCGCCGATACGATCCCGGCGCAGCTATCGGTCAGCGGATTGCAGAGAATCCTGCAGATGCTGGTGTCCGAGCGCGTTTCCATCCGCGATCTGCCAACGATTCTGGAGGGCGTGTCCGAAGCCGCCGCCTATACCAAAAACCCCTCGTTGATTACGGAGCACGTACGCTCGCGCCTCGCGCGCCAGCTGTGCGAAAAAAACGTCGGCCCGCACGGGCATGTGCCGCTCGTAACGCTCTCCCCGGAATGGGAGCAGAATTTCGCCGAGAGCATTCTGGGCGACGGCGAAGACAAACAGCTCGCCATGCCGCCATCGCAATTGCAGGGCTTTATACAGGCGATCCGCGACGCCTACGACCAGTTCGCGCAGCAGGGCGAGAGCCCTGTTCTGCTGACCTCGCCGCAGATCCGGCCCTTCGTGCGATCCGTCGTCGAGCGCTTCCGCCCGCAAACGATCGTTATGAGCCAGAACGAAATTCATCCCAAAGCGCGGATCAAGACGGTGGGGAGCGTTTAGATGAAACCCGTCCTCCTCGGCGCATTGGAACTGGCCTTATTCATGGATCGCGGCGCGCAGCGCTTTCCGAACAGCAGGCCGCTTGCGATCAAATCCTTTCTGGTGCCCTTCGCCCTCCTCCCGCTCTGGATTTACCCGCTTCATGTTTTGCCGACGGAAAGGCTGGGCGAACGCGCTTACGGGGAACTGCTGCTCCTGCACGGCATGATAATGGCGTTTTACATTGCGACGTTGCTCGGCCTTGTCTGGACAATCGCGCATTACATGAAACGCATGGACCGGTTCTGGGCGTTTGTCACGGCCCTGAATTTCCTCAGCCTTGCAGGCTTTACGCTGACCGCGCCGCTTCTGATCATGGTCGTAACCGGCGTTCATACATGGGAGGAACTCTACGCGATACTTGTCGCCGCCGCGCTGTATGAATTCGCGCTTGTCGGTTTCGCCGCCGCCTATATCCTGAATATCCCGTGGCAACTGGCCGCCAGCCTGTCCTGCTTTGCGCTCGTGCTGCACCAGTTAACGGCGGAGACAGTTTTTTACGTTCTGGGTATTGCCTGATGACCGAAGAGGACGCAGAAAAAGAAACGGCGGAATCGCGCGAGCAAGCGCCGGAAGCGCCGGAAGAACCCCCGGAACCACAGACCCTGGCCGACCTGGCTGGCGCAACGCGCAAGAACTTTTTGAAATACCTGCTTGCCGCGCAGGCCGTTATCACCTTTTTTCTCGCGCCATTCGTTTTCAGTTTCCAGACGGGACTGGCTCTGAAGTTTTTCCTCTGGATTTTGCTTGCGCTTGCGGCGGGCATGCCGGCGGGATATCTGATCAACCGCGCCTATCGAAAACGCGCCAAAAACTCCGTAATCGCCGGGCTTGCGCAGGAAATGGGTCTGTTTTACAGCCCGTCCGGGACGTTCCCGCTTGTTCAGCTGGACGCCCACCGCATCCTGCCGCCTTACGACCGCGCCTTTGTCGAAGACGGTTTTGAAGGGCAAATAAACGGCGCGCAAGTCGCGTTCCAGGAAGCGCGTCTTCTCGAGGTTGAAATGGATAAAGACAACGAAGGGCGTGACCGGGAAACCGAATACGCTGTTTTTCACGGCGTGATCATCCGTGTTCAGCTCGGAAAGCAGCTGGATTATCATACGGTTCTCATGACCCGGCGCGCGCTTAAAAAGTTCCTGCGTACGAAGTTCTCAAAATTCGAATCCGTCGGCCTTGTGAGCCCTAAATTCCGGAAAAAATACGACGTGATTTCGACGGACCAAGTTGAATCCCGTTATATATTTGATCCCACCTTTATTGAGAGTTTTATCGAAGCCGCGTCAAGGACGGGCATGAAATGGATGGAAGCCAGTTTTCGGGACAGGGAAGCGGTATTTATCCTGCATTTCGGCAAGGACCAGTTTGAACTGCCGGGCATATGGACGAGGCCGGAGGAAAAACATTTTCAGAGCGTACGGCGGGAAGTCGAAACAATTTCCTCTTTCGTCGAGACGCTGCGATTCAGGCAGCTATTGTAATCAGGATGCAGGGGACATGATAAGACGCGTCAGCGTCATCGTGTCCCCATTGCAAGACTCCGATGGGGACACAATACGCTTCACTTTATTGATGTTCCCTTGCGCAAACATGCTCGCTTTTTCCTGCTGTTTCCGTCTTTCACGCCATGACCGCGATGAAGACGCCATGAACGCGATGATTTTATCTTTGCGGGAACGAAAAAACACGAACAGCTTCTCATCCTGTAAGCGGGCCGACCACTTCCAGCGCCGCCTCGTACTCTTCAAATGCCCGGTCAGAAGTTAAAACCGTCAAGTCATGAAACATAGCGGATGCGATCAGCATCCGGTCGAACGGGTCTTTATGCCCCTTCACCTCCGGCAGTCTCTCGCAGCAGGACATGATTTCCGGCGTTAACTCCAACCTTTCAAGCCCGGCTTCAAGCGAAAACGCATCCAGTTCCGCGATTGATACGTCAAGGCGAATTTTTCCTTTCCGGTTTAGCAGCATTGCTTCCCAAAGGCTAAGCACGGAAAAGCAAACGCATTGCGCCGTCCGTATATGATCCGTAGCTTTTGGGTCAAGCCGTTCCGGAGACAACATCAGCCCAAGATAAATATTCGTGTCCAGTAAAATGCGCATAAGCTACCAGGATAGATGTTTATTCAGATATAATCCTCAAAGTCGCTGTTAATCTCCTCAGCCCCGGCGTCAATGCCTTCCTGCGTAACGTCCCCTTTTCCCGTCAGCAATCCAAATCTTATCGTTTTCCCGGGCCGGTAATCCGGAACGTGGCGCAGCTCGAAATAGTCACGACCGCGCTGGGAAATATATAACCGCTCCTGCTCGCCCAGACGCAGCGCGTCCAGATGCTTGCGTATGTTTTCGCGAAACTCGCTGATCGTCGTCTCTTGCATTTCTATGCCTCCCAAGGCCATTATAACTCACTTGTACTATGTTGTACATATACCCAGAATTCATCCTTTATCCACATTTCAGGGATTCACAGCCGCGTCTTTTATGTTTATTGTCTGGTAAGGTACGTCAAATAAACCTATAATGATTATTGATCAGGTTGCGATCCTGCCATGCGGCTAAAGTCCTTTTACGCCAAAACCATGACCGAAGCGATGAATATGGTCCGTGAAACGCTCGGAGAAGACGCTATTATAGTCGCCACGCGCGAAGAGCGCGGCGGCAAGGCCGTGCGCGTGACCGCCGCGATCGAGGAAGACTACGCGCAGTCGCGCCGCAGTCCGGCCTTTGAGCTCGGCGCGGGCGAAGAGCCAGCCAGCGCCGAATCCTGGCTGCAGTATGACGAAGAGGAGCAGGAAGCCGCTATTGCGGAAGAGTTAACGGAGATCATGCTGCGGCATTCCGTGCCGGAAGACGTAACGGACATGATTTTGTCCTGCGCCACGCTGGCCGGCCTGGAACAGCCGCACATCGCCCTGATTGCGGCGCTGGAGCATTTATTCGGTTTTCGCCCCTTGCCGAAACGCGCGCATAAAAAGCCTTTGGTCGCCGTGGGCCCGCCGGGCGCCGGAAAGACTCTCGGCATAGCTAAAATGGCCGCGCGCGGTATTCTCAATGATCTCAACGTCGCCGTGATTACGACGGATACGGTGCGCGCAGGCGGTACGGAACAACTTGCCGCATTCACCAAAATTCTCAATATTCCGCTTCGAAAAGCGCGTAACGGCGCCGAGCTTAAAGCCCGTCTCGACGAATCGCGCGGCGCGGATCAGATCCTGATCGACACGGGCGGCGCCAATCCTTTTGATAAAAGCGAAATGAACATGCTCGCCAAACTTTTATCGGCGGCGGATTGCGACCCCATTCTTGTTATGCCCGCAGGAATTGACGCGGAAGAATCCGGCGATATCGCGCGCGCCTACGCCGCGCTAGGGGTGCGATGGATGATGCCGACGCGTCTGGACATCGCACGCCGTTTTGGGGGATTATTACAGGCGGCGCAGTCAGGCGGCATGGCGTTTTCCGACGCCTCGAATACGCCGCAGGTCGCCAACGGACTGGCCGCCATGACGCCGAGAGATCTGTGCGCACTTTTAACTTCTTGGGAGCCCTCTTCTCGTAAGAGCCAAAACCAATCACCTCCGCAGAGCAGGACAGGAACGCAATGACCGAGTCGACCCTTACCGCAGACAACGCCAGCAGCAAAACCGGGGCGCCCGTTTTTCGCCGCGGCAAAAATTTGATTGCCGTAGCCAGCGGCAAGGGCGGCGTTGGTAAAACATGGTTTTCGATTTCCCTTTCTCACGCGCTTGCGCAGGCAGGGAAGAAAGTCCTGCTTTTTGACGGCGATCTTGGCCTGGCGAACGTAGACGTGCAACTGGGCCTGATGCCGCGGCGGGATCTGAATGACGTAATACGCGGACGTCTGGGCCTTGATAAAGTCACCCAGCGCTTTGAAGACGGCGGCTTTGACATTATCGCGGGCCGTTCAGGTCAGGCGTCGCTCTCCGCCCTGCCCAGCCAGCGTCTTGTTCTCCTGCGTGACCAACTTCTGGAAGTTGCTGATGATTACGACGTCGTCATCGCCGACCTTGGCGCCGGCGTCGACCGGACGGTGCGCATGCTCTCGGCTACCGCTACGCGAACAATATTGATCACAACAGATGAACCGACCTCCCTGACCGACGCCTACGCCTTCATAAAACTCGGAAACGCCGCAGGCATGTCCAAGCATATCGGCATCGTCGTCAACATGGCGCCAAGCGCAGTGGAGGGAGAGAAAACCTATAAAACGCTGCTGAAGGCCTGCGAGAATTTTCTACGTCTTAAACCTTCCCTGATCGGCATGATCCGCCACGACCCGCGCGTCAAGGAATCGATACGCCACCAGATGCCCTTCCTGAGCCGTTCTCCGGGGAGCGAGACAGCCGAAGATATTGAAAAAATCGCTCATGCCGTGATGAAGTCGCTTGCTGAATCTCAGACCAAAAGCGCAAAAGCCTGAGGATTTTCCTTTATTCTTCATGCTTTAGAAGCATTTCATCAATCCTTTTTTTTGCAAGACCTTTTTCATAACTTATAGCAAGGTTTATCTCCGGATGCGTTCTGTACATGGTTAACTTGATAATATGATCCGTCATAAAACTTCCGGAGGAAACGCGGTATAACAAGTCATATTTATGCGTATTTTGCGTGAGCACGCTCACAGCAATGTCGAGCTCGCTTTCATCCCATTCTTCCTGAAAAAGGAACTTGTTCGCGAGAATAAAATCCTTGATCAGCAAGGGCATGTCCTCAACATAATCAACTGAACCGAAAACCCGGCATAAACCGGTATATTTATCCATGGAGAGAACGATGTTGTTCACGACCCGTGTTGGCGACCATAAATTATTCGCCTCTCCCTCGAACACGCGCGCTAAATTATTAGCGCGTGAGTTCAGATGGATTCTGTAGTAACGATCGTCGGCCCATCGAGAAAACTCCAGACCCTTTTTATCATAACTCTGGATACACCCCTCTGCCAGAAACTCAAGCGTCCTGATGTTGTTAAACCTTTCCTGTTCTATTTCTTGCGCGGCAAAGGAGGGCGCAGAAATAAAAAGCGCAAGAACAAGGCATGTCAGGTAACGCATATGACCTCTCGCATTAGATTCGTTTCAATACAATTTCCCTTCATTTATTATACTCCTCAGGAATTATTGATACAAACCTGTGAAACCACCCACGTACAGGGAAGCGCAAAACAAACATGTCCGATACTGGCATTCCTCCATCCGCCATGCGGGGAGCCTCCAAGGCTCTTCCTCCTGCAAAAAACGAACAGTCGGGCGAAGCTGAGAAGCTTCCCCGCGCGCTGGAGAACGCCCGTGGCAGAAGAAATATCCCCGGACGCGTAGAGAGAAATACAGGCGATGGCAGAATTGAAGTCCGCACGCCAGAGGGCGACATCACCATCCGCGTCAAACAGCGCGAGCAAGCCGCGCAATTCAAAGCCGGACAGCCGGTTGAGATTGATATCAGGCGGGGACAGCCGCCGCGCGTAGTTCTACGCGCAGCGCCTGAACTGCCGCGAACAACGCCAGCCCCCCAAAACGCGCAAACGCTTCAAGCCCGCTATACGGCAACGCCCCTGGGACTTGAAACCGGCGGCCCCGTTCTGGAGAAATACCCTGAAAGCCACCTTTTGAGATCGGCGGCGCTGAAAGGTCTCTCCAGCGGCGTTGAGCTCAAAACAGGCGACATTGTCAGGCTCGCTTCCGAGATCAACGCTTCTGCGCTTCAAGAGCTGTCAGTTCCCCATAATTTTTCCCCGCCGCCGTCCGCATTTCAAACAGGCAGCGCGCTCTCCGGGCAGATGTCCGGCGCGCAGTCATTCGTTAGCCAAAGCTTTTTCTTAGAAGTCGCCGCCGCGCCATTATCAAACGCGGCGCTGAACCAGCCGCTAAACGCGCCAGACAACTTGTCACTGACAAGCAGAATAACCTCAAACGACCCGGATCCGTGGTCCGCAAGTACATTCAGGCTTGTCGCGGTCACGAGCCCGGCGGCCACAGCACAGGCGACATCCACTGCTTCACCCGTATTTTCAGCCCCGCCCGCCGCTTTGCCAGCGCTCCCGGCCGCGTTCTCAGGCTTTGAAAATTCTGCCCTTTCGATCCCGGCGTCATATCAAGGTCCTGCGTCTTTAAACGCCCTGCAAGGCCAGCCGGAACAACCGTACGCAACGTTTAAGCCCGCCGCGCTCGACGTCGGCATTACCGGCATTCAAAACATCCCGAAAATCGCCGCGCCGCAGAATGTGACCGGCGCCGCGCAAAACGTCACGGCGCCGTCAAAAGAAGAAATCATTACGACCGGCCATTTACGCGCGGGCGGCTTACACGCAACCGTTCTCGGACTTACGCAGCAGGGCCTGCCCCTGCTCTCCATTTCCTTGCCGCAAAATCCGCTCGTTACAGAAAATTTCATTCTTCAGGTCGCTGCGCAAAATATTGCGCCTGGATCGGAAATCGCCCTCATACCGGTTTCGGAACCCGGCGCCACTGCGGCGGCGCCAGGCCTCGGCGCGCCGCTGATGCTCTCGGAATTTTTACGGCCCGGACCGTGGCCGGTTTTTGAAAACCTGATGCAGCACATGAATGCGCATGGCCAACAGGCTGTTCAGTCTACGCTTTCGCAAGTTATCCCGAACGCCGCGAATCCGGCGCAATTGGGCACGGCCGCCCTGTTTTTCGTCGCCGCCGTGCGCTCCGGCGATATCGGCGGCTGGCTTGGCGAGCGCACGATGAATATCCTCAAGCGCGACGCCCGGGGAAATAATATCCTCTCGCGGCTGACGGGGGAGCTCACAACGGCGGGCCGCGTACAGGCCGAAGCCGTTACGCCCGACGGCTGGCGCGCCATGCCAGTGCCACTCGCGTATCAGGGGGAAATTCACAAGGCCGCCCTCTATTTCCGCCATCAGGGCGGCGACGACAACAAGGACGGCGGGCATAAGGAAAAGCAGACGCGCTTTATATTTGATTTAAGTTTGAGCCGAATGGGCGGTGTGCAGCTCGACGGGCTGTTACGCGAAAAACGCCTAGATCTCGCCCTGCGCACGCAGCGCAGCTTAAGCGAAACAATGCGGATGGACATGAAAAAGCTCTATGCCGGCGCGCTGGCCGATACGGGCTTCGAAGGCGATATCGTCTTCCAGGACGACCCGGAGAGATTTATCCGGGTTTTGCAGGAGGATCGGGTGGTTAAAGTCAGAGCCGATTAATTACTCATTACAAAGGGTCAGGCCTCGATTCCGGCCAAGGGTTATTTTTATAGTCGGCTCAGCAGATAAGCCGGACCCGCCCCCTTCGTCGTGCGTTAGAGAACCCTCCGGTATATTGTCCACATCGTCTACAATGGCGCGCAAGGCATGTTCAGTCATGATAAAGACGTCGCCGAAACCTCTCAGCACAGCAAAGGCGGTGACTTCCGTGGGTTTTAGTCCCGCATCTTCAACCAAAGGCGAAAAAATTCGCGTCAGGCAAAACTCTTCACTCTCGGCTATTCCACCCGGAATTTTCTTTAAGCCGAGATCTTTTTGAATCCCGTCTTTCACGCGTCCGATAAATGCGCTTTCATGTATGTATAATAGGCGTCCAGAATATTCATTGAAAGCAGCGAGCGTTTCATCAGGATTCCATTCCTGAAGCTGCTTGAAAAAATCATCGCCAATAACTTCTTCCGGAAGCCTGCGCCACATGCCCTGCTGACTCATTTTCTCGCACTCCCGATACTATTGTTTTACGCTCGCTATCAATAAACCAATTTGCAAAGCTGTCAACTACTGTCGCTATTCCTCGCCATCCTTCCGTCTAAACCCCTCAATGCCAATCTCATCGAGCTCCTTGTCTTCTTTCTTGCGCGCTTCGGCGGCGGCGCGGTCCTGTCTGCGTTTTTGGGTGATCTCGACTTTTTTCTGCTCGGCATAGGCGGCGCGCATGTCCTCGCGGGCGATATCAATGCGGGTTTCCAGCTTTTTCATTTCATGATTCAGATGCTCGATCGTGTTGCGCGCGACGATGGAATAGCGCCCGTAATAGGCGATGGCCTCGGCCGTGCCGAGTTCGTCGACCACTTTACGTTCATTGATCAGATCGTTTTCCAGCTTTGATTTTTGCTGCTGCATCGCCTCAACCTGGCGATAAAGTTCCGCCAGAAACTTCTGTTTCTGTTCAACGGCGTGTCTGCGTACGCGGATGAGGGCTTCAAGATTGGCCATGGTCAGAAATCCTGGAATCCCGGAATTTCAGAATCTCGGAATTTTAGAATTTCAACATAGATCATTTCCGAGATTCCGGGTTTCCGGGATTCTGAGATTCGTAAGCAACGCGCACCACTTCCGCCAGCCGCTTAAACCCGTCCTCGATTCCCGTATTTTCATCCTTATGCTGGGCGAGAAATTCCTCAATTCGCGGATAGATTTGTATGGCCTCATCGACGGCCGGATCGGAACCCTTGCGATACGCGCCGAGACGTATAAGCTCGACCATATCCTCATATGTAGAGATAATCCGCTTGGCGCGCCGGATCACGTCGTTTTGCTGGTCCGTCAGCGCCTTGGGCATCGATCTTGAAACGGATTTTAAAACATTAATCGCGGGATAACGTCCGCGGTCGGCAATTTCGCGCTCCATGACGATATGGCCGTCAACGATCCCGCGCACGGAATCCGAGACCGGCTCGCTGGTATCGTCGCCCTCGACCAGAACGGCGAACAGCCCGGTGATCGAACCCTGCCCCGGCGCGCCCGGCCCGGCCCGCTCCAACAGCCTGGAAAGCTCGCCAAACGTCGTTGGCGGATAACCTTTCGAGGTTGGCGGCTCGCCCGCGCTCAGGCCTATCTCGCGCTGCGCCATCGCAAATCTTGTAACGGAATCAATCAAGCAGAGCACTTTCTTGCCCTGATTTCTGAAGTACTCCGCGGTCGCCAGCGTTACATAGGCCGCCTGACGCCGCATTAGCGCCGGCTCGTCCCCCGTCGCCACGATAACGACGGAGCGTTTCAGGCCGTCCGGCCCGAGATCGTCCTCAAGAAACTCCTGCACCTCCCTGCCCCGCTCGCCGACAAGGCCGATGACGGACACGTCGGCCTCGGTGTAGCGCGCCATCATGGAAAGCAGCACGGATTTTCCGACGCCGGAGCCGGAGAAAATGCCCATCCTCTGCCCCTGACACGTGGCCAGAAACGTATTGACCGCGCGCACGCCGAGATCAAGCTGCGCCCCCATGCGCTGCCTTGAATGCGGCGGCGGCGGCTTGTTGCGCAAAGGAACGGGATGCCCGCCCTGCGGCAGGTGACCCAGGCCGTCGATAGGCTCGCCCAGCGCGTTGATCACGCGCCCCAGCCATCTGTCATCCGGCAGAACAACAGGCTCGTTCTTTTGTATGAAGGCCTTGCAGCCGAGGCCGACGCCCTCCAGCGTCCCGAACGGCATCAGCAGCGCATGATCATCCCGGAAACCCACGACCTCGCAAGGAATGTCGCCGCCCTTTTCGGGACGCAAATGCACGTGCGCGCCGATGGAGAGATCACTGCCGAAGCCTGAAATCTCAACGAGAAGCCCGAGCACTTTTTTCACGCGGCCGTAGACCTCGTACGAAGGTATTGTCGAAATCATCGCGGCGGCGTTTTCGGCGAGACGGTCCATTGACGCATAATACAGAATAAGAATTATGGCGTCATCCCGGAAGTTGCGCCGCGCCTTAATAGCCACCTCAAGCAACATCGAAAACGCCATTATTTTTTCTCATGCCCCCGAAAAAGATACCCTCAGGATTTGAGTCAGGCCCCTAAAGAGAATCTAGGTATCTGCAACATAAGCCACTGGAAATAAAGGATAATCGCGCCTGCTTTTGCAAAGGGTTTAATCTGTCCTTTACAATTGTTAGGATGGCGGGGTAGCGCATTCATGGAATTTGCGGAATTTAAAGAAGAGATATGCCCGACCTAGACGCGGAAAGAGCAAGAAGAAGCGAATATAGTGAGGTCTCTGCCTCAAGGCCCTATTGCAGATGCTCTCAGTCAGTATTTCGAGGAAATGACGGGCAAACAAAGAACTGAGCCCGCGCGCCACCTGATCGTTCCCAAAGCAGACTTAACGTTTCAACCAAAAAAATGGGCGCAGGTTGTCGCCAATTGTCTTGCGTACGGAGTTGACGAACCCGGCCTGGCAGAGGCCATCCCCGGATCTCTCGACTGTATAATGCCCTCGGAATTATCGCGGGAGGCATATCAGCCGGAGAACTTCAAAGGACTTTTGCGCCGCGACGGATTCATTGAAATTGCCGACCCCAACGAGTATCCGGATGATCACATCATTGCCGTCGCTCTCGGAATGAATGTTTTTAGAAATCGGCCTGATTTTCACGTTTATCGTAGAGATTCCAATCACTTCTGGTCTCACAAGTTGGGAATTGGTAGCTCTCCCGTAGACACAGACGCCAGTGGGGGCCCTATCATGGATCCCCAATTCATGGACAGGGGATCGTACGATATTTTTGTCGGATACTGGGCTATCCCGGAAGAGGGCTTGCTCGTGCGCAGACAAGCAATCACAGGCCCTCAAGTTTCTCCTGCGTAACAAGGCTACGTTTGCAACGCTAAAGACAACGGCCCATGAACCTTGAGCATCGCCCCCCTCAGGCTTTTGCAACAAGTCCGGCGAGCAAAGCCCAAAAGATCAGAGCCTGTTACCCACGCTGCTCCCGTTCGCTCCCTCTAGGAAAATAAAAAGCGCCCAGTAAAAGTTAAAATAATTTTGTTAACCTTTTTAAAATTTGTTAATATGTTTGTTAAGGAAGATTAACAAAGCCTGCACCTAAACAACCCGGGGGATTTTTTTATATGCGCGTATTACTCGTAGAAGACGACAGCTCCACAGCCAAAAGCATCGAACTGATGCTCAAATCCGAAGGTTATATCGTCGACACCACCGACCTTGGCGAGGACGGCCTGGAGATTGGTAAAATATACGACTATGACATTATTATTCTCGACCTGATGCTGCCGGACATGGACGGCTACGAGGTTTTGAAACGTCTGCGTTCGTCCAAGATCGACACGCCGATCCTGATTTTGTCCGGTCTTTCGGAAATGGACAACAAGATCAAGGGCCTTGGCTTCGGCGCCGACGACTACCTGACCAAGCCGTTTGACAAGCGCGAGCTGGTCGCGCGGATTCAGGCCATCGTTCGCCGCTCACAGGGTCACGCCCACAGTGAAATCGTTACCGGCAAGGTCCGCGTCAATCTCGACTCCCGCACCGTCGACGTCGCCGGAAGGCCTTTGCACCTGACGGGCAAGGAATACGGCATTCTGGAATTGCTCTCGCTGCGCAAGGGATCGACCCTGACCAAGGAAATGTTCCTGAACCACCTCTATGGCGGCATGGACGAGCCGGAAGTCAAGATTATCGACGTCTTTATCTGCAAGCTGCGCAAGAAGCTGCAGGACGCCGCTGGCGGCGACAACTACATCGAAACCGTCTGGGGCCGCGGCTACGTCCTGCGCGATCCTGAAGAAGACAAGCAGAAAGAAGCCGCGAACGCGTAGCTTGCCGCTTCACACGAATAAGGAAGGGGCGCGACTTTGCGACCCTATTTATAATCATTTTTCTTGATTATGTAATGCGCGATGCCGTATGAGTATGGCATGCCCGTGATATCCAGGACCCGAATAGAGCAATATCTGAACGGCTTTGCGCCGAGCGACAGCCACAGGGAACTCAAGTTGCTCTTGAGACTTGCTTTTCTTCATCCGCTGAAAAACGACCCCAGATATCTCGCTCCCATAACAAACCCGGACGAACTTCAGAGCAAAAGCCTGAAAGAGGAATTCAACCGGCGACGGGATGAACCCTGGTTTTTCTTTGCGCCAAACGACGAGCTCAACGAAATCGTTACAGAACTCTCTAACTGGCTGATGAATGAGATATACCCAATGCGTCGAAACTATTCCGGCACAGTCAGAACGGAAATCCGCAGAAAGATGAGCAGCTTCTCATCGATTTCCAAAGCAACCGCCATGATGGGCGGCCCTGTTTTAACGCCTGAAGAGTTTGAGGACGCGCTGCATAAGCGTCTCGTGCCAGACGAAGAACGAAAAGAAGATATCGAATGGATCGCCGATCTTCCCGGCCGTCATTTCCTTGCGCAAATCAAATCAGCGCAAGGAATGATTAACGCCGGAAAGAATGCGGGCAACTGCCTTGGCAGCCTCAAATTTCCGCTGCGCGCAAGAACGCCGCACAGAGAACGCGTCCTGTTCCCTGACAGGTGGCTGTATTTTTCAATTCGCGATGCGGACAACAAATCCGTTGTCACTATTGGCGTGGAAGTAAGAGAAGGCCGCATCCATATGCAGGGCAACAATGAGCAGCCTATTGCCAGAGAGCACAGAACGCTCGCGGAAGAAGCATATGATATTATCCGCCGGCGTTTTTTAGAGTTAGACCGGGCAAAGCGGCCATACGGCGCACTGGAAATTTAAACCTGTAAATGCGCCTTGCATTTCGGGCTGATAAAAGCCAGTTTCTTTTTATGATTAAGCAACTACCCAATATCCTCACCGTTTCCCGTTTGCTCTTGCTGCCCGTTATTTTCGGTCTGTTTTTTTTCGCCGAGGCATGGGCGGCGTGGACATGTCTTGTCCTTTACGCTATAGGCGCGGCGACGGACTGGTTCGACGGATGGTACGCGCGCAAACACAACATCGTCACGCCCTTCGGCACGTTCCTCGACCCGATCGCGGACAAGGTCTTCGTCGCCGCGCTGCTGATCCTGCTTGTCGGTTTTAGCCGGCTTGACGGCCTCTGGATGGCCCTGCCCGTCCTGATTTTAACGCGGGAATTTCTTGTGTCGGGCATGCGCGAGTTTCTCGGCCCCAAAAACATCAAGGTCCCCGTCACCAAACTCGCCAAGTGGAAAACCACCAGCCAGATGGTCGCGATCGGTTTCCTGATCATCGGACCGCACTTGGCGTACGCCACGCTCGCGGGAAAGCTCCTGCTTTTAATCGCAACGGTCCTGACGATTGTAACGGGCTGGCAATATCTCAAGGCCGGGAAAGATCATATTTTCGCGTCGTCTGGGTAGGCCTTTACATTGACACCCGGCCATTACTCATTTCAATAGCGCCCTTCATTACGCGTCAAATTGCCGGGGCATATCCCGCCTGCCGTGCAGGATTCTTACGATACGAATGCCGCCCCTGATCTTGCGGTAGAAGATGACGTGACTTTCATAAGACATGCTTCTCAAGCCTTTACGGATTTCATCGCGCGCGCGGCCCATGCCCGGCTGGCGGCTCAAAGCAATGAATGCAACCTGCATCTCCGTTAAATAATTGACGGCCTGATGCGCCCCGAATTGTGCGCAAGTATAGTCGTAGATGTCTTCGATATCCCGGTCCGCAGCCCTGGATAGCTCGTAACTCATGAAGTCCGCTTTCCCGCCAGAATGTCATCGACGGAGCGCCCGCTTGCCTCAGCGTCCCAGCCTTTCGCAATCTCGGCGCGCAATTCCTCTAAAACTTTATGCCGGTAGAATTCATGCAAACGCAGCGCATCGCGGACGACTTCGCTCGCGTTTTGAAAATCTCCGGATTCAATTTGCGCGCTTATATAATCCTGCTGCTTTTCCGTGAAATGGATGTTCATGTTATAGCTCCCTTTAAATATATTATATCCATATTTGGCGTTTTTAGCCATATAAATTATTCTGGCGAAGATTGACACCCGCGCGTCAACAATGCGTATATGTGCAGGCTGAAGTAAATACGCCGGTCGAAAAACCATGCTTTCGAATCTCTACGCCATATCAAAGCCCGCCTTGTTTCTGAGTGAGCCGGAGCGCGCGCACGGCATGGCGATCAAGGCGCTGAAATCCGGCCTCGTTCCCAAAGCGAAATCCGTTAATGATCCCGCTCTTGAAGTCACGCTCTGGGAGCGGAAGTTTCCCAATCCGGTCGGACTCGCCGCCGGTTTCGACAAAAACGCCGAGGCGCTGATCGGCCTGTTCAATCTCGGCTTCGGACATATCGAGGCTGGAACAGTGACGCCAAAGCCGCAGGAGGGCAACCCGCGCCCGCGCATATTCCGGCATCCGGGAACAGAGTCGGTCATCAACCGCATGGGCTTTCCCAATCAGGGCGCGAAGGCCTTCAAGGCCAATCTCGAAAAGGCCCTTAACCACAAGCCGCACCCCAGCGGCGTTCTCGGCATCAATATCGGCATGAACAAGAACCGCCGCGACCCGGCGAAAGATTACTGTCAGCTGGTAAAATCTCTCGGGCCGCTGGCCGATTACATCGCCGTCAATATTTCCTCGCCGAATACGCCGGGATTAAGACGGCTGCAAAGCCGCGACCATCTGCTGCCGCTTCTGGAGTCGGTCATGAATGAACGCGCGAAAAGCTGCGGGTCCATGCCGCCGCCGCTCCTTGTTAAGCTCGCGCCGGATCTTGACAACGATCAGCTCGCGTCCATCGCCGAAATATTCCTGGAAGCGCAGATCGACGGCATGATCCTGACCAACACCTCGCTTGAGCGCCCGGCTGAGCTTCCCGACCGTTTCGCCTCGCAATCCGGCGGCCTGAGCGGCGCGCCGATCCGGCGCATGTCAACGCAAATCATCCGCAAGATGTACGGACTCACAAGCGGCAAAATCCCTATCATCGGCGTTGGCGGCGTTTTCTCAGGCAAGGACGCATACGACAAGATCAGGGCGGGCGCGAGCCTCGTCCAGATTTATACGTCTTTCATTTACCGCGGTCCTTATGTCGCCGAGTCGATTTGCCGGGAGCTTTCGGAGTGTTTAAAAAAGGATGGGTTCGAGTCTATTACTCAAGCCGTTGGCAAAGATCACGCATAAAATCCCCCTCAACCTCCCGTCTTCTCTTCGTGAATCCGGGCCTCTCCCTCTCCCGAGGGAGAGGGTGATTTCGAGCGATACGCGGGAATTCGGGTGAGGGGAACTGAAAACTGATGACAGATGACTGAAGACAGCAGGAGGTTTTGCCTTTACAATTAAAGCCGTTATGGATCTTCCCTCCCTCAGCGCGCTCAGGCCGAACCACCAAAAAAACAAAAAGACCGGGCACGAAAAAAAGCCCGAACCTTTTAGCGCGCTCAAATTCCGGATGATCGTGTTTACGACGCTCGGCATACTGGCCGCTGTCCTGATTTTAATCATTATCGGCCAGCATTCCACGCCGGACTTCACGATGCTGATCGCCGCGCTGATGGCGATGTGCGGATTTCTGCTCTATGACATTCTCGGACGCCGCGGCTGGGAACAGACAGTCACGGACCAGATCCGCAAAATGAACCAGGGTCAGGACCGCCTGATCCGCGAGGTCGCCAAAAACCGCAATGACATCACCGACATCCGCGACGCGCTCTCCGACGTCGCGCATACGGTCGAGACGAACAGCCAGAAATCCGAAGACGCCTCCGCCATTGAAACGCGCATGGTGGAAAACATCGCAAGACAGCTTGGCGCCATCGGCGAAAACAGGAAAAAGCTTGAACGGCAGGCCTATGACGAGGAAATCCTCGAACTGACGAATGAGCGCGTCATTACAGCGCGCGCCCCAAAGCCGGGCAGCGCGGGCGCGCCGACGACGGCGGAAGTCGGCAGTTACAGCGATACGGTCGTGCTGGAACTGATCCGCCATGCCGTCGAGCACGACCAGATTGACCTGTTCGTCCAGCCCATCGTCAGCCTGCCCCAGCGCAAGCCGCGCTTTCTGGAGCTGTTCGGACGCATCCGCGCCCGGCCCGGCGTGTATTTGCCGGCCGAAAACTATATGCGCCTCGCCGAGCAGCACGATCTGGTTTCGACGATTGACAACCTGATCCTGCTGCGATGTCTGCAAATTCTGCGCAATGCGGAAACGGAAAACATGGCGGCGAATTTCTTTTTGAATATCGGCGGCGGGACGCTGAGCGATTCCGGTTTTATGGGGGATTTGCTCTCTTTTGTTTCGAGAAACCGCCGCATCGCCGCCAAGCTTGTCTTTGAAATGAAGCAGAGCGATCTTGAAAACATCAATGCGAAATCCGTACCCATTATCGAAGGGTTGTCAAAACTCGGCTGCCGGTTTTCCATGGACCATATCCGAAAACACAAGATCGATACGGGCATGCTGCGCAGACTCAAGATAAGTTTTCTCAAAATAGACGCGGGCTGGCTGATGGAGGAAGCGTCCACGCGCGGCGGCATCGAGCGCATGCATAAGCTCAAGCGCACGATGGACAAGGCGGGCATTGACGTCATCGTCGAAAAAATCGAGACTGAGCGCGACTTGCGCGAGCTTCTTGATTATTCGATCGATTACGGGCAAGGCTATTACTTCGGCAAGCCGGATTATTTCGGCGCCTATGTGAACAAGCAAAAGGCGAAGACGAAGGTTTAGTTTGCGCTAAGGCGCTGATTCGCTGAGGCGCTTATTCGAAACAGCGCATCAGCGAGAAGAGGGAAAAGCCATGACCAATCCGCAACACTACGAAACACACCGCCCGCCGCATCTTTCCGGCGTCAGTGAAATCGCCGAGCTTTACGACGCCTTCATCCTCGACCTCTGGGGCGTTGTCCATAACGGCGTACGCGCCTATGACGGCGTTGCGGAGTGTCTGTCGGAACTGAAGGCCCGCGGCAAGGGCATCTGCCTGCTCTCCAATTCGCCGAATCGCGCCGGCGACGTCGCCGACATGATCCGGGGTTTCGGGATTACGGAAGATCATTACACGCATCTGGTAACATCCGGCGAGTTGACGAATATCCTGTTTCAGGAATCCGAAGGCGTTTTCGGCGAACTGGAACATAACGACCATTATTATGATTTCTGGCCGGACACGCCCGTGCGCACCCTTGAGGGGCTTGGCTTTACGCAGAGCGCCGACATGAAAGACTGCGGCTTTATCCTCGCCGCGCTGCTGGATAATTTCGATCCGGACAGAAACGCGGCCGAATCCTATGACGACGAACTGAAACAGGCGCTTGATCTGGGCCTGCCCATGATCTGCGCCAATCCCGATTTAAAGGTTCACCACGGCGAGCGCGAGCATCTATGCCCCGGAACGCTCGCGCATAAATACGAGCTTATGGGCGGCGCAGTCATCTGGATCGGCAAGCCCTACGGGCGCGCGTACGCGCATGCGCATCATTTGCTCGGCGAGCCGGACAAGAAACGCATGCTGGCGATTGGCGACAGCGTCCGGACGGACATTCACGGCGCGCATGATTTCGGCATCGACAGCGCGTTAAACCTGATCGGCCTGCACTGGGAGGAAGTCGTCTCAATCGAAAACCCGAAACAGGTCGATCTGTCAAAAATAGACGCGATGCTGGCCACCAAGCCCTATACGCCGACCTATACGATTGAAACGCTGAAGTGGTGATTTTTTAGTTGCCATAATTTTTGCTTCGGTATATTGTCTCCAGATGTCAAATGTAACCAGCTTCCAGAGAGAATCCGGCCCGGCGCAAGAGAATCACAATCCGCCCATAGAGATCGAATGGCGCAAAGATTACAGGACGCGCGAACTTCTTGCAGCCTTCGAACTCAAGGGCAAACGCGTTGAATTTACGCGTCTTGATTTAGAAAACCAGCTTGGCTATCCACAAAACGAGACTGACATCTACATACTGAGATACGTTGCCCATCAAATCGATCTCGGCCTTCTGGAACAGCTTGGAATGAATGGTATCATCGCTGACGAAATGGATGAGCAGGATTTCTCTGAATACGCGGGTTGTGCCTGCATTTCTCTCGGAGAATACGCCAACTCCCCTAAACCTCTGCGCTCGGCTGTGTTCGTCATCCCGCAGAAGCAATTTGAAACCATTGTAAATATTTACACAAACAATGGGCGGATTGGAGACGATGCATCCCGGAATGTGAACTTGAAAAGACTTCAGACTATTCTTGAAACGCTCCAAGATGAAACACCCGAACCGGACGAAGACAACGATACAGTTGAGCGGAAGCTCCACATCGAGCTGGCGTGGTCGTGAGCACACAACTTGGGACGAAGTAAAAACCGCAGTTTTTCTTCGTCCCCGTTTCGATATTGGACTTTTCCCCTTTCATCCGCTAATTAGCTATTATTGTCTCTGGCGCACACGAAGGATCAAAATTTGAAAGCGCGAAGAACGCGCGCAGACTCTCCTCCCGGGGACATGATAAAGCGCAGCGTATCGTGTCCCCACAGGGGTATTTGGCGCAGTAATGCCTTAAGGGGACACAATAGGCCTTGCGGCCTTTATTGATGTCCCCTTGGCGCGAAATCTGCGAAAGTGTATATGAAACAAGCATACCCCGGCCGCATTTTACCCCGGATTAATTCCCGGGCCGGGACGACGAAGAAAGGAAAACACATGCGCCTGACCGCTCTTGTTCTGACCGCCCTGCTCTTCCAGCCGCTGGCCGCCGCTGCGCAGGAGGCGAGCCCGCAAACGGAAAGCCGGGTCGCCCCGCCTAAGCACGGCGTCGCCATGCACGGTGAGCCGAAATACGCCCCGGACTTTACGCATTTTTCCTATGTGAACCCGGACGCGCCCAAGGGCGGGACGTACCGTTCGCACGTCATCGGCACGTTCGACAGCTTGAACCCCTTCATCGTGAAAGGCTCTCCGGCGGCGGGCATGACGTATCTCGGTCAGAGCATGCTGTACGACTCGCTGATGGAGCAGGCGCATGACGAGCCGTTTTCGATGTACGGCGTTCTGGCCGAAACGATCGAAATCGCGCCGGACAATTCGAAAGTCGCGTTCAACTTGCGCGAAGAGGCGCGCTGGCATGATGGACAGCCTGTCACGGCCGAAGACGTCAAATGGACGTTCGAGACCCTGATGGAGCACGGCCAGCCGTTTTTCCAGGCTTATTACGGCGATGTCTCCGAAGTGATCATTGAAAGCCCGCAGCGCGTCGTGTTTGAATTCGCGCATAACGGCAACGCCGAATTGCCGCTGATCCTCAGCCAGCTTACGATTTTACCGAAGCATTACTGGACGGCGGAAGGGCGGAGCTTTAACGAAACGACGCTTGAGCCGCCTTTGGGCAGCGGGCCTTATAAAATCACTTCGGTGACGCCGGGCCGCTCGATCACCTATTCCCGCGTCGAAGACTGGTGGGGCGAGGACCTGCCCGTCAACCGGGGCCGCTTTAATTTTGACAATCTTGTCTATGATTACTACCGCGACAACAACGTCGCGCTCGAGGCGTTCTTTGCCGGAGAATACGACGTGCGCCTTGAAAACACCGCCAAGCTCTGGGCGACCGGCTACGACGCGCCGCCCGTTCAGGACGGGCGCATCACCAAGGCCAATATCCCGCACGAACGCCCTCAGGGCATGCAGGGATTCTTCTACAATACCCGCCGCCCGATCTTCCAGGACCGCGCCGTGCGCGAGGCTCTTGATTACGCCTTTGACTTCGAATGGTCGAACAAGCAGTTCGCATTCGGCGAATATACCCGCACGGACAGCTATTTCGAGAATTCGGAGCTTGCCTCACTCGAAGGCCCGCCGGAGGGCCGCGTCCTTGAAATTCTTGAACAATACCGCGAGCAGTTGCCGGAGCGCGTCTTTACCGCGCGCTACAGCCCGCCTGAAACCGACGGCAGCGGCACGAACCGCCGGAACCTGCGCAAGGCGATTCAAATCCTTGAAGAGGCGGGCTGGACGCTGGGCGAGGACGGCGTCCGCAGCAAGGACGGCGTCAGGCTCGAATTCGAAATCCTCGACAGTAACCCGATGTTCGAACGCTGGGTTCTGCCGTTTATCCAGAACCTTGATAAAATCGGCGTGAAAACGAATTTCCGCGTCGTCGACAGCGCGCAATATATCAACCGCCTGAACGGCTTTGACTTCGACATGACGATCGGCGTCATTCCGCAATCCTCCTCGCCGGGCAACGAGCAGCGCGATTTCTGGTCTTCGGCCAAGGCGGATATGCAGGGCTCGCGCAACTATATCGGCATCAAGGATCCAGTAATCGACGCGCTGATCGAGCTTGTGATTACCGCGCCAAGCCGCGAGGAACTCGTTTACCGCACGCGCGCGCTGGACCGGGCGTTGCTGGCGGGCAATTACGTCATTCCGCACTGGCACGTCGATCACTGGCGCATCGCGTACTGGAACAAGCTCAAACGCCCGGAAACGCTCTGCGGCATCACTCCGGCGATCTCGACAACGTGGTGGGCGGGGGAGTAGGAGCCGGGGTTGTCGTGGCTGTGGATTGGTTTTTGTTGTGCAAGGCGGCAAACCCGTAAGTAAGTGCAGATGCGCAGACAATATACAAATCCGTCCAGTCAAACTGGATAGGTCTTTCTAGTACAGCTGCGTATTTATGAGCTGTGAAATATTCCCAGCCTGCGGCGACTGCCATGGCAAAACCAGCCGCAATAGCGGGCTTGCTTTCATCAGCTTTCCAATCCATTCTGGCGCGATCGAGAAAAGAAGCGGCCATCATGCCATCGAATAGGTTGGAGCCGTGCCATTTTAAGAAGTCATTTTCTATAAGCCCCTCTCCCCTAGCTATCAGAAAACCGATAGCACATAATGACGAAGCCATGAAGCAACTGCGCGCAAAATCGCTTTGCAAACGCTTGGCAGGGGGATCAAACTCGATCGATAGATTGCCAGACTCTTTTATAGACATAACGCCCTTGCTAGTCAAAATGAGCTTATGGCACAATGTTTTTCTTATTTCAATAAAAATCACACAGACAAATCCTGATTTTTTTCACGCAATGCGCGTCATCCCGGCGGAAGCCGGGATCCATAGAGAGGATAATTCTACGCAAAGGTCCAAAAAAATCATGCCTTCAGGGACACGATATGCCCGCGCGAAGTCGAGGCTTCGCTTCGGCTTTTATGTAGCCGCGCACAGAGTATTTTAAAACTACAGAGCGCGCAGAGAGCGCAGAGAATCGATATCTTGAAAAAAACTCTGCGCTCTCTGCGACCTCTGTAGTTTAAATGTTCTGACGATAGTCAGACACAGAAAATGGATCATTATTTATTCAAATAACTATATAACGCAAAGCGCTACTCACAAAAACTTCAAGCCGCATCGGGCGGCAGGAGTTCCTCGATCCTCTCGGGAATATGAATTTCGTGAAAATCGTCCGGTTTTGCCGGGTTGACGATCGTGATCGGCTCGCCGTGCGGCCTCACAAGGATCGCCTGCATATTGTCCGGGTAGCGCGGCAGCGCGAGATCACGCCGGATAATCCCGGCATGCGAAAAAACAAGCATGACGCGACGCGGGTCGGCGATCTCCTCCCCGTATCGTTTCCTGAATAACTGGATACGCGCGTCGACATCCGAATCGCTCTCATTCTCGCGCCACCAGATTTCATCCTCTATCAGCGCGGCGTCCGCATTCCATTGATCAAGCAGTTCCTGCGCCGCGGGAATACGGCCAAGCAGCTTGCTGCGCGGCGTTCCGGCGTCGGACTTGCAGCCGCGGTTACGCTCGCGGATATCCGGGTCGAACTTAACTTCGGGAACCTTGATGCCCTGCGCTTCCAGCTCTTTCAAAACGCCCAACGCGGACTGGCAGGTGCGCGTCATGGGACTGACGACGGCGGAACTGACCTCGACGCCCTCGTCAATCAGGTATTTCGCGAGCTCAAGGCCCGTCGCCTCGCATTGTTTATGACCGACCGGCATCAGAACCGGATCGGCCGCCGGGTAAAAAGGGTCAATGAGCGTATCGGAAAGCTTGCGGTAAGCCTCCAGACAATGCGGCGTATGCCCGTTCACCCGGTGCGCGCCATCGGCGGCCTGATTGTATAGATCCTTGAGCCTGTCTCGTCCGTTCTCGCCAAATCTCAAAAGCCACCACGCGAAATTCGCCTGGCTCTGCGCATGACGTATCCATAACAGCATAACCGCCCCCTGTATTGACACACAGAAAAAGTGTAAGCGATTCGAAAACAATATTGGAAAGCGCATAAAAAGATACAAACAGATTTATGCGATGTGTCGTTCGATCACGGACGGCGCAATATGCGTCAGCCATTCTGCGCCGCTGACCCGCACGTGAAGACTAGTATGCGGCCTTCCATCATCTTGATACGTTCTCCCCCTGAAAACGCGTCCGATTAAGGCAAGATGATCTCCGGCCTTACGAATATTGGCGAGTTGGTCGGGATGCTCGACTATCACAGTGGGAGCAAGAGCATGCCCCGAAGCCAGAGCAACAGGCTGGCACGGTATGCGTATATGCGGGCCGTATTTTTCGTCATGCTTAACGACCGGGCTCCATCTCCCTCTTGGACGGACCGGCATGAAAACCGGCGGATTGGCGCCTGCATTCAAGTGCCTGCAAAGCGCGCCCAGACGACGGGAATTCACCTCGGCGTCCCCGGCGTCGGCGAATAGAAACGAGTCCATCGGCAGGACGCTCTGCCTGTTAATGACCAAAGACTCTGGAACGCGGGCGCTCTGCCCTGACAATAGAGACGCCATGCGCTTCGCGTCCTTAATGCTGACGGGCTGCATTCTGCCTGTTTCCTCATCGGCGGGAACAAGCTCGCCGTATTCGTTGTATTTGTAAAGCGCACACCTGTTAAAAAGTCGGGTTGTTCCGGCGTTCTTCACAAAACGGATGTGAAACCTGAATCCGAGTTCGAGATCATATGTCGTCCTGCCGTGCTCATACATAAAATCCGGAACGGGACAACCTTCCTCATGCGCATTCTTGGGATGACCTTTTTTCGGCGGACTGAGGCGATAATGCGGGCGCGTGCCGTTACCATTATCGCCGTCGCGGGAGGGGGACCCTGAGCTGTGGACGACGGCGACCTCGCAGAAAGGACATCTCAGAAAGCCTTTATGATGGGGTTTGCAAGCCTCAGCGGGCACGCGCTCTTCAGGCAACCCCTGTTCAACGAAGCGCGCCGCATCCATCAGCCTCTCTTTTATCCTGCGTCCTCGTGACATAACAACCCGTTATAGCTAGCTTAAGCGCGCTAATTTATACAAACACAATCCTTATGTAAACAATGATTGCGTCATTTTGCTTGTGTTTGAACAGATCGTTTGCCATCGTCATTGACATGAAAACCGCGATCGTCATTCCCGCCCGATACGGCTCGACGCGCTTTCCCGGCAAGCCTCTGGCCATGATCGGCGGGAAAAGCATGCTCGCGCGCGTCGTCGATATTGCAAAAGAGCTTTCGCAAACATCAGAAGATATCTCATTCGCCGTCGCCACGGACGATGAAAGAATCGCCGGTCATTGTCAGGGGATCGGCGCGCCGTACATCATGACGCCGGAGAAATGCCAGACAGGTTCGGACCGTGTTCTGTCAGCCCTGTTCCAGCTTAACGACTGGCCGGATTTTGTCGTGAATTTACAGGGCGATGCGCCCTTTACGCCGTCTTTCGTTTTGAGAGAAATGATCGACACGTTCCAGAACAACCCGCGCCTTGAAGTCGTAACGCCCGTGCATCTGCTTTCATGGGAGGAACTGGACGAACTGCGGGAAGCCAAGAAAACGTCGCCGTTCAGCGGCACGACGGCCATACTCGACAAAGACCGCCGCGCGCTCTGGTTCTCCAAATCCATCCTGCCCGCTATCCGCAGGGAAAAAGAAATGCGGGAGAGCGGCGCAACTTGTCCGGTCTGGCGGCATCTTGGTCTTTACGGCTTCAGGCCGGACGTCCTCGAAAAATTCTGCGAACTGCCCGCCGGGCATTACGAGGAACTTGAGGGCCTTGAACAGCTGCGCCTGATTGAAAACGGCTTTCGCATTCAGGCCGTTCCCGTGACAATAACCGGCGGCATCGTCCATTCCGGGATCGACAGCCCGGAAGATCTCGCGCGGGCGGAAAAGCTTATCGCCTGATTCACGCCGCGCGCTTTTGCGCGTCATCCCATTGCGGCGCCCAGTCCGGGTCCAGAAGCCGCATATGCTGGTTTTGCAGGCGGTTTATTTCTCTTCGATCATTGCCGTCGAGCTCGAAATCGAAAATATCGAAATTGGAGCGCATGTGCTCGCTTTTCGCCGCTTTTGGAATGGCGGCGACGTTATCCTGATCGATCAGCCAGCGTAAGGCAATCTGGGACGGCTGCTTTTCATGCTTTTCGGCAATGCGCTTCAGGACGTCGTTCTCCAGGACCTTGCCGCGCGCCAGCGGACAATAAGCGGTCAGGCACATCCCGTGCGTGCGCAGAAAATCCAAAACGGGCTCCTGCGAGATAAAGGGATGGTATTCAACCTGATTGCAGATCAGCTTGCCGCCGCACAATTCCTGCGCGCGCTCCAGCCATGCGACCGGGAAGTTGCTGACGCCGATATGCCTGGCTTTGCCGGAATGTTTCAGATCGGCCAGGGCTTCCATCTGCTCTTCAAGGGGAACGTCCTCTACGGGCCAGTGGATTAGAAGCAAATCGACGGAGTCCACCCTCAGCTTGCAAAGGCTTTCGGCGACGGATGCGTCCATATCCCTGTGCGAAACATTGCTCATCCACACTTTCGTGGTCAGAAAAATATCTTTTCTCGGGACGCCGGATTTTTTGATACCGGCTCCAACCTCTTCCTCGTTTTCATAGGCCTGCGCCGTATCGATATGCCTGTAGCCGTGCTCAAGCGCCTCAACGATCCCTTCCCTGCACGCGTCGCCTTTGAGTTGCCAAGTCCCGAATCCCAGCGCCGGCATGTTCATTTCCCTGATTGTGATGGTTTTCATTTGCGCTCCCTTTCCCGAACGGTTTTACTAAAGAGATATTATGAGATTCAACTATTCAGCAAGGACCGAAGTTCCGAAAAGGAAAGCCATGAAAACGCTCATCGTCGCCCGCCACGGCAATACGTTTGAAAAACATGAAACGCCGCGCAGAATCGGCGCAAATACCGATATGCTGTTGACGCCGACAGGACAGGCGCAGGCGGAAAAAATCGGGCGTTACCTGCAAGCGAACAATCTTCTTCCGGACAAGGTCTATACGTCTCCCCTGATGCGCGCGCGCCAGACGCTGGAAACGGCGATGCTGGCCATCCCGCTTGTCATGCAGCCGCAAATTGAACTTTTCCTGACCGAAATCGATTACGGCCCCGACGAAAACAAAACCGAAGACGAGGTCATCGGACGCATCGGGCGCGGCGCGATTGAAGACTGGAACCGGCAGGGAATATTGCCGCCGGGATGGAACGCCGATTTAGGCGCAATTATCCAGGGCTGGCAGGATCTGGCCGCAGGTATCGTCGCGGGCGCGCAAAACACCGTGATGGCGGTGACGTCCGGCGGGATCGCCCGCTTCGCGCCGCAGATTATGCCGGATCAGGATTATCTGGCCTTCCTCGACAAACACGCCCTGAAAGTCGCCACCGGCTCGCTCTCAATCTTTCAGCATGACGGGGAGAAGTGGACGGTGAAGGGATGGAATCTGAAACCCTGACCCAAGTTTTTTTTCACCACGAAGTCACAAAGCCACAAAGGGCACAAAGTTTATAGAGAAGAGAGACGCGCGCAGCGCAGTTAAAAAACCACTGATCCACACAGATAGACGTAGATTTTTTGAAGAATCCCGCTCTGTGTTATCGGTGTTCATCTGTGGTTAGAGTGATACGCGCTTCGCACGAATAGGGGGAACTTTGTGTTCTTTGTGGCTTAGTGACTTTGTGGTGTAAAACCGCGTTCATTCGTGGTTTAAAAGGTGGAAGGACAAAAACGCAAGAGAGGTTAAATCATGCCGCTACTCGCCCTGCAAACAACAGAATACGTGGAAGACGCCCCGGCGTTGATGAAGGCTTTGTCCGAAACGCTCGCGAAGCAAACCGGAAAGGCCGAATCGCATTGCATGATCACTATCCAGAAAGCCGACATGATGATGGCGGGAACGCCGGACACGGCGGCGTTTTGCGACATCCGGGGCATCGGCGGTCTCGGCCCCGATGTAGCCAAGCGCGTCTCCGGCGCGATCTGCGCGCTTCTCGCCGCAAAGCTCGATATCCCGTCAAACCGCGTCTACCTGAACTTCACGGAGCTGGAGCGTACGCAATGGGGCTGGGACGGGGGGACGTTTGGATGAGAGAAGGAATCTCGGAATCTCGGAATCTCGGAATTTCAGAAGCTCTTAAACTCAAAACTCAGGCGCTTATGAAATTCAACACGCTGCTTTTTTTAGAGAGTATGCAGGACTCTCGCCGCACCGCATTCCGAGATTCCGAGATTCCGGGATTCCTTTTACTTGAGATTCCGGCACGCAAAAAGCACGGCAAGGAGTAAAGCCTGATGGCCAACTACATCCTCCGTCGTCTCCTCCTCATGATTCCGACGCTGTTCGGCATTATGCTGATCAGCTTCATCGTCGTGCAGTTCGTGCCCGGCGGGCCGGTCGAGCGCATGATCGCCCAGCTGCAAGGGCATGGCGTTGAAGCCACCGCGCGGTTTTCCGGCGGCGGCGAGGCGGACATGGCCCTCGGCGCGGCCTCAGCCACGGGGGAAACCAGCAAATACCGCGGCGCGCAGGGGCTGGACCCGGAATTCATCGCAGAGCTCGAGGCCCTCTACGGCTTTGATAAACCGGCCTATGAGCGTTTCTTTATCATGGTGTGGAATTACGTGCGCTTTGATCTCGGCGAGAGTTATTACCGCGACATCGCCGTCACGGACCTGATCCTCGAAAAAATGCCGGTCTCGGTTTCGCTCGGCCTCTGGTCGACATTGATTATTTATCTTATCTCCATTCCACTGGGGATAAAGAAGGCCGTCAAAGACGGCGCGCCCTTTGACATCTGGACCAGCGCCGCCGTGTTTATCGGCTATGCGATCCCGTCCTTCATGTTCGCGATTTTGCTGATTATCCTTTTTGCGGGCGGGCGGTATTTTGATCTCTTCCCCTTGCGCGGCATTCTCTCGGACGGCTGGCAGGATTTTCCGTGGTGGCGGATTGTTCTCGATTACCTCTGGCATATGGCCCTGCCCGTGGCGGCAATGGTTATCAGCGGCTTCGCCTCGCTGACCATGCTAACCAAGAATTCGTTTCTCGATGAAATCAACAAGCAGTACGTCCTGACTGCCCGCGCCAAGGGCCTCGAAGAAAAGCAAGTCCTCTACGGCCATATTTTCCGCAACGCCATGCTGATCGTCATCGCGGGCTTTCCAGCGGCCTTCATCGCGATTTTCTTTACAGGGTCGCTTTTGATCGAGGTCATTTTCAGCCTCGACGGTCTGGGGTTGCTTGGCTATGAGAGCATTATCAACCGCGACTACCCCGTCGTTCTGGGCACTCTATACATTTACGCCCTCATCGGCGTGGTCATGACGCTGATCCGCGATCTTGTCTATGTCTATGTCGATCCGCGCATCGATTTTGAAAGCCGGAGCGTTTGATTTGTATGGACAAATGTATGGACAAACACTTCAGGACGCACTACAATGATATTTGAATGGGACGAATACAAACGCCGGAGCAACCTTATCAAGCACGAGCTTGATTTTAAACGCGGCGCGGATTTATTCGACGGCAGACCTCAGATAACAACGGCTTCTTTCCGCAATGATGAAGCGCGTTACAAAACGACCGGAGAGATTGACGGCAAAACGGTTACGTTGATCTGGACGCAACGAAGAGAAAAAGTAAGATTTATTTCATTGAGGAGCGCACGCGATGGAGAAAAAAGAAGATATCAGGCAGTATACCCTTGAAGAACTGCAACAGATGGAAGACCAGAGCAACTGGGAAGCGCTTGAAAACATGACGGAAGAGGAACTGGAGGCGAGAATTGCCTCTGACCCCGACGCCGACTTTGAAACCGACTGGTCAACCACAATGACCCATTTTCCCTGGGAGAAGGAAAAAATCTCCCTGCGCGTCGACGGAGATATTCTTGAATGGTTCCGCAAGCAGGGCAAAGGCTATCAGACCCGCATGAACGCCGTCCTGCGCGCGTATATGGACGCGCACAAGTGAAAATCCCGCCCCTACGCCCCAAGGTATTTGCATTAAAAAGTGAACATGACTCTCTCCCCCATCACAGCCCGGCGTCTTCAGCAATTCCGCGCGAACAAGCGCGGCTACTGGAGTTTCTGGATTTTTCTGGCGCTGTTCATCCTCTGCCTTGGCGCGGAGTTTATCGCCAACGACAAGCCGCTGCTGGTCAGCTATCAGGACAGCCTGTATTTCCCCGTCTTTGTCTCTTACCCCGAAACGGCGTTCGGCGGAGATTTCGAGACCGAAGCCGATTACCGCGACCCCTTCGTGAAAGAGTTAATAGAGGCGGAGGGCTGGATTCTCTGGCCGCCGGTCCGCTATTCTTATGACACGATTAATTATGAGCTGCCGCAGCCCGCGCCCTCCCCGCCAACGGGAGACAATATTTTCGGCACCGACGATCAGGGCCGCGACGTCGCCGCGCGCGTGATTTACGGATTTCGCATATCGGTTCTGTTCGGACTTGCGCTAACGCTCGCCAGTTCCGTCATCGGCGTGGCGGCGGGCGCGTTTCAGGGCTATTACGGCGGCAGGCTGGATCTGTTCATGCAGCGCGTTATCGAGGTCTGGACCTCCCTGCCCTCGCTCTACATCCTGATTATCTTTTCCTCTCTGTTCATTCCGGGATTCTGGACGTTGCTTCTGATCCTCCTGCTGTTTTCATGGGTATCTCTTGTCGACGTCGTCCGCGCGGAATTTTTAAGAACCAGAAACTTCGACTATGTCCGCGCAGCGGGCGCGCTTGGCGTGTCGAACCTCACCATCATGTGGCGGCATGTTCTCCCCAACGCGATGGTGGCGACATTAACGCTCATGCCTTTTATCCTGACAGGCTCGATCACGGCGCTGACATCGCTTGATTTTCTTGGCCTCGGCATGCCGCCGGGCAGCCCTTCTCTCGGTGAAATGCTCGCGCAGGGCAAAAACAACCTCAACGCACCGTGGCTCGGCATCACGGCTTTTTTATCGCTCGCCTTTATGTTGACACTGCTGACGTTTATCGGCGAGGCCGTGCGCGACGCGTTCGATCCGAGAAAGACGAAACTCTGATTGCTCTTCCGTAAAACCCGGGAAACGTTTGCCCATATAAAAGATGGACCCAAGATTCTGCTTGAAATTTGCCATGCGCTTATTGCATACCAGTCATGTGACAGGTAACTGCGTATCTAAAAGAGGTTGTGTTTATGCAAATTTCGAGCTCTGCGATGACCGCCGCTCCATCTAGTCGGCTTGCCGCGGCCCCGGACGGTCTTCCCGTACCAGGTCGATTGTCTTTGGCGTTTTCGTCGGCAGCGGACCGTGGCCGCATCCAGCGCATTCTGGACCCGGACGTAAAACGCATTATCGATCCGACTTCATGGGTCGTCAAAAGAGAGTCTCACGTGCATGACCCGCACCTCGAAAATGGCGCCTTCGCGATGCTCGTCGACGAGAACAGCGACGCGCGCGCGATCACGTGCGCTTACCGCATCACGGATCCGGCAGTCAGAACATACGCAAGCGCGCCATCCGTGGACAGCTTCCGCGAGGTCGGCACGTCCCTCTCCGCCCTCAACAGCGGGACAGGTTCCATCATCATTGCTGCCGCAACGCTCAAGGCGTTCATGGACGAACAGGGCGCATTGCCCGTCGTCACAGAGATTATGCCGCAAAATAAGGAATCCATGAGCGCATATAGAGGCCTCGGCTATGAAGACGTAAAGGATGCAGGTCTTGTAAACGTTTTGCACACGGCATGTAATGCCGGCATCGCCAAGGAAAATAAGGGAAACCCTACAGACTGGCTGATCGCGACGTCGCAAACCGTTTCGACATGCGCGCAAAGGCTTTTGCAAGCCGAAGCGAGCGGGTTTAATCACAGGGCAAGCGGCAAAAATATCTCTTTTAATTTAGAGCAAGCTCTGGAGAGAATGAATCTTGACCGAAACGAGCTGAACCAAATCGCGGGCGGAGATTTTCCTGTGAGAGGCGGCCGCGTAATACGGTCCGCGCAATTCCGCGCCGCTAACGCGCTGTCTTGCGAGTCCGCCTAGCCCCTCTGGCGTGATGCGCTCATATTCACTATTTTGGACTTGCGGCGCGTCTCAAGGCTGTGCGAATGTGAGCGCATGCCAAGAAACAGCATCTACGACCTGACAGAATCCATCGCAGCCGACCGGCGCGCGATGCATGAAAACCCGCAGACCTCATATGAAGAAGAGTTCGCCAGCAATCTCGTGGCCGAGCGCCTGACCGAATGGGGCATTCCGTTCGAGCGCGGCATCGCCGTCACCGGCATAGTCGCCACGATTGAAGGCGAAAAAACCGATTCCGGCAAAGTCATCGGCCTGCGCGCCGATATGGACGCGCTCGATATTATTGAGGCGTCGGGACAGCCATGGAGCTCGAAAATTCCCGGCAAGATGCATGGCTGCGGTCATGACGGGCATACGGCGATGCTCCTCGGCGCGGCAAAGTATTTAAACGAAAACAGGAACTTTAACGGCAAAGTTCACCTGATCTTCCAGCCCGCCGAGGAAGGCGACGCAGGCGCGCTCCGGATGATTCAGGAAGGCCTGTTCGAGAAATACCCGATGGACGCGGTTTACGGGCTGCACAACTGGCCATACCTGCCGAAAGGACAAATCGCCGTCCGCGCAGGCGCAATGATGGCGGCCTCCGACTTTTTTGAAATCACTATTCACGGCAAAGGCGGTCACGCCGCAATTCCGCATAACGCGATCGACCCCGTTCCAGTCGCCGCTCAGATTATCCTCGCGTTGCAAACGCTTGTCTCGCGCAGCGTCGATCCGCTGGACTCTGCGGTCATCACGACGGCGAATATCAGCGGCGGCACGGGCGCGCTCAACGTCATTGGCGATAAAGTTGAACTTAACGGCTCGGTGCGCAGCTTTAAACCTGAAACCCGCGATATGCTGGAGCGGCGTATCGGCGAAGTCGCAAAAGGCATCGCCGAAGCGATGGGCGCCAGCGTCAATTACGAATACCGCCGCGGCTATGACGCGACGATTAACGATCCCGGGCAAACCGCCCTTTGTACCGAAGTCGCGCGTGAAGTCGCAGGAGAAGAAAACACCCTCACCGAAATAGACCCCTGCATGGGCGGCGAGGATTTCTGCTATATGGCGCGGCAAATCCCGGCCTGCTATATCTGGATGGGACAAGGGGAGTCCGATCCCGACAGCCCGCATTCGCAGAGCTGCCACCACCCGGGCTACGATTTCAACGACTCGATCATCCCGCTCGGCGTCGAATACTGGGTAAAGCTGGTAGAGAAAGCTTTAGGCTAGCCCATATACATATTTTTACCCATATTTATTGCCATACTCTTGCGCATGTGATACGCTATGACTGTAACCTTTGAATGGGATGATGAGAAGAATGCCGCCAATATTGAAAAGCACGGCGTTGCTTTCGATGAGGCTGTTCTGGCTTTTGACGATCCGGCCCGCAGGATTGTTTTTGATCCGGAACACAGCGATAAGGAAGACAGATGGTATTGCGTGGGACGCGTGGAAGAAAAGATCATGACGGTACGCTTTACCATGAGAGAGCAATCCGTTCGGATTATCGGCGCGGGATACTGGCGCAAGTGGAGGAAATACTATGAGCAAGCGCATTGAATGGGACGAAGACGGTTATACGGACGACAAGGGAGACGGCCCGAGCGACCACGCCTATGTCGTGGCGGATTTTCTGCCGCCGCCGGACCAGCTCGTCCTCAAAGAAGACACGCAGAAAGTCACGCTGGCCCTCAGCCGCCGCAGCCTTGATTTTTTCAAGAAGGAAGCCGAAAAAGCGGGCGTACCCTACCAGCGCATGATCCGCGCCCTCGTTGATGAATACGTGGCGCGGCAGAAGTCCTGACAATAACAACCGCCCGCTCTTGCATTCTCCCATGCCTTCCCGCTACTGTTAGCGGGCTATGAAAACCGTTACAGTGGACAAAATCGGCTCGGTCACGAAGAACCTCAATCTCGGTCATGAGATTGAGCTCTTGGAAGATACGGGCGTAGCGATGGGCGACGTTTTCGCCGCCGAGGTCCTGGACGATAAAAAGATATACAACGAGCTGGAACTGCCTTCGGGCCGGATGTCCAAACTCAAACGCGGCGACCGCATCGTCGTCGCGCTGGGCGAGCGCATGGCCCTGAAAGGCTTTGTCGGGCGTCTGCCGAAAAAACTCAGGCCCGGCGACGCGCTGCATCTTCTTAATCTCGGCGGCGTGTCGGGCGAGTGCACAAGCGCGAATAAACACGAAGTCGGCGAGCCTTTGCGGATCAAAATCCTTGGCGCGGTCGCGCGGAACGGCAAGCCGCTCAATATCGGCGACGCGGTCCTTTTCAAACCGGAAAACGCGCTCACTGCCTCCACGCCCCTGATTATTACGACCGGAACGAGCATGGATTCCGGCAAAACGACCGTCGCGGCGGAAATGACAAAGACGCTCACCCGGCTCGGCATGAAGCTCGCCGGGACCAAGCTCACGGGCGTCGGCATGCAGCGCGATATCTATAAAATGATGGATTACGGCGTGCGCGAGGCTGTGTCCTTCGTCGACGCAGGGATTACCTCGACCGCGAATATCGACGCGGAGCTCGTTAAAAAAATCGCGCGCGGGGCGATCAATCATCTAAGCCAATCAAATCCCGACGCGATTATGATTGAATTCGGCGACGGCGTCATGGGCCGTTACGGCGTACGCGAAATCCTGAGCGACGCGGACATCCGCGGCAACGTATACCTGCATATCGGCTGCGCGGGCGACCCCGTCGGCGCGGTCAAGCTGCATGAGGAGTGCCAGGCCCTTGGCGTACCTTTGGATATTATCGCGGGACCCGTGACGGATAATTCCGTGGGGCAGGAGCTTGTGCGCGAAGCGACAAACCTTGTGACCTATAATGCTTTCAACCCCACCAATGACTGGCTGGACGTGGTGATCGGAAAATGGACAAAGGAAACATCAGGGCGTCGATTATCGGCGTAGGCGGCTATACCGGCCTCGAATTGCTAAGACTCCTGATCGCGCATCCGTTTGTGGAGATCGCGTACCTGACCGCGCGGTCAGTGGAGGGCGAAACGCCCATCGGCGAGCTCGCGCCGCATCTGGCCGGGTACGATTACGCGGTCACGAACGCCCCGCATAGCGAAGTTGCCGCAAATAGCGATGTTGTTTTTCTGTGCCTGCCGCATAAAGCGACTGCGGAAATCATCCCGGACATCATCGGCCAGTGCAAAATCATCGACCTGTCCGCAGATTTCCGGCTCAAGGATGCATCTGTTTACAAAGAAACCTATGGTCTTGATCACCCCTGCCCGGAACTGTTGAAAGAATTTACTTACGGCCTTCCCGAAATTTACCGCGACAATACTAAAGGCGCGGAAAACGTCGCCAATCCGGGCTGTTTCGCCCTGTTAACGCAGCTTCTTCTTTACCCGTTCCGCGCGAACATCAAGGCCGCGAACGTCATGGCGGTGACGGGCTCTTCGGGGCTTGGGAAAACCCCGTCGGAGGGCGGGCATCACCCGGTACGCGCGCATAACATGAAAAGCTACGGCGTCAACGCCCACCGCCATATGCCGGAGATTTTGCAAACGCTCGACATGAAGGCGGCAAGGCTGAACTTCGTTCCGACCTCGGGGCCGTTCGTGCGCGGCATCTTCGCCACCGCCTTTGTCGCGCTGAACCATGCGCAGCCTGAGCCCCATAAAATTTATGAAGGTCAGCCCTTTATCCGGATCAAGGATGCGCCCGCGCTTGCGGACGTTACAGGATCGAACTTCGCTGATCTGTCTTTCCGTCAGGGCCACGATGACCGGTCCATGATCGCGCAGGGCGTGATTGACAACCTCATGAAAGGCGCGTCCGGCACAGCCGTGCAGAATATGAATTTGATGTTCGGGGTTGATGAGGGAGAGGGGTTGATGACTCTGTCGCCTCTTTATCCTTAAACATCACCTCACTCGTCATTCCGGCGAAAGCCGGAATCCATACTGAGTAAATTGAGAGCCAAAATGGATCCCGGTTTACACCGGGATGACGCTGGAGAAAAAAGAAACATTAAAAATGCAAAAAAAACAGTTCTGCGTTTACATCATGACAAGCAAACGCTACGGGACACTCTATACAGGCGTAACGTCGAACTTGCCGAAACGCGTTTACGAACATAAAGAAGGACTGGCCGACGGCTTTACGAAACAATACAATTGCAAGCTGCTTGTCTGGTATGAAGTACATGAAAACGCCGAAAGCGCTATCACGCGCGAAAAACAAATCAAGGAATGGAAACGACAATGGAAACTCGGACTGATCGAACAGAGCAACCCGGACTGGCGGGATTTATATGAAACGTTGTTTTAAACGCCTTACCGTCATCCCGTTGAAAAACGGGATCCATAGTGAATCAGTTAAACTCCCTATGGATTCCGGCTTTCGCCGGAATGACGAAGCTATGTTGGAATATAAAAAATGACTCAAAACCAGCTTCCGCAATTCGTGATGGACGCCTTTTACCGCAGCCGGTTCAAGGATAACCTTTTCGTGATCAAGGCCGGCGGGCGTCTGATATCCGACAGGAAAGCGCGGGAAAACATCCTGCGCGATATAAAGGAAATTACCGGGAACGGCACCAACGTGCTGCTGATCTACGGCGGCGGCGCGGCGACGGATGACGCGCTGAAATCCCGCGGCATTGAAATCAAAAAGCATAACGGCCGCCGGATTACGGACGAGGCCACGTTAAACGCCATGCGCGACGTGCTGGGCGGCCAGCTTTCATTGCCTCTATTAGAAACAATGTCGCAAATAAACCTTGAGGGCGTATCGCTCAATGCGGTTCCCGCGCCATGGATGGACGTCAGCCTGCGCCCGCCGCAGGACGGCGTCGATTTCGGCCTGGTCGGGGATATTCACGACGTTTTCCCGCGCCCCGTTATGCGGCTGTTCAAATCGACGAATTTCATTGCCTGCGCCTGTCTTGCGCTCACAAACGAAGGGCGGCTTTGCAATATCAACGCCGACACGATCGCAACGGAACTCGCGGGCGGTTCGGAAGCGCACAAACTGATTTTCCTCTCCGACGTCGACGGCGTGGAAAAAGACGGGAAAGTCCTCAGCGCGATTACGGACAAGGATATCGAAGACCTGATAAAAGACGGCACGGCAACGGGCGGCATGCGCGTCAAGCTGGAGAACTGTCTGCGCGCTCTGGATTCCGGCGTGCGGCGCATACATCTTATCAACGGCTTCCGGGAAAACGCGCTTGTGAAGGAAGTATACGAGCCCGTCTCCCCCGGCACGATGATCCTTCGCGAGAATGACCGCGAACACTATATGAATGAAGTGAAACTGGAACGTAAGAGTTGATTTTTAACGCAAAGCACGCGGAGCAAATAGAGGTTTTCGCGCACGGAGTGCGCTTTTTTAAACCACGGCGATCACAGCGTACACAGCGAAGCCTGCGCAAACGTCGCTGTGATCTCTGTGCGCGCTGTGGTTCATGGACGCTGATTCAATAATTCTGCGCTTCGCGTGGTAATCTTTGTGTGCTCCGCGTGCTTTGCGTTAAAAAGGATAAGGAGTTACAATGACCCCCAACTTAACCACCCGCGCACAAAACGTCCTGATGAGCGTCTTCGACTGGCAGGATACCGGCCTTGAATACGGGGAAGGCGCGTATCTGTTTGAACGGGACGGCAAGAAATATCTCGACTTTACGAGCGGCATCGCCGTGAACGCGCTCGGCCACAACCACCCGGCCTATGTCGCCGCCGCCGCAGACCAGATCGCCAAAGTCAATCACCTCTCCGGCTCGCATCTCTCGGAATGGAAAGTCCGCGCGGCGGAAATCCTGACCTCCCATTCCTGCATGGACAAGGTGTTTTATTGTAATTCGGGAACCGAAGCGACCGAAGCCGCGCTCAAGCTTTCGCGCAAATGGGCGAAGGAAAACAAGGGCCCGGATTGTATTGAGACCATCTGCTTTGAAAACGCCTTTCACGGGCGCACGTACGGCGCGCTCTCGGTCACGTGGACGAAGGCGAAACACGCCCCGTTCGAGCCCGTTTTGCCGGGCGCGCGGTTTGCCACGTTCAACGATCTGGAGAGCGTGAGAGCGCTCGTAAGCGATAAAACGGCGGCGATCATCCTCGAGCCGATACAGGGCGAAACCGGCGTCGTTCCGGCCGAAAAAGAATTTTTACAGGGCCTGCGGACGATTTGCGATAAACATAACACCGCCCTCATTTTCGATGAAATCCAATGCGGCATGGGCCGGACGGGCAGCCTCTTCGCCTATACGCAATTCGGCGTCGAACCCGATATCATCACGCTCGCCAAAGGACTGGGGAACGGTTTTCCCATCGGCGCGATGCTGGCGCGGGAGAAATTCGCGGCGGCCTTCAAGCCCGGCGACCACGGCACGACGTTTGGGGGAGGCCCGCTGGCCTGCCGCCTCGCCTGCGTGGTTCTGGATGAAATCCTCAAACCCGGATTTCTGGAGAACGTTACAGAGACAGGCGATTATCTGCTGGCGGAACTGCGAAAACTGGACGGCGTCGAAGAGGTGCGCGGCAAAGGTTTAATGATCGGCATTGACGTCAAAAAACCGCGCGATGAAGTTCTCGACGAATGCGCGAAGCGCGGTTTCCTGCCGTGGAAATCGGGAACCAAAACCCTCCGCCTCCTCCCGCCCCTCATTATTGGCAAGGCCGAGGCGGAAGCGGCGCTTCAAGTTTTGAGGGACATTTTGTAAACGTCTCCCGTGTGGACACCGACCCTTGATCCGGGGGACGAAGCAATCCAGTTTACTCCGCAGACAAGCGCAAATTATAGTTCCTTGCGTAAATAATTGTCCGCTTTCAACCTGATTTTTCTGCCTGAAAAACATTAAACTACAGAGATCGCAAAGAGCGCAGAGTTTTTTCAAGAGCTGTAATCTCTGCGTTCTCTGCGCGCTCTGTAGTTTAAAAACTTTTTGGCGATAATCAGGGCGCAAAAATGAATTATTATCTATTCAAGTGACTATAAATATCGTCAAAAATGTCATCTCGACCGAAGCCGCGCCTTCGTCAATACGAAGGCGGGCGAAGCGGAGAGATATGATCCACTATCCATTTTACACGGATTCCTCGGCTGCGCCCGCTCTTGTATAACAAGCGCAGGCTACGCTCGGAATTACAATATATGGAAAATTACTTATTCAAACGTTAGCCGCTCGCGGGCCACGATTCAAGAGAGCATTGCCCCTGCCCTCTTTCCCGGCTATCCTCTACGCATGCCCGATGATTTTCTAAACCACGCAAACGACGTCCTGATCAATGTCTATCCGTTCTGGCCGGTGCAGTTCGAGCGCGGCGAAGGCGTTTATCTCTATGATACGGACGGGAAGAAATATCTCGATTTCGGCGCGGGCATCGCGGTGAGCATGCTGGGCTACCGGCATCCCGCCTATACAAAAGCGCTGCATGAGCAGATCGACAAAATGCATATGGGCCTGTGCTATGTGGCCGACAAACAGCGCGTCGCTGCGGCGGACGCGTTACTGGAAAGCGCGGACGGCGCGTTCGATCAGGTGTTTTTCTGCTCGACCGGGGCGGAAGCCGTCGAGGGCGTTCTCAAGACCGCGCGCAAATGGTCCACGGAAACCAAAGGGCCGGACGCCTATGAAGTCGTCTACGCGCGCGACTCGTTCCATGGGCGCACGATGGGCGCATTGTCCGTAAACGGGCAGGGCGAATACCGCAAGGGCTTTACGCCCCTGCTTGCCGGAACGCATGAGGCCGTGTTTAACGATCTCGAATCCGTCGCCGCGAAAATGAACGCCAATACCTCCGCCGTCATCGTCGAGCCCGTGCAGGGCGAAGGCGGGATTATCCCCGCGACGAAAGAATTCCTGCAAGGCCTGCGCGCGCTGTGCGACGAATACGGAGCCGCCCTCATCTTCGACGAAGTCCAATGCGGCATGGGCCGGATCGGCCATGTTCACGCCTTTCAATATTACGGCGTTGAGCCGGATCTGATCGCGCTCGCCAAGGGTCTGGGCGCAGGATTTCCCGTCGGCGCGTTCATGGGCAAAAAAGAACTCACAAAGCATATCACGCCGGGCAGCCACGGCAGCACCTATGGCGGCAATCCGCTCGCCTGCGCGGCCGTGCGCGCCGTGTTGAACGAAGTTCAAAACCCGGACTTCCCGAAGAACGTGCGCGAGACGGGGGATTATCTGCGGAACCGCCTCAATCAGCTTGCCGAAGAAACCGGCGCGTTTGAAAACGTGCGCGGGCTCGGCCTGATGATTGCCGCGGATTATATGGGCGGCGACGCCGATATCCTGAAAAAACAGCTCCTCAAAAACGGCCTGATCGCGCTCTCCTGCGGCGAGAACGCGCTGCGCTTCGTCCCGCCGCTTGTGATCGGCAAAGAGCATGTCGATGAAGCTCTCAGCATTGTCAGTGAGACAGTCGGTTAGTTTTTTTGGTTTGG
>CAZCIB010000001.1:0-49523 GCA_964498755.1 uncultured Pseudobdellovibrionaceae bacterium | reverse complement strand
TCGATGAAGCTCTCAGCATTGTCAGTGAGACAGTCGGTTAGTTTTTTTGGTTTGGCCAGTCTGTTAGTTTATTCGTTTATTAGTGGTTCAGTTCGGTCAGTTTTTCGTGTATCACTGGCTCACTGACAAACTGAACCACTAACAACTGATATGAACAAAGCCCTCATCTTTGATGCCGCGTTCCTGTTTCAGGAAATCGAGCCTTTTGAAACCGCATTTCCGCAACTTCGCCTGGAATACCGGGAGCTCGTGGAGCAGATCGTCATTGACGCTTCGAATTTTCACGAGGCGAGCATCGACGGCAGGGAACTCTCTTTGCATCTGGCTTATCCCGAAACCGTTCGCACGGAAGAACTGGACCTGTTGCGCACAATTCCGCCTTGCGCTCGCATGAGTGAAATCAACCCGCTTCTTGATGAAGGTTTTCACGCCAACTCGCGTGAAGAACTCGCCTTGGCGCAGCCTCTTTCTTTTAAGGACGTGCAATCACAACTGGACTGGGACCTCGGTATCAACGATCCCGGCAATTGCCTCCTTGTAACGCCGGACCCGCAACTTCTAGCCGTTGCTCTGCATAATGGAATGACGGTTATTGATGCGCAAAATGACCCGTTAACGCTTGAAACGCGCATCCGCGCCGAGGTATTTAAAGGCTGGCAAGCCGATCCAGATTACCCGACTGAGACACTGGGAGAGAGAACCGGGCCAGCGAAAGGCCAGTTCCCGCCATTTTCAATTGGTTAGTGGTTTGATCTTGGCGGTTTTTCGTGTATCACTGGCTCACTGATAAACTGATAAGACTGACCAAACTGACAAGACTGAACAAACTAAAGAGACTGACATGCGCCATTTCCTTAACCTCCCCGATATTCCGCCGATGACCCTTAAAGGGATCATTGACGAGGCGCGCCGTTTAAAGGGTTTGAAATACGCGCCGCCGCAGCTTTTCGACGGGCTCTCGCTCGCGATGGTGTTTGATAAGCGCTCGACACGCACGCGCATGAGCTTTGAAGTCGCGATGAAGCAGCTCGGCGGGCATACGATCGTTATGAACATGGAAGAGATGCAGCTCACCGGCGCGGAAAGCATTGAGGATACAGGGGCCGTCCTGTCGCGCTATGTCGACGCGATCATGATAAGAATGAGCGATCATAAGACGCTTGAAACGCTGGCGAAGCACACGACCATTCCCGTCATCAACGGCATGACGAACGAGTCGCACCCGTGCCAGATCATGGCGGATATGATGACCGTCGAGGAAAAGCTCGGCCGTATCAAGGGCATCAAGGCCACATGGCTGGGCGATATCAACAACGTCTCGCGCACATGGGCGCAGGCCGCGAAGATCTGGGATTTCGAGCTTGTCTGCGCCGTGCCGGAAGCCCTCGCCGGAAAAGCCGGAAGCGATATCTCTCTCACCCACGACCCGGCGGAAGCCGCCAGAGACGCCGACGTCATCGTCACCGACACATGGGTCTCAATGGGACAGGAAGGCAAAGCCATCGACATGTTCCTGCCCTATCAGGTCAACGCGGAACTGATGGCCAAAGCCAAAGACGGCGCGATTTTCATGCACTGCATGCCCGTCCACCGCGGCGAGGAAGCCACCGACGAAGTTCTGGCGTCCGACGCCTGCGTGATCTATGACGAGGCGGAAAACAGGCTGCACGCGCAAAAAGCCATTCTGGCGTGGTGTTTAAAAGACGCGGGCGTGAAGCTGGCGGGTTAAAAAAACCGCTTGACAGTTTTTCATAAATAATTATATGGTGCTGGATCGAATTCAAACGGGAGAGTGTGTGATGCAATTTAGAAACATTGGAATAGCAGCTATTATGAGTGCAGCAACTGCGGCAACTGCGGTCAATGCGCAAGAAATTCCAGAAGGTATTATTGACGCTGATATTTCAGTCGAAAAAGCAATCAAATTTACAGAACAATGTATAAATTCTATTAAGAAAATTCATGAGGGTCCTGTTTTTAATCAGTTCCGCTTATCAGGTAATGGAGTTGCCGACGTTGTCATTGACGGTGATTATCTTTCAAGGGATTACTATGGTGCCCTTTCTGATTGCTTCCAAGCACTTGCAAACGGCGGAACCGTTAATGACGAATACGTTCCACCTGAACATGCAGAGATAATCGTCCCCCCTGGCCTGAATGAGGCCTTTCCACTAACTAACACCGATGAAGGAAATTGCTATAATGCAATTGTCGATTTATATAAACAAACAGCCTCGGTTCAGGGCAATCTGACACTTTCAGTGGACGGCGAAAGTTTAATAATTGATCCTTCAGACGGGTATCTTGATGAGTTTGAGCAATGCACTGATGCTTTAACCCATAAACCCAACGCTGCAATTATTATTGAGGGAATGCCGGAGTTTCTAAGGTAAAAATACTGCCGCGGCTTTCTCGTAGAATTTATCTTGCACAGAACAGTGTGCGCGCTCAACACGCCGTAGCGAGCGCGCAAAAAGGTTCGAGCTATTTTTGAGCAAAATATTTCAGCGCGCGCCTGCAATCACGCCGTCCGCGACGGCGGCGTGGTTGCAGTTGAGGCTGAGGTTAAGCCGCTCGGACCCGCGCTCAATTAAACGCCATCGCTTGAAAAAAACACGCGTCATCCCGTGCAAGACAAAGCGTTGTTTTACAACGCTTTGTCGCGACACGGGATCCATAGAGTCTTTCCGCCATAACAAACGTCAACGTATACGAAAAAAAAAAAAAAAAAAAAAAAAAAAAAAAAAAAAAAAAAAAAAAAAAAAAAATGAAAACGAGCTAACTTGTTGATTCACAATGGATCCCGGTTTTAACCGGGATGACGGGCCGTTCTGCAAGGGTCTCAAGAGATTGTCCTGTAGCCTGATTAAACGCCCCTTCCCTTCGTCCGCTCTTCTCCCTATACTCCGTTTGAAAAAAACGGAGAGAACATGAGCGAAAACAAAAAGGTTGTTCTGGCCTATTCGGGCGGGCTGGATACCAGCGTGATATTGAAATGGCTGATCGAGGAAGGCTATGAGGTCGTGGCCTATATCGCCGACGTTGGCCAGAAAGAGGATTTCGAAGCCGCGAAGGAAAAAGCCCTCAAAGTCGGCGCGTCCAAAGTCTATATCGAGGACCTCAAGCGCGAATTCGTTACCGACTATATCTTCCCGGCGTTTAAAGCGGGCGCGGTCTATGAGGGGCGCTATCTGCTCGGCACGGCCGTGGCGCGTCCGATCATCGCCAAACGCCAGATTGAAATCGCGCAAGAAGAAAACGCGGCCTTCGTCTCGCACGGCGCGACCGGCAAGGGCAACGACCAGGTGCGCTTTGAGCTTACCTATTACGCGCTGAAACCGGACATCAAGGTCCTTGCGCCGTGGAAAATGCCGGAGTTTTTAAGCCGCTTCCGGGGCCGCACGGACATGCTGCACTACGCCGAGCAGCACGGCATTCCCGTCACCGCCTCGCGCAAGAAGCCCTATTCCGAAGACGATAACCTGTTACATATCAGTCACGAAGCCGGGATTCTTGAGGATCCGGATTACGTCTGCGAAGAAGAAATTTATTCCCGCACCTGCGCGCCCGAAAACGCGCCCGACGCGCCGGAATATATTGACCTGACATTCAAGGACGGCGTTCCAGCGCGCGTTGTGAACGAGGCCGAAGGCGCGGACGTCTCCGATCCGCTGGAGCTGTTTGAATATCTGAACGCCGTCGGCGCGCGGCACGGGATCGGGCGGCTTGATATGGTTGAAAACCGCTTTGTTGGCATCAAGAGCCGGGGCGTTTACGAAACGCCGGGCGGGACGATTTTGCACGCCGCGCACAGGGACCTTGAAGGCCTGACCATGGACCGGGAAGTCATGCGGATAAGGGATTCTCTGTCGGCCAAGGTCGCCGAGCTGATCTATAACGGCTTCTGGTTCTCGCCGGAGATGGAGTTCCTCATGGCCGCAATCGACAAAAGCCAGGAATTCATCGACGGGACGGTCAAGGTAAAGCTTTATAAAGGCGTCGCCTATCCGGTCGCGCGGTCTTCGCCGCTCGCGCTTTATGATCCGAAGCAATCCTCGATGGACGAGGAAGGCGGCTATGACCAGCAGGACGCGGAAGGATTCATCAAAATCAACGCGATCCGGTTAAGAGCGCATAATGAGATCTTGAAGAAGGCGCGGTAACGGCCTTACCTGCGCATTACGCCGATTTAATTTTCCGGGCCTTGATATTCCGCGAATGATTCATAGCTGTATGTGTGTGCGTTCGTGAGGGACGTACAATAAACATAACTTTGCAGACTTTTTCGAAGGAGATTGAAGAATGAAAAACAAACTGATGCTCGCGGGCGCAGCCGTGATTGCGCTTGGTCTGGCCGCCCCGGCGGTCGCCGATATGCATGGCGATAAAAAGGACTACGGCGCCAAGACCGAAAAAATGGAGAAAAAAGCCGACATGACGATCGTCGAGATCGCGGCTTCCAAGGACAAGTTCTCTACGCTTGTTACGGCCGTAACCGAGGCCGGTCTTGCCGACACGCTGTCCGGCGAAGGCCCGTTCACGGTTTTCGCGCCAACCAACGAGGCTTTTGAAGCCCTGCCGGAAGGCACGCTTGAAGAGCTTCTTAAGCCTGAAAACAAAGAGCAGCTTGCCAATATCCTCAAGCTGCACGTCTCCCCGGGCAAAATCAAATCCACGGATATCCAGCCCGGCATGACGGAAGTCGCGACGGCGGCCGGCAACAGCCTGACCGTTGAAGCCGGGGAAGACGGCGTGATGGTCGAAGGCGCGAAAGTCACCTACGCCGATATCGTCGGCAAAAACGGCGTGATCCACGTCATTGATAAAGTGATCCTGCCGGAATAAGAGATTACTTCCTAGGGAATGTAAAGAAGGGGCGCAGCAAGAGTTGCGCCCCTTTTACTTTTCGGGCTATTGAATGAACATGATAAAAAAAGAAAGCAGCGCAATCTGGGGCGGGCGGTTTGAAGACAGGCCATCCGACATCATGGAGCAGATCAACGCCTCTATTCACATTGATAAACGCCTGTGGCGGCAGGATATCGCCGGATCAAAAGCCCACTGCAAAATGCTGATGCGGCAGGAAATTATCAGCGAAGAAGACGGCGCGGCGATACTGGGCGGCCTTGACCAGATTGAAACTGAAATCGCGGAAGGAAGATTCCAGTTTAAAACGGAGCTCGAAGATATTCATATGAACATCGAATCCCGACTCAAAGAGCTTGTCGGCGATGCGGCGGGGCGGCTGCATACCGCGCGATCCCGGAACGATCAGGTCGCCACCGATTTCCGCCTCTGGACGCGCGACGCCTGCGCGGAACTCATTAATAAAATCAACGCGCTCATCGGCGCATTTAATAAAATATCTGAGGAACATAAAGACGCCGTCATGCCGGGCTTTACGCATCTTCAGACCGCGCAGCCGGTGACGCTTGCGTTGCATTTGGGCGCCTATGCGGAAATGCTCTCCCGCGACGCGGGCCGCTTCGAAGACTGTAAAAACCGCCTCAACGCATGCCCGCTCGGCGCGGCGGCGCTGGCCGGAACGCCCTTCCCGATCGACCGGGAGTTTACGGCCCGCGAACTCGGCTTCGACAGGCCCATGGCCAACACGATGGACGCGGTTTCGGCGCGCGACTTCGCCAATGAATTCCTGTTCGCCTGCGCCCAGACGGGCCTGCATCTCTCGCGTCTCGCCGAGGAAATTATTCTCTGGAGCGCGCCGCAATTCGGCTTTGTCACGATGTCCGACGCGTGGAGCACGGGCTCCTCGATCATGCCGCAGAAGAAAAACCCGGACGCCGCCGAGCTTGTGCGCGGCAAGACGGGGCGGCTCACCGGCAATCTCGTGCAGCTCATGACGGTGATGAAGGGCCTTCCCCTCGCCTATAACAAGGATATGCAGGAGGATAAAGAGCCCGTGTTCGATTCCTTCGACGCATTGTCTTTGTGCCTGGAGGCGATGACCGGCATGATTGAAAGCGCGCGCTGGCGGACGGATAAAATGCGCGCGGCGGCCGAAGACGGTTTCGCCACGGCGACGCGGCTGGCCGACTGGCTGGTGATGGAGCTCGGCCTGCCCTTCAGAGACGCGCACCACGTCACGGGCAGGATCGTGCGCATGGCTGAAGAGCGGGATTTGAAACTGCACGAACTCCCGCTTGAAGACATGAAATCCGTCCATGCGGACATTCATGACGGAGTGTACGGGGTTTTACGGGTTTAAGCCCGAAAGCCCCTCTCCCTTGGGAGAGGGCTCGATGTATAAATAACCTCGCCGTCATCCCCGCAAACGAGAGCGTTCTTTGGAACGCGAAAGTGCAGGCGGGGATCTGGCGAAAAAAAGCGTGGCGCTTTTAAGCGCCACACATGCCTTCCGGATCCCCGTCCAGCGCTCACAGACGTTTGCTTGCCGGGGATAACGCCCACCTCTTCACATAACTTTTTCTTGCGTTCTTCTGAAAAAATGATATGGCTATTGGAAATTTACAAACTTCCACGGCGAATGAGGAATATTGAGATGAAGAGAAGAGGCGTTCTAACAGCTTTAGCGGCCGTTCCACTTGCAGGGTGCGCAGGCAACATGCAGAGAGGCGTAGATTTGCTCTGTGGCGAAGGCTCTGAGGATCCGGGCTGCCAAAAAGCACAGGAAGCCGTAGATGCGTTACAGCGAGGGGAAAACTTGGTTGGTGAAAAAGCAGGCGAAGTAGGAAAGGCTGCTTTGAGAGAAGTTAAAGAACTTACTGGAGCTGACGACAGAAAACCAAGCGAAGCTGAAAAGCGCGCTCGCGATGGTGTTCAGAAATATTTGGAAAGCCGAACACGCGTTCTTGCCCCCTAACATTCCACTTTACGCCGTAACGCCGTCTCTGTAACGTGAGGCGTTATGGCTGACGCGCTTTTATCCGTTCAAAACCTCTCCGTGGATTTTAAAACGCCGTCCGGGATATTCCGGGCGGTGGACGGCGTTTCGTTCGATATTAAAAAGGGCGAGACGCTGGCCCTCGTCGGCGAGAGCGGATCGGGCAAGTCCGTGACCGCGCTCTCGGTGATGCAATTGCTCCCCTACCCGCTCGCGCGCCATACGGATGAATCCTCGATTGTTTTCGACGCACAGGAATTCGTCGGCGCGGCGGAAAAAACCGTGCGCGGCTATCGCGGCCGACGCATCGGGATGATTTTCCAGGAACCCTTAAGCTCGCTCAACCCGTTGCACACGGTCGAAAAACAGATCGGCGAGGTTCTGGAACTGCATCAGGGCCTTGATAAAAAACAGGTCCGCGCGCGAATTCTCGAGCTTCTCGACCTAGTCGGCCTGCCGCAGTTGAAGGACAGGCTTGGAGCCTACCCGCACGAGCTGTCCGGCGGGCAGCGGCAAAGAGTCATGATCGCGATGGCGCTGGCCAACAACCCGGACCTCCTGATTGCGGACGAGCCGACGACCGCGCTGGACGTGACGGTACAGGCGCAGATCCTCGAATTGCTCAAGGATTTGAAAGACCGGCTCGGCATGGCGCTGCTGCTGATCACGCATGATCTTAAAATCGTCGAGAAAATGGCGGACCGCGTCTGCGTGATGAAAGACGGCAAAATCGTCGAACAAAAGAACACGAAAGATTTATTCGCAAAGCCGGAGCATGAATACACGAAGATGCTTTTGAGCGCCGTGCCGGGATCAAAGCCCCCCTCTTCTTCGGAGGAGGATCAAAGCCCGATCGTGACCGGCGCAAACGTCAAAGTGTATTTCCCGAAAAAGAAAACCTTCTTCGGCAAGCCGAAAGACTTCGTCAGGGCCGTCGATGACGTCTCGCTGATGATCCGGCCCGGAAAAACGCTCGGCGTCGTCGGCGAGAGCGGATCGGGCAAGTCGACGCTGGGACTGGCCCTGCTCCGCCTTCTGGACGGCAAGGGCGCGGTAGGTTTTGCGAGAGAAGATATTTCGCATTATGGACGCAGGCAAATGCTGCCCTTGCGCGCACGCATGCAGGTCGTCTTTCAGGACCCGTTCGGTTCGCTCTCGCCGCGGATGAGCGTCGCCGCAATTATCGGCGAAGGCCTTGATATTCAATTTAAAAATCTTTCAAAGACCGAGAAGGAAGAACGCGTCGTGCAGGCGATGAACGAGGTGCGGCTCGACCCCACAACGCGCCACCGCTATCCGCACGAATTTTCCGGCGGGCAGAGGCAGAGGATTTCCATCGCCCGCGCCCTCGTGCTGCAGCCCGAATTTATCGTGCTCGACGAGCCGACCTCGGCGCTGGATGTTTCCGTTCAGGCGCAGATCGTTGATTTGTTAAGAGAATTGCAGGACCGGCACGGCATGGCCTATCTGTTTATCTCGCACGACCTGCGCGTAGTGCGCGCCATGGCGCATGACGTGCTGGTGATGAAAGACGGCAAAATCGTCGAGTCCGGCCCTGCGGCGCAGATATTCGACAACCCGCGCGAAGAATATACCAGACGCCTGATGGCGGCGGCTTTTCAGTTAACAGTTAACAGTTAAAGTCACTTGAATAATTAAATGCGCCACTCGCTCCGGCTTTTATGCCGCTGCGCGAAGCGCATTTTTTAAACTACAGAGCGCGCAGAGAACGCAGAGAATACAGGCTCTTGAAGAAAACTCTGCGCCCTCTGCGATCTCTGTAGTTTAAATTTACTGGTGATAATCAGGCGCAGAAAATGGACCATTATTTTTTTGAATGACTATATACAAAAGACTATAAAAGTCGCTCAGTTAACTCGCAGAATCGCAATTTTGGCCTCCACCTCGCCCGTCCTCACGCTCATGCCTTCCTTTTCCAGCATGCGTGGCAAGGTCCCCAGCCCTTCATCAACGATGACCGTATTCGCTACCGCCATTTTGGGCATGGCTTTTATCTGCTCCGGGCTCATATTCCAGTCGACAAGCGCGACTATCGCCTGAACCGTCAGCGCAAGCGCAGCATCTCCGCCCGGCGCGGCAATGAGATATCTCAAATGGTTTTGCGCATCAAACGCCATCACAGGAGCAAAAGGAGACCGTGGCTTCAGCCCGCCGCCCGGCGCATTCAAAACCGTCCGGCCCCCCTTCTGCGGCGTAAATGCGAAATCCGCCAGCAACGCATTCAGCACAAATCCGCCTGCCGTCAAATACGCGCCGAAAGGCCCGCCCGCGCCGCTCACCACAATCGCCGCATTGCCTTGCGCATCTGCCGTCATTATCACCGCGCCGCCGGAACGGAATTCAGACAGATCGGCCGCGAATGATTCCTCAGGCGTTTCGCCTCGCAAAAAATCTTCCGCAGGCAGCGGCATCATTTCAGGATCGGCGATATAGGCATTTCGCAATTCATGCGCGGCTATTATGGCCGCCGCGATTTGAACGCGCGAGCCGTTGTTTCGCGGCAATGTCAGACCGTCCAGCTCCTTAAGCGCAAGCAAAACGCCCAGACCACTCGACGGCGGCGAGGTTGTGCAGATCGTAAGCCCTTTATAAGGACCGCATAAAGGCGGCTTTCCTGTCGCTTGATATTCGGCCAGATCTTCTATCGCCAGTAAGCCGCGATTGTCAAAGGCCCGCGTCTGCACGGACTCGACGATCTCGCGGGCCACCACGCCCCTGTAAAACCCGTCTGCGCCCTCTTCCCTTAACAGGCGCAAAGTTTCGGCATGATCCTGATTAACGACGGTTTCCCCGGCGGAACGGGGCCTGCCAAAAGCCGTAAGAAACATCTGCCGGGTCCGGGGATATTTTTGCAAGGCTTGCTGATTTCGCTCAACGCGCCTTACAAAAGCCGGATCAATGTCATATCCATTTTCGCCCAGTAACAGCGCAGGTTGGAACAGCGTTTCCCGTTGGAGCTTTCCGCCGCGCTGATACAACTCTTCAAGCAGAGCCGGAACGCCGGGAACGCCAACCGCGCGCCCGCCTATACTAACCGCTTCCCTGTTTTCTGGCGCGCCATACCTGTTGATGAAAAGGTATTTTCCCGCCTGTTCCGGCGCCGCCGCCTGCGCCTCTATTTCATAGAGCCGCCCTTTTTCAGCGTCGTAATACAAAGCGAAGCCGCCGCCGCCCAGCCCCGTTATATCCGGCCTCACCAGACCGAGCGCAAGCTGCGCGGCAATCGCCGCGTCGGCGGCGCTCCCGCCCTGATCCAGTATTTCCTGCGCAGCCCGCGTCGCAGCCGCGTCCGGCGTAAAAACTGTTTTCTGAGCCAGCGCGCTGACAGGCGTCATCAGCGTTAAAATCAGAAAGCCACCTTGCCAAAACGGCGCAGATTTTGTAAAATTAATACTTAACATGATTTTTCGCTTGTGTTTTTCATCCATGCGATGATAAGCACAGTGTGCGTTTTGTTTTTTTTACGCAAGTAAAATGAAGAAATCTGGAAAGAGGTGAACGAAATTGGTTAGCGTATCCGTCCGCGATAACAATGTCGATCAGGCGCTCAAGGTCCTTAAAAAGAAGATGCAGCGCGAGGGAATCTTCCGCGAGATGAAGCTTCGCCGCAACTACGAAAAGCCTTCCGAGCGCAAGGCCCGCGAAAAAGCGGAGAGCGTCCGCCGCTGGCGCAAACTTGACCGCAAGCGCCGCGACCGCGAAGGTTAAAAGTCATTGAATTCTTAAGAAATTCAGATGCCGCCGGGTGTTACCCGGCGGCTTTTTGTTATACTGTTATTATTCTCTGGTTTAGAATTGCGGGGACTTGTCACTATGCGCTTGGGTTTCATCAGTCTTTTTTTCATCTTGCTTTTGTTGACGACCGGAACAGCCAGCGCTCAGCAAAACTGGGACTGGGCCACATATACGTCTGGGACATCCCTTTACAAAATCGAGTTTCCGGCCGAACCGGATGCTGTCTTTAACAGGATGCGCATCAGCAACGAAAGGGTTATAGAATATGAGCAGATGGCTCTGGAAATTCCCTTGCCAGTGGAAGGTAACCATAACATCCGGTTTTACACGCGCGTATTTCAAACATGGGGAGCCGGAGAACGATACGGTCAGCAGGGAGCGTTTATTTTTAACTATGTCAAACAGTTCCTTTTTCATTACGAAAACCTTGGCGGAAAAATAATTACAGATGCGGATATTGGCCAAGGCAGTTACCACGGCCGCGAGCTCTTGATATATTTACCGCCTGAAGACGGACAACGCCTTGCCGTTCATGCGCGGATATTTTTTGAAGAACGGAGCATTATACACCAAATCATGATTGCGCCCGTCGAACATATAGATAACGCGACCGCGCTGAGGTTTATGTATTCGCTTGATCTGCTGTCATCGGATAAAACCGAGCCGGGCGATGTAACGCAATCATGGAGCGAAATTCCACTTAACAAGGAAAAAACCATTTCCATTTTGTTGCCACAGCCGGCGCCCCCTTATATGAGCGAGCCTCCCAAATTTGAGCGTAGCGGAAACCTGCTTCGCGTCAGCGCATTGTTTTATGACCCATTTCAAAACGAACACCTGCTGTTCAGAGCCTATCTGTATGATTTCACGGGGCAGAACGTCTCTAAAAAAGGGTTTCGCCAATTTGTCGCCGCTAACCATGATGTCAAAAGCGGACGCCGTGAGTGGGAGCATATTGCCATCAATGATATGGTTGGCCTGAAATACACCGCCAGGATAGGACCTTCCAATGTTCTGAAAGGCCAGGAATACAAAAACATGAAAGCCTGGTACGCGAAAAACTATTATGACAGAGATTACATTATCGTACTTGAAACAAGCGGGTCGCAGGAGACCATTTTTAAAAGCGCTTTTGAGGACCTGCTTTTCGGAAGCCTGAATTTCGAGCGCGATGCCCGCCTTGAAGCGCAAGCAACCGGTCGCGACATCACATTTTAAACGTCTGTAATTCAAGAGCGTTTTTGCTTTGGTTGTACACAAGGCAGCCGAGGCGGGCCGCGCGGAGCGTACTGGTGCGTACGTGAGGACGGCGAGACCGAGAGATAACGCAGTGTACGGCCAAATGAAAAATGCTCTATAACGGAGCGGTTGCCGCCTGAAGCCAGTCCGAGGTCTCTTTATCCAGGTTTCCCCTGTAAGTATCCCAGACCCTGCGATGATAGGCGTTAAGCTGGTCTTTTTCTTTCTGGTCCAGCATTTCCCCAATGATCAATCGCCTGTCATAAGGCGCAAGCGTTAAATCCTCGAAAGCCAGCATGGCGCTATTTGCCGAGCTTTTACGGCCTGTATCAATGGCAAGCAGCAGGTTTTCGATACGAACGCCGAACGCCCCCTCTTTGTAATAACCCGGCTCGTTCGAGACGATCATTCCGGCCTTGAACCCTTCCACGCTGCGCGGCGAGAGGCTACACCCGTCTTCATGAACGGAGAGGAAACAGCCCACGCCATGCCCGGTTCCGTGCCCATATTCGAGCCCCGCCTCCCATAACGGTCTGCAAGCGAAGGCGTCAACAACCGAGCCCGGAACGCCCTTTGGAAATTTCGCGCTCGCAACGGCGAAATGCCCTTTAAGAACGAGCGTATAACATTCGCGCATTTCCTGCGTCGGCTCGCCAATCGCAATCGTGCGCGTCACGTCCGTGGTGCCGTCTTCATACTGCCCGCCGCTATCGACCAGCAACAGGCCGGGAGCTTTTATCTCCAGCGCCGTTTCAGGCGTGGCGCGGTAGTGCACGATCGCCCCGTTGGCGTTAAACCCGGCGATCGTGTCGAAACTCGGACCTTTGAAGTAAGGGTCTTTTGCGCGAAATTCCTCGAGCTTATCTTCCGCGTCGATTTCAGTAAACGCCTGCCCCGCCGCAACTGTATGATCGAGCCAGCACAGAAACCGGATCAGGGCGAGACCGTCACGTTTATGCGCGTCGCGCATGGCGTTCTGTTCGGCCACGTTTTTAATAGCGCGGGGCTTGATGCAGGGATCTTCATGTTCTTTTATGTCGGCGCCATGGCTCTTGAGCGCATTGAAAAACCAGACCGGGCTTCGCGCCGGGTCTAACATCACGGCCTTGCCCCGGTATTTCGAATCCCGCGCGGCGAGTTCCAGCTCATGCGCCAGCGCATGCGGGCCGATCATCCGCACGTCATGCCCCAGAATATCGTACAAATCCGGATGAACGCGCTCCGGCTCGATAAACCATATCGCCTGCCCGTCGTCCTTTAATATCGCATAGGACAAAGCAACCGGCGTATGTTTCAGGTCCTTGCCGCGCACGTTCAAAAGCCATGCGACGGAGTCCGGCGCGGTTAAAACAACGGACGAACAGTTATTCTTCTTTAGCGTTTCCGCAATCCCGCCGCGCTTTTCAGCCGCGCTTTTGCCCGCGTATTTCTCCGGCCAGGGATACGCGCCTTCCATCGGCGGATGCGGCCTGTCGGTCCAGATCGCGTCTACCGGATTTTCATCGACGGCGCGCAGTTCCGCACCGGCCTTTTCAACAGCCCTGCGGTAAGCCGCGATTGATTTTTTCGTGTGAAGCTTCGGGTCGTAGCCGATGACGTCTCCGTCCTTCACGTGACTTTCGAGCCATTTGGACGGGCTGGTTTCCTGAACGTCCTGAAACTCGAATACGTCGCCGTCGACCTGCTGTTTCATCTGGATCGTATAACGGCTGTCGGAAAAGAGCGCGGCTTTATCATTTAAAACAACCGCCAGCCCCGCAGACCCGGTAAACCCGGTCAGCCATGCGAGTCGCTCTGAACACGCCGGAACCTCCTCGCCCTGAAACTCGTCGGCGCGGGGTATGAGGAAGCCGTTCAGTCCGTCCGTTTTCAAGCGGGCTCGCAATGCGTCTATGCGTCCAGCAGACATTTTTTTCTCCTAGATTACATGCCCAACATACGCCCAAACCAGCAGGCCCGCAGCAAAAATCAGCCACGCGAACGTAATGATCATCCCGGCCATGCGCTGCCACGACGCGACCGGGCTTTTATAAAGGCCCCATGCGTGGAAGACGCGCGCCGCAAGCAAAGCCGCGCCAAAGCCGTGAAGCAGCCAGACCTGCCACCCCGCCTGTTCCATCGCGAAGAGCATAATCAGCTGCAAAGGCACGAATTCCGCGAAATGCCCGTGCGCGCGAATCGCCTGTCTCAGTTCCGGCTGATCCCCGTCGTTCAGCCCCACCTTGTAACGATAGCGCAGCTTTATAATCCGTATGGTCAGCGCCACAAAAAACAGCGCGCACAACGCCGCGTAAAACCCTGCGATCATGACAATCCCCTGAAAATCTTTTTCAAACCGTCATAATAAATGTGCAATCCCTGACACGAATTGCTATAAATTTCATGCATCATGACTCAAATATCCGGATATAAAATCGTTTTCGGCAACGAGAAAGGCGGCTCGGGAAAATCGACCGCCGCCATGCACGCCGCAATCGCCCTTCTCAAACTTGGCTACAGCGTGGGCAGCATTGATCTCGACGCGCGGCAGGGCACGCTGACGCGTTATATGCGCAACCGATTCCATTATGCGCGCGAAAGCGGACAGATGATACCGATCCCGGCGCATATGGCCGTTACCAGAAGCGAGGCGAAAACCACCGGCGGACAGGAGGAAGAGGATAAGGCTTTCCTTGCGATGGCCCTCGAAGAGCTCTCCGAACGCAACGATTTCATTGTCATCGACACGCCGGGCGCGGACAGTTACCTGAGCCGGATCGCCCACCGGCAGGCCGATACGCTTGTCACGCCCGTAAATGACAGCTTTATAGATCTCGACATGATCGCGGATATCGATCCCGAGAATCATGCCATTCTCGGCCCGTCCGTTTATACGAAGATGGTGCGCGAGCAGAGCGACCAGAAAAAGATTTACGAGGGCAAGGATATTGACTGGATCGTCATGCGCAATCGCCTGATCTCGGCGGACGCGAATAACAAGCGCGAAATTTCCTCCATTCTGGAGCGCGCAGGGGACCGGTTCGATTTCCGCCTGACGCACGGTTTCGGAGAACGCGTCATTTTCAAGGAGTTGTTTTTGAAAGGCCTGACGCTGATGGACATCAAGGGCGTCGGCAATACGGGCCTGACCATGTCGGAAGTGACGGCGCGGCAGGAAGTACGCCAGCTCATCGCCGCCATAGGACCGGGGAAAGCCGTCGAGCGGCGGCGGATGCTCTCCGCGCTTTCGGCTTGAGATTTGAGTTACAAGATACAAGTTACAAGAAGTTGTTTTAAAATGAATCTCGTAACTCGCAACTGACATGCACTACGTCCTTCTCGCAATCGGCATTCTCATCGGCTTGTACGCGCTGGCGAAGTTTTTCGCCAATGCGAACAAGCGCCAGATCGTCGGCCTGTTTCTCGGCGCGGTCACGCTGTCCATCGCCATCGCCTTGTTTTACATGGCGGTGACGGGCCGGCTCGCCGCAGCGATGGGCCTGTTCGCCGCGCTCTGGCCCGTAGGGTCGGCCATCCTCCGGCTGGTAAAGGAAACCCGCAAGGAAAGTCACGATCATATTTTTGAGGAGTTCCGGCGCAAAACTCCGGGCGACGCGCCGCTGACGCAAAAAGAAGCGCTCGAGGTTCTGGGCCTGCCCGAGGGCGCGAAAAAAGAAGAGGTTCTTTCCGCCTATAAACGCCTCATCCGCAAAGTCCACCCCGATCAGGAAGGCTCCAAATGGCTCGCCGCGAAATTAAATGAGGCGCGGGATGTTTTGTTGAAGGACTGAAGAGCAACGCAAGGCATTATAATGCATATATTTTTAGCGCTTATTTGCACAATTTTTCTTTGTTATGTTAACTTACTGTCATGACAAATGAGCTTTCGCCAGGATTCACGGGGTTTTCATCGCTTGTTAAAAAATTAAGCGAAACCTTTGCTGGCGCTGCTATTATTGAAGATGAAAATGATCTCGGACCGCATACGCAACGGACAATCACCGAACTTAAAGCCAACATTCTTGAAAATGGAGAAACAGTTCAAAGCGCAGAAGAACTTGCTCTTCTGAACGCAGATATAAACGGACGTATAGCCTATTCTGCGGCCTCGGATGTCGAATTAAAGCACCTTTCGGCGGAAGAGAGCCTTTCAGGCGGGCGAGGCGACTGCGAAGATTTTTCCATCGCAAAAAGAACGGTTCTGAATTTTCTGGGAATTCCGGTGGAAGACACGCACCTTTTAAGCATGTCCAGTCTTGAAACACTAAAAGCCAGTGAAATTCCCCAAGAACAATGGGAAGCTCTTGGCCTTTCGGGACCGGACGATGTGCTTGGGTTCAATCACATGGCCTTGGCCGTTCGTTTTAATGATGAAATCTACGTTTTGGACAATGACGACACTTTACGAACTCTTGAGGAATACGAGGAAACTCTTAACGGCTTAATCATCGGGGATATCTGGCAGTTTACACCCTATTCAGCAACCGTGATTGAGCGCTGGCAGAAAGGTGAGGATGTGAATCCCCTGCGCTATGAAAGTCTTCATGATCCTTCGCAAATCATAAAATACGACGTACCCCAACAAGCAGGGGAGCAAGTAGGCGGGCAAACGGTTACGCCACTTCCAACCCCCATTACGCAGCCAAATACTCCATAGTAATGCTCTGTAATTTTGTGCTACAATGGACTTATCAACTCTCGAATTGTATCCAAAAAAAACTGTGTGACTTTTCCAGCCTTTTTTACCGCCAAGACGCGAAGACGCCAGGTTTTACAGAGCTTACTGCGCCGCAGGCACAATAGATTTGAACCACGGCGATCACAGCGTGCACAGCGAAATTGGCGCAAACGTCGCTGTGGTCTCTGTGTACGCTGTGGTTCAAGAAACATAGATTGCTTTATTGCGCTTCGCGCTCAGCTTTCTTAGAGTTCTTGGCGGCCTTGGCGCGCTTGGCGGTGAAAAAACGAATATATCAAATGCGCAAAAAAAACGGACTTAGTCCGTTTAACGGGCCCGTTAGATTTAACATAGCGCAAATTAGCGCGTATTCGCGCCCCTTGCCAATATCCGCAAAAAATGCCACAAATCGTTTCACGCGTTCGATACAAGGAGTGTGTGAAAGGCTATGACCGACACGTCAATGTTCCGGCCCGTCCGCAAGGCCGTCTTTCCCGTCGCGGGGCTTGGGACCCGCTTTCTGCCCGCTACCAAAGTGATGCCCAAGGAGATGCTGCCGCTGCTTGACCGGCCGCTGATCCAGCACGCCTATGAGGAGGCGCGCGAGGCGGGGATTGAGGAATTCATCTTTATCACGGGCCGGTTCAAGGAAATGCTGGAAGAGCATTTCGATTACCAGCCCGAGCTTGAGAGCACGCTGCAAAAACGCGGCAAGGACGATATGCTCGACAAAGTCCGCGGCAGCGAAATGCCGGACGGTCGTCTTTATCTGACGCGGCAGGCGCGCCCGCTCGGCCTTGGTCATGCGATCTGGTGCGCGAAGAAAATGGTCGGGAACGAGCCCTTCGCCGTGATCCTGCCCGACGATACGGTTCTGGCGGAAAAAGGCTGTCTGGGGCAGATGATCGACGCCTATAACGAGAAAGGCGGCAATATCGTCGCCGTGATGGACGTGCCGCGCGCGGAAACGAACAAATACGGGATTCTCGACGTCCACAGCGACGACGGCAAATACGCGGATATCAAAGCGCTTGTTGAAAAGCCCCAGCCGGAAGACGCGCCCTCGACGCTCTCGATCATCGGGCGCTATATCCTCCAGCCCGAAGTGTTTGACTATCTCTCCGCGTTCGAGACCGGCGCGGGCGGGGAAATCCAGCTCACCGACGCGATGGCCAAGCTGATCGGCAAACAGCCCTTCCACGGCCTTCGGTTCGAGGGCAAGCGCTTCGACTGCGGCAGCCGTCTTGGCTTTATCGAGGCCAATATCGCCTACAGCCTCAAAGACCCCGAGATCGGCGAGGACGTCAAACGGATCATAAGGGAGAATCTGGAGAATCTCTGAGAATGGAATTTTTACCGCCAAGACGCGAAGACTTGAAGCAAACCGCGCTTTTTTGTCATTTCGATTCCCCGCCTTCGCGGGGACAGGCTGCTGCGAGAAATCTTTACCCTATCCATTTTATAAAGATCCCTCACATGCGTTCGGGATGACAGTAAAACAAATCCTTCGCTCCTTCGCGTCTTCGCGGTTTTGAAAAACCAACCTGTTAACAACAAACGAACCTTTTAAAACATGGAAGCCTTGAAACAATGATTGTATACAAAGAGCAAGATATAAAAAGCAAACCTGCGCCTGTCCTTTACGCGGTTGGCATAGAAGACGCTCATATAGGCTATAAAATTAGAGACGAAGATGGGCGGGACATCGACCCGGTAGTCATTACGTACCTAACCAATGAACCGGGCGGCAGCGGAAAGAATCAGTATATTACGCACCGCCCTGAGGCTCTGGCGAAAATGCGCGCGTTGCTGGAAGAGTATGGCACTGACGATTTACTGGAAATATCGGGTGAACAAGAGAACGATGCGCTGCGCTGTGTGAAGGGCGCGCGGTGTTTCATCAATACTGCGGAAGTAGCATGGATTAAGGCGACCGATTTTGGAATGGCGAATATCTTTTTCCCTGGATATAAATACTTGAATGTCTCAGGCGAAAGGTGTTTTGATCTACCACCAAGCTATAAAAGTGGTTGGCGTGAACAGAACAGGCATTGCCTGGATATGGCGGAGGCAATAGCGGACCAATGTCCTGGCTTTACCGGTCTGCGCGGCAGGGAACGAGGCGTTTTCGCGAACGCCCTGGCGTTTAGACAGGATAGGATGAGCCGGTGGTGGAACACAGTGCATTATTATATATATAACAGGCCCAGGGATGGTGACAGTGGCAGTGGCAGAGGCGGGCCAATTGATTTCCATTCCCGCCACAAAGCCAAACAGGCTTACCAGAAGCTTTTGCACGATGTCGAGGCGGCGCGGCGCGAGCACGATAGAGCCCCTTCGGCGCCTGAACCTACATAGCAACAAACAGTTAACAACAAACGGACCCTTTAAAACATGGAAGCCTTAAAACAACAGCCCGACTTTGAAACCGGCCCTTACAGCTTTGACAAGTCGATTCTGCGCGAATACGACATCCGCGGTAAAATCGGCTCGACGCTCTCGGAACGGGACGCCTTCGCGCTGGGCCTTGCCTTCGGGACGAAAATCAAACGCGCGGGCGGCTCTACCGTGTGCGTAGGCTATGACGGACGGCACAGCTCGCCGGATCTGGCCCGCGCACTGATGTCCGGACTGTTAAAGACAGGCCTCGACGTCGAAAATATCGGGCTCGGCCAGACGCCGATGCTCTATTTCGCCGTCAAGGACCGGATGAGCGACGGCGGCATTATGGTGACGGGCTCGCACAACCCGCCGGAATATAACGGCTTTAAAATGACGCTTCAGAGCGGGCCCGTCTTTGGCGACGCCGTTCAGGAAATCGGCGAAATCGCAAAAAGCGGCGAGTTTGTTCTGGCCGCTGAGGACGGCATGCTCCGCGACGTCGATATCGCCGAAACCTATATCGACCGCCTGATGAAGGATTTCGACGGCGGACGCGAACTGAAAATAGCCTGGGACGCGGGCAACGGCGTCGTCGGCGCGATATTGCACAAGCTGGTGGCGCGCCTGCCCGGCGAGCATGTTTTATTGTTCGACGATGTGGATGGCTCCTTCCCCAACCACCACCCCGATCCGACCGTTGACGAAAACGTGCGCGATCTCCAGCGCGCCGTGCGTGAACAGGGCTGTGATTTCGGCGTTGCCTTTGATGGTGACGGCGACCGCATCGGCGTCGTTGACGAAAAGGGCAATATCATCCGTTGCGATACGCTTATGGCGATTTATGCGCGGGACGTTCTGGACAATTATCCCGGCTCCGTGATTATTGGCGACGTCAAATGCAGCCAGGTCATGTTTGACGAAATCGCGCGCCTCGGCGGAAAGCCGCTCATGTGGAAGACCGGGCATTCCCTGATCAAATCCAAGATGAACGAGACCAAGGCGAGACTCGCCGGCGAGCTCAGCGGCCATATCTTTTTCGCCGATAAGTACTACGGCTTTGACGACGCGCTTTACTGCGCCGTGCGCCTGATGAACGCGGCGTCGGATTCGGACGGGCCTCTATCCTCTCTTCTTGAGCACTTGCCGAGCCTGTACAGCACGCCGGAACTTCGTTTTGAAGTCGATGACGCGGAAAAATTCGCGCTTGTTGAAAAGCTGGCGCAAAGCCTGAAAGAAAAGGAATCCGAAGACTTCCAGATCAACGACATCGACGGCGTTCGCGTCACCACGCCCGATGGCTGGTGGCTCTTGCGTCCGTCAAACACTCAAAACGTCCTCGTCACGCGCGCGGAAAGTTCCAGCCGCGGCGGCATAGACCGCCTGAAAGAGATGGTTACGGAAGAGGTCCGCAAGCTTGGATACGAGATCGCGTTTCCGGAGTGAAGCTGATTAGCTTATTAGTGAATTAGCTGATTAAAAAGAAACAAATCAGCTCATAAGCCAATCAGCCAATCAGCAATATTTCTTTTAGGGCTTGTATGGGTTAGGGTAATTACATTGATAACGTATATAGAGGAACCCCGCCTTGGACACGCGCGTACTTGAACAGCTGGCTTCGAAAATATGTCACGACCTCGTCAGTCCCGTCGGGGCCGTGAATAACGGCGTTGAGTTTCTTGAAGATATGGGCCCGGACGCGCTCGAGGACGCGCTCGGCCTGATTAAATACAGCGCGGCGCAGGCTTCGGCAAAGCTTCAGGCGTTTCGCCTTGCCTACGGCGCCGGCGGGGCCGACCCCAATATCAAGCCGGAAGATATCCAGCGCGCCTTTTCAGCGCTGATTTCCGCAGAAGGAAAAGTCAGCCAGAGCTGGGACCCGTTCGCGCCTCTCGGCCAGAAAGAGAAAAACCCGCCGGGCTTTTGCAAAATCCTGATGGCGTCGCTGATGCTGGGGCAGGAGTTCCTGCCCAAGGGCGGAACGATCAGCGTCCGCGCGGGCGAGCCCGGCCATACGATCGTCACCGCCGAAGGCGAGGTCGCCAACGTCAAAGAAGGCGTGGAGGACGCCTTAAAAGGAAAAACCGATCCGGATACGCTGACGCCGCAACTGGTCCATCCCTACGCGCTCGGCCAGATCGCCGAGCTGCACGGATATTCCGTTACGCTGGGCGAGCGCGCCGATAATTTTGTGATGATATATATTGCGGGGCGGTAAAACTCAAAGATCATGTCTCACCCCCGCTTGCCTGTAAGACGGAACAAGCTTGGCGTGCGCTGGCATAACGCTATTTATGCATTCAAGATTTATTGCTTTAATCTTTTTACGCAGGTCAGCACAGTTGAGCTTACCATTTCCCTCAAACGCCAAACCGCGAAATTTCCGGCTTTGATCCTCAAGAAACCCTGTACAGTCTCTATATTCTCTATCGCTTTTTTCTCTTGTGCTTTTATCCGTTAAATAACGATATCCAGTGGGCATCAGAAAAAGATTAAATTGAATTCTGCGCTCAACAGAATCGAGCAGTTCGCAAAACTCATCAAGGGAAACAAGAGCATTTGCATCATGTTTCCTTTCCAGAGCATCATCGACGCATTCAGCAAACATTTCCAGAAATCCTTTAATTCGGTCTTCTGAAAGACAATAAGATCCTACCTCTATTGCTTTTTTGACCCTTGGCCACATTATCGACATGCCTCTATTTAAAAGATACAATACAAAAAACATAAACCGCCCAGTTTTCGCAATATGAAAAATTTATTTTTGAAGATCTCTCATTACACACTCCCGTAATCCCATAAAAAACTCATAGTATTCTGTTCGGAACAAAAAACATGTATCATTTGATACATGCAATGTTCGCTTAAGTATGGGAATGCGCATCACAATAAAAAACGTAATAATTCCTTAAACTTCTTAAATCACTCTTGTAGGAAGACCCCGATCAAGCGAATAACCTGACGCAACCGTTCTTTATTACAGAGGCAGGCCATGGATGAACTCGTCACAGAATTTCTAACGGAAACCAATGAAAGCATTCAGGAGCTCGATGTTGATCTCGTCAATCTGGAGCAGAATCCGAACGATACGGAGCTTCTCTCCAAAATTTTCCGTCTCATGCATACCATCAAGGGCACATGCGGTTTTCTGGGTCTGCCGCGCCTCGAGACGGTCGCCCATCATGCGGAGAACGTTCTGGGCCAGTTCCGCGACGGCGTTTTAAAAGTCACGCCGGAATACGTCACGATCATCCTCGAGTCGATCGACCGCATTAAATATATTCTCTCTGAAATCGAGCAAAACGGCGCCGAGCCCGAAGGCAATGACGATGACCTGAATAACCGGCTTGACGCAATTTTTGAAAAATCAAAAGAGGGCGGCGAAGAGCCGGCCGCGCCAGAGCCGGACATCGCGGACATGGACGCCGTCGCGCCAGAAACGGACGATAGAGACGGCAACGTGGTCAACCTGGAAACCGTGCAGGCCGCCGAACCCGAGGCCCTCATCGAAGAAGCCGCCCCGGCCGCAATAGAACATGAGCAACAAAAAATGGTCGCACGCGAATCCGAAGTCGCCAGCCAGTCCCTGCGCGTCAGCGTCAATGTGCTTGAAAACCTGATGACAATGGTCAGCGAGCTGGTTCTCACGCGAAACCAGCTTCTGCAGATCCTGCGCACACAGGCCGAAACGGAATTTACCGCCCCGCTCCAGCGCCTCAATCACGTGGTTTCCGAACTTCAGGAAGGCGTCATGAAAACGCGGATGCAGCCGATCGGCAACGCATGGTCGAAACTGCCGCGAATCATCCGGGACATCAGTCTTGAACTCGGCAAAAAAGTTGAACTCGAAATGCACGGTCAGGATACCGAGCTTGACCGCCAGGTTCTTGAGCTTATTAAAGATCCGCTGACCCACATGGTTCGCAATTCTGCCGATCACGGGATTGAGACGCCTGAAGCAAGAGAGGCCGCCGGAAAGAACCCGACCGGTAAAATTCACCTTAACGCCTATCACGAAGGCGGCCATATCATCATCGAGATCAGCGATGACGGCAAGGGCCTGCCTATGGACCGAATCAGGCAGAAAATCATTGATAACGGTCTTGCCACAGTCGAAGAACTCGACAACATGTCGACGCAACAAGTCCAGCAGTTCATCTTCAAGGCCGGGTTTTCGACGGCGGAAAAAGTTACCTCCGTTTCCGGACGCGGCGTCGGCATGGACGTTGTCCGCAGCAATATCGAGAAAATCGGCGGCTCCATAGAACTGCGCTCGGTGGAAGGCAAAGGATCGAAATTCCTGATTAAAATCCCGCTCACGCTGGCAATCGTCTCCGCCTTGATTGTGGAGTCGGGCGGCGAACGTTTCGCCATTCCGCAAATTGCGGTGAAGGAGCTTGTCAAGGCGTCCTACTCCGGTGAACACCGCATTGAGATGATCAAAGGCTCGCCGGTATTCCGCCTGCGAAATCATTTGCTGCCGCTTGTATCCCTTCGGGAAATGCTTGGCCTTGAAAAGCGCGACGCGCTCAAGCAATCCGGCAAGGACGAAGAAACGTCCGTTGACATGCAAGCCGCCGATGACCAGATCGCGCTGGATTCCACCCAGGGCTCTGAAGAAGAGCGCCGCTATATCGTCGTGACCCAGATTGGCTCATACCATTTCGGCATCATTGTCGACCGCGTTTACGATACGGAGGAAATCGTCGTCAAGCCTGTCGCCAATATCCTGAAGAACATTGATCTGTTCTCCGGCAATACAATTCTCGGCGATGGCTCGGTGATCATGATTCTGGACCCGGCCGGCATCGCCAAAGCCACTGGCGATATTGACCACGCCGAAACGACTGAAAAAACCGAAGAGGAAATCATCCGCAGCGAAGGAGACGAAAAAGTTGCCCTGCTTCTCTTCTCCGCAGGGGACAAAGCGCCGAAGGCCGTTCCGTTGTCCCTTGTCGCCCGGCTTGAGAACATAAAGACGGAAACAATAGAAACCTCCAGCGGGCAGATGCTGGTCCAGTACCGGGGCAAGCTTATGCCGCTTATTCCTTTTGCGAACGCAATCGATATGGAAAGCGTCGACGAGAAGCCCGTTCTGGTCTTTGCCGATGAAAAAAATTCCATGGGCCTTGTAGTCGACAGCATCATCGACATTGTCGAAGAGCGCATGGATGTTCAGATCGGAGGCAACAAAACCGGACTGCTCGGCAGCGCAATCATCGACGGGAAAGCCACGGACGTAATCGACGTCGCATACTACCTGCGCAGCGCGGATAACAACTGGTACAAATCAACTCACGAGCCTTTCGGCGCGGGAGAAGACGCGGAGCATAAAAAACGCGTACTGCTGGTTGATGACAGCCCGTTCTTCCGCAATATGCTGACGCCGCTTCTGAGCGTGGCGGGATACCATGTCACCACCGTAGAAAGCCCGCAGGAAGCGCTTAAACTGTGCGAAAGCGACCGCCATTTCGACGTCATTGTCAGTGATATCGAAATGCCCGAGATGAGCGGATTCGAGTTTGCCGAGAAAATCAGATCCAATGGAAAATGGAAAGACACGCCTCTCGTTGCGCTGTCCTCGCACGCCACGCCGCAGGATATCGACCGCGGCCGTGAAGTCGGGTTCCAGCAATATGTCGCAAAATTTGACCGCGACACGTTGTTAAATACGCTATCGCAAACGCTTGCCAGATAATAAATCACTCTGAGAAAAGGTCTGTAAATATGAGAGCACACGCAGCAGAAACCGAAAACTTTCAGGCGCACAAGTTAAACGAGGATTTTCTCTCGCTGTATATCGCCGGACAGATGTTTGGCATACCCGTTCTTGAGGTCCAGGACGTGCTGGGCTCGCAGAAAGTTACAAAAATCCCCATGGCTCCCCCGGAAGTGGCTGGAGCGTTGAACTTGCGCGGACGGATCGTCACCGCCATAGACGTGCGTAAACGCCTCGGTCTTGACGACCCGGACAATGAAAAACCCCAGATGAGCGTCGTCGTCGAACACCAGAATGAGCTTTACAGCCTGATTATTGACCGCGTCGGCGACGTCCTGTCCTTATCGTCTGAAAGCTTCGAAAGCAATCCGCCCACGCTTGATTCCTTATGGCGCGAAATTTCAATGGGCATCTACCGCTTGGAAAAAGAACTTCTCGTTGTTCTGGATGTCTCCAAGGTTTTGAACACGGTTCACGAGTAAAGGCGTTTACCCCCTGTTAACTGGACATCATATTCCTTATGCTGCAAATAGCCCTGTGTTTGCAGACAAAAATTAACGATCTCTGCACAAACATGATGTAAGCTTTTAATCAGTTCTAAACAGAGGAAACCTCGAATCATGAAATCCTGTTTGGTCGTCGATGACAGCCGCGTTGTGCGCAAAGTCGCAAGACGTATCGTGGAAGATCTGGGCTTTGAGTGCAAAGAGGCCGAAGATGGCCAGAAAGCCTACGAAAGTTGCCAGGAGACCCAGCCTGACTGTGTTCTGCTGGACTGGAACATGCCGGTTATGAGCGGTATCGAGTTTCTTGAAAAACTGCGCCTCATGGAAGGGGGAGATAAACCGGTCGTCGTATTCTGCACCACGGAAAACGATATGGCTCACATTCAGCGCGCCATCAGCGCCGGGGCCAATGAATACATTATGAAACCTTTTGACGCAGACATCATCCAGTCAAAATTCGAGCAGGTCGGGCTGCTTTAACTCGGTTCATCCATTGGACGAAAACGAACAAGAAACGACATGAGCATGGCAGACGGCGGACACGCAAATCATAACAACCAGGGCAAAGCGGAACTTCTCGTTATGCTTGTGGATGATTCGGCCGTGGTACGCGGCCTGATTACGCGCGCGCTTGAGCAGGATCCGCGCATCAAGGTCGTAAATTCCGTACAGAACGGGCAGATGGCCGTCGATTCGGTCCAGCGCGTCCGTCCGGATATTATTATCCTGGATATCGAAATGCCGGTCATGGACGGCATTACCGCCCTGCCCAAAATTCTGGAACAGTATCCCAAAACCAAAGTGATAATGTGCTCGACACTGACGGAAAAGGGCGCATCCGTCTCTATGAAGGCCATGAGCCTTGGCGCAACGGAATATATCTGTAAACCTTCCAGCACGCGCGATGCGGGCTCCGGCTCCGATTTTCAGGAAAGGCTGCTTAAACTCGTAAGGACAATAGGCAGGCTTGAAACTGCTGTTCCCGCAAGCATGAGAGAGCGGCCTGAGAAAATTTCGGCCGCTCCCGCCCCGAAGACAGTCAAGGAAATCACTTTAAGAAGCAATGTCGGCGCATGGACAGGAAAGCCTGACTGCATTGCGATCGGAAGCTCAACGGGCGGACCGAAGGCTTTGTTTGAAGTCATTACGCACTTCAAAAACTTCCCCGTCCCCATTGCGTTGACGCAGCATATGCCTGCGACGTTTACAAAAATCCTGGCCCAGCATATTCAAACGCAGACCGGCGTGAACGCCGTTGAAGCGGAAAACGGCGCGCCTTTATTGCCTGGTCAGGTGCACGTCGCCCCCGGCGGATATCATATGGAGTTTGAGACAAAAGAAAGCGGAGTCGTTACAAAAATCACAAACGGACCGCCGGAAAATTTTTGCAAACCTTCGGTTGACCCAATGCTGCGAAGTCTTTTGCAAATCTACGGCAAAAAGATATTATGCGTGATCCTGACGGGTATGGGCCAAGATGGCTTTGCGGGCGCGAGTCAAATCGTGGAAGCAGGCTGCCGCGTTGTCGCGCAGGACGAGGAAACAAGCGTTGTTTGGGGAATGCCGGGCGCCGTAGCGCTTGGAGGCCTGTGCTCCGCTGTTTTGCCTCTTGATCAGATCGGACCTTACGTCAGAAAAGCTGTTATGACAGGATAAATCTATGCGAGTCAGTGATTTTGAATTTTACCGCGAGCTTTTGGCCAGCAAGTCAGGTCTTGTTTTAACGCCGGACAAAAGTTACCTGCTGGATTCCCGCCTGACCCCAGTGGCGAAGAAATGGGGCTATCCCTCCCTTGAGGCGCTGACGATGGCGTTGCGAGGCGTCGCCGACAAGGATCTGATGATCGATGTCGTTGAAGCGATGACGACCAATGAAACGTCTTTCTTCCGGGACAAAAACCCTTTCAGGTTATTCGAGGAATACGTGCTGCCTTATCTGACCCGGCACCGGGCGGGCTCGCGCCAGTTCAAAATCTGGTGCGCGGCCAGTTCCAGCGGCCAGGAGCCCTACTCTCTCGCCATAACCTTGCAGGAAAATGCGGCCAGCTTGCGCGGCTGGAGCACGCCGATCATGGCCACGGACATTTCGCAGGAAATTCTCGATCAGGCGAGAAACGGCCTTTACACGCAGTTCGAAGTTCAGCGCGGTCTTCCGATCCAGATGCTCATGAAATATTTTAAACAGGAAGGCGACAAGTGGCGCATTAACGAAGACATTCGCAAAATGGTCTCGTTTCAGTATTTCAACCTGCTGGAAAACATGCAGACGCTCGGGCAGTTTGACGTGATTTTCTGTCGCAACGTCCTGATCTATTTTGATGAAGAGACCAAACGGCAAGTCCTTGAAAATATGGCGTGTGTTCTCAAGCCTGACGGCTTTCTGGTCCTTGGCGGCGCGGAGACCGTTCTGGGCATTACCGACAAATACAAGCCGCTTACCGATCAGCGCGGGATTTATATCCTCAGCAGTAACACGCAACATGAAGCGGCGCAGCAGGTTGCCCGAACAGGCGCCTAGGTAAAGGCTCTCAGTTGGCGGTTGGCAGTTGGCAGTTGGCGGATAAAAGTATACAAAAAAGCATTCTGCAAACTGAAAACTGCCAACTGGACACTGACAACTAAAAATGACCAACCAGACCATCCGCGACCCGAAAGCCGTTCAAATCAGACGCGCGCTGATATCCGTATCAAACAAGGACGGGCTCGAAGCGTTCGTGCGCAAGCTTCACGCCCGTGACATAGAAATCCTCTCGACGGGCGGCACGGCGGGATTTATCCGGAATCTGGATATTCCCGTTACGGACGTATCCGATTACACGGAATTCCCGGAAATGATGGACGGCCGTTTAAAAACGCTGCATCCGCGCATTCATGGCGCACTGCTCGCGCAAAGAAACAATGAAGAGCATGAGAGCGCCGCAAAAAAGCACGGCATCAACCCGATCGAGTTGCTCGTCGTCAATCTCTATCCATTTGCCGAGACCATGCTGAGCGGCGCCGATTACGCGACCTGCGTTGAAAATATCGATATTGGCGGTCCCGCCATGATCCGCGCCGCGGCCAAAAACCACGACCGCGTCACCGTTGTCACGGACGTGCAGGACTACTCCTCGCTCCTCAAGGAACTCGAAGAGCATGACGGGGCCACGACATACGCGCTCAGGCGCCGCCTCGCCGCTAACGCCTACTCGCTGACGGCCACTTACGATTCCAATATCGCCAGCTGGTTCGCCGCGCAGGATTTTGCGACGGATTTCCCGCGCCGCGCCAGCTTTTCCGGTACGCTCAAACAGACTTTACGCTACGGCGAAAACCCGCACCAGCAGGCCGCGCTCTATACGGTCGACGGCAGCCAGCGGCCCGGTCCCGCGCAGGCCAGCCAGATTCAGGGCAAGGAGATGTCCTACAACAATTTCCTTGATACCGACGCGGCGTTCGAGCTTGTCGCCGAATTCGAGGAACCGGCCATCGCGATTATCAAGCACGCCAATCCCTGCGGCGTGGCCGTCGCGCAGAATCTTAAAGACGCATATATTTCTGCGCGCATGTGCGACCCGGTCAGCGCGTTCGGCGGGATTATCGCGGCGAACCGCATGCTGGACGCGGAAACGGCTGAAGCCATCGTTAAAAGCTATGTCGAAGTTATCATCGCGCCGTCCGTCGAGAATGCGGCGCTGCGCATCCTTGAGAAAAAAGAAAACATCCGCGTTCTCACGACCGGCGCAATGCCCGACCCGGGCGTTAAGCGCCGCATGGTGCGCCAGATCGCGGGCGGACTTCTGGTACAGCACAGCGATTTTATGACGATAGATCCGGACGCGCTGAAAGTCGTCACCGACCGCGAGCCGACTGCGCAGGAAATGCGGGACCTGCTCTTCGCGTTCAAAGTCTGCAAGCACGTCAAATCCAACGCGATTGTCTATGCGAAAAACAACGCGACCGTCGGCATCGGCGCAGGCCAGATGAGCCGTCTCGACTCGAGCCGCATCGCCGCGAAAAAAGCCGCCGACGCCGCCGAAGAGGCCGGGCTGGACGCGCCTTTAACAAAGGGCTCGGTCGTGGCGAGCGACGCGTTCTTCCCCTTCCCCGACGGCTTGATCGCCGCCATAGAAGCCGGCGCCACCGCCGCCATTCAGCCCGGCGGCTCCAAAAAAGACAATGAGGTCATTGACGCGGCCAATGAACGCGGCATCGCCATGGTGATGACGGGCTTGCGGCATTTCCGGCATTAGGGCGTTTTGCAATCGTCCAATGCGCATCAGTCGCTTGCATTTTTTGTCTGGGGGACATCGATAAAGGCGCGCAGCGCCTGTCGTGTCCCCTTAAGGAACTTATGGCGCGTCAGTTTCCCAAAGGGGACACGATGCGGCCCTACGGACCGCTTATCATGTCCCCTTAAGCAAGAGGCTCCATTGCCCTCTCCCTTAAGGGAGAGAGAGGGACCCGGAGAAGACGGGAGGGTGAGGGACAATTCTTATCGCGCCTTGAAGAATTAATGCGCCATCCACTCCGGCCTTTATGCAGCCGCGCGCCGCATACATCCTTTCTTAAGCCCTTTTTGTTATGATAATTACAGCCGTGCGAGAGATTGTTTATTACATGCAAGGCGCTGATAAAAATAAATATTTTTGCACTATTTTGTAAAACTGCAAACCGCGCGCGTATAATGAAAGAAAATGAATAAGAAGGTGTATGAAAAATGTCTGAGAGAGATTATGTCGCCGATTTAACAACGGGCAGCCCTTTTTCCAAATTGGCTGATACAAACTGGGCCAAAACTTTTAACGGACTGTCACAACAAATCACCGGACAAGACAGTTTTATTGGCGTCTTACAGATTTTCACTGGAGTTGCTTTTGGTTTTAAAAGCATTGGAAACCTGATTAGCGGCAACTGGAAAGGCGCTGCGGGCTATGGCGCGGGAGCTTTTGCGGCTATGGGTCTGAATTGGGACGGTCTTATTAACGGCACGGATGACTCGCTCGTTGCAACCGGCCCAGACACGGGCTGCGCCGTTTGCGCACAGCGCGAGCCGCATCAGTGTTGGGAAGACGGCGTACCGGTTCCGCAAAGAATACCGCCTGGAATCCCAACTCCTGCTCCCACAATACCCATTACCGCTGACGCATAGATGCTGAACGGGTACAATTTTTTATTAACTTCGTGCGCGGTTACCATCAGTATGAGGGCGGGCGTTGGGGTATAATCGGAGTTATCGTAATTCTGGCGCGCGCAGCCAGCTCCGGCGGAGGCATAAGGCGCGCTAAAAAAATTCTGGATATAATATGGCGTGCGCCGGTCTCTCGAAAACGGCGCATGGCTATCCTTTTCTGTTCTTATTTAAATATCTGATATAATATCATAAGAGTCATGATCGATATACCGTTCAAAGAGCAGATCAAATCCATGACCTCCGGCTGGCGCAGGGCGAAAAAGCCGCGCCTGTTCGACCCGGACCAGATGGAGATCATCGTCAACCGCGAAACGTTCGAGGCGTGGATTTTCCACCTTGAATCCCTGCCCGTAGAAGTCGCGCATATCGATTACAATCACGCCGACAATTCCATGACCTTCACGAGCGAACAGGGCCATACCTATGAGCTCAGCGTGAAAATCGGCCCGCTCATCCGCCCGGTGATTGAAAAAGTCGAATTCATCACGGTCGCGCAGGTGCATGAAGGCATGCCCATAAGCTGGTTCACCGCGCCGGTGCGCCATCACGACGTCGGTAAAAAGCCCGAAAAAGAGGACGGCGACGCCGGGGATTCTGCAAAAGACGGCGAGGAAGCCAGCGCAGACGCATCCGCGCAACCCCTTGAAACTAAACAGGAAAAAGGGTGAAATTTGCAACGCCGCCAAAAGCGCGGCTACAATACAGTTAAATAAAGACGAAAACGGGAAACGGCGTTATAAAATAAAGGTGTCACATTAATACGACGTTAAACATAGTTTTCGATAATAGGGCTTACCAAGGCCCGGTAGAAGGTCAAGGACGAAGAAATGATGAATACGGGGTCTTCCGGAAAAGACGGCCATGCGGCCTTCACGTCGGACGTATACGACGAGACCGGAGACCCGGAATTCAAGATTAACCTGGTGATTAACGAAGGAGCGAAAATAGCCGTATTTCACAACAAGCCATTCAGAACGAAGATCGCATGGCTTGAATATGATCTCGACGAGGACAGGCTGGAGTTTGTGTTGGGAGACGGCAAGATCAGGAACTTTGGAGGCAAGATGCCGAGCGAATACCAAAAGGCCATGCAGAACGCGCACCAGATCCTGATTGTACAAATGAACGAGGAAACCGGAGAGCCGATCGGCGGCAACTACTACCCGCTGATCCTCCACAAAAAAGGTTAACAAGAGAAGAAAGAAAAGAGAGGGCGACGAGATGGTATTACAAGAATTTAACGAGGGAGCGAGGAACGGCTTCAATTGCCACCCAGATGGTCTCAGCGTTGCGGCAATTAAAGGCCTAACTGCCGACCTTTTGGGGACTGGCACAGCGATCCCTCTTCAGCTCGATGGACAGATTATGGCGCAGTTCGAGCCGCATCAAACTCTAGCACGTCATGGCGCAGGCGCAGCCCTCAACTCGATGGGCCCCGAAGGCCCCGGCGGCATGGCCTGATCTCGATTAAACAGAGTTTTTACCCCACGCATCTCCCCGGCCCGCGCCGGGGATTTTTTATGTCCTATACCGCTTCGCAATCATCAAATAGACCTGTTGCAAAAATAAAATCTCATCGTTTATGTCATTCTGAGCGAAGCGAAGAATCTCACTGCTGCAATCTCATGAAGATCCTTCGCTGCGCTCAGGATGACAGCATTCAGACTTTTGCAACAGATCAAATGCGTTTCAGGCGCTCGCATTTGTCGCCAGGGGACATCGATAAAGACCCGAAGGGTCTATCGTGTCCCCGCAGGATATTCCTCGGCTTTTATCTCCCTAAAGGGACACGATGTGCGCTGCGCGCCTTATCATGTCCCCTTGAGAGGTATAAACCGGCCGTTTTCTCATTCAATGATTGCAAAACGGCATTAACCAAATCTTAACCACTTTCGTGTTATATGAAAACAACAAGCGCGCTACAAAACACGCAAGGGCCGATGCCTTATAAAACAAAGATAAAAAACGAAACCCGGTCCGGTGTGTGGGGAAAACGCGGACCGGGTTTTTTTGTGTCCGGCCTGAAAGAATATGCGCCCCTTAAGATATTGGTAAACAATATAAAATAGACTGAAACCGGGGGTAATTTTGCATCGCGCCTATGCAAAGCGTTAAAATATGGCCATAAAGAGAAGGGTCGATAAAAGAAAAAATGGACGACGTAAGAAGACATTTCGGACAATCCGGCGGCAGCGATAGCGCGTTCGTCAGGGAGGCTCTTGGCAAGAACGAGAGCTTGCTGGATCTGGTTCGAGACCCTGACATTACCGGAAAAGCGCAAGACCCTGCTACAGACGCCGCTATCGAAGACCTTGAGACGCAGGCGCGGATCGCGCAATTGCTCGGGCAGGAAACGCCGCCGGCGGCCATTGTCGCCTCTCCTGCTGAGCCGGTTACGGCTGAAGAAGAAAACGCCGCACGGGCCGCCGTCGCAGAATATCTTCGCGAGCCCGGACAGGAAGGCGCCGCGATAGAGGTAGAATCACAACCCGTCTTACCCGCCGAGCCTGCCCGCGCTACCGAGGTTGCTCCTGCGGCGCGCGTCACGACGGAGGAGGCCGGAACTATCACGGCCCCGTCAAGCGAAGCTCAGGTCGCTGCGCCCCCCGTCACAGAAGAATCGGTCCAAAGAGCCCTGAGCGAGCCCCTGCCGGAAGAGGAGATGCGGACGAACCGCGACGAATTTATCCGCCTGCAACTCTCTGCATTACAGGAAGAACTCTCGGAAAAGGCCGGTTTGAGCGCCGGCGATCTTGAGGGCCTGAATACGGCCCTCGATAGCGAAAACGCCGAAGCCGCCATGCGCGCCGCAAGCGCGCTGCATGACGCGAAACCCGAATCCTTCACGCAGGAAGCGCGAACTTTTCTTGCACTCGCCAGCCTTCCGGCGGAACAAAATAATTATACTTTGCCCGGCGCGAAAGACGCCCTGCGGCAGGAGGCTCTCGGCAACGGTCATGATCTCCACAGCCTCGCGGCGAGTATCTATCAGCCGTCCTTTTTACGGGACGCGACCATCGCCGTGGACAGCGTTACGGAGCGTCTGCTGGTTGATCTCCCCTCTTCGCTTGCCTACGCGGTCGACGGCACGAACTGGCTGCTTGGCAGGGTCGGCCTCGGTTCTGACAAGCCTTTTGGCAGACATGAACAGGTGCGCGGCGCGCTGAAAGGAGCCTATGAATCCTGGTTCAAACTCTGGGGGCATGAAGGCTCGGCGGCGCCGCAAAACAAGCGCGAGCAAGCGATCGCTATGGCCGGCGGCGTCGCCGCGGACGTAGCCGCCGTTTTCGGCCCGGCGCTCGCGCCTAAAATGGCGCAGGGCTTTGTCTCTCTGAATTCAATGATCCGCAGCGGACACAGCGGCGCCGTGCGTATGATGAACGGCGGCGCTAAGGCGCAGATCGCCGCCGCAACGGACGATATCACACGCGCGGGGTCCGCACCCGTCCAATCCGCTGACCCAGTCGCCGCCATGGCCGCGAAAGCCGCCGATCCGGCAAAAGCCGCAGTTACTTCTATTGATGAGATGACGCGCGCAGGCAAAGCCCTGCCTGAAGTCGTTACAAGCTTGCGCGCCACCGGATATACTAACGCGCAGGTTGCGCAGGCTCTGAATACCGCCGGGAAACAGGCCGATGAAGTTGCAGGCGCGTTGCTCCAACATGGCTTAAAAGCCGATGAAGCGAGCACGGCCATGATCGCCGGGGGATTTGACGACACGGCCGCCGCCGTCACACGGGCAAAGACGGCCGTTGCGACGACCGCGACGCGCGCGCATGCCGCCGCTACAGCAAGAGCTGCCGAACCCGCTGGCGCGGCGGCGAGAGCGCCGGAAGTTGTTCCACCTGCTGCGCCTGCCGCGCGCGGCAGCGGCAGCGCCACCACCGCTCCGACCACGCAAAGCGCGACGGTCACGCCGCAGGCGACAAGCCCGGCGAACACGGCGACCCAGTCCCGGCAGGCCGGATCGATCATTACAAATAACCGCGTCACCCGCGCCATCGGCCGGAAACTGAAGGAATGGGCAGTCAAAGGAGGCGCGATCGGAGCCGTCTTCGGCGTCTTGTCCGCATTTTATGAAAGCGCGCTTGGCGCGGTTGCGGGCCTTGTCGCCACCGTCGGCGGCGCAGGACTGGCCGGGCGCGCCGGTGGCCAAATGGCAGCGCGCACGGCGCTTGCACGACCGTTGGCGGCCCTAGCGCCCAGGTTGCTGGTTCCAGCGGCAGCGGCGATCGGCGGCACGGCGGTAACCGGAACAGGGCTCGCGGGCGCGGCGCTGGGCGCAGGCGCAGCCGCATACTTCTTTGCGGATGAAAGCATGGAAATCGGCTCGCAAACCTTTGCCGCCGTGCGTGACGCCAGGAGGGACGGAAAAACATGGACGCAGGCGGCCCTGAAAGGCGCGACCGCGCTCTCGAATTCCTTCATGGCACAGGCCTTCGGCAAGCAGGAAGAAACCGCGATAGCGGAAGGCCCGAAGGCGGAAACCGGCGCGGGCGCAGGAGATAATTTAACGCGCGAAGGCGCCGAAATAGGAGCGGAAACAACAACAAAAACAATAGCTTCAGGGCCGGAAGAGCTAAACAACGGCTAGCAAATTTGCTTTTTAAAACCCGAAAAAGGTACAATGAGTCTACAAATTACAGAAAGTAAAGTAAAGAAAAGAATAGAATAGAAGAGTGTTATGTCAGAAACTAATCCAATAACTGGAACGTTTAACTGGATAGCTGGAGCTATCATTCCCGGCTGGGAAACCATGCAAAACGCTATCGGCCAGCTCGCCACCGAAGATCAAACGGGGCTTGAGCGCGTGCAGGAAATATTCGGACTTCTCGGCGGCGCGGCTTCCGGGGGCGGTTCCAATCTTGCCATGCTGGGCGAACTAAGCGGCCAACAAAGACATGCGCTGTTCGACGTACTGGCCAATACAAGCGAAGAGCAAGTTGACGTTTTTATCAACCCTGAAGATCCACTTGGGGGATTAATGGCGCTGGATTCGCATCTCGACAATTTGGTAGCTAACGAAACAATTACGTCGGATCAAAAAACGATCGTCTTGGAAACGATGACGGACATGGCGACGGGCGCGCTTGGCCTCGGGGAGGAGGCCCCGGCGGCTGATGCGCCAGAGGAAGGACAGACGCCTCCGCAAGACCCAGCAGATATTATTCGAAGCACAAGAGACAGCCTGAAGCTTGCGGCATCCGCTTTGGTTGAACTCGATCAGGAGACCAAAAACAATCTTGGAAGTTTTCTTGAAAGTGATCGTTTTGACAGCGCTCTTGCCTGGTTCCAAAGATCGGGAATCGGTAACTTCCTTGGCGGAACGGCAGCCAATACAGCGCAAATCGACGACAACGCCGATCTGGCGGCCACGGCAGGAGGCGGCCTCGTGGGCGGCATGCTGGGCATGAAAATGTTCACAGGCTTTGCAGATGCCTTAGGAATAAGCAGAATTCCCCTCGCCGGGTTTATCCTGGGCGCCATTGGCTTCGTTCTGGGTATGGCTGGCGGCGCGGCGGGCGGAGATTTTCTGAAACGGATGTTCATGGGCGAAGCGAACGCCGCAGAGCCTCCGGAACCGACTGCGGATGAACCTGCAGATGATGCGCCCACCGAAGACGCCGAACTGGAAACGGACACGCCCGGCATTAACAGGGAAGTTGCAAGTCTGGAAGAGCAGGCGCAAGATCCCGACCCCTCGCTTGCAGAGGAAGACGCGGAAGTCGCGGCCGCCTACACGGACGACGAACCGGCTAAGGCGGATGATCCCCAGCCACCGGGCGCTACCTCGCCGGAGCTCAGAGAACCGGGCGGCGCTGCGGCAAAGCAAAGGCAAGCGGCCAGAGGCCCCGAGGTTGAAGACGATCCTGCGCCAGCGCCCGAAAGAGCGCCGGAGGTCGCCGCGACGCCGCCTCCGGCTTTAAACTGGACGAATTAAAAAAATGGCAACAGCGCAAACAACAGTTGTTAACCCTATTGCAGGCGCCGTTCATCCCGGCAACTTCGCCCCGCTTATCGAAAAAGCTGGCGGCGATTTTACGATCGTCATCGACATGGATACGCTTTATCAGCCCGGACAGGCCGATGCGCCGGACACTGAAATGAACGTGTCTTATTTCGCCGGGCACGACGTTGCGGAAGGCGCGACGCCGATGGCAACGCTGAACCCTTCGATCATTTCGGGTGCGCAGCTTGCCGCTACGGGGGATACGCTCAAAGACGTCTTCTGGGAAGCGGCGGGGCCGTATGTGAAAAGCGCGCCATTTATACAAAACCTGCAATCCGCAATGGATGGACAGTCTTTGAGAGAGATGGCCGGAGACGCGCCCGTTTCGGCGGACAATACGCTGATGGTCAGGATTAACGAGGACGGAACGCTGCACTCGGTTACAGCCGACAGCGAAGTAGAGAGAAACGGTGCGCTGGTCTCGGACATTGAAACATCCGTCTATGCCTTTAATTTACCAGAAGCGGCGCGGGACGGGCTTCTGGCGACCTTACAGGCCCCTGAAATTGACACGGCTCAAGTTACTGCGGCGCAAAGGGACGTAGCGAGCGGCATTGCGAAGACAGTCGACGGCGGAAAAATCTATGTGGGCGCGGAGCTGGAAGGCGCGGATACGGGCAATCCGACGATCAGCGCGACAGGCGTTATCGGTGGTGAGGACCCGGTCGACTGGAATGATCAGATCATTAGAATTGACGCGACAATTCATCCCGGGGCTGCGGCGGCGGGATCAAGCCTGAGCGGGATGCAAAACCCTGTGGGTTCTATGGTCGTTGGCGGGCTTGAAGCCTACGTTGGTGATTTACCGGACGTGGTATCAAATCGCCTGGCGGCGGGAGTTCAGACAGCAATCGGGCAACCGGAGGGAGAAGTGGCCTTCATAGCCCGGGGGCTCGAGACGGGCACAAAGAGCGCCGCCGAGGCCAGCCTCAAAGGTGAGTTCAGCGGAGTGAACGTTGGACGCGTGAATACTGTTCTGGGAACAATTGATCGTACAATTGCTGATATCGGCGAAGACCCAACCCTTCAGGGGCAGGTTGTTGATCGCGCACAGGAGGCCATGGACAAACTTGTCCGTCCCGGCGGAACGGCGACAGTTGATATTACCGGTCTGGGCGCAGGTCCCGGCGGTTAAAGACTTCCCCCCATTGACCCCTGCCCTGTCCACTGCTAAGTCCCTTGGTTGAACGTCAACGAGGGGCTTTGTTATTTATGGGCACGCGAGAAATCGACAACCCGGTTGCGGGGCGGAAATCGCCGGAGACGCTGGATTATCTCCTGCGGCGGCGGACGGTCGAGGCGAAAAACTTAGGTGAACCGGGACCTTCGAAAGAACAGTTAGAGACGATTTTAACGGCCGCCGCGCGCGTGCCCGATCACGGCAAAATGTTCCCGTGGCATTTTCTTGTGATCGAGGGCGAGAACCGCACCCGACTCGGCGACATTCTCCGCGCGGCCTATCAAAAAGATCACCCGGATGCTGAACCTGCAAAACTCGATCTGGAAGCGGAACGTTTTACGAGAGCGCCCGTAATTGTCGGCGTCATCTCGCGCATCCGCAAGGGCAAGCACCCGATGTGGGAACAGATGCTGAGCGCCGGCGCGGCCTGTCAGAACCTCATTCTGGCCGCGAACGCGAGCGGTTTCGCCGCGCACTGGCTGTCCGAATGGTACGCCTATCATGAGGACGTGCGCGAGAGCCTCGGCCTTGACGGCCGCGACAACGTCGCCGGGTTCATTTATATCGGAACGCCGCAAAAAGAGCCGAAAGAGCGCGACCGCCCGGACCTATCCGAACTCGTCACGTACTGGAGCCCCGCCGCGCCCGTGAAGAAAGGCGATTGTTACGATAAGGAAGGCATGGGATTTCCAGAGAAAAAATTCGTATTGCCTGAAGGATAACAAAACAATGACCGATCACATCGAAACCAACCGCAAGAACTGGGATAACCGAACTGAGATTCACCAGAACGCGCCGGAAATGTACGATATCGAAGCCTTTAAAAAAGGCGCTTGCACGCTCGAGGAATACGAGCTGAACGCGCTTGGAGACGTTTCCGGGAAAACGCTGCTTCATTTGCAGTGTCATTTCGGCATGGATTCGATTTCATGGGCGCGGCGCGGCGCGAAGGTTACGGCTGTCGATTTCTCTCCCAAGGCCATCGCGCGGGCGCGGGAACTCAGCAAGGAAACAGACACTCCGGTTGAATTTATTGAAAGCGATGTTTTGAAACTCGATCTCAGCAAAACCTTTGACCGCGTCGTAACCACCTATGGCGTTCTCTGCTGGTTGAGCGATCTGGACAAATGGGCGAACGTTGTCGCAAAGCACCTCAAACCGGGCGGAATTTTCTATGTGATAGATACGCATCCGTTCGCCTTTACGCTCGAGCAAAACACAAAAAACAATGATCTCTCGGTTCAGCACAGCTATTTCAACAGTGGCGCCAAATTTTGGGATAATGAATATTCCTACACAGGAGAGGCAAAGCTTACGCATACCGAAAACTTCGAATGGGCGCACAGTCTTGAGGAAATTATCAACGCGCTGATTAATGCGGGGTTGACGATCGAAAGGCTTGAGGAATACCCGGACCTCTTCTTCCGCATGTGGCCGGAGATGGCCCCCGCGCAGAAAAAGGGCTGGTGGAAACTTCCCGAAGGCGGGCCCGATATTCCGATGACCTTCGGATTAAAAGCGTCTAGGTAAGCGCGCTTCAAGCCGCCTCGGAGACGAACTTCCCTTCGAGGGCGTCCTCTATGAGCGCGGTCGTATCATCCTTGCCGTAGAGCTCGATGAAAGAACCGAAGCGCGGGCCCTGATCCTGCCCGAGCAGAACCTGATACAGAGCCTGAAACCATTCGCGCAACTCTTTCTTATCGTAGCCATTTTCTTTTCCGGCCGAGAAAACCTCGGTTTGCAGCGCGTCGAGATCGGCGCCTTCAGGCAATGCTTTAAGACGGGCGGCCAGATCGTTCATCGCGCGCGTTTCTCTCTCGTCTGGCAGGCGGTATTTCTTATTGGGAAGCACGAAATCCTCGTAATACTTCACCGCGTATTTAACTAGACGTCCGAGGAAAGGATAATTCTCCGGCGTGGCGTCGGGCTTGTAGCGGCGGATAAAGCCCCACATGCGGCTCTCGTCGCGCGCGTCGGCGACGCTGGCCAGATTTAACAGCAGCGCGAAAGACACAGGCGTGAACTGGCTGTTCGGGATCGCGCCGCCATGAATATACCATGCCGGGTTTTCCAGCGAGTCCGCGCCCTCCTGTTCGGGGAGTTTATGGACGTAGGTAATATATTCGTCCACGGCCTTCGGGATGATGTCGAAATAGAGCTTCTTCCCCGAAGTCGGGCGCAAATACATGTAATAGGCCAGACTCTCATGCGGCGCGTAGGTCAGCCATTCCTCCATCGACAGGCCGTTGCCCTTGGACTTGGAAATCTTCTGGTTCTGCTCGTCGAGGAAAAGCTTGTAATGAAAGCCCGCGGGCTTTTTGCCGCCGAGGATTTCCGTGATCTTCCCGGCCATTTCGGCGGAGGAAATCAGATCCTCCCCGGCCATTTCGTAATCAACGTCAAGAGCGTACCAGCGCAGCGCCCAGTCGGGCCGCCACTGGCATTTCACGTGCCCGCCGGTGACGAGCAGTTCGGTTTTCGCCCCGTCCTCGTCCTCAAAAACAATCGTGCCCGCTTCGGCGTTCGTTTCCAAAATGGGGACCTGCAATACGCGTCCTGTTTTAGGCGATATGGGCAGGAACGGGGAATAGGTCTGGCGGCGCTCTTCGCCAAGCAGCGGCAGAACCGTTTGCCTGACCTCTTCATACTTTGAGAGCATCTTGAGAAGCGCGGCGTCAAACCGTCCGCTCGTGTAATATTCCGTGGAAGACGTGAACTCGTAATCAAAACCGAACCCGTCGAGGAATTCGCGCAGTTTCGCGTTGTTATGATGCGCGAAGCTCTCATGCGTTCCGAAAGGGTCCGGGATCTGCGTCAACGGCTTGCCGAGATTGGAGGCCAGCGTATCCGGGTTCGGGACGTTGCCCGGCACCTTACGCAAGCCGTCCATGTCATCGGAAAAACAGATCAGCTTCGTCGGGATATCTGAGAGCTCCTCGAACGCATGCCTGACCATCGTTGTACGCGCAACCTCGCCAAACGTGCCGATATGCGGCAGGCCGGAAGGGCCGTAGCCTGTCTGAAAAAGGACATAGCCTTTTTCCGGCGCTTTACCGTTCATGCGCGCGATGATCTTTTTGGCTTCCTCAAACGGCCATGTGCGGCAGGCATTTGCAGTTTCGCAATCAATTGCTGTCATTTTCCTGTTCTCTCCTGACGTCTTCCCGGCGAAGGCCGGGATCCATAGTGACTATGATTCCCAACGAATGGATCCCGTTTTTCAACGGGATGACGATATAAAAAATAAAGGCCAGCTGCAACACAGTTGCGCCAGGCACTTCAAAAAATTCCTTCTCCCCTTCGCGCCTTCGCGGTTAAGATAAAAGAATGAATAACTCTCAATCCGGTAACGCCCTGTGGTTCGTTTTGCTTGCGATTGTCCTTATGGGCGCGCTGACGCTGACGCTCTCGCGCGGCGGGAGCAAATCCGACCAGACAGGCGAATTCGAACAGCAACGCATCAAGGGCACGCAAATCCTGCGCACGGCCGCGAGCATTGAACAGGCGATCCGCAAATTGCAATTAACCGGCGGATGCAGCGAAAACGACGTCAGCTTTTTCGTCGCGGGCGACGCGGACGCCTATGAACATACGCCGGAAGTTCCCGAATGCCAGGTTTTCAGCCAGTCCGGCGCGGGCCTCAACTGGCCGGGCGCAAGCTGGCGGTTTGTGACCGGCGCGGTTCAGGACATCGGCACGGGCGGGACGGAACTGCTCGCGCTCTATACGAACGCCACATCCGATATGTGCCAGTCAATCAACCGCGAGCTTGGCCTGTCCCACCCTCTCACCGATTCGTTTACGCAGGCCGGGTATGATGGCGTTTTCACAGGCGCGTTCACAACGGATATGGCTCTCGGCGACGGGGGCGGCGGCGGCGATCTGCCCGCGGGTAAACGCTCAGGCTGTTTTCAGGTGGACACGACGCCCGCAGGCCTCGACGGAGATTATATTTTCTATCACGTGCTGCTTGTGCGTTAGGCTGCTTCAAACGACGGCAGGAAATCACGCGGATATCGATACGTTTTAAGCAGATTTTCCTGACGTGGCCTGCCGTGAACCCCCGGCGTATAAGTCGATATAAGCCAATCTTTAAAAGCGCCGATTAAATCAGGATTCGAAATATTTGAATGACCTCGCCTACCGCACGTCAACAGACGCGTACCCAAAAATTGCTCAGGCAACTTTGGCGCATTGCCCCCAAAATACCACGCATGCTTTTTTAAATCCGCAGCAATGACCCATGGCGCGCTTATGTCTTTTGCATAAAAAACCGAGCTAAGCTGACCGTTAGCATCCGCTTTATGTACGTCATTAAAAACCGGAACGATTGCGTACCCCTCATCTCCTTCGAAATAGATTGCGTCACCAGGATGGCTATGGCTGTCAGGGCGCTTTATATCCTTAAAACGTGGATCGTGAAAGTACTGGTCATAGGTCATACGCTCATCCGGGATCATCACATGCACGACCCTGTCGCGCCAATCCTCTACGCGACCGTCAGGCAAATACGCTCTCGCCGGGCCCATGCCAATAATCCATTCTTTCCCACCGATAGCCATGGCAGGCCCGCGCAATTTTGGTTTACACAAAGCCAGCGTCATAATTCCTCCGTAAGGATTAGGCGCCAGACCTGTGTCAAACGGCATCCCATACACCTTGAGAGTTTCAGGCGTGTCCTGTACACCCGATGCTTTACCGATGAAAATATCTTTGACCATTCTCCGTCTCGCAAAAAAACAAAAACATTATAGAAAATAATCTTTTTTTCAAGAATATTATTTTGTACGGAGCCAACCCGAATCCAATGGGGACGAAGTAAAAATTCGTTTATTACTCCGTCCCCGATTTCGGGCTATACCTCCCACCCCACATGCGCACCGCGCTTCCCGCGCACATAATCGCGGTAGGCGTTGTAAATCCGCGTGGTCACGGGACCGATCTTGCCGTCTCCGACCGGATGACCGTCGATTTCCAGCACGGGCATGATCAGCGACGTCGCGCTTGAGGTAAACGCTTCAACGGCTTCATAGGCTTCTTTGGGCGTGAAGGCGCGTTCCTCGAGTTCTAAATTACTGTCTTTAAGGATCGGCAAAATCGCCGTGCGGGTGACGCCTTTTAAAATCGCATGTGTGGCGTTACGGGTCACAAGTTTACCATCCTTCGTCACGATCCATGCGTTACTGGAGGAGCCTTCGGTAATGTTGCCCTCGCCGTCGATCATCCACGCCTCCCCTGCCCCGGCTTCTGCGGCGGCCTGTTTCGCAAGCACTGAGGGTAGCAAATTCGTGGTTTTAATATCCCGCCGCGCCCAGCGTTGATCCGGCAGTGTAATCACCTTGATCCCTTTTTTCGAAACGGGTTTCGCGTCGAACGCAAACGGCCTTGCGGTTATCACGAGCGTCGGTAAAGGTTCATCGGAAGGGAATTTAAAGTCGCGCGGCGCCGCGCCCCGGCTGACCTGGATATACACGGCGGCGTTCCTGAGTTTGTTGCGGCGGAGCAGTTCCTTAATCAGGGACGGAAACACGGCGCGGCGGACGGGCATGACGATGCGCAGCTCTTTAAGCGAGCGTTCCAGCCGGTCCAGATGCCCGCGCATATCGGCCATATCGCCGTTAATACAGCCGATGACTTCATAGACGCTGTCAGCGAACTGAAAGCCACGGTCCTCGATATGAACGCTGGCCTCGCAGTGCGGGACAAAGCGACCGTTGACGTATGCGGTTCTGGGCATTTTGCTGTTCCTTTAACCTGTCATCCCGCGCAATTAACGCATACCGGCGTAGCCGGATCAAGCGCAAGACGCTTTTCCGCGATTTCCTCGTCACAGCGCACACAATACCCGTAGTCGCCCTTTTCCATGCGTTCAAGCGCGGCATTAATGCGTTTTAGTTCAAGCTCCCTGCGGCGGTGGCTTTCCTTGGCCATTTCCTGCTGCATCAGCGCGTCCTGCCGCGACAGGCGTCCCTGCAATGTCTGGTCGAGCTCGACAGGCGCGCGCGAGTCTTCAGTACTCTCGATCAACGCCGCCAGTTCAGCGCGCATAGTCAGGAGCTTTTCTTGTAATAGGTTCAGCTTATCGGGCATGTGTTTCGAAACAATCTGGACGATCTGTTTATATAAAGCTATTGTGGCGCCTTTAATCAGGTGAATGATGCAGTCTTTATTTGGAAATGGCAATTCTGGCGGCGAAAAAGACGCCAAAGAACAGGAAGTCACGGAAATCGACGGCCTCGACGAATTCTGGGATATCGTCGTTCAGGTCTGGAAAAACGGCTTTATGGGCGTCGATATCGGCCAGATTATCATTGGCGTCCTGATCTTTGCCGCCTTCATGCTGATCCGGGGAATTTTCAGCAAATACGTCTTGCACAAGCTACATGCCTGGTCCTCAAACACCGATACGCGCGTTGACGATAAAGTCATCGACGCGTTGATCCCGCCGATCAAGTTCATCCCGATCGTGATGGGCGTGTTTTTCGCGGGACAGTATATGCAGCTCGACGAGAACGTCGATCTTGTCTTCAGCCGTCTTTTGCGCTCACTGATCGCTTTCACCATATTCTGGGGCATTTACCGCGCGCTCGAGCCCATCAGTCATATGTCGCGCAAGCTTGAAAAAGTTTTGACCCCGCTCATGGTGCAATGGCTGTACCGGGTGCTGCGCGTTATGCTCTTCTTCATAGCAGGCGCGGTTATTCTCGAAATCTGGGGCATTGCCGTCGGTCCGCTGCTGGCCGGTCTCGGCCTGTTCGGCGCAGCCGTGGCGCTTGGCGCGCAGGATCTGTTCAAAAACCTGATCGGCGGCGCTACGATTATCGCCGAAAAGCGCTTTCAGCCCGGCGAATGGATCAAGGTTGACGGCGTCGTCGAGGGCACGGTCGAGGATATAGGCTTCCGCTCGACCAAGGTGCGCCGCTTCGACAAGGCCCCTGTGCACGTTCCGAACGCGCAATTGTCCGACGCCGCCGTTACGAATTTCAGCCGCATGACCCACCGCCGGATTTACTGGGTAATCGGCGTCGTTTACGGCACGACAGTGGATCAGTTAAAAACAGTGCGCAACGGCATCACCGACTACATTAAGAACAACGACGATTTTGAAAAGCCGGAGAACGTCTCGACCTTCGTGCGGGTCGACAGCTTTAACAACTCCTCCATCGACATCATGGTCTACTGCTTTACGAAGACGACCGTCTGGGGCGAATGGCTGGAGATCAAGGAAAAGCTGGCCTTTGAGATCAAGGATATCGTCGAGAACCGCGCCGGAACGTCCTTCGCCTTTCCGTCGACATCGCTCTATGTCGAACAATGGCCGGACGATACGCCGGAGATGTTTATTCCGCCAAAAAACAAATGAATTCAGCTGGTTATATGCATATTTAGATTTACGTAACTTTTAAGCTGTAGGCTGGACGTATATTAAATGTGCGGGAGAAAATTATGCAGCCGGATATTGAACAGCTTGAGCGCGTAGCGCCGACAAAAGACGTCAACTTTATACCCCTTGAAGATTTCGGCCCAAACCTGACCGGCATCATGCAGGACGGACACGAGCCGACGAATACTCCCGGAGAAAATCTGGAAGGCGATGCTCCGGCTATCGCGGAAAAAATTACAAATAAAATTGAGGCCATGCTCACGGAATCGGATTTTAGAGGACAATTCGAGAGACAGCCGGGCATGGGCTACGACTCTCATGTCACAATGATCGTTCGCGATACGCATAACGGAGAAGGAAACTACATCGTCAGCGTGCCCGTTACGATGAGCCCGGATGGCAATATCGAGGTGAATGTCGGGAAGGACGCCGCGCTGACTTACGTTTCCGACGAAGATTTTAAGAACAATGGAATACATGCTCCCCCGCTCATTTGCACAAACCCCGACGGATCGCCTCGCCTGGGCAATGACGGAGAGGTCCTTTTAAACCAGGCGGGCGCCTACGTTTCCGACCTGATGCAAAACAGCCCCGACGTTGCGGAATTCATGCGAGGCGAAAGAGAAGGCAGCACGTTTTACATGACCGTAAAACAACCTGAACCCAACGACATGAATATTACCAAGGATGGTCCGCAACAAACAATATCTGCGATTATAGAAAATCCGGGCGATAGACTTGACCCTAATGGTTTCGCAGCAGCCATAGTGCAGGAAGTCCGGAAGCACGAAAGCCTCGAAGGCGAAGGGCCAGAACTCGCGCGACAGATCGTGGACGGAATAACGGACGGAATAACGAACGAAATTGGCCGCGCGCCCAACGGGAGCTATCAAATCCAATTTATAGCGCAAGACCCGACGGGAGCCAGCAGCAAGCTTTTCATGGGCGCAGAAATCACGGTGAATGAAGGGAAGATCACAGGCATTGAAAACATTCAGGCTGACGGCCAGAAGGATGTCCTGATGGAGCTCGGCGTTGCGCAGTACGGGGAAATATCCCAGGAAATCATAGAAAAGCTGCAAGAAGAAGCGCTCGCTGATGTGGCGGCAAACAATCAGGATCTGATGGGCGCGGCGCTTCTGGATCAAGGTTATGACATTTCCGACCTTGTTACAGCCAAGTTTAATGATGCGGCCGGCGGCTTCACGATTGTAAGCGTGGAACCTGCGCTTGACGCGTCTGCACAAGAACCCGCCACCGCAGTGCCTGCCGCAGCGCCTCCGCCCGGAATGAGCGGACCCTAATTAATCCGGCCCGTTGTCCCTTTCTAACTGATCCTGTTCAGGCTTCTGGCATTGCGCCAACAGCCTCAACCTCTCCCCAAAAGGTTTAAATACCCTGTTATTGCAACACCTTGCGAATGCCTTGCAGAGATCCGAAACGCCTTTCATTTTCTCGCCCTTTCGAAAGTGAAAAAAACCATGCTAAACAGTATATATGATTTCCGACCCCGCTCGAACAACTGATACGCCTGTGGCGCTGCCGGACGCGCCCTGCCTGACGGTATCGGCATTGAGGGCGCATATTCTCGATTCCGAGGGCGAATGCCTTGAGATGAGCCTCAAGCTCGCGGGCGGGTACATGAAGGGCAAGGCGGCGATTGTCTGCCACGCGCCGTTTACAAGGGCAAGGATCGGCGCGGAAAACTTCCTCAGCTACGACGCGCTGGAACTTTTCGCCTTCGTCCATCCGGCGCAGTTCTGTACGCCGACAACGCGCGGGTTGGCCAAAACGCTTGGTCTTTCCGTACCCGCGCAGGCCGAGGACATGCCGCTCGCGCTCTATGAATGCGCGCAGGCTCTGCTCGCCGATCTCCCGAAGCTGCCGAACCGCGACAGGCTTTTATCCATCGCCGAAGTCATGGGCCTCAACGGAAAGGGCTGGCCGTGGACGCCGTTCGTCTTTCAGGCTCTTGGCGAGGTTTATGACCCCGAACGCCCGCTCGACGCGCGCAAGGCGCTTAATGTCTGGGACAAGCTGCCGGAATGGGCGGAAGAAGCGCCGCCCGCCCCGCCCGCGCATCACCCGGTCACGGGCGAGGAAGCGCGGGAGAGACTGAAATCTCTGCTCGGCGACGCGTCTGAAGAGCGCCCGCAGCAGAAAGATTACGCCAGCGCAATGACGGCAATGTTCAGACCGGTGGATATCTCTTACCCCTCGCATTCTACACCCCCCTCTAACTCTCCCCCCGAAGAGGGGGGAGAATATGAGTGTAATTCCTCCCCCCTTGCAAAGGGGGGAGGCCAGGAGGGGGGTCATGAAACAAAGGGAGGTTATGATAAGGGGCAAGCCTCGCCCCACACCGTTCTCGCCGAAGCGGGAACGGGGACCGGAAAGACGCTCGGCTATCTCGCGCCGGCGAGCGTCTGGGCGGAAAAGAACGAGGGATCTGTATGGATCAGCACCTACACCAAAAACCTGCAAAGACAGATCGAAAGCGAGCTTGACCGGCTCTACCCGGAACGGGACATTAAAAACGTGCGCAGCGCGATCCGAAAGGGTCGCGAAAATTATCTTTGTCTTTTGAATTTTGAAGAAAGCGCGGCGGCGAGCGGACTCGCGCGTTATCCCTATCAGGCGGTCGCCGCCGGGCTTATGACGCGCTGGGTGCAGGCCAGCCCCGACGGAGATTTAACCGGAGGCAGCTTTCCCGGCTGGCTTCCCGGGCTTCTTGGGCGCGCGCAAACGGTTGGTTTATCCGACAGGCGCGGGGAATGCATTTACGGCGCCTGCGATCATTATCACCGCTGCTTCGTCGAACGCTCGATCCGCAAGAGCCAGCGCGCGCAGATCGTCGTCGCCAATCACGCGCTCGTGATGATCTCGGCGGCGACAAGCGGGCCGGAAAGCAATCTGCCCAAACGCATCGTATTCGATGAGGGCCACCATTTGTTCGACGCCGCGGACAGCGCCTTCGCCGCGCATTTGACTGCAAAAGAAACGCAGGAGCTGAGACGCTGGCTGATGGGCGCGGAAGGCGCCAGACGCAGCCGCGCGCGAGGCCTTAGAAAACGCATTGAGGGTTTGATTGAAGACGACCCGCAGGCCGAAGCGATGCTGGGCCGGATCGAAATCGCCGCGCAGGGACTCACCGGTCAGGGCTGGAGCAAGCGCATCAAATCCGGCCTGCCTTCAGGTCCGGCGGAAAAATTTCTCTACGCCGTTTATTTACAGGTCCATGCCCGCGCCGACGGTCAGGATACGCCCTACTCGCTTGAGACCGACACGTTTCCATTGACCGACAGCGTCGCCGAATCCGCCGTGCTTCTTAAAAAAGCCCTGCGGGATGTGGAACAGCCGATCAAGCTGCTTGTTAAAAAACTTCGGGCCCAACTGGAAGACGATACGGGCGATCTGGAAGAGGATACGCGCAAGCGGATCGACTATGTCTGCACGGCTCTGGGCTTAAGGCAATTAACGCTTCAGGCCTGGATCAGGATGCTGGAAACGCTCTCAGTCGTCCCCGCGCAGGCGGGGGAGAGTTGGGAGGGGGAAAACTCTCAAGAAAGCTTCATCGACTGGATGGAGATTGAACGCGTCGACGGACAGGCCATCGATGTCGGGCTCTACCGCCACTACGTCGATCCGATGGCTCCGTTCGCGGCCAGTCTGCGCCCGCATGTTCACGGCGTGACAGTGACTTCGGCGACCTTGCGCGACAATACGGGCGATGAAGAACAGGACTGGAACGCGGCGAGAGAGCGAACAGGCGCAGACTATCTGACGCATGCGCCTGTGCTTTTCGAAACGCCTTCGCCCTTCGATTACGCGAAAAACGCGAAAGTCATCGTCATTACCGACGTCAACAGGAACGATCTCGCGCAGGTCGCCAGCGCTTACCGCGCCCTGTTTCTGGCCGCTCAGGGCGGGGCGCTCGGCCTCTTCACCGCTATTCAAAGGCTGCGGGCCGTGCACGAAAAGATACAGGGACCGCTTGAGGCGGCGGGCATTCCCCTTTACGCCCAGCATGCCGATGACATTAACGCCGGGACGCTTGTAGATATGTTCCGGGAGGACACGCATGCCTGCCTCCTGGGAACGGACGCCGTGCGGGACGGCGTTGACGTGCCGGGCGAATCGCTTCGCCTTCTGGTCTATGACCGCGTCCCGTGGCCGCGTCCGACAATCCTGCACAAAGCGCGCCGCAAGCGATTTGGAGACAGACAATACGATGAAATGATTACGCGCCTGCGCCTGAAACAGGCTTTCGGCCGGTTGATACGGGGCGCAAATGACAGCGGCGTTTTCGTTATGATGGACGCGGGATTGCCATCGCGGCTGCTCGGCGCATTTCCGGAGGGCGTCGCAGTCGAGCGTTCCGGGCTCTCGGACGCCATAAAGTCGGTGGAAAGCTTTTCCGCCAAAAAATAAAGGGACGCGCACAAGGCACATCCCCTTTTCGTTTCTTGTTTGGCGGCAAGCCTTGATAACACACCCTCAACTTCGGCTTGCCTTCAATAATTTTTAAAAAGGACCACCGTTTGTCCTTCACCCCCACTAGTACACGAAATTTCTAATATTAGTTTTTCCCATACCGCTTATCTGCTATGCAAATATCGCGCTTGTGAATTTTAATACAATCGGGTATTAGATTAAGA